>JBGSNA010000252.1:0-8020 GCA_041739875.1 Pirellulaceae bacterium
CATCCCAGCGGTGGCAAGTAAGCACTACGCCATGACGATGCAAGCATCATTCGACCGAGCGGTTACCGATGGTGCCAAGATTGCAGGGGTAACTTGTGGGGTACTTTCAAAAGTACCCCTGAAAGTACCCCAGACATTGCAGGACAATGGAGTATTAAATGCAGACACGAAAAAAGCCGATGCAGGAAATCCCGTAAATAACTGGGGATGTCTTGCATCGGCTCTGAGTGTCTTGCCGTTAAGCTACCCCGCAAGGACTCTCACAAGTGCCTGAAACACGGGAAATAACGCAGCTTGACGGTTTGGCGGTGTCGCGGGCGGTGACATTGGCGACAGGGACCGATCAGCAACTCGATGAACTTCTGACGATCTGGGACGCCATGGACGCATCGGCACGGCTAGACCTCCTCAGCGTCGCTCGTGGTCTGCAATCGCGTCAGACGCAGCGGTAGAGCGTCCTACGCCAAGTTTAGTCTCGGTACAGCGGAACCATGTCTGCTGGACTGCCAAGTCCGTCCAGCTTGAAAATTTGACCTAGTGTCCTTACGCGGGGAGAATCCCAACTCGAATGCGTGACCCGTGATAATTACATCGCTAAGCGAACAAGATGCCCACAATCACAACTACAAAGTGAACCGAAACGACTTTCAAGCATGGCCGAAACAAATCCGTACGCTGCGTCCGCTCTACCTAATTCCTCTAAACCCAAGATTTCGAAGCTTGTCTGGGTTGGAGTGGCTGTGCTCGTCATTGGAAGTGGTCCTCTGCTCACCATTATTCTTTTTTCGTCACTTGGCACTGCAACTGATCCAAATCCGAACCCGGTCGGACCTGGGATGTTGGCTATGTTTACGTTTTATCCAAGTATTGCGATCATCGTGATCGGGTTGAGACGCACAGTAATTCGCTTCAAATCCGCTCAAAAGAAATCGTCAGAAACAGATAACCAGTAATGATTTGTCTTTGCCTTGCGGGGATGTTGAGTCTCCATTTCTTTGAGTGACTGGCGTTCTGTGAACGGTGGTGGATTCGATGTTCAGTCGACGACCAATCCCAGGTGCTTTCGATTCGACAATAAACCGCCCGCGTCGAGCGATCCGCCAAATCAGGGCAGTCTCACGCGGGCATGACACGGACACACCATCGGAAGCGATGAGCCGCCGTGGGGGATCTCGACATTCAGGCCAAGACCATCGGCGGCGATACACCGGGTGCCACATGATTAGGATTGGCGGCACGGACGCCGCCGCAAGAAACCCGTCGATGGCAAGGATGCCAGTCGCGAGGGAGCGGGCACGATGCCCGATACCGTGCGACCGAGCGAAGCGAGTCGACCGGTCGCGAGTCGTCGGCCAGCGAAGGGCGGGACGACCGCAGCGCAGGAGCGAAGCGACACGATGACGAGCAAGGCAGGAAACCATGCAGTCCGATCTTCTCAACGTCTCAGCCGTAGCCAAGAAGCTTTCTTGCTCACAGCGCACCGTATACCGACTAGCAGAATCGGGACGGATACCAAGCCCGATCAAGCTCGGGGCGCTTGTCCGCTGGCAACCGGCCGACATCGAAAGCTGGCTTGCGAATGGATGCCAGAGCGTACCAGCCGGAAGTGAAGCAAGCTCGCTTCAGGCAGTCTGATCAAGTCTCACTAACGCCGGTGATCTCGTCACCGAGCTTCTGGGGCGGCGTTGGTTGGTTTTGCCCTTCCTGAGACAAGCAGTTCGGATCGATTCTTTGCCTATCCTCCCTTGTTCAAAATGATCGTCGAAAAGAAACATGCCAAATTGAATCCAAATGGAAACGACCCGATGATTCAAGCAATCGATGCGATCCGAGACGCTGGGGGCTTCATCTCGGATGTTGTCGAATACAATCTATCAACGGCCAAGAAGCCCCAGCCGATCTTTGCTGTTGCGGGAGCGCTGGCGTTAACGGGCTCTCTCATTGGGCGGAAGTTCAAAGACGAATTCGGTACACGTCCTAACGTCCAAATCGTCAGCGTAGGCGAAACGACTTGCGGCAAAGATCATGCCAGGCAAATCAATGACAACACCCTCTGGAGATTCTCGCTTCATTCGTGACGGCAATCGGGCGTAGTCGATCTATATCGCTGATCGACCAAGCGATTATCGAAGCTAGAGACGTCCCCAACGTGCTTACGCGATGCGAGGCGTTGATGAGTCAGCGCGGACCCGTTGGGCACGCTCTAAATGGCCTCGCTATCGCGCTACGCGATGGCTGGGGCGATTTCATTCACTTCATTCAGTACGGCGATCTAGTGGCCCATCCAGAAGCCACGATCGCAGCCGTCTACGACTTCCTTGAGCTTGGTCGATACCAGCACGACTTTGGCAATGTCGTCAGCCGTTACGAAGTGAACGATTCAGAGGCTTACGGCATCGACGGTCTTCACGACGTCCGGCCAACCGTCGCAAAGACATCTCGCAACTATCGCGAACTTTTGCCTGATCACATTATCGACAAGTATAAAAACTGGGACTTCTGGAACTATTCACGCGAGCTTGCCGAGATGCGGAAACAGTCGTCTTCAGGTTTGCTTTTGGCTACTCAATTTTGATTAAGACTGATCAAGTCTGAATCGTACGAAACAACGCTTTTTCCGGTTGTTTTTTGGTTAATTTGCCTGAGAACACCCCTGAATCAGCTTGACCGGCAATGCCGAAAGATCGATTCTTCTCAGTCAGTCCGATTAACCACCGTCAACTTAAGGGAAAGACCGATGCCAGCCAATTGTAGTCAGTTCATTAACGCAAACGACAAAGACAACCCAGCTTATGCGATTGAGTTTGCCGACTCTGGCAGACTTCACCCTAAATTATTCACGCATGACAGCGCCGCGCAGTACGTCACAGACATGGCAGAGGCGGAAGTGGTTGTGATTGCGAGAAAATTATGTATCCGACATTTGGTCTAGCGTTACCACTCACGCTACACTATTGGTGATGGCGGGTCTCTTGCCATTCAAGAATCAATTTCGTTGCGTTGTTTATTATGCGAAATTTGATTCTGCATTTGCCTTTGAAACTGACGATGTGTCACCAATTTGCTGTTGCGAATGATGGTGAACTGGTAAATATAGATAATGGTTCGAAGCCAGCACGCTTCCATCTCTCTTGCGACAGTAAGCGAAAGTACTATGAACAAATCAATCGATTCAGAGAAGCAAAGTTTGCCTGCCAAGGTCGTATCCTTGTCGATAGAGGGCCTTTTCGATGAATTCAATTATTCAATTGAATCGCAGCCTTCGCTAGATGGCCATGAGAATCTGATGATACTTTACGGCAATAATGGCTGTGGGAAAACAACAATACTGAACCTGTTAGTTCATGTGCTTTCGCCGGAACCATATGCAGGGCATCGCACTGCAATTGGAAATGCTCCATTCAAGAAATTTGCTGTCTTTTTGTCAGACGGACATTGCATTGAGGCAAGTCGAGATAGTGATAAACTGACGGGAGAATACACGCTGACTATAACACGTGATGGATCTACACTAGTTGAGTACGTTTGGGAACGAGAAAAGAAACGACCAGAAACCGAGGACGAAGAGGAACCGGCCTATATCGATTACTGCAAGTTGCTAAAGAATATTGGGGTAACAGTTCACTTCCTATCAGATAGCCGGAAGGTTCAATCATTCAAAAAAGAGCGGCGACGATTGGTTTCAAGAATGTCGGAAGTCAAAAGCCTTTATTCCGTCGAGTTTGGTGGAGTCCGTGTTGATGGCGATGAGGAGCAAACGTGGGTTCGAGACGCAATGAAAAACGCAGTGCAGTCTGTGAGATCCCTTGCACTTGCGGGCACGAGTCGGGGATATGATTCCGCAAATTCAATATACAAGGATATAATAGGTCGAATTGTTGCTGCAGAAAGCCACGAATCTGAAGGCCAGCTGGCCATAAAAACAAAACTACACGATCGTCTACAGGAGCTCGGTGAGCGCAATGAAGAGTTTGCGTCACTAGGTCTAACGCCATCGCTAGATACGCATGATTTTATAGATCTTATCAATAGTGCAAATGGAGATTTATTGCCCACTGTGGACGCCGTTCTTAACCCTTATCTGGACGGAGTGACCGCTAGATTGGACGCTTTACAAGATGCTCAGCAGGTGATTTCTTCATTCGCAGAATTAATGACAGGGTTTTATCATGGAAAAATTGTTTCTTTCGACATTGCCGAAGGCATCACCGTAAATACAACCAGTAACAAAGAACTGCAGCCAGAAGACCTTTCATCAGGTGAACAGCAGCTTTTGCTTTTGATGTGCAATGCTATTACTGCAAGGAAAAATTGTTCTGTCTTTGCAATTGACGAACCAGAGTTGTCCTTGAATGTAAAGTGGCAACGCAAGCTCATAGACGCTTTGCTCAAAATGCTAGATGGCACAAACTGCCAGCTTTTGTTGGCGACGCATTCCTTAGAGATCCTTTCGCTCTATGTTGATCAAGTCGCGGAACTAGCGATGGAGCAGGCATCCGATGCTGAACCCGCCTAGGAAGACGGTCGCGGAGCTGATCGCAAGATATAAGCTTGAACCCTCGCTCAAAGACTTGTATGTCGAGGGCGCAGCAGACGTCCGTGTAATGAGGAAGTTTTCACGCGAGCTAAAATTGCCGATTGAGGTCTACGCAATTGACGGAATTGACTGTCCCGTTGAATCTGTAACGCTCGGGAATTTTGCTAACAATGCAAAGGGGCGAGTTCAATGGCTCGCGGATGAATTAGACAAAGCAAAGACCCCAGTCAATTGCTCTGTCCGATGCATTGTCGATCGCGACTTCGACTTCCTTATAGGGGAAAGTTATGAAAATCCGCTATTGCTTTACACTCAGTTTTCCAGCATGGAAGGGTATTTTATTAACACTGAGTGCATTGGAGCAACGTATCGCGACACAATCGACGAAAAACTTGACTGTGATTTGTTTGTAAGCGAAGCGAGTGATTGCTTAGAAAATCTATATGAAATACGGGCAACAAGTGTTTTGCTTAGGTTGGATATGCAATGGCTTGACTTACAAAAGTATGTTACGGTGCCGAAGCCAACTGGATTAATTACGTTTCGGCGTGACGAATTTATTTTAAGCTATCTGAACAAGAACGGTCACGTTGGCAAAATAGACGAATTTAAAAAGAACTTGCAAGCCGTAGCAACTAGGAACAAAAAGTTGGGATTTTTCAGAGGTCATGATTTCTTCGAATTGTTTGCGATCGCATTAAAGACCAGGGGATTCAAGGTTGTGTTCTGCCATGAAAATGTGCTTTTTGGTCTAGCTATTGCTGGAGTCACGGCTGAGCATCTCAACACTTTTGAGCTGTTTCAAAAGATTGTTATTTGGGCCACGCAAGATTCGCCAGATTCGCAATAAACGACAGACGCAAGCGAAAGCGCGAATAACGTAACGTTAGTCGATTTTTGAAAATTCCAAAATCCTTTGCTCCGATTCCTACAAACACCGCAAATAACGGCATGGAAAAACGAGTGTTTGCAACCGGCAGGGTGAAACGTCACCGTGCGAAAGAACTGCTAAAAGCTGGTCGCCAAGACTCCAGATTGTCTGATCTCTGGAATACAGCCAGTGATCCGGCTAGAAAACCTGCGCCTAGAGCGATGTTGCTTTGGGCCTGGACATGATATCGAGTTGAGTATCGAGCTAACACAAGGCAAAACATGGATCAAGTAAAGCCCCCAACCGACAGTCTTTACAAGTTCGTTGCGATTTTTGGGCTCGTGCTTTTTTTGTGGAGCTACTACGCAGCCGACAAGTTCATTGACGACCACATGGACTCGGTAGCGTCGTACGGCGAACATGTCGATGATCACGACGGGCTGAAATACAAGGTCATTGAGGACGCGATAAACGGCGATACAGACAAGCTTGATCCATTTATTCAATCGCTCCCAATATCTGAGCGTGCCCCGTTTTTGAAAATGTATCTTCAAGCTTCCAAGCTCACGCCGACCATTGCGAACATACACATTGGTAGAAATGCGGGTTTGCTGATGATTATCCTGGGATTCTTCCTCTGGTATTACCGCGTTCAGAGGCATCTAGACGCGATCTTGTACCGGCAAGCAGTGTTTGGCGTTAAGCCGGGCAGGAGCTTACCGTCAGATTGACTCGTTCAGACTGGAAAAGCCCGTTTCTCGGTAAATTGCGAAAGTCCTTGACCAGACGTGTCAAATCACCGGCTATAAACAGCCAGCTGTCGCAAGATCGGGCCAGTCGACTGCCGGATTCATCTACGGCTGCGAGGGTTTTCTTTGTCGACGCGACCAACGGCTAAAGCGAATCTTCGACTGAGGTAGATTTTCTCCACGTGAGGCGACAAGGACGCCTCGAATATGAACTGTTTTGCAATGTACTTGCCGACACCCTTTGGTTCAGTAAAACAGAGATCAAGCGAACGTCGAACGAATTCGGCGATCGGGACCAAGCCAAGATCCGGCTGAATCAAGATCACCAACAAGCGAGACCTGTAGCAATGGCAACGATTAACAAACGGCCTAACGGAACATTTGAGATTCGATTCTTTGACCACCACGGAAACCGGAAAAGCATTTGCCTTCCTCCTGCTGAGAAGAATCGGTCCGTAGCCGAATCAACGGCTTCGAAGATCGAGCATATCGCAAGCCGGTTAATTCAAGGCGCCGAACCGGATCGAGCGGTCGCCGAGTGGATTGCTACACTTCCAGGCAAGTTGCACAACAAGCTTGTTCGCGTTGGATTAGTTGCCCCGAGGCAAGAGCAGACCCAAGAGCCGGAAGAGAACCAACCGACAGCGCCAACGCTCAAAGATTGGACCGACAAGTACATCGAAGAGCATTCGGCAAAGGATGGCACGATTGAGCAACTGGAGATAACCGCAAGAAGTCTCTGCAAGATGTTCGGAGACGATAAGCCGATTGATTCATTCACGGCCGGGGATGCTGAAGTCTTTCGGAAGTGGCTTGAAACCAAAGGGAACGAACGCAAGAAGTACAAAACTGGCCTAGCCCGCAACACGGTTCGCAGGCGTATTGGCCGCAGCAAGCAGTTTTTCAATGCAGCAATCAAGCACGAACTGATCACAAAGAACCCTTTCGATGGTGAAGCATCCGCTGTCGGTGGGAATGCCGAGCGGATGTTCTTGGTTCCGTCCGACTGGATCGAATCGTGTATCCGAAAGGCGCCTTGCGAGGATTGGCGAATTATCTTGGCGTTTGCGCGGTATGCCGGAATGCGAAGCCATGAATGCCGCATTCAAAAGTGGGAAGACATCGACATCCCCAATCGACGAATGACGGTTCGGAGCAATAAAACGCCCCCGGTTCGCGTTTGTCCGATCTTTCCGGAGCTAATGCCGCATTTGATGCGAGCGCGTGAGATGGCCCCTGCTGGAGCGATCTACGTCCAAACCCGCTACGACCACGAAGCTAACATCCTGACGACGCTAGAAGCGATCGTGAAGAAAGCAGGACTGATTCCTTGGCCGAAGCTGATGCAGAATTTGCGAGCAACACGAGAAACAGAATTGCTGGCTAACTATCCAGCCAAAGACGTCACGGGCTGGCTTGGGAATAGTCCAGATGTTGCCAATAAGCACTATGCAATTCCCATGCAGGCGAGTTTCGATAGAGCAGTGAGAGACGGGGCAGGCACCGCTGGAGTTACCGCAGAGGCGGCTGAAAAATCTCCAAATTTGCGACAGACAGAGCTTGCTTGCGGCTGTCCTGGGCTGTCACCAGTACACGAAAACACGGGAGATATCGTTTTGTCCCTGTTTTCCCTACTCAATAGCTACCCCGCAAGGACTTGAACCTTGAATGACTGAACCAAAATCAGTAGTGTTGCCAATTACACCACGGGGTAGTGCTGTGCGGCGAAGTTTAGCAGCTGGTCCGGTTACGCTAAAGAGGAGCTTGAGGGGGAAAGGTTCAATTTTTTACTCCTTTCCTCATCTTCCCGCTCTTTCGACCAGCTGACTTGCCTTGTCTGGCTTAATCTACCACCGGTTTTGA
>JBGSNA010000261.1:0-2411 GCA_041739875.1 Pirellulaceae bacterium
ATTGCGTTCCAGTGACGACGCAAGCAATTTACCGGACTGCATCACGTCGTCGTCAGTCAAACATACAAGATGTTCAGCAAGCTGATGATTCGGTAAGCGGTTCAAACGCGCCCTCGTCCCGAGTGTTTGCGCTTGTTCACGGAATGTGATACGAAATTGGTCGGGAATCTTTGGATTGTCCGAAGGCGTTTGATCAAGCGTCTTGACCGACGAGTTTTCGCATCTTGAAGCTACTCGCGATCAAAGCCAACATCGCGTTCCAACAATCTGTTCTCTACCAATTACGCTTGGCGTTAAATCTTCGAGCAGACGCAATCACTATCGCTACGGCTTGGCTACCAGGGTCAATCCGTAACCGATAGCGTCCATCAGAAAGGTTGAACCTACGGTTTTCTTTCCCTTTCCGCTACCTGCTGTAGGTGTACAAGCGATGAAGAAAACGAATCCGGCCAAGTCAATTAGTGGTGGCTGTTCAGAAATCGTTGACCCGACATCATTGAAGAATGCAGTGCAGTTGCTCTTGCTGTTTGACCCAGAAAACGAGCCCTCTGTTTCACTGTGTTCGCCGATACGACAGAGTGTCCGTCAAATCTTAGAACCAAAACAGTACGCATCTGTCAAAAGGATTTCGCTCGTATTCGAGGGATCACTGCGGGGAAGACCATGTCTGACGAGTACGCAAGACGCGATGGCGTTCTTCAAGGATTACTGGAACGACAATCCCGCAAACGATCAAGAACAGTTTGTGGTCGCGTGCCTCGATACGAAGCATCGTGTTCAGTGCGTTGTTGTCGTTACCATTGGGACATTAGACGCCTCGCTGGTCCATCCACGGGAAGTGTTCAAACCCGCGTTCATCGAAGGCTCGTCCGCGGTGGTGTTGTCACATAATCATCCTTCAGGAAACACAACGCCAAGTCGTGAAGATCACGAGGTCACAAACAGATTGACAGAAGCGGGAAAGCTGCTCGGGATTACCGTGCTCGATCACATCATCCACGGTGACGGCACAGGAGAGGTTTTGTCGATCCGCGAATGCAATTAGGATTGCATGAAACATCCGGCGATCGACTAGCGTTCTTCAAGCCTTTTGGGAAAGTTGGCTTTAATCACTTTCCTCTTTTCTTTGGTGTAGCTTCATTCGGCAACTCGCCTCGGTCAGAGATTGCAGCCCAGCTCCCATCAATTCCGTTCGGACGACTATTGCCGCCCGGCGGCTTCAGACGTTCAAGGCGTGGGAGATCATCAGGGAATCTCAACAACTCTCTATAAAGGGACTCGTCATTGCGCATGGCGAGATCGACGATCCGAATCCAAAGCATTCGCCACTGCACCATCGCGGGAGAGTTCAGATCCAAAACGAGGATCAAACGCAGTGCCGCCGGAGACGATGCAATCAACTCGCCGGACGGCGTCAACCGAAGGCAGTCGCTCGTTGCGACCGCGAATGGATCATCAACTCGCTGAGCACGTTTAACATTGTTGCAACGTCGGCAGGCGTAGACGAGGTTGTCATAGGTCATTTCGAGATCGGGTCGAACCGATTGCGGCTGGAAATGATCGAGTTCGTATTCTGCGGTGACTTGTCCCCAACGCTCTCGCTTCAGGCAGTACACGCAGCGGAATGTGAACTCATCTCGCAACCATGGTCGATACAAATCGTACCGAGAATAGCCTTGAGGTCCGTGACGTCGTTCTTCTCGCCGCGCTGGATAGTCGAATATCAATCCGAATCTCGCGAAGCGTCTTCAATGCCCAGCAAACGCTCATGCAGTTTTCTCGCACCCTCCATGGGAACGGCATCCGCCGTGTCGCAGTGCTTTCGGAGCCCGACCGTGAGCTGGTTCAACTCGAATGATTCATCGTCGGAAAGTTGCCGTTGCAACGACGCATCAATCAGCTCAACACGGCGATCATTCATCGCATCGGTCCAACCGTTCTCCGCCGTGAGCAAATTGTTCAAGCCAGCTTGAAGCAAAGCGGCGACTTCAGCCGGACGCGCACCCGTCTCCTGAAGCGAAGCGACAAAGCTCTGAACCATCCGTTGACGAAGACCCTCGATCGAATCCTCATTTTCGTGACCGCCAATGCTCCGCAGAAACTCACCTTCCAACAGCGCGGCAAACTTGGCGGCAAACAACGTCTGATCGGACTCCAAGCCCGCGGCAGTCTCGCTTTCGGTTTCAGGCGGCTTCTTTTGCGGCATGGGAGGGAGTCGTTTCAATGCGAACGGTGTCGAGCAATACCTGGACGGCTTCCGGCAGCGCGCAATGATAGTCATCGGCGGTCACGGTTTCGGAATCACCAGCGGCCGCTTGTGCCAATCGCTGAAGTTCTTCAGCAAAAACCGACTTCCAATGGACCGCCAACAGGGCCGCATCTTTTGAAATTCGCTGGTTTTTCGTGGCCAC
>JBGSNA010000288.1:0-1754 GCA_041739875.1 Pirellulaceae bacterium
GCTGGTGGCACGGTCGATATCGATTGAGTCGGACAATACAGCGGTCATTTCGTGATTGCGTACGCAAAGCCAACCGGAGCGATGATTGGCGTTGGCCGGAACAAGGAATGAAGAATAAGATGCCGGATCGGCGCCGCTGTCGCGTCTTGATCCGGCCTACGATGGCTACGATGGCTCATCCGGCGACAACGCTTCCAGAGGATGTCAACGACTGGGACGTTTCGGCACGGATCTGCAACGCGGATAGGATATCGGTGAGCTGGCGTTTCACTTGCGGCCAATCAGGGCGAAGTTGCAGAGCTCGTTGGAAGTGATCGATGGCTTCGTTGGCGTTTCCGAATTGCCATGCGAGGTCACCCGCTATCGCACGAGCTTCGGGCGATACATCGGAGATCTCAAACGATCTTCGAAGGTGCTGCATCGCTTCATCGGCTTGGCGATGTTGAGCGAGGGCCAATGCGAGGTTGACGTGGTGCGAGGCGAATTCTTGTCGTTGGCTGGGGCTGTAAAACCGCTCGGACAATTCGTTCGTTGTCGGGTCTTGGGCGATCGCTTGGGTGAGCGGTGAAACAGCTTCGACGGCTCCGCCACGTTTGATGAGTTCTTCACCGATTCGGCCCAGGATGACTGCGGTGGGCTGTTCGTTTTGGCGAGCTTCTTGAAGGGCGGTGACGAAGATCGTAATCAGCTCTTCTTCACGATATTCTTCTTTTGCAGCATTGGTGAGGTTTTGTGCGGCACGTGCGTTTGCTGGGTTAAGTTGGAGCGAATCGGACCAGAGTCGCACTCCGGATTGGTAATCGGCACTTCGCAACCAAGTCATGGTGGACAGTAACATTACCGCAAGACTACCCGCAACGATTGATCGCTTCAGTGAAATAAGTGTCCGGTACCTTTTGTGCGAAGCACCCGAAGGGCGAGTTCCTCGCAAAAGGTACCGGACACTTATTTCCCCGATCCTTGATTCGACTGTTTGCCACAAAGCGATGGCGATCGCCGCGACCAGGATTGCCGAGGGGATGTACATGCGGTGCTCGACCATCAAGTCGGCTGTGGGAACGAATGATGATGTCGGCGCCAACACCAAGAGCGGTGCCAAGACAAGAAAACCGAACTTCCAATTTCCTCGCGTGCATGCAACTACGCCGCCAACCAAGACAAAGCCCATAGCGACCATCCAGCCGATGTTGTCGTTCCATGGATACGGGGCGAGCAGCCCATGATCGATATTCAGTCCGATGGGAGCGATGACCATCGCAAAGTAACGCGGAATGATTTCGGATTGAGCCGCCAAGTACGGCAGCACGGGCGGCGCGTCACCTCCAAAACCGACATTAGCGTCGCCACGCAGGATCCCAGGCAGCAGCGTGAGAATTGCCACGATTCCGGCGGCCAGTGGTGGTAAATACAGTGCGGCTCGACGACGAAAGACTTCTCGCCAACTTTGGCAAAGCCACGCTCGATCCATCAGCGGACCGACAGCGAGCCCCGTAACCATCACGGTCTTGGACCACAAACCGAGTACGAAACAAATCGCGCCGATCAACAACCAGCGTTTCTGGTTGGACTGGTGATGAATCACGATCGAAAGCAAAAACGCAATAAAAAACAAACCCATCATCGATTCACAACGCTGGACAACATAGGCGACGGCTTGCGTTTGCAGCGGGTGGACTGCCCAAACGGTTGCGACGACCATCGCGAAACTGATTTGCATTGATTTTGAAGCAGCGATTTTGGCAACGTCGCAAATT
>JBGSNA010000308.1:0-3615 GCA_041739875.1 Pirellulaceae bacterium
GATCGGCCTTCGACTCGGCCTTGCTTGTCGCACGATTGGCCTGGTGCGACCCAGACACCTCGCTGGATGGCTGGCCGGCGGTGTTCCTCGCCAAACTCGCCGTGGCACGCTTCACAAACATATCTCGCAGAATCGGCGGCGCGGCTGCAGCCATCGGTAGAACTCACTTTATTCCACTGCAGCATCTAAATCTCAGGCAAATCTGCGCTACGTCTATGTGACGGGGCGATGTAGCCACCGTTAGTTTGCCGATTTCGTTCTGTCGCTCAAGTCAAAAAGCCTTCTAGCAAGCTCAGGCTGGCGATAGCGGCCGAGGCATTGGCAACCGGTGGGTTGCATGTGCGATACATATACAGCACTAAGCGGGATTCTCTCACGAGATTCTCCCGTTCCCCTACAGCCCTGATCGACGCTCGCTAGAGCGACTTGATCGGGGCTTTTTCATTTCACGCCTTGGCCATGCGCCGGGGCGGTCTCTCTCAACGAGGACCGCCCTGAGCAGGGGCGGTCCGTATTTACGGAGTGTCCCATGGTCGCTGTCACTGCAAGACCAAAGCAAACCCAGTCCACGAACTGGCAAGAGGAGTTTCTAAAAATGTTGCCAATCATTGAACGGCAAGCTCAACATGCGTTCCGCAATCTTGACGTCGAGGCACGGGAAGATGCCGTGACCGAGGTCATTGCCAACGCCACGTGCGCCTACAGACGTTTGCACGAGCGAAACGAATTGCAACGGGCCTTCGCGACTGCATTGGCAAAGTTTGCGATCAAGAGTTACTGGAGTGGGCGTCGATGCGGAACATCGCAGTGCTCACGAGACGTGTGCTCCTCACGAGCGAAACAGACAGCGGGGTTTGAATTGTGCTCGCTCGGAGCCCCCGGCGATCAGGTCGGAGAGTGGATGGAGTGCTTGGTAGACAATCGAGTTACCTCGATCCCAAATCAAGTTGCCTTCCGAATCGACTTTCCGCGATGGTTGGACGAACTATCGCCCCGTGATCGTCGCATCGCAGAGCGTCTCTCGCTTGGCTATTCCACGAGTGACGTCGCGAGTGAGTTCAAAATCTCGCCGGGGCGAATCTCGCAACTGCGGCGACAGCTCGCGGACTCTTGGTACGAGTTCATCAGTGTCACTTTGCGTTCGTTCGATCATCCGGAGACGACGCCCGGCAAAGCATCGATCCAGGTTTAGCACGATCCAATCTGTTTGACGCTGCGCATCCTTGTACGGCATCAACGCCTGGTGATGGCAAGTGCTGTCAACGGGCTTCTTCACCTTTACTTATCGCCACGATGGCGACGCCAGCAACAGCTCACCGTTAACGGACTGACGATCAAGAACTTTTTCAAACGCGTTCAACCACTTTGAACCCAAGACAACCTCAACTTAGGAAACCCAAACACAATGAGATCCCACATCTTCGGTCGAACGCTGCTCAGAGCATGCCAAAGACTGACCAACCTATCCATCTCTTTCTTTGGTCGAGGGAGGAACCGAATGAGAGACCCAACGCCAATGGCTTCATTAAGCCAGATTATTCGCGGATCACTAAGACAGCAACGCAATCGTGTTGATCGCTGGAGTGATCGTCGCAAAGGACAACGCTACAGCTGCGACTACATCCCTACCAATTTGCCATGACCAATCAAAACGCAATGCACTCACCGACTGAATTTCAGAAAGCCCCAACATGACAAATAGTGAGCAACCCTTTGACCCCGATGAACTACTCGCCTTGATCGCCCGACTGGCCGCGAAGCACTGTCTGAAAGTGCAACAGGCGAAGCACCTCAATGAACCGAACTCCAACCTCCCAAAAAGTGAATCACGATGCAAAGCGACGGACGCCGATGCCACCCGGTGAAATGTCAAACCATACCCGATTACAAACTTCAATCCCAAACGGAATACAGAACGATGAAATTGATTCCCGACGCCGACACCGAGATGGTGCTCGCTCAACTGTGTTATACGCTGCAACTCGGCAGCCAACTCGCTGACGCTCCCATTCGGGCAGTCGATGGTTACTTCGCTCAGCTTCGAAAACTGGGATTCTTTCGACGCTCCATTGTACTAGGACCAGTAATCGTAAGTCGGGCCTACGGTGTCGAAGGGCCTAGCGATTCCGGTGAACTCATTCAGGCGGCGGTGACCTCAGACCTCGGGGCCGCCGCAGTCTTTTGGGATTCTGAAGACTACAACCGAGCGTTGGAGTCCCGGACTTGCGAATGCGAAGCACTAGAGGCTGTACGACCACTGCACGACTGCGAGCCAGCAATCCGAGCGGTCATCTGGCCACACATCCCAGCTCTAGTCCAAAAACTTCTTGATCAAATTGATGTGAGATAATAATTAGTTGTCATCAGCGTTGTCGATAACAACTTTTTGAGTCTCAAAATTCAGCGAACTTCCTAGGCGGCTCCATGCGCAATGAAAGCTCGAAGACTGAAGTCACCACCTCTCGAAACGGGTAGCAAGCAGCAAATGAACAACCTCAATCCTCGTCAAGCTCGGCTGGCAATTGATGACTTTATCGCTCAGCATGTCGCGCAAATCTTCCGACGCGTAGAGACGCAGGGGATGCGCAAGCACGCGAACCAGCTGCATCGCTTACTGAGCATCATCCATGACGGCGATGTCGCTAGAATCGTTCAGGGCCTGGGCGAGTACGCCGACAAGATTGCGGCATTTGAGCTTACAACCGGTGCTCGTAACGGACACCACAAGCGAGCCGCCGAAGAAATTCGAAAACTCGCTGGCGAGATCGATCGCGACAGCTGCCCCTGGCGAGATTTGTATCATCTCTTGTCAACAAGCCCAGTGCAATTAAATTTGGCAAGAGTTCTCTGGCGTGAGAATAGGCGTTACGCTGAAAAATGGTCGGTCGATTTGTCGACACTAACAGAAGAAGTATGGGGTGATGCGCTAACCGAAGACAGGACAATAAGAACGAATGTCTCGCGGTTGTCGAAGTGGCTCCTTGAGCATGGAGTTGCGATTGCCATTGAGGTGAAAGCAGCGGGCGAAACGCCTGAAGTTGAATGCCAGTTGATTTCCGTCGACGAAACTCAAATCGCTTCGTTTTCGAATTCGGACAACGAAGCGAGGAAGAAGGTGATCCAAGTGAAAGCCGCGGAGTCGAAAAGAGCAATGGCGAGGCCCGAGCTACTCTTGGAACTCATACAAAACAAGGCTCAACCAACAAAGTAAAGCCGTCTGAAAACTGAGACGAAAAGTGGACCAAAAAGTGGACCAGTCAGCTCGATTCTAGGCAGTTCCAGTCGGGTCAGGCGGATCGACTGACCGCGGAAAACACGGTATTTCCCGCGTTCTACGAAGAGCCTAGTACCCCCGGCGGGGTTTGAACAGTCTCGCGTTACGCGGGCAAAACTAGGCTCCGCCACAAAGTCGGGACAGAAAGCGGGACAAGCATCAAAAGCATGTCCAACGCCGATCATGAATTGTGCGGGACTCATGCCTTTGTTCGTGATGCCGCGGCGCGACATGACTTGGCTAGACATCATGGCTGAGGCGAGTGCCGACGTCTTATCACCACTGTTCGTCGCCGCCTTTTTCCTCAGTCCCTGTTGACCTCAAGCCGTGCCATCTTCGAG
>JBGSNA010000322.1:0-38905 GCA_041739875.1 Pirellulaceae bacterium
AACCAGGATGTCCAAAATGGGCGTGGCTTGAGCCGAGTGCGCATCGAGGTGGGACTCCTCGCGGTGGCGCAGAACACCCTGACGCTGTATCTCCTCGAAAAACGCCGTGCGAAAGTATCCACCTAAGCTGGACGGTCTCTAAAGCCGGAACACCAGCGCGCTGCGGTCGCTACTACGTAGATCCGTCAACCTCATGTTCTGGTAGCTGGGAATCAAAGAGAATACTTTGGCTACAAGAAGAAACCGCGTGGAGCGTTCGACACGGTTGTTCAATCGAGCCTACCAGCACCACGCGGTCTTGGGGTGAGATTTTGCTGGCCAAGATTTCTCGTGGTCAGTCTGGAAAACGATCTGTTCCGTCCAGAAACTCAAGGCATCCACATCTTTCCAGCGGAATTCAGGCCCAAGCGCAGGCCGTTGTTCGTGTTGCGGTTCGTCGGAGTGTTCGTGTTGCGGTTCGCCGTCCGGCAATTCGTCGCATCGTTGTTCCACTTGCCACCACGGAGCACGCGGTTAGAGCCTTTTAGGATCGTTCACCACCGATTGTTGTAACATAGAACTGCGAAACCGCCAGCTTTTCGCCCCCGCCGCTTTCGCAAACGCTGTCAAAGCGACAAGTCGTTGTTGCAAGTCCGATTCGCTAATCAGCCCCAATCGTTCCGCCCGCTCCAACACTCTCACCCGCCGCCGCCAGCGACGCTTGCTTCGAGCGTTGAGTTCGACATGTGTCGGCCAGACGCGACAGCCCAAAAAAAATACGCCGACTGCAGTACGTTGCACGCGACTCGGTTTGAAACTCAGACCCAATCGAACTTGCGCGAACTGCTGACATTGATGATGGATTTCGACAAGCAATTCGGGACCGGAATCCCACAGAACCATGTCATCCATGTAACGTACATATCCCCGCACTCGCAACGTTTCCTTCACGAACCGATCCATCCAGCCAAGATAGAAATTCGCGAAATGCTGTGACGTTAAGCTGCCGATCGGTAGTCCAACACCGATCTCGCCCCGATACGCGACAACAATCCGTTCCAGAAGCTGTAACAGCCTTTTGTCTTTGAATCGTTTGTCTAGCAATTGCAAAAGTTTCTGATGTGGAACACTGTCGAAATGCTTTCGAACGTCCAGCTTCAGGCACCAAGTTGCATTGCGAGAAAAATGCTGAGCTCGCAGCACAGCCGCTTCCCGTCCCTTGCCGTTACGACATGCAAACGTGTCATCGATCAACCAACGATCTAAAACTGGCTCGCAAAGGTTCATGATCGCATGATGAAGCACGCGCTCGTCAAAGCATGGGGCGGTGATCACTCGTTCTTTAGGATCGCGGATCAGGAACTGTTGGAATCGACCGACTTGGATCGTTCCTTCCCGAATTTCCTTTGACAATTCACGAATCCGGTTGTCGAGACCATCGGCAAACTGTTTAACAACGGTTTGAGAACGACGCCCCCTTTGCTGCTTTGTGAAATGCCAGACGCAAATTTTCGGGTTCGTAAATCCGATCAAACAGGTTTGCTATTCGTCGCATCGTCGCGTGCCTCCAGAGCGCACAAGAGATGCAGCAATCGATCGCCATACTTTCCAATCTTGGTGTCACTGACACCATCGATCGTGGCGAGGTCGCTCCTGGAATGGCAGCGGCGCTGGACCATTTGTGCTAGTTGCTCATTTGTGAACAACGGATAAACGGGCACCGCCTCCGCTTGAGCGAGTTCTTTACGCAGTTCACGCACACGCGAGAAGACGTCGAACTCTTCCGGTGGCAGGATCGTTTTGTAATCAACACGACTGCGAGAAAGATTGGCGACGCCTGTGTTCTCGACAGCGGTGCTGTTGAGGTAATCGACGCAGATGGCCCAGAAGGAGTTCAACCCTTGGTCAATCAATTGGCGGTCGATCGATAGCGTTTTGTGACTGGCAAGGAAGCGGTTCATTTCCTGTTCAGCGCTGGCAGAATCTCTCGTGGGAACGACAAAAAACTTTAAAGCCATCGACTCGCTCTCCGTTCGTTAAAAAAATTCGCGAGCCGGCGGGGGCAAACCCCCCTGCACCCCCGTGTTCGATCCTCAGCCGCTACGCCAGCAGGCTACGGCAGCTCTGGTCGCTGCTCCGCGACTCCCTCCGTGCCTACGCCTACTGGCTCCGCTACCCCTTCCGCCGCCGGCGACTGGACGGACGGACTCAGGGCCAAACGCAAGCCGCGGTTCGTGTAGCGGCTCGTCGGAGGGTCCGTGTGGCGGTTCGCCGTCCGGCACCTCGCAGCGCCGTGGCCCCAACTGCCACCACGGAGCACGCGGGAGACGCCAGTTTGCCCACCTTTGGGATCTATTTGCGTCGATGTCGTAGCATATTCTGTGTACCAATCGTGGGTCCACTCGAAGACATTGCCGTGCATGTCGAAAAGCCCTCCGAAGTTTGGTCGCAGTTCTTTGGCAATGTGCGTCTGACGGTTGCTGTTGTCTTGGTACCAGGCGTAGCTGTCGAGCAAGCTATCGTCGCTACCGAATCCGAACGTCGACCGCATCCCAACACGGGCGGCTATCTCCCATTCCGCTTCCGTCGGTAATCGGAAACCTGGTTTGGCCAAATCAACCGGCCAGTTCTTCGGTGAGCCACTGTCGCCATCCAGTGGATAAGCCGCTTTGTCAAGCCTCTTCGCGTCCGCGTACGCTTGGTCCGCCTCACTAAATCCCGCTTGCTCAGATAGCCAACGGCAATATTGAACACTGTCATACCAAGACGTCCCCGCCATCGGATGATCGACTGACGGGCTGTATTGCTCATTATTGATACTGTCCCCGGACGCCTCGTATTCCGCACGCGTCACCTCACGATCCAAGATTGCCACCGGTCGAGTCAGCCGAACTCGATGCGTTGTTTCGGCAGAGCTTCGCTTAGGTTCATCCAAGGGCGAACCGATTTCATATTCGCCCGGTGGGATGACGACGTACGTTTGATAAAACCGCTGGTCGTCCGCGTCGATCGCCAAGGTGAACCACTCGCGGTTGGGATCGTAGGGGAGCGGCGTTTGATCGACACGTTTGACCACATCGGTTTGTCCCCATTGTCGCAGTAGCCAACCGGTCGCGCCGTGGATCGCGGAACTGGGGTCGTTTGCGAACCAGTCGGCGATCTTGTCGACGACGTCGGAACGTTTAGCCTCCGGCAGGTCGCTCATTGGAAACTCACCGAGGGCAAGCAACAAACCAAACAATACGCGGTCTTCGATCTTGCGTGCTTCACCAGACAAAGGTTGTCGCGTTTGGTCGGTCTCGTTGAGTAGCAATAGAAGCTCGCCAGGTGTGATCCCCGACTCGCGACAACGATGCACGAACTGGGTCAATGCTTCGGGATTATCGGTAATACGCAGGGCATTGAAGATTTCTTCTCGTTTTCCGAGCCGCGCGAGTGCCGCAGCAGCGTTGCTTTGCCGCGTTGCGAATCGATTGGCTTCAGCCACATACGGGCGTCGCCATAACGATAGGCAGATTTGTGGAATCGAGTCGGCGTCTTTGTCTGCGTTGTCATTTGCACCGACTTGACGATCCATGCAGTGAATGGAGATTGGCCGGAAACCACTGGATACGAGCGATGCGAATTCATTGTCGCCGCCGTCGCTCATTTCGGTCATTAATGTGACTGATTCAAAATCCTTGGTCTCAATGTTCACCTGAGCGAATCCTGGCGGTGGATTGTCGACTTCTTCGAAGCTAGGGTTCGGCAACAGATTGCGAGAACGAAGATCCTCGTTCAAGAATTCGGGTTGCTTGTACTTTTCTTCAGTAGGGTCATTGGGTTTGTCGATCCGAACGAGACAAAGATCGTCGAAGTAGGCGGTACCCGAAACGGTGCTTCCAACAAAACCCAAACGGGCCGAGACCACGATAGATGGCTTTTCTGCGGAGTTAAAAAGAAGTGTTCGATATTGCCAATCATTGGTGCCGACAATGGATTCGGTGGTCGGACCGCCGATCGTTGACGGCGCCAACGCAAGCGTCGCTCCAACTGCGTTCGTTTGCCCGGCGATCACTACGCTGTTTGTCTTGATCCAGCCTGATAGGAGATACCACGAATTCGGTTCTACGTTGACATTTACCGAGTAGCATAAATCGTCCGCTGCGGACTCCGTCGCCGTTAACCGAACCGATTTCTCGCCGGCATGTGCGTACTCACTCGTGACAACGGCGTTTGCTGGGATTCGTTTCCACGAGTTAAAGCTCCATCGTGCAGGCTTTGGGAAAAGAATCGAAGCGGAGATTCCTGTGACATCGAGTGCGCTCAGGTAGTTCCGATTCGGGAATTCTTCGATTGCGTACGATGAATACGAGTTTGGAGTTGCGGACGATTGACAGACTCCACAGAGTTGGACGTCACCATTGTCCAGACGAAGCGTTGACATGGCGTTCAGCCTAGCGAAGCCAGCCTCGTTCATTTCCTTTACCTTGGACGCGAATACATCCAAGCCAATGCAGGAAATTAGTCGAGAGTCTTCTGTTTGATTTTCATTCGCCACCCACAATGCCGAAAACTTCTGGACCGAATCAGCATCCTTGGTGTCCATGTACGTAGCAGCATCGACGATGGTAAAACCATCCTTTCGGTACATTTCGTCTTTGCCTTGAAGGTCTTGTTCCGTACAGCTCAGCTCACTACGCCAGACGCGTTCGTCTTTCGCCCAAACGGCAGCGACGAAAATCTGCGAGTTACTTGCATAGGGGCGTAGACGCGTCGGACGGTAGCCGCAATCACGAAGCTCTTCAGAGAGTTTGCTAAACTCGTCCAACGGCATGTTTTGGACGTATGCGAAGTGGTTATCAAGCAGCCCGTTGGCCTTGGTGAACTTCGCTCGCATCGCAGGCGAAGGCTGTTTCCACCTCGGATCAATAGGCCGATCGTTCCAGTCATACGTGAGCTTTCGATCAACAACCGCTTGCATCTTGGTTATGGCAACTTCACCGAGTGCCTCGAATTCGTCGAACAGTGCGGCGAACTGTTTGGGTTCTGCATCGAGGATCAGTTCGGCGAGTTCGTCGACATCGTCGGAGGCGTAGGTTTCGAGGACGTTCGTCGCTAGGTCTCGTTGAGTCTGCGTCACCGCTTCGGACTGATCACGAAAGATCACACCGAGTTCGGGGATCAGGCTCGCGCGAACCGGGCGGAAAGCTTCGATCCAGATGGCTAAACGCAATGGGTTTTCATCGACAAGCAGCTTCGTGACGGAGGTGGCGACATCGCTCCAGCGGGGATCATCGGGAGCAAATTTGGCGAGCGCAGCGGCGGCGGACAGACGTCGCTGTGGTTTTATTTCATCGGTGGATTGGAGAATTTGCCAATAGGAATCCGAGAGGTTTTCGGAGTGTGGTTGCAGGACGTCTCGGAGCACCATCACGTTTTCGGGTGTGGCGTCGAGCAGTGCCGCTTGGAGTGGTGCGGCTTGCGTGGAATCCATCGGCAGCATCGCGATGCGAGCGTGCAGCTGTGTTTTACCGTCGGTAGATGACAGTGCGGTTTCTAGCTCGGGATCGGTCCATTCGCGGTACGGTGCCAACTCGGCGACCAATCTCGGAACGTCGCGGGTTTCAGCACTGAGCAGAGCCGCAACAAGTCCGCTGGCTGTCGTTTGTTTGTTTCCTAGGTCGACACGTGACTTGATCAAGAAACCGCCACAGGCGAGTAGCAACAAGGCTGCCAACGCCATGGACATTCGCGAAGCATGCACGCGACCCGCACGCTGCATCATTCGCTGTTGTGGTCGCGTCCACTTGGAACGATCGGTGAGGGAACGAATGCTGGCCCATTCCACTGCCGACGGTAGATGGCGGTTTTCCGGTTTCGCGGTCCAGAGATTGGTTCTCTCCTCGAGCCTCAGCTCAGCACGTCCCGAACGGGTCTCTTGCTGTTTCCGAGTCAACCACTGGCGAAGCGACGGGACCATGTAGTCGTGAGTGAGTTGATAGTAGCGAGTTGCTAGCGACGAGCTGCGAGAGGAATCATTGGCACCTTCGGGGTCGGTGGGCGAGATCAATCGCAGCTCGCCGTCGAGGATTCGCAACAGGGCGTTGAAGTCGGCGGGGCGGGTTTCGTAACCTGAATCGGCAAGCAACTCGGCGTGCGATCGCATGTGCCCTTTGATGTCGGTGGTGACATCAGGGAGTAACGATCGAAGCACCGCACGAGCGGCTTGTTCATGCAAACGGTGCGTCGGGTTGGCATTGCGGCTGCTGAATGTGTCTTCCAAAAAGTTGACGCCGATACCGTCGGTGCCGCCGACATCGAGCAGTGTCTGCATTGTCCACGGCTTGCTCTTGACCATTTCGGCAAACAGCGACAATCGGACCGAGACGACTTGGCCTTCGTCCGCCAGTCCGCCCACGACGGCGGAGACGAACGCTTGCTCGTGATCGGCCAGCGGCATCGGTGCGGCGGGGAGTTTTCCAAAGGCTCGACCGAATTTGACAAGGACGTTTTCGGCGTGGTCGATGTCAAAAAGGTCGACGGTCGCGAAGTTCTTGCCTTCAACGATGGGGACTTCCAGCGAACTCATGAACCGGGCGGCGGCCATGGCAAAGTCGTCGCGGACCATCACGATCGCTTGCAACTGAGTTCCATCGCATTGACGAAACGCGGCGACGAGATCGGCGTCGGTTTCGCCGCGATGGGCGTGTAGCCATTGTTCGAATTGATCGACGATGATGACGATCTTGGGACCGGTTTGGCGGCGGAGCCATGCGAAGGTTTCGGCGAGCGATGTATCGGCGGGGAGATCGGTGACGTGCTTCTGCAGAGATCGCAGGATGCGAGTTTCGGTTTCGTCGGGTGTCGCTTCGATGTAGAGCGGAATCACGTCGCCGGATAAACGCGGGATGAGGCCTGCTTTCACTAGCGATGACTTGCCGCAACCTGACGGGCCATAGATCAGTCCGACGTTGAACGTTTGCTCGGAATCGCGGGCTTCGATGCGGGTTTTCCAGAATCGCAGACTCGCCGGCAAGCCGCTGCGGTCGCGAGGGCCCGGCAACAGGTCGAGGAAGAAGTCGGCATCGTCGGCATCGAACGAACGGAGCCCCTTCGGGATGATCGTTAGTTCCTGGGTCGATGTGGCGGGGCCTTGTTGCCAGTGCGAGAGATCTTCGGCCATTTCCGCTGCGGTGGCGTAACGGTCAGCGGCACGTTTGGCGAGCGCCTTCAAACAGATCCGCTGAAGTTCTTCCGGGATGTCGCTTTCGATGCTGCGTGGCGGCGGCGGTTCGACGGAGATGATGCTGTGATAGATCTCGTTGGGTGTGCTGCCACGAAACGGTCGTTTGCCGGTCAGCAGTTCATACATCATGACGCCGAGCGAGAAGATGTCGCTGCGTCCGTCCAGCCGGTGACCTTCGCCGCGTGCCTGTTCGGGGCTCATGTAGGCCGGCGTGCCGGCGATGCGACCGTCGCGCAGGTGATCTTCTTCACGGATGGCAAGGCCAAAGTCGGCGACGTAGTGGGTTCCGGTTCGTTCTTCGACAAGGATGTTGGCGGGTTTGATGTCGCGATGGATTAAACGCAGCCCCTGGGCATGATGGAGGGCTTGGGCCGATGTGGTGAGTAGCTTGGTGGTTTCATCGAGCGGCAAGCGGTCACGGGCGATGCGATCGGCGAGCGTGCACCCTTCGATGTACTTGGAGACGACGTAGATCGAGCCTTCTGCAGTGCGCCCCATGTCATATACGGGGACGATATGCGGATGGTCGAGGCTAGCGACTGTGCGTGCTTCGGCGAGGTATGCTTCGGCGTCCTGCGGGCCGCGAAATCGTTCGGGCTTGGGGACTTTGATCGCGACGCTGCGGCGGAGTTCTTCGTCAAAGCCGAGCCAGACGCTGCCAAAGGCTCCTTCGCCGAGGAGTCGCTTGGGTGCGATAGCGGCCTATCGTTTCGCCGGGCGAATCTTGACTGGCAACCGTTTCCGCGAGACTGGGCCAGCTGGCGGTGGAATCGCTGGAGTGGTCAGTCGTAGCGTCGAGAGGATCCGATTTGTGTCCGGTCGATTTGTTGCCGAACACGGTTTCGCCAAAGGCAGATTCAATCACGGCATTGTCGTCAGGGAATCGTCTCAGGTAGGCGTCTCGGCTTGGGGTCTCACCCGCGGCTTGGCGAAGAGACGATTCGAGTCGCACCAATTCGTACAGTAAAGCGTTACGGTCGAGAGTGGGTGCGCCCTCGAGGAAAGACTCGATCGTCGGTCGGTCTCCGTTTTGCCAAGCGAGTTCGAGTTTGTCACATAACTGATCAATCATGCGGTCCATGGTTCACCTAGCCGAATCCAACTTTTTACACCGCGAGGATTGTAACATCCCACTCTGCGTGCGGTGCACGGGTGTTGTGGCTGTTTGGTCGGGCAACGCATTCGTCTGCTTCCCAACCCGGACCGATGGCGTCCGGCGTTTACGCCGCCAAGTTTGAACCGACGTCCGTGCGATAGGCCGAGGAAGCTGGCAAGAAACCGGCGAGAAGTGCTAACGCGATCACAAGCGGCAAGATATACAGCTCATAAGTGCTCATTGTGAACATGTGAACTGAGATGCCCGTATTGTCCTCGATATAGCCACTCGCGCCCCAAATCGCTAAGTGGGCAACCAGCCAGCCGCACACACCGCCAACAACCGCGATGATGAGACTCTCACTCAAGATGATCATCGTCACGGTGTCACGCCGGGCACCAAGTGCTCGCATGACGGCGATGTCCCGACGACGATCGTTCATCGAGTTATAGATCGCGACTAGAACTCCGACGGCGGCCACGACGCATGTGATGAGTGTGATCCCCAGTAACGCCGTTAAGAGCGGTCCAACAATGTTCGCCATCAACTTGTTGATTTCGCCAATCGGTGCCGCGGCGCGAGCTTGTTTGGATTCGTTGATGGCGTTGGGGAGTGTTGCACCGAACAACATGCTACCAGTGCGAATTAAAATCGACGTGACTTCACGTGCTGGAATCGGAAGCGGTTGGTCACCTTCATAGGTTGCCGTCGCAGCAAGCATTGTTGCTTGCTCCTGTTCCGAGATCGGTTGCGCGTGTTTGTCCATCAGGTAAAAACCTTCGAGGTTGACGAAGGCTGCGCGATCGTTCGGAGTACCGGTCGGATCGAGGATCCCGACCACCATGAATTCTTCGTCGTGCCCAACTCCATCGGGATCACCGTGCACTGGCGAGAACGTATCGCCCACCGAAAGCCCCTGGGCTTTGGCAACTCGCGAGCCGAGTACCGCCTCATGGAATCCGTGTTCAGGTGATAGTGTTTGCAGCGCGCGGCCTTCACGAAAGGTGAACGGCTGGTCGACGTCGGGACCGTGCTTCAATTCTTCAAAGAACTGGGGTGTGGTACCGACAAGGCGAAATTCGCCGAGATAGTCACCAAGCGCCAGCGGAATCGCAAACCCGCCAGCGATCGCACTCGAAAACCTACCAGCTCGATCGCCCAGTGTCGGATCGCCGCCGTAGCGGGCGAGCAAATCCGCTCGCGTCGGTTGATCGAGAAACTCCATGTAGTACTCGTAATCGAGATTCTCCACGGGTTGGCTCAAGTAATACACACTGTTGAGCACCAATTGCAAATCGCTGCCTGGAGGGCCAACCACAAGATTGCAACCAACCGAAGCGTTACGAACAAATGCTTCGGTGATCAACCCATAAATGGACAACACGAGCACAACTAATCCAACTCCGAGTGCCAACGAAAGTGTCGTCAGCGCGCTTGAGAGCGATCGGTAGCAGAAGTTACGCCAAGCAATTTGAAAAAGCGACATAGTGAGATAGGCGACAGTGATCAGGAGTCCGGCGTCAGGGAATGCAGGGCACGATTAATAGATTCAAGCTGCACAACACGGTCGAACTTGTTCGTAACGTCCATGCTGTGTGTGACCAGCACCAATGCGATGTCTTCGTCTTTGCACGTTGTCCGAATCAGCTCCAGCACACTCTCGGCGCTCGCTGGATCGACATTCGCGGTCGGTTCATCAGCCAGCAGTACTCTTGGCTTGCCGGCGAGCGATCTAGCGATCGCAACACGTTGTTGTTGTCCAACGGAAAGCTGATTCGGTCGATAGTGGGCTCGATCGGTGAGTCCCACGCGATCGAGCAATTCATTGGCTCGATTGGAATCGATGCGACCGTGGCCGAAGGTCATCCCCAGACGCACGTTTTCGATCGCAGTGAACGCTGGCAACAGATTGAAGGTTTGAAAGACATAACCAATCTTCGATGCTCGAAAACGATCGCGACCCTGTTCGCTTAATTTTGTCAGTTCGATATTGTCGATGCGAATCGTTCCACTGGTGGGCAGCAACAATCCAGCGATCAAGTGCAACAGCGTTGTCTTTCCACCGCCGCTCTGTCCGATCAGTGCTGCCTGCTCGCCGGCGACCATCGAGAACTCGGGAATGTCGAGAATGGTAAGCGGTTCGTTTCCACCAGGCTGGGTGAAAGTCTTAATGAGATTTTGGATTTGCAGCATTTTGGTTATCTCGTTAGCCGACCACGCATCATTCGTTGCAATCCACGTTGGGTGTCACGAGTCTTGAGCGTTTCGCGTTTATCGTGGAGTTTGAGGCCCTTCACCAAACCCATCACGCATTTGGCGATGCCGCGGTCATTGAAATAGACCCGAAGCGGCACCAGGGTGAGGCCGCGTTCGTGGGCGCGGCCAGCAAACTTGCCGTACTCCGTAGCGTGAACCAGTAATTTGCGTGGCCGACGCGGGTCGTGGTTCCACATCCCCGCGTTGTTGTAGTGGGAAATGTCCGCACCGATCAGCCACAACTCGTCGTTTTTGACACGAATATAGGCCTCGTCGAGCGACAGCTTGCCTTCTCGCATCGATTTCACTTCGCTGCCCATCAGCATCATGCCGCACTCGACACTGTCGAGGATTTCGTACTTGTGCCGTGCTTTGCGGTTTTCCGCGACCATTTTCGTTGTCGGCGCGGATTTCTTTCCACCAGATTTTGCGGCGGTCGGCTTGGTTTTCTTACTCTTGCTCATGAGGCGGTCTATTGTAGCGAAGTAGCGGTGAATCTCGCAGGGCATAGACGCATAGCCTCGGTTTGTGTTCGCACTACAATGCGGTTAGTTTGCGGCGACGCACCCATTTCCATTTCCAATCCAATTCGTTTCCAATCCGACCCAATCCCGCCAACCCAATCCCGATAGCCCAATGGCATTTCGCCTTCCAGTCGTCTCTGAACCCGAAATCCCCAGCGGTACCGAACTGAGCGGCACCGGTCGGCTGCCACGCTGGCTCAAACGGCCTGTTCCCCGCGGAAATGCCAACCACATGACATCGGGATTGCTCGACGAATTACGGTTGGAAACCGTTTGCGAAAACGCCAAATGCCCCAATCGGATGGAATGTTATAGCCAGCAAACGGCAACATTCATGATTCTGGGCAATGTATGTACGCGGCCTTGCGGATTTTGTGCGGTCCAACGCGGCCGTCCGCCACAATTACCCGAGGCCGACGAACCGGAGCGAGTCGCCGAAGCCGCCGCGCGACTTGGACTCAAGCACGTCGTCATCACCAGCGTCACTCGTGATGACCTGCCCGACGGGGGTGCCGAGCACTTTTACCAGTGCGTTGTGGCCGTTCGCGAACGCACCGGAGCGACCACGGAAGTGCTAACGCCGGACTATGTCCACTGTAAACCATCGCTGGCCCGCGTCGTCGAAGCACGCCCCGACGTGTTCAACCACAACATGGAAACCGTTCCCCGATTGTATCGACGAGTCCGCGGTCCCAAGAGCGACTACCGCTGGACACTTCAAATGATGCGTGAAGTCAAAGGCTACGAACCGACGGTCAAAACCAAGAGCGGGCTGATGCTCGGAATGGGCGAAGAGCGCGGCGAGTTACTCGAAGCACTCGCCGACCTTCGTGAGTACGACGTCGACTTCTTGACGCTCGGTCAATACCTGCAACCGGGTGACAAGTACTTGCCTGTTGTACGTTACGTTCCACCAGAAGAATTTGATGAACTCGCGGATTTAGCTCGCGCGATGGGATTCAAGAAAGTCGCCAGCGGCCCGTTCGTCCGCAGCAGCTACCATGCCCGCGACATGGCTGAGACCGAATAGCTGAGACCGAATAGCTTTGGTCACGATGATTATCCTACTTGCTGAGTCGGGTATTCCGTTCGGTCGACTCGATAGAGCGCGACGCCTAACATTGTGAGGGTGATTGCGGCAAGGACCAATAAGTGTGTCCAAGTGGGTTCGCTGCCAAAAATATTCTCTGCCTCGCTACGTGCCTCGTCCCAATTCATCCAGTTCGCAAGCAGTGCTCGCAGCCGATAATTGATCGTGAACTTGTTGATGAGCGCTGGCACAAACGAGACGCCGTACTCGACGATCACCGTGTAGAGCACGGCAGTCGCCATCGTGCGGCGATAGAAAATCACACCGATCAAGATGTATAACGCCGCGTGCGCAATGCAGGAGAGCATCGCAAGCGTTACCATCACCCACCACATGCGAAAGCCTGCTTCACTACCAATCAATAACATGCAAAGCAAGATTGAGACCAAGCCAGCCGAAAACGTCCAAACCACGGCAGTTAAGTACTTGCCCAACAACACCATTCGCCGGCCGGATTGTCTCAGCACCAAAAACACCCACGTCTGACCTTCCGTCTCCGTGCTGATTGCTGGGGTGGCCCAAAGCAACAAGCCAAGCAAACAAGTCACTTCTGGCACCAGGAAATACAACGTGATTCCGAGTGGCTGGATCGCGTCTTCAGGCGCAATGGATGTCAATGTCGCCATGATCGCAACTGGAAATGCGACCAGCACCAGCCACATTGCCATTCGGCCAAACGTCAACGAGCGACGAAGCTCAAACCACATCACATCCAGAGGCATAATCAGACGACTCATACCGTTTCGCCTCGATGATGCTTGAGTAATGACTCAAAAATCGCTGTCAAGTTCCCATCGGCGGCGCTGATACGATTGATGTGTAGCTTGTCTTCCGCGATCCAGTGTGCGATCTGGTGGTACAGTTTGGCGGGGTCTCGCAACGACACTCGCAATTCAGTCCGGCCTTGTGTCAATTGAAGCGAGTCGACCCAATCAACATCAGCGAGTCGATGGATCAATCTCGCCGCGTCGGGGCCAACAATTCGAATCTCTTGGGGCGTGTCGACGAGCATCGATTCGATGTCTTCCGCGGACCCCGATGCGAGCAATCGGCCGCCGAAAATCAACAGGAACGACGACGTGATGGACTCGATCTCTTGCAAGACGTGACTGGCAAAGATCAAGCCTCGACCAGTCGCCGTCCACGTTTTCAGTAGCCGCGTCATGTCGCTGCGGCCAACCGGATCAAGACCATTATATGGCTCATCGAGAATCAATAGGTCTGGTTCGTGCGCGATCGCCTGCGCTAACTTGGTCCGCTGGCGCATGCCAAGTGAGTAAGTTCCCATGGGGCGTTTCATCGCGCCGGTCATGCCAACGGTTTCGAGCGCCGAGAGAGCTAAACGACGACATTCTCGGCGATCGATACCATGCAATCGGACTTGGTATTGAACGAAGTCCAGCGCCGAGACATTGGGGTACAGTACATCGGTTGCGGGGCACAATCCGATCCGACGCAGCACGCTTCGATCTCGAGACGGCGTCACACCAAAAACTCGGACGTGCCCCAGTGTCGGACGAAGTTGGCCAATCAGCAAGTTAATGAGTGTCGTTTTCCCGCTTCCGTTGGGCCCGATCAATCCATACGCCCTGGGCTCGAGATTCAATGTCAAATCATTGACACCGATCACATCACCATACAGTTTCGTGACGCCTGTGAGTTCAATCATCATCGTCATACGCTCAGCCTCGCGACGATCCGCCAACGAACGACCCAGAACCCAGCAAGGGTGATGACGCCGAGAACCAAAAGCGACGGAACGATACTCGCCGACGTCGTATCCAACTCAAAGATCCAAGCTTGGACTTTGCCAAGCGTGTGATACGGTGACAACAATCGCCATCGGTCCAAATCCACTCCGAGCTCTTCCCAATTCACGCGGCCACGCGGACGTCCACGAGGTATTTTTCCCGATGTCGCCGCCTCCGAAAACGTCAGAATTTGATAAGCGACAAAGCCCATCGCCCACGTCGCAAACCAAGCAAACGTCGCGTAGCGGCTTTCACTCGTCAGCGACGAATAGCCCATCGCGAGTGCCGTTGTGGGAATCATCAGCACCGCTGATGCTCCGAGGATCCTCAGCGGGATATCCCATGTCTGAGTGATCACCGAAAAATCTGGCGACAGCAATACCCCCATCAAATAGAGCAACAGAGCCGGCACCGTCACGATCATCCCCAGCAGAAACCAAATCACCGCCGATTTCCCCAGCACATACTGCATCGGCGAAAGCGGTCGCGAGAAGTACATCAAGTACGCTTTTGTTCTCAAGTCGTACGACACGAGCATGGGCGCCACGAGTCCGATCAACACCACCATCGCAAACAGTTGCGGGTAACGAAAAAACGCGAGTATGAGCGTGGACCAAACTTGGTGCCTCGCTTGATCTGGGTCATCAATGAGTTGTCTTGCGAGGTCCGGTTGACCAAGCGGGCCTCGCATCAGTTGAAAAACGACTCGCTGAAGGTCAGGCTCGACCGACGAGTACTCGAACGCGAACAATGCCAAGGCCGGAATGACGATCGGCAACCAAGCCAACATCAACATGGTTCTTAACCAACGCCGACGCCATACCAGCGAGATACCGCTGCGTGCGACAACCCAAGGCCTCACGAATTGAGTTGTTCGATCACCTTGCCACGGGCGATAACCGAGGTCATTGATCGGCATCAACGATCTCCATGCCAAGGGAAGGACCAAGGGAAGGCAATGTACGCAGCTTTCCCGCAGCCACATCCATGAAAATCTTGTCGAGCGAGTTCACCGCTGGTTGTAGCGATCGAATCGCGGTGTTTGTTTCCGCAGCGATCTGCCAAAGTCGGTCCACTTCCTCCGGTGCAATGCGCTCCACACACCAAGCGCCAAAGTCCTCGTCAGGACGAACTGAATAGCCCGCGCTGGTCGCTGATTCGACAAACGCACTGGCGTCACCCACGATCACGACACGAATCGTCGGCTCGATCGGTCGACTCAAGTTCTCCAATGAGTCCACGACGCGAAGTGTTCCACCGACCAGAATAATGACTTGATCACAAATGCTCCGCACATCATGCAGAATGTGAGTCGACAGGATCACTGACTTGCCATGCTTCGTTGCCAGATTGCGAATCCGATTCAGCATCGCGACTCGCTGGTCGGGATCAAGACCGGTCGTCGGCTCGTCCAAGATCAGTAACGGCGGATCGTGGACAAGCGTTTGCGCGAACTTCAGTTTTTGCCTCATGCCAGTTGAGTACGATTCGACTTCGCGATAGCGTTCTTCGCCAAACCCACAATAATCAAGCATCTCATGCGATCGACGAAGGCCTTCACGGCCGGAAAGCCCCGATAATCGAGCCATCAAGGCGACCGATTCGATCCCCGTGAGCCCAGCGATATAGCAATCGTCTTCGGGCAAGTATCCGACGGAGTCGCGAATCGCTCGTACGTCCTTGGGCCAATCGAAATTGAGCACTCGCCCGCGCCCCGATTGCGTATGAACCAACCCCAGCAACGACTTAATCAGCGTGCTTTTGCCAGAGCCGTTGGGCCCCAGCAGTCCCGTAATCCCAGGACGAATTCGAAGCGATACATCTTCCAAGGCACACACGCCACCATATCGCTTCGTGACGCCTTCGATTTCGATGATCGCTTCCAGAATTCTTCTCCGGTATACAGGTTATCATTCACGAGTCAAGGTGAATGAACGCTTCACCGTTGAGAAAACAAAGTACCGAACTATGCGCCGAGTCACTGTGCCGCAGCAGATTCTGGATCAGTAGCGTCCGATTTAGTAGCGTCCGATTTAGCAGCGTCCGATTTAGCAGGTTCGACGTCGCCCAGTAGTTGCTCGAGTTGTTCATCGAGCTTCCGACCTCGAGCTGAAAGGGAAACGACGTTTCCTTCCTGGTCGACGAGGATTGCAGTTGGGATTCCGGAGACACCATAGTGAATCGCCATGGGATGCTCCCAACCTTTGCCTTCGCCTTCACCGGACACAATATTCACCCAGGGAATTTCTTCTTTTTCGACATAGCTCGCGAAGGCTTCTTCGGTGTTGTCCATATTGATTCCGACGATGACAAAGCCATGATCGCCGTACTTGTCCAAATTGCGTTTCATATTCGGGACTTCAGCTCGGCATGGCCCACACCAACTCGCCCAATAATCAACCAGCACGACTTTGCCGCGATACGCATCCCAATCGAACGCTGTTCCGTCCGATGTCGTTCCCATGAGTTCAAAGGGGTTACCGAGCAAGCGAAGTCGACGTGCTGAACCAATCGCTCGACCCGCCATCGATTGAAATTGTTCGCTTGGTGAGGCTTGCAATCGAGTTGCCAGTTCATCGAAGAGACTCGCAGCCAATTCTACGCGACCGCTGGACTCGATTCCGCGAGCAAGCTGTGACGCGAGCGAGTAGCTCTGTTTGTCCACGCCACCTTCATCGATCAAGCCCAGGACGCGAGCGATGACATCTTGTTGATCGCTTTCCGATGCACTTCGCGCCTCCGCGATATCGGAATTTAATAATTCAAATTTTGCGACGCGTTGAATCTCAGGTCGCTCATCGGTGGCGAGTCGATCAATCATTGCCTTCAGTTCGGCTCGTGCGTCGGGACTGACCATTGCCAAGAACCGAAAGGGCGGCAATTGCTTTTCGATAGCCAGCAACTCGTCACTCAGTTCCACTCCTTCGATCGACCGAATCTTTGCGGCCGCGTCGACGATCGCACGTGCCGCTCGCTTCATGGAGTCGCTGTCACGACCACGATTGCGGTTGGTCGCTTCGATGAACTCAAAAAGTTCCGCTGCCGTCCCGTCTGGGATTTCGATTGCCTCGTCTGGAGCTGGTTCTGACTTGTCGCTGGCGTTCGGCTCAACCTCCGCGGCGATGGGATCGTCGGCGAACGAGACAACCGGCGAATTCCACGCCCCTATCGCAACGAGGCATCCAAAAACCTTAAGAGAGCGCAACTGAGACCGAATCAGCGAGTGTGACATCGAACTTCTCCAAAGCGGCAGCGAGGCGAACGGAACGGTCAGCCAAGGAACGACCTCAGCCGAGGCACGCCGCAATTGTAACGCTCCTGCGTCGCGAAGACATGCGATGCAAGAGCATTCGATCGCGAGGGTCGATTGCACCACCTCACGCTGCGACAAACGCTCGAGATTTTGCCTATCGCACGATTTCGCCGCCGTTTCGTGTGATGAGTTTCTGGAGCCGTTCGTTGTCGATTGGCTGCATTGATTTCACGGAAACGTCGGACGTCACATAACGCAGTGGCTGGCCATCGAACGGAAGGACATCGGGATTGGCTAGGTCTTCGGGTTTCGTCCAGGGGGCAGTTTGGGATGTCTCGACGAGTAAGAGTGTGCTTGAGGTGCGATGAGCTTCATTGAGTCGGCGTGTCTCTTTCGATGGGATCAACATAGACACCGTCGACGCATTGCATGATATAACGGATGATATCGCTTGATCGAATACCGCTGAACTGTAAGCTCTCGCCAATTTCCGATTCAATCACAGTCGCGGCGACAATATCCCGGTCGACATACAACCCAAGAGAGCGATTGAGTTGTTCGCTAGAAAATTTTCGCATCTCTTGAGCTAAATCTTGATCGAAGTTGAGCGTAATCGTTGAGCCGTCTGGTCCCGTGTCAGTTACTTGAGCCGAGCGAATGTGCCCCATCAGTCTGCGCCATCGGATGCGATGATTACTGGCATTCGATACGAGCGTCCAGCGTTCGTCTTTGATAAGTACAACGATTGGAGCTTGGATGCCGTCCGCTATACGTAACCAAGATCCGAGTTTGCATTCGGCGCCACCAAAGCCTCGGTCATCTCCCAAACTCGACATAAACCCAATATGCCTTGATTTCTCGTTTGCCAATTCAGCAGCCGGGAAGTCACTTTCTTGTGCTAGAATTCCAAAGTACAGCGGTTCCCACGAGCCGATGCTAGGTGCAAAACTCGGCAAGCTTTTGTCAGAGGCTACGAGATCACGTGTTAAGGCCTTATCCGTAATGACAGGCTTTGCTTCTCGCTTGATTGGATCGACTAGACCACCGTCGACGCACTGCATGATGAAGCGGACGACGTCGGGTGATTTTATGCCCGCGAGGCTTATTCTTCCCGCCCGAATCTCAGAGCGGATGACGGGTGCCACAATAATCTCGCTGTCCACGATGACTGCTAGAGGACGATTGAGGTTTTCGGCGGTTAGCCTCTGCAACTTTTGCGTCAACGTTTCGTCAAAATTCATATCGATCGTTGAACCACTACCACCCATGCCTCGCATCGTCGCAGAGAGAATGTGACCATTTAACTCACTCCAATCAATTCGCTGTTTGCGTGAAGCCAGGGCAAACCGTTTCTCGCGAAGCATTTCGACGATGGGAGCGTCGACATCATCGGCTAATGGAATCCAAGCGACTGAAGCAGTGGCGACTTCGGTTAAGCCATCGCTTACTTGACTGAGTAACGGTTTTTTCGCGGCAGCAAGTTCGGTTGCCGTCAGGTCACTTTCATTGACTAGTAAAGCGAAAGTCATGGGTTGATAGGGCGAGGCGGTTGCAGCCTCCGCGTCGCTGGGTTGATCGGGGCTTTGCTGAATCGCAACTTGAGCACCGGGTGTTACTGGAATATCCACTTCGACTGTTGTACCGTCGGGATACTTAATCTTGATAAGAATACCGAGGACGAGTCCGAACAATACGCCGAGGAAGCCGGCGGCGATTGCGATCGAGAGCGGGACGCGGCGAGCCAGCACCGACTTCGTCGCTGGGGTCGTTGATGATGGCGAGGTTGTTTGTTGTGGTGGCACAGCGATGGCTTCGCGTTGGCTGACGGCTTTCAAGTCACTACCAACGGCAAGTTTTGCTAAGCGATCCGCGATCTCCATCGGAGTCTGAGGTCGCTTGTCGGGATCCTTCTGCAGCATCGAATCGACAAGTGCGGCGAGCTCTTTGGGTGCTTGTGGCAATCGGTCGATCAAGCGAGGCGGTGGTGTCGACACATGCGCGGTCATCTTGGCGAACGGCGTCTCATGTGCGTTGTCGGCGAATGGTGCAAAGCCGGTGAGTAACTTCATCAACGTGCAACCGAGTGAGTAGATGTCCGCACGAATATCGACGCTGCGACTGTCGGTGACTTGCTCGGGTGCGACGTAGTCGGCGGTCCCCATCGTTTGTCCGGTTCCCGTGATCTCGGGATGATCGGGTTCACTGAATTGAAAACGTGCTAAGCCGAGGTCGAGCAGTTTCACTTCGCCAGTGCGGCTGAGCATGATGTTCGAGGGTTTGACGTCGCGATGAACGAAACCTTGTGAATCGATGTACGCCAGCGCTACGGCGATCTTGCGAATGATCTCGCATGAGTCAGCGATCGAGAGTGGGCCTCCGAGTTGAACGATCTTGCCCAAGTCGGCACCGTCAATGAACTCCGTAACGAGCACCGCGGTGCCGTCGATGTTGCGAGCATCGTGAGCTGTGACGATGTTGGGATGGCTGAGCCCGCCCACCGCTCGCATCTCAGCGTCGAACCGTTGCCGCATCCGCGAATCCGCCAACCGGTGCGTGGCCAAGACCTTCAAAGCCACTTCACGGCCGAGCTTGGTGTGACGAGCTAAATAGACGTTGCCCATGCCTCCGCGTCCTAGCGGTCGAACGATTTCGTACTCGCCGATTTGACGAGGGAACTCAAGGTCGCTCGTTGCCGTGAGCCCATGTTTAGCAGACGCGAGCGCACCGAGAGCTTTAGCAACGGCGACTTGGCAATCAGGTTCCTCGCCAAACTCAGCGAGCGGATCGGGCTGGCGTAATTCGACGATTAAGGAGTCTTCGCCATCATCGATGGTCTCGAGTTCCGCAGCACAGGAAGCACAGCCACGTAGGTGCTCAAAAACAATATCGCTATCCTCATCGGGCAATCTCCCCAGAGCATAAGCTCGCAATTGAGGAATCGGCGGGCACTTGGTGGGTGTCTCGGTCATCATTGCATTGTCCTTGCTGGTGGAGCATATTTGAAGCTGGGAATGAGCGGCAGCGAGTACTGTTGCCAGTTAATGGATGAACGCAGACGTCTGACACCATTTTTTGGCTTTTCCAAAATGCCTCCTCATTCACCGGCCGATCGCCCCGAACATCCGACGATTTCGTCGAATTGGCTGGAGGGTGCGCGTTCGATGGACCCACTCGCTTGGAGCCGATTGGTGAGCGTTTTCGGGCCGATCGTGTACCGTTGGTGCCGTTCGTCCCATGTGCCAAGAGCGGATGCTTCGGATGTGGTGCAAGAAGTCTTTGCGACCGTGGCTCGCGGGATCGGCGATTTCGAGCGTCACAAGGCTGAAGGAAGTTTTCGCAGCTGGTTGGCGACGATCACTCGCAGCCGAACAACGGACTACTTTCGTCGTGCGGCGAAGCTGCAAGCGGCGACCGGTGGAACCGAGGCGATGCTCGTGCTCCAGCAGCACGCCGAGTCGCTGGATTCGACGATCACCTCCGCAAACGTCGAAAACGCGATCTCGAAACAGATGCTGCGATCGGTCCAAGCTGAATTCGAGCCGACGACTTGGGACGCTTTTTGGCTGACAGTGATCGAGAGCAAAACGCCTACGGAAGCCGCCGAGTTAACGGGCCTGTCGCGAGCGAGCGTGTATCAGTCCAAGTCGCGAGTATTGCGCCGACTCAGGCAGCGTATGGCGGAACTCGAGTAGTTTCTTGTAGGCCGGATCAAGACGCGTCAGCGGCGCCGCTCCGGCATCATTGATTTATTGGATCTTGCCGCAACGTCGTCGCTAAAGCTCCTCGGTCTGTACAATCGGCCCGGCCAACGATTTAAGTTTCGACAACTCTTGCACGACGGCGTCAACAACCGTTGACCAGTCGCCGAGTTGGGTTTGCCGAATCAATTTCATGGATGGGTACCAAGGCGTGGAGTCACCTGTGGTCAGCCAACGCCAATCGGGGACTTTGCCGAGCATCAAGAGGACACGTTTGCCGAGTGCGCCAGCAAGATGCGCGATGGCCGTGTCCGTCGTTACGATGACGTCCAACGAGGCGACAATCGCAGCCGTATCCATGAAGGCGCCGCCGCTTTGATCGAGCGGCGACGGTAAACGGACGATTTTCTCGCCAAACGAACATGATTCCAATTGTTCGCTACCATGACCGAATTGCAGATTCACCAGCGTCGTGTCGGGGCGTGTTGCGAGCGATGCGAGAGTTTCTAAAGGGATACTGCGATAGACGTCGGCATGATGGTCGGGGTTGCCTTGCCAGTTGATACCGATTCGCTGTCCACGTGTGTTGCTGGCTAGCCAATGGTTCCAATAGTTGATGAGCGAGTGTGGCGGGGCAATGTATTGTCCCTGAGGACCGCTCAATTCGGTTCCATAGGGCAAGGCACCGATTTGTTGAAAACGATAATCGACGGCTTCAACGAAGGATGCTTGGTAATCAACCACTGGTGGTGTCATGCCTTCAGGAAGGAGCGACTCGATTCCTTGAATACAGGAAAACAGTGGAATCATGACCGGGTCGCACTGCACGACGACATGTGCACCTGCGTTTGCAAGAATCGGCGCCAGACGAATGAACTGGATCGCATCGCCGCGGCCTTGTTCGGAGTAGAGCAAAATCGATTTGCCGTGAAGATCTTCGCCATTCCAAATGGGAGCACTGCAAGCGGGTCGTGCCAGACCGGGCATTCGCCATCGCCAACGATACTCGGGCCAGCCGATGTCGTAGTTGCCGAGCAGCAAATGAATCACGCCCAGATTGCGATGCAGCTCGGCGTTGTTGGGATCGAAGCTCAAGCCTTCTTGGTACCACTTCAGTCCACGCTCGACCTCGCCGGCCCAGATCCACAGCGTTCCACGGTTCTTGAGTGCCGAGAGATAACCAGGTTGTTGCTCGAGTGCTCGTGCGAGCGCGACCTCGGCTTCCTCGGTTTTGCCTTGCATCCTCAGCGAGTTGCCAAGGTTGTTCCAGGCAATTGGGAATTGTGGTTGGATGTTGAGAGCGTTTTGGTAAGCCGTCGCTGACTCTTCGAAGCGACGCTGATCGAAGAATGCGATGCCTAAATAGACCAGAGCTGCGGCATGCTTTGGGTATTGGGCGAGTACACCACGATAGATGGACTCGGCATCGTGGACGCGACCGGATTGGTGCAGTTGCCAACCCTGTTGCAAGGCTTCTTCGACAGTGGGCATGTTGATTGAGCAAAAAGTGATCGCAAAGAAACGAAAAAAGGCGACGCATTCGCTAGAACGCATCGCCTTTTATAGTCTAAAGTTCGCGCTCACTTGGAACGCGAAAGCACGAGTTTTTGAATCAAGCTTATTGATCGAGTTTGTTAATCAAGAAAGCCGACAAGGTCTTGGCTACGGCTTGGCTGTTGCAGCTTTCGCACGGCCTTGGCTTCGATTTGACGAATCCGCTCGCGAGTGACCTTGAAGATATGACCGACTTCTTCAAGTGTGTAGCTGTAACCGTCACCGAGACCATATCGAAGCTTGATAATCTCACGCTCACGATAGGAAAGGCTCTTCAAGACACCGTTGATCCGTTCGCGGAGCATTTCCTGGGTCGCACCAATTTGTGGACTTTCAGCCGTGCCGTCCGGAAGCAAGTCACCGAACTGGCTGTCTTCGCTGTTACCGACAGGTCGATCCAATGAGATCGGGAATCGGCTCATCGTGAGCACGCGACGTGCTTCTTCGACAGTGACGTCTGCACGACGAGCGGTTTCTTCGATGGTCGGTTCGCGCCCAAGTTCTTGGAGCAATTGACGAGCCACGTTGCGAACGCGGCTCATCGTTTCCACCATGTGAACGGGGATCCGAATCGTACGGCTCTGATCTGCAACAGCACGGGTGATTGCTTGGCGAATCCACCATGTTGCGTACGTACAGAACTTGAAGCCGCGACGATATTCGAACTTGTCCACTGCACGCATCAAACCGGCGTTACCTTCTTGGATCAAATCCAAGAACGACAGGCCACGGTTGCGGTACTTCTTTGCGATCGAAACGACCAAACGCAAGTTGCCTTCGCTCAGTTCACGTTTGGCTTGTTGATACTCGGAGTACACCGAACCCAACATCTTCACGCGATTGCGAAGCGACGTTGGCGTTTCTTGGCATGCCGTCAAAATTTGGCGACGCTCATGAAGCAGCTTATCACGGACTTCGCGGCCATGTTTGGTTCGACGTTGGTCATTGATGATCGCGTCAATCTCGTCAAGTCGACGCGAGAACTTCTCGAGCAACTCAATGCGAGTCTCGATTCGCTGGGTCCGCAAACCGAGTTCTTCGACCAAACGTACGGCGCGGCGACGGCGACGAGCGAGTGATCGCCAAGCTTCGGCACGACGACGTTGGGACGCCGTCTTGCTCAGTGAAACTTTCCAATCGTGACGATTGCGGCGAAGCAACGTTTGCAGGGTTCGGAGGTTGTGGGGTAACCGACCGATGATCTGCTCTTTTTCGAGCCGATCCGTCACTGAGACTTGAACGGTACGATCGAAAGGCAATTGGCCGCGGTAGACTTTTTTAAGTGTCTTGTAAGCTTCGACGAGGACGTAGTGGTTTTCGAGAAGCTTGGTGCGGAAACGTCGACGAGTCTCTTCGATTCGCTTAGCGAGTTCGATCTCTTGCTTCCGGGTCAGCAGCGGAATCTCACCCATCTGGGTCAAGTACATACGAACGGGGTCGTCCGACCACGACTCGTTGTCATCGATCGACATTAATTCGTCGGGGCTGTCCAACTGGACTTCACCGTCGGCCGCCTGGTCGACAGACATGGCGGAACCATCTTCGTCCTCGCTGTCGTCGACTGGCATCTTACGAAAACCGCCAGCAACAACATCGCTGCTCTGGACGCTGACGTCTTCGAATTCGTCGAGAAGGGTATCGAACAAAGTAGAAACTCCTGAACGGAAGCGGATAACAGTATGGTTTGGTTGAGAAGCCACAATCAACGACGGGGGCTCTCGAAACTAAATATTCAAGGTTGGGTCAAATTTCGTACTCCAGAATCAGTCGACCTCGATCACTAATCAAGGGCGTGACAAAACTTCTGGCAAAATTCGGCTGGTTTTACAAAGGCGAGGTGCAAGCAAGAGGCGAGAGGAAACTGCAAGACGAAAACTAATATCGATGGTGACCAAAGAGTCGGCGGTTACCAGCGGGCTGGAACCCTGTGTTACAAAGTTGTTTGTCAGTTGAAGGGCGTCACTTAGTGTGAAGTCGTTCAAGTGATTGTCGTTGTGACCTATCCTGGTCGGTTGAGTTCGCAAAAGCGATGTGCCTTTTACAAGAACCCATTAGTTTTCCCGTGTTCCGTACGATAGCTGTCAAACAACAGCTGCTCCTCGTGGGCGAAGCGATCACTGTGCCTAACGACTTGATCGCCCTTTACGACTTGATCGCAGACAACTCTACCACCCGACTCGGACCAAATTCACTCGCACCAACAAAATGGAAAAACATTCCTTTTGAAACGTATGTAGCGTCTCCACTCACAAATGACATCGCACCCATGTTCACATCGTGAACTGCTTCAAATTACGAACGGCTCAAACTGCTGACGGTAAACGACCGAACTGAATATCCAGCTGAAGCCTGATATCCAGCAGATGCTTGGAAAGCTTGGCAGTTTAGGCAAAGTGTGCACCGCCGAGAATGAATGGCAAAGTGAAGCACTTTGTGGTTTCCCACGACCATCATCACCACGATTCCGAATTCTTTAAAAAAAGAAATCGCTCTCGCTTTGCGTGATGTCGATCGAGATTACCCCCGTCCGAACGATCCAAAGCCCCATGGCTTCAGTTGCCATCCTGGCGGCAGCCGGCAAAAATTACCACTCTAGAAGCGAACCCAAATCCCTTGGGCCGCGAAGACGAACGAAATAGTTCGTTGTTTTCGTCGCGGGTCATCTTCAAAGATGTTCCGCAAGGCCGATGTTTCTCTTGTCGAGAACGTTTGGTCCGTGGAAGCGACGAAGCTGGGCGGTGGTGCCGTTTGCTCAGATGGATTCTAGTCACCGCGAAAATCTGGTCTAGTCGATCATCCTTCAAATCTTCTTCATTTCATCTTTATGTATTTGCTCACTTGCTCGCACTGTCAGGCCTCGGTCCCCGTCTCTCCAGCCCAGGCGGGTGACGAAATGTCGTGTCCTGCGTGTACCCAGTCGGTTCGCGTGCCAAAACTGGGTGAATTACGCCAGTTGCCTCTGGCGGACCAGTCCGATACGGCAGGAGATGCTCCTCAAGCCACCGGTTCCATGGGGGCCAACACAGGCTTTGTGATCTTGGGTTCGATCGCCACGATCAGCCTGCTGATTGCTAGTTTCTGCGGAATTCGTTGGGCTTTGGTGAAGGTTCCGACAACCACAACCGAGCACGTCAATCAATTGCGAGAAGCCTATCAAGTGGCAGCGCCCGCCGAGCTGATTCGGGAATGGGAATCCATGGAAAAGTACGGGGTCGACATTGTGTCCGCTTACAGCTATCAGAATTTGGCGAACGAAAAGCGAATCTGGGGAAACAATACGGTGATCGCCGCCGCCGTCGGCGGGCTGAGTATTTTGGCAGCTTGGGGACTTGCGAGAACTGGTCGTCGATCGCGGTCAAAAGTAGCGACTTGATCCGTTGAGTCGCTGGGGATTACAAGACACTTAGTCAGCTTGGTCTTGCCGTCTGTTGACGATGGTCTCAGGCTTTCTTTCGCTTCAAGACATAGACCACATCTTCGCTGGTTGAGTCGACTTCGATGGGCTCGTTGATGAGGTATCGAAAGTCATAGGTCTCGATGCATTCCCAGCAGCCGGTACTGTCAATCAGTCGCTCCATTTGAGGGGCTGTGTAGCTGCGAAGGACTAACTCGTCTTCGATGCGGAAGCTCTTGGTGGGGCTGTGGATATCGAACCGAATCCCATATCGCTCGATGCGGGTCTTGGGATTGCGATCGTTTGTCCACATGTGGGTGTTGATCGCGAGATGTCCTCGGCGAGCTGACCAAGATTCGCCGTCACTTGGCGCGGCATCGGTCGGCGTCAGGTGCACACCAAGCAGGTACAAGCCATCCGCTCGCATGGCACGACCAACACACTCCAGATGCGAACGTGCTTGCTTCTCGGTTCCCAGATGACGAAAGCTGTTGATCGTATTGAAAGCAATGTCGTAAAGCTTTGGAACGGTGAAGTCGCACATGTCTTCGACCGTTACGCGAGCGTTAATCCCATTTTTTTTCAGCCGAGCGTTACAGAATTCAACGGCCTTGGGATTTAAGTCCAATCCGCCGACTTCGACGCCTCGCTTGGCCAACGCGTTGAGCAACCGTCCAGTACCACACGCAGGCTCAAAGAACCGCTTTGCTTTTCGGCGCATGAACCGCTCCGCCGCAGCAAGGATGAACTTGGTTTCGGCCGCACAATCGGCACCAAATACAAGGTCATAGTATTTAGGATGGTCGTAAATCGATTCGCTAACGGTTTCCATGTGCTTACCGAATCGGCTCCAACCCGAGAGAACGTCGTATCAAACCAAGGTGACCTGAGTGAATCTGCTCATGCAGCGGACAAAACAACACGGCGCCCAACTTGATCGGGTACGCCGCATACGGCATTTCGACGGGTTCAAGCAGTACATCGGGAGGCACATCCGCGATCTCTGCCATCGCTTGCTCGTGCACTTGGCCAAGTCGCTCAAGCAACTGTGCTGGAGTCGGTTGACTGGAAGTATCCGACGATGGAAGGCTGGAACGACCGTATGCCTTGCGGAAGCGTCCTGGAATCAGATCCAAGTCGTCTGGCCGCCGGCCTCGGATGCGAAACATCAATAATCCGTACTGGCTGACGGCGAGGTGACCGACGTGCCAGGCAATCGGTGCTGGTAAACCGTTGGGAATCTCGAACCAACGGTCGTGGGGTACCGATTCGAGCAGCTCGAGCGTGTAACGACGCGCGAATTCGATTTGCCCCATCGCCGCTAACAACATGGCGGACGATTCGGCTGCGTTTGGAAGGGGTGACTCATTCATCGCCGGATGATAGCAAAGAAACGCTTTTACAGAAGCTAGTGAGTATCGGTCACTGAACTCATTCAAAAACGCTCTTTGGATCATGCCTGCCTGCTTTGGACAACGCCGGACGACGCCGGGAACTGTTTTGCCAGTGAACTGTTTTACCAGTAAATGTACTGCAGGAACTTTTCGCGATCGGGTTTGGGAAGCTTGAACACGTCTCGCACCAAATAACGATTGTCGTTCGTGTCGATGATCAGCTTGCCGTCATCGCCAAAATCGATCGCTTGGCTTGCCGTCCATCGCACGGTGAATGTTTCGCGACCCGCGTCGGTTTCGACGTCCATGTCGAGATAGCCATGCGAGAGATCCACGTTGTAAACGCGGTTGATCGGCCGCATCAGGTAGTGCATGTCGAGCGATGCATGGACGACCGCCTGACACTCGTCGTCGAGCTTTGCTGGATCCGCGATCATCCCCAATTCAATCTCGTCGCCCTTCTCGTCCCAGCTTCGTACGCTGATGTAATGATTGGGATAGCGAGCCGGCAGCGTTCGAATGCAAAACACGGCTGAATAAATCGACTCACCATCAATCGTCAGCGATACGTGCCCCGATTCATCGAGAGAGAAACGTGAACTCCCTGGATCGAGCCATCTAATTTGTGTCGAAGTCGCTTTCGATTCTGTGGTTGGCTCTGCGGGTACTGGCTCTGCGGGTACTTCGCTTTCAGGCTCTGCCTGCGTCGCATGGTTTTCGTCAAGCAACTTGTCGACACTTGGGTTCTTTGAGAACTGGGTTTGGATTCTCACCATACGCGCGTAGCGGCCATCGAGCTCCAGCAGTTGCAAATGCGAACCTTCTTCGACGAGATTGCCTCGATCGAATACGAGAATCCGGTCGGCGTTGCGCAATGTCGATAATCGGTGCGCGATCGCGACGGTCGTACGCCCTGTCGTCAATCTCGCTAAAGCATCCTGAATCAACTTCTCGGACTCCGCGTCAATGTTGCTCGTCGCTTCATCCAGAACCAAGATACGCGGATCGTAGAGCAACGTTCGTGCAATCGACAATCGCTGTTTTTCACCTCCCGAAAGTCCAGCGCCGTGCTGACCCAGAACCGTATCGTACGCGAGCGTTTGGCGACAGATAAAGTCGTGTGCCCCTGCAGCCTTGGCTGCGTCTAACGCCTTTTCAACAGTGACATCGGGTCGTCCATACTTCAAGTTTTTGAAAATGGTCCCGTGAAAGAGAAAGGAATCCTGGAGCACGATGCCGATATTATCACGCAAGTTCTTGCTGGCGATCTCGCGAACGTCCATGCCATCGATCGTGATGCGACCTGCTTGGACGTCATAGAACCGGGTCAAAAGATTGACGACGGTGGTCTTGCCACTGCCCGAACGGCCGACGATCCCAATCATCTCGCCAGGCCCAACATCGAACGAAACATTCTTGAGTACTGGTTGGTTGGGATCGTAACCAAAGGTCACATTCTCAAAACGGATCGCGCCTGTGGCCTCGCCGAGCGATGCGGCGTGCGGCGATTCCAGCAATGTCGCGGGCGTGTCGAGCAATTCGAGCACTCGCTTACTGCCTGAAAGAAAGCTCGTCATCCAAGTCGTGAAGCTCGACAGTTCATTGAGGGGCGCGTAGAACATCGCCAAGTAGGCCAAGAACGCGATTAGTTCTCCGAGCGTCATTTCGTTACCGATGACATCACGACCACCGACATACCACACGATCAAACCACCGAGTGAAAACACAATTTGCATCGACGCGGAATATCCGCTGTTGGTGATATCGACCCACAGTCGCCACTTGGTCAACCGCTCACTCGCCTCGTGAAATCGCTTGAACTCGTTGTCCTCTTGCCCGAAGGCCTTCACGACGCGGATGCCGTGCAACATCCCGTTGAGCGCCATCATCTGTTTTGCTGAAGCATCTCGCAGCTGGTAGTAGCGAGGATAGACACGATTCCAAAACACCCATGAACCGAGTATCACAAGCGGCACGGGGATGAGCGTGAACATCGCGAGCTTGGGATTGATCAACATCAACATGATGCCCACGCCAACCAACTTGACGAATTGCAATAAGAATCCGCCTGTGAATTGGTGCATTAGTCCGTGCAGAGCTTCGCTGTCATGCGAAACGCGGCTCATAATCGATCCGGTGTTGTGACGATCGTAGTAAGCGACCGAAAGCGAATTGAGCTTTGTCACAAGTTCGTCGCGAAGCCGCCCTGTAATACTGACGCCGATCGCGGTGGATATCCGCCCCTTGATGAACGCCACTCCGCTAAGTATCAAGCGCGAAGCCGCGAGCGAGAGCACAACCACCAAAAGCGCCGTGCGGAAATCCGTCACCGCGCTGACTTCTGTTGCCGTTTGCCCATCACGCGTGAGGATGTGGTCGACCATGTACTGTTGCAACTTTGGTGGCACAAGTTCTGCGACAACACCAAAGATGGTAAGCAAACACAACACGACAGCACCGTTGCGGTACGGAGTGATCAACTCGTACAGCCGCTGTAAAATTCGGCCGCGTTGCATGCACCGCGGACAACTTCCGGTCACCGGGTCGACATTTCGGCATGGCCGAGCATGAAAAGCTCGTGATCCACGTATTCAGCCTTCGCCACATTTTGCAGTTGCCGAGAGATCTTATGGAAGCGAGTTGCCAACGCGTTGGAATAGCGAATGACATCCGTCCACATGACACCGCGACGGACCTGCAGTCGGCCGGAGCCAACGCCGGAAACGGTGCGAACCTCGTCGATTTCCTCCCAAGCCATGCTTCGTAAAACTCGACCATCGCCCGGCGAGTCGAGCACGGAGAGTGTTTTCGGCGTCGCGATCAGCCACTGTGGCGCACGATCGCCTGAAAGAGAAACGTCCGTGACGACCGACAACAGGATCCGTTCGCAATCCAATCCGTGTCGCTCGAGCGAGCCACGCGTCGTGGCCGGCAATAGCAGTGCTTGCAATGTTGACTTTCAATAGGAAACAAAAACGTCGTGACCGGTTAAGACGCGAGAACGGACCCCAAGTTCCGCAGTCGATCATGGCGTTCGTGGAAAGCTACTGTGTACGAGACGTGGCGATTCCTCGCACGGAATTCTTTCAGTGCTTGAACGCCTTGAAAGATCCACAAACTGAAAACGTCGATCGATTAAAAACGCGGCCAACTCGGTAGGTCCTTAACACCCGACTGACTAAGGCGACAGCGGCTCGTCGTCGACCTGCAGGTGACGACTCTTTTTCCGAGACGGCTTATTCGTCAGCAACATTTCGGGCACGACTTGGCGCCCGCCATGAAACGTGCGGTGACCATCGACGGTGTGGTCAAACACAAAGACTCCGGACTTCACGCCTGGACGCGGAGAGACCCTCAGGATCGCTGGATGCCCACATTCAGGACACTTGGGTCGCAATCCGTGGGACTCCAGTAAGTCATGGATCATCGTCGCTAGGTCCCGATTGCCAGCGAGCGTGCCTAGCGATCGCCCCGTGAACTGGCTGAGTTGCTCCTGGATCGCTAAACGAATCGTCCGCTGCATGCGATTCATTTCTCGCTGCAATTGGCCGATGGCCGTTTCCGCTTGGGCGGGCGTGAAGAGGGAACCGTCTTGCATGAACCGCCAGGATGCGAGGATGACGAAAAATTTGGTCAAAATGACTCTGGACTACTTTATACAATTTGTATAACATGTCCAGACACGAACGTTGGGGGGCGGGCAACCCAGCACTGGTTTTGGCGGCAATCGTTGGACGCGAGCTGACGTAACTCGGAAAATCAGTACCTTCGGATTCGCCCGATCGTTTTTGCCAAGTTACCTAGCAGGTCAACATAGCCACGGATGGGTCGATTCATTACTGTCGACGCTCACCCCCCTTATTTCATTCGCTTGACGACTACGTAAACGCCATGTCGGTAAATCAGCAAACGGTTGAAGAGACCAAAGCCCAAATACGCGGGTTGGTTAACGAAATCGCGGCGCTTGCCAAAAGCGGTGCAACTGCGGATGAGTTCTATTCGGAACTTCTAGGCCGCATCATCACGGCCCTAGCGGCAGCCGGCGGTGCGATTTGGCTTTTGGACGAAGACCGCCAGCTTCGTTTGCAATACCAGATCAACGCCGAGCCAACGGTTTTGGCGGGCGATAGCGAAGACGCGATGCGCCATAACCGCCTGCTGCGACGTGTCGCCAACGCCGGCCAATCGCTGCTCGTCCCTCCGTATTCTGGGACGACAGATGGTGATTCCGAAGGCAATCCGACTCGTTACTTGTTGGTGCTCGGCGCTCTCAAGCACGAGGACCAAAACGACGGGCTGATCGAGATTTTCCAGCGACCTGATACGGCGCCCGATACTCAGCGTGGGTATCTGCGGTTTCTGCAACAGATGTGTGAACTGGCTGGTGAATGGCTCCGCGGCCAAAAGCTACGAAAGCTGGGTGACCGTCAAGCTTTGTGGCAGCAGTCCGATTCCTTTGCTCGTGCTGCTCACGAATCGCTGGACCTGAAAGAAACGGCTCACATCGTTGCCAACGAAGGTCGACGTTTGATCGGATGCGACCGAGTCAGTGTCGCTATCAAGAAGGGTGGCAAGTGTCGCGTGATGGCGATTAGCGGCCAGGACACGATCGAGAATCGCTCCAATATTGTCTCGGCCTTGAACCAACTTGCGACTCGAGTTGTTGCTGCGGGTGAACCGCTTTGGCATGACGGCACAACCGTCGATCTTCCACCTCAAATCGAAGAAGCTCTCGAGGATTACGTCGATCAATCGTATGGCCGAAACATCGCCGTGCTGCCACTGCGTGAACCGCAACGGAAAATCGATGATGAAACCGGTGCTGCGGGGGCGATCGATCGCGACAACGCCCACCGTGGCGAAGTGATCGGAGCTTTGATCGTCGAGCAAATCGAAAGCAACATTCCAACGGAAGTGTTCCATGCTCGCGTGGACCTGGTCTACGAGCACGGCACGCGTGCGATCGCGAATTCGATGGCGCATACCAATCTATTTATGATGCCGCTCTGGCGTGCGCTCGGTCGATTCACTTGGGTGTTGCGAGCTCGAACCTTGCCAAAAACTCTGGGGATTTTGGCCTTGATCGCCGCTGCCGCCTTGGGACTCGTGTTTGTCCCGCTGAACTTTGATCTCGAAGCCGAGGGAACGCTCAAGCCCGAAGTTCGACGCGAAGTGTTTGCGCCGATCGACGGTGAAGTCATTGAGGTGCTGGTGGATCACAAGAGCCAAGTGGTGACAGGCCAAGAACTGATTGTTCTTCGTAATCGCGAACTTGAAATCCAACAAGCTGAATTGGAAGGTCAATTACTCACCACGCTCGCTGAGCAAGCTCGTGTTCGAAGCCAACTGCGCGGCCAGGATGACCCACGCAACGTGAACCCAGCCGACCAACGTGCCTTGATGGGCGAGGAAGCTGAGCTCAAAACGAAATACACGTCTCTGAAGACAAAACAAGCGTTGCTGGACGAGCGAGCCAAGCAGCTGATTGTTCGAGCACCACACGACGGAGTGGTGGTCTCTTGGGACGTTGAAAAGACGCTCCGGAGCCGGCCGATCATGACGGGCCAAGTGCTGCTCGAAATCGCCGACCTCAACCAACCCATGATCTTGGAGTTGAAGCTGCCCGAGAAACGCCAAGGCCACTTGGATGAGTACATCAAGAAGACCGGAGCTAAGCAACTCGAAGTCGAGTACATCATGGCCACTGACGTCGACCAAGTTTGCAAGGCGACGCTCGAAGTCGAGAAAATCTCGCTGCGTGCCGAAGCAGACGAAGAGCACGGCGGCGTCATCAAAATCAACGCTATCCCCGAGCCTGATCGACTTCGTGAATTGAATCCACCGCCTGGTGCGAAAGTCACTGCGGACATCCGCTGTGGTAAACGAAGCAGCGGTTTCGTGCTGTTCCACGAGATTTACGAATGGGCCTACAAATTCTTTTTCTAATATCCAATCGGAGTCGTTCCGCGATGCGATCTTCCTTCCACCGCTGGTTTGTCCGTCCAAGTGCCATCGTAGCAATCACTTCGATTTGCTGTGTTTGCGCAAGCACCTTCGCGCAAACCGCCAATGAAACACGAGTCGACGTTTCGACTGAGAATGGCAAGGTGATGTTCATCAACCATGTCAAGATCTCCGCCGAAGTGGAAGGCAAACTGGTTGAATTGGCGATCGAGGAAGGGGCTGACGTCGAAGAAGGTTCTGTGGTCGGAATCGTTGACGATACTGCCGCGAAATTGGCGCTCGAGCTCAAGCGTGCTGAAGAAGAAGAGGCACTTCTCAATGCTGCCAATGAAATCAATCTAAAGGATGCGAAAAGTAGCGCTGAACTCGCTCGGGCCGAAGCCGCTTCGTACAAGCTTTTATACGAACAACGTGCGATTCCATTTTTTGAGATGGAAAAGAAGCGCCTTGAAGCCGCTCGTGCGGAACTGCGGATCGAATTGTCCGAGATGCAGATGAAGATCGAAAAGGCCAAGTACATCGCGAAGCGATCGGAGCGAGAGATCGCCGATTTCGAAGTTCGTCGTCGTCGGATCACCGCACCGTTCACGGGATTCGTCGAAAAGCGTTTCGCCCAGCCTGGCGAATGGGTGCAACCGGGAAGCCCGATCGCTGAACTCGTCCGAATCGACAAACTGCGTGTCGAAGGTGACATCAAAGCACTCACCTACTCCGACAGAATCGTTGCTGGAATGCCCGTTCGCATTACGGTGTTTAATCAAGGTGACAACAACCAAGCGATCACCATGGATGGCACTCTCGGCTTCGTCAGCAGCATGGTTGACGCAGCCGATCGCTATCGTGTGTGGGTGGAGATCGACAACCAAAAATCGGGTGACCATTGGATGATCAAGCCTGGAATGGTTGCTGAGATCACAATCAAGCAATAGTTGCTTCTCCTTCTCGCCACAGTTTCTGTCTTCCTGATTTTTTACAGTCTCATTTTCTAGCGTTCTCGTTCAAACGTCCTATGGCCACACTTGCCGAATCCCTTGTTAGCAGTTCGTCGCGACCGCTAACGGTGCGCAAGCGTCCGGACTTGACGGCAAGCCGGCATCGCTATCAAGGCACGGGCTACTGGGTCGTGAAGGAACCCGTGGGTTTGCAATACTTTCGTTTTCACGACGAAGAGTACTTCATTCTCAATATGCTCGATGGACACATTTCCTTGCAGCAAATCAAGGATGGATTCGAGCAACGTTTTGCGCCCCAGAAAATCACATTTGGTGACTTGCAACAATTCATCGGAATGTTGCATCGCAGCGGATTGGTGATCAGCAATTCACCGGGCCAGGGCAAGCAACTTCGCGAGCGTGGTCGAAAGAAGAAAAACAAGGAATTGCTTGGCAAGTTAGCCAACGTATTTGCACTGCGATGGCGTGGCTTTGACCCTGAGAAACTGCTCAATGCGATGCTGGTTCCATTTGGCTGGATCTTTACCGTCCCAGCCCTGTTCGGCTTCTTGGTGCTGTTTACGTGCGCTTCGCTGTTGCTGGCGAGTCAATACGATACGGTGTATGCGAAGCTGCCGACGTTCCAGCAATTTTTTGCTGCCGACCGCTGGCTGATTCTCGCAGCGACGATGGCGATTGTGAAGGTAATTCACGAGTTTGGTCACGGTCTGAGTTGTAAGAAGTTTGGCGGCGAGTGTCACGAGATCGGTTTTATGCTGCTCGTGTTCACGCCGTGTTTGTATTGCAACGTGTCGGATTCGTGGATGTTGCCAAACAAATGGAAACGTGTTTGGATCGGTGCCGCAGGCATCTACGTCGAGATGATTCTGGCATCGATTGCGGCTTTCGTGTGGTACTTCACCGAGTCCGGCACAACGATTAATGATCTGTGCTTGAACATGATGTTCTTAAACGTCGTGAGCACTGTGCTCGTCAACGGTAATCCATTGTTGCGGTTCGATGGTTACTACATTTTGATGGACATGTTGGAGATCCCTAACCTGCGTCAAAAGAGTACCGAAGTGCTCAAACGCTGGTTCCAATCGACATGCCTCGGTTTAGAACTTCAAGACGACCCGTTCATGCCAACTCGAGGCAAGTTGTTCTTCGGGATGTTCACGATCGCCAGCGTGATCTATCGCTGGGTCGTCGTCTTTTCGATTTGTTGGTTCGTTATGCAGGTCTTGGAACCATACGGACTGCAGGCACTTGGTCGTATGTTGGCAACCGCCGGTTTTGCCGGGCTTGTCGCACAACCCGTGATACAAACGTGGAAGTTCGTTCGAACTCCTGGGAGACTCGCTAAAGTGAAAAGAAAACACCTGTTAACGACGCTGGCTATCGCGGGTGTCGTTCTGGCCGCGGTGTGCTACGTACCATTGCCGCACCATGTGGATTGTGCGTTCGAAATTCGGCCAAGCGAAGCGGGGGCCGTCTACGCGGGTACCGGCGGACAATTGGTTCGTGCTGTGACTCCGGGCACCCAAGTCAACGAAGGCGACACGGTCGCTGTGCTCCAAAATCCAGACTTGCAGATCCGTTGGGCCGAATTGAAAGGCGAAGAGCAAGTTGCCGAAGTCCAATTGAAGAATGTCAAGTTACGCAGTCGAGATGATCGCGAGTTAGTCGCTCAACTTGAAACGCAAGAGGAATTACTTGAATCGATTCGCCACGTGCTTTCCAAAACTCAAGAAGAAATCGATCGCTTGGATGTAAAGGCGCGGCGAAGCGGGTACGTGTATCCGCCACCACACCGCAAACCGCAAGACAGTGGTGACGGTCGTTTGCCAGGCTGGACGGGATCGCCGCTTGAACCAGAAAACAGGGGCGCGCTGCTGACCGCAGACGACTTGATTTGTGAAATCGGTAAACCTGATGCTTTTGAAGCTGTTCTTGTGATTGACCAAGGCGACATGCAACTTGTGACAACGGGCCAATCCGTCGACCTAAAACTGGATTCACTTCGCTTGAGCACCTTCAGCGGTGAATTGACCGAAGTGTCCCAGTCAACACTCTCCAGCGCGTCGATGGCTTTGTCGAGCCAAACCGGTGGTGATCTACAGACAGAGATGGATCCTCGCACCGGAGCCCTAAAACCACGGAACGTTTCCTATCAAGGACGCGTCCCATTGCTGTCGACCGAATTCGAGATTCCCTTTCGACCGGGTTATCGAGGCTCGGCGAAAATTCACGTGGCACCCATGTCATTGGGAACCCGACTTTGGCGATTGATCGCCCAGACGTTTAATTTTGAATTCTAAAGCTGACTCAATGAGGGATCGACTCCCAGCAAATCTTTGACTCAACACACCCAAACCTCTTAATTTAACATTTGCAGCGAATTTACTGTTTTGCCTTTCGCTTTTTGATATCGAACACGCTTGATGTTGTTGCATCTACCACTTGTGTCGATATCATGCGAGGGATGTCAAACATGATTGATCGTTGCAAGTACATGACCGACGTTTTTTGACCGTAAACGAGTCTTTTGTTTGTTTCAAAAGATAACTTTTCCTCGCTCGCCCTTCCCCAATTGTGGAGCATTTGACTAATGGCTGATTCCAAGACCGCTGGCACCGACGCGTCAGTAGCCGCCGCTGCCCCGGCCGCCTCGCCTGCTGAACAAGCACAGACCCAACAACCCGTTCAAGTTCAAGTGGAAGACCAAAACGCATTGGCTTTGTACGCCAACTTCTGCCGCGTTACTGGCTCACCTGAAGAATTGATTATCGACTTTGGCCTGAATCCACAGCCCATTGGCGTGCCAAAGGACCCAATTCAAGTCAAGCAACGAATCATTGTGAATTTCTTCACAGCCAAGCGTCTGCTCGCAGCGCTTCAAATGTCCGTTGCTCGTCACGAATCAGTGTTCGGTGTTCTTGAAACGGACATCAACAAGCGAGTTCGTCCAGGCTTGGGCCAAAACAAGGCTTAGTCTTTAACGACGAGTCCTCGCAACGAAAGCCGCGTCCTCAACGACGCGGCTTTTTTTGTAAGTGTATCTTCTCCAGAATCACTCTCAGCCAGTTCACCGACAACGGTCGCTGTCCATTCCGTGGAATGGACGCGGCGCTATTCTTTAGGTTTTGTCTATCTTCCCAGGCACGTGTGGTCGGTCCACACGCACCGACAAATCATCGATTCCAAACTTCGCACAGCAACGAGCCCTTTCCCGAACAGGAAGAAGTCCTCATCGTCCGAGCGCGACTCAAAGTCGGTGGTTCGACCCGATACAAGAATTCGTTATGCGTTTTCCTTCCAGATGAATATCACTATGACGAGCAACTCCATCTAACGCTGAGCACTTTAATCGCGCAGCAGCTTCGCAAGGCGATCGCATCGACTACAACACCCGCAGTGCCACCATAAACCATTGGCTCCGTCGACCATCACTCGTGCCATTGCCAAGTCAAATCGTGCCTACTTACCGCAAGACAAAATCACTCCCAGTGAAAATCGGTGCCATGCGTATAAGTCACACTTGGCACTCTGCCGCGACTGTCACGCACCAGGCAACTTAGGCAGCTAAAGAGAAAGCTCGCCTCACCCCATTCGATCCAGGCTAAGAATCCGTCGCAACTGAAGAACTCAGTTGCCCGTCACTTCATTTTAGTGAACCGTTAGTATTTTCCTCGAATTCCAAGACGAGCTCTTTTGCCCAAAGTCTTATTTGCTCATCTTCGTCATCTTCCAATAATTTAAAATATGCAAGCTTCTCAGATTTTGTTAAATTACTACAGCGTCTAACAAAGCTTATCGCATTTCCTTTCACTTTGCGACCAACCACAAGTAATCCAACCTTCATCAGGCATTTAGACGCATCATTTAAAACAGCTAGATCAGAAACTGCCCAGGACGCGGCCTGCTTCCCTAGTTCGCATGACGAGTTTAGGAGCGATATGATTTCATTTTCAGAAAATCGCTCGTTCCAATAGTCTTCAGCTAGATCACAAGAAAGCCTTCCATATTCATTTGAACTGCAACTTGAAAAGAGTTCGATCCACTCATTAATACTTTTTCGATTTCTCAAACTACACCTTAGAATAATCGGAAATGGCCAGATCGGTTAGAATTGCTTGTGCAACCTTCTAAGAGACGTATCCATACGAAGACGCCGACGCTATGCAATATTGGGGTCACTGCCATTGAGTGGGTCAATTAGGATCCATGGACCGGGCATTGGAATCCTACTAGGTATCGTCCATATCCATGGGGGAATCCATGGTCGCGGAACATAAAGAACCGGCGGAGGTATATATGGTGACGTACGATGCTCAGGGCATTCTATTGGCACGATTCTACGCAATTCTTCAAGTTGACGAAACAAGTTTTCACGACATTCTCGCTCGCGTCGTATTCGCTCCCAATGTCCATCATCATCGGTCCCACGGCGCCGATGCTCCTCAAATACTCGCTCTCGCTCTAGGATACTTTCGTCGACTTCATCAAGCGCTCTCAAAATGACATTGTCAGGGGCGTCGAGTGGAATCACCTCGGGAATATCGTCTGGTATCGTACCCGTTTCCGGATCGACAGTTGGATAATTCCAGGTTAGTCCAAACGGGTCAACGTAAACTGTTGGGCGGCTATTCACGGCCAACGCGCACATTGGGCGAAATAGGCAGCTTGCGTAGCGATTGCGCTTTTTGGGTTTCTGGACGATGATTTCGGGACGCTAGATTTGCTTCCCCTTGTTACCTGAAAGTCATTCGACCATGGCCGCCGAACTCCA
>JBGSNA010000060.1:0-2612 GCA_041739875.1 Pirellulaceae bacterium
ATCCAGAGCGGCCGTAGGCTCATCAGCAAGCAAGATCATCGGTGCCGTTATGACTGCACGAGCCAACGCGACACGTTGACATTGTCCAGGACTCATGCGAGTTGGCAACTGATGGCAATGTGATCCTAAGCCAACTCGGTGCAGCAACTTTGCCGCTTGTTGCCGAGCAATTGCCAGTGAAATGCCCTGCAAAGTGAGCGGGACGGCAACGTTGTCTTCGGCGGTGAGACCGCGGATTAATTGGAAACGCTGAAATACAAACCCAATTGAGTTGCGTCGTACAAGCGTTCGTTCACCGACACTCAGCTTATCGACACGTTGGGAACCGATCGTTATTTTGCCGCAGTCGCATTCCAATAGGCACCCGAGGATTGATAAAAGCGTGCTCTTTCCGCTTCCCGAGGGTCCCGACAAAAATACGCTTTCTCCAGCACTCGCGTGGAAATCAACTCCATCGAGCACCCAGCGAACTTCGTCCCCAATGCGATATGACTTTCGAACGTTCAGTGCTTGAAGTAACGGGGGCGCGAAGATCGAGGCGTCTAGATTCGCTTCCAACGTCGGGCCTGAAACAAATGCAATCGAGGTCTCATTCGGCAATGTTTGTGAAGCGGGATGAAGCACTTGAGTTAGCCCTGTAGTACCGAGTGAGGATCAACTCGTCGTACTCGCAAGTAGGGTAACGCCGAAGCTAGCAGGCAAATGACGAAGACAAGCAACGCACTAGCGAGATACAGCGAGATTGGAATCTCGATCGATGCACGCGGCGTACTAAGGATTTGCCGTAGCAAAATCGTACTGACAATGCCGATTCCTATTCCTAAACCCGCAACGAAACTTGATTGAGCTCCCAATAACAAAATGATTTCTCGTTCGTTCATGCCAATCGCTTTGAGAGTCGCAAACTCGGTGATGCGATCCAGTACCATCGCATACAGTGTTTGTCCAACCATAACCAAACCGACGAGCAACCCCAACAGAGTCGCAGCGCCAAAGCTCAGGCCGATCCCAGTTCGACGAATCCAAAAACTGGTACTCGCGGAGGCAAACTCTTTCGATGACATTGCGGTTACATCGGGCAGTCTCAACTCAATTTCGTGACAGATGCCTTTTGGGTCGACATCTTTGGCGATCCGAACCAAAAAGTACGAATCGAGAGATGGATCTGCAGCCGTGTACTTCAACGAACGATCGTAGTAAGTGAAAACATACGGTGTCACCAAGAAGCTTAAGATTCCATGCGATTTCCCCATCACCCGAGCTCGCCTGGAACCAATCTCGCGGATTTCACCCAGTTGCGGGGAGATTAACTTGTCGTCATCGCACGCATCGACAACAACACCGTCGCTATATTCAAGAGCGTCCTTGGATCCCTGCTCAATCGAAAAAGCTCGCCCTAAGGTCGTCCCTTTGGTGACGCCCACAACCATCACGCCCTCGAAGTTACCATCTGGCAGACTCATTTCGGAGAAACCGATGCGAAGCGGTTCCACTTCAACAACGCCGGGGACGCTTTGAACTCGATCGATCCATCGATGGGGGATGTTGTGGGGGAAGTCGACATTGTGCATTCCGCGATGACCGACCCAAATGTCCGCGTCACTACGTTCGACGAGCAAACTTGCTTTGCGGATTAACCCAAAAAACAATCCGCCTTGAATATTGACCAGAATCACGGAGAAAATCACTCCGATCAAACCGGCAAGTAATTTGCCTCGGTCATGGAGCAGCGTTCTAAAGGCGATATTCCAAAGCATAACGGCCGCATAAGATTACCGAGACTGTCGATTAAAACGATGATTTGCTTTATTCGATATCGGTAGACGATAGCTCCCACTTGATCAAAGTCACGACCTTCGCGGAGGGAGTTTCGGCTGAGGGTTCCGAGTCGAGCAGCCTCGCGTTACTGGCTGGCTGCCGGCGATCGCTCAAGAACAAAGATTCGCCTCTCCAATTGCTCAATTCGTTCCAATAGCTGCGACACCAATTGACGTAATTCGCCATCCCTCATTTTGTCGACTGTCGTTGCCGTCGGACCCCGATTCGAATCCACTGCCAATCCGTCATTTGGCTTGAATGTCGCTAGACGCTGTTTCACAGCTTGGATTTCCTTTCGCACGCCGGCAAGAGACGGGTGGTTGGCCCCCATGGTCGCCTCCGATAACCGCAAGTTCTTTAGCTGGCTTGCCAATTGCCTGCCTTCCACGGTCTCGAGAGCCGCTGCAGGCACATCCGGCTCGGCCTTTAAGTTTCGTCCAGCAACAATCGCGTCCAACTGAGGCGTTGAGATCTGGCTCCATGCCGGTGAAACCAAAAGGCTGAACAGACCGAAAATCGTCACACATACACATCGTGTCGTCCAAATCATTTTCCACCGTCACTTTCAAAGAGGGTGAGACCATGATCGGAGACTTGAGCAGCGAGGTCAACCTCTTTCGGATGACTCAAGTAGTCTTCTTTACCAATACGCTAACTCCCGCACGAAGCACAATGTGACACGGAACGAACTCGACATGATTGAGTCGCCCCATGTGGTATCAACCGTTCGATCGGCAGGTCGTTCGCCCTAGCGACCACTGGTCGCCAGGACGCTGCTCAACCTGCACGACTAG
>JBGSNA010000382.1:0-46407 GCA_041739875.1 Pirellulaceae bacterium
ACCTCCTTTCTAAGGATTCTTAGATAGGTAGTACTGGGTGACTGGTACTATCGAATCCGTGGAAACGACACTCGTGAGCACTCAACAGAAAACAAGACTGCGGCTTTGGTCAGCGGTCCTCATTCATCACCAAAAAATCAGCGAAAACCCAGCTTGGAGTGTCGCCTGCCAAGCTGGGTTTTTTCGTGCGCGCTCATAACTTCCGTGTGCTGAATTGTTTCCCGCGTGATGAATCTTTTCAGGCAGCGGCGAGCTCTCTCTCCAGCAACTTTCAATCATTCTGCCCGTTGTTCCTTTCTCCGAAGCCGGGTGTTGAATTGTCTCGCTTCTGAGAATTCACTCTCGCATTCAGAAAATCGGCATAGCTTCGAATAGCGAAAATGACGTAAGGAGAGATCCGTCAGATGTATTTTTCTCCCCGTGTCGCGAAAGGATTCGTCGCGATGACGCACAAACCAATCTCTGTCCTTGGAATGCGAATGACTCGCCTAGCAGTTTGCGTCGCTTTATTTGCAACTCTTCTGCTCGGCCAAGTTGGATGCATGGGAATTTTTGCAAATCTCTATCACGCCGTTGGCGCGGATAAAATCCCTGCTGACTTCGAAGGCCTAAAGGATAGTCGCGTTGCAGTTGTTACGGTCACGGACAATAGCCAGTACACCGATGATGTCGCAGCGAGGACCCTTAGTCGCCGCGTCGGCGAGATCCTTCTCAAGGAAATTAAGGGAGTCACCCTCGTGCGTGAAGACGAAATCGAGCAGTGGCGCGACACCAATGGCTGGGACAGTATTGACTTTATGTCGATTGGCAAAGGCGTTAAAGCCGACAAAGTGCTCGGTATTGAACTTACGAACATGCAACTTCGAGACGGAGCGACGCTTTATCGAGGTAGGGCAAACGTCATGATCACGGTTACCGAGATTGCTTCAGGCAGCATTGTGTACAAAAAGGAACTGGAGGAATTTACATACCCAATTTCGGCGGGGCAGTACACAACGGAAACAACAGAAGCCAAGTTCCAGCGGCTCTATCTTGGGATGCTTTCTAAACAAATCGGGCGAATGTTCTACCCGTATGACTTTAGCGAAACTGTCGCGATGGACGCAGCAATCGCCAGCCAATAGATATCGCAAAATATCTCAGCAGTCAAAACAGTCCGCTGTAACTTGCGTCTCGGCGTGGAAACGGATTTAGCTAATTGCCGATAACTGGCGCTGCCGGATCGATAACTGGCGCTGCCGGATTAGTAACCGGCGCTGCTGGATCGACAATTGGCGCTGCTGGATCATCGAAACCGAAATCTCCAACTGGCGGCATCACAGGCCCAACCTCTACTCCAGCGTCCTCGGCTTCAACTCCCGCCAAGCCTTGAAGAACAACGATTTGCTCTTCGAGACCTGCCTTGTATTTGGTCCGATCGTCCAACGTAAGTTCGTTGAGACCTTCTACGACCGAGCCGATGGTTGCGATCCAATCCGCGACAAGAGTCTTTTCAGCTTCTGGAACGGCACTGAGCAATCCGCCCGCAGTCTTTGGCACACCGGTAACGGCGCTACCAGACACACCCACTTGAAGTTGTTCAAGAACGTGATTGAGTTTTCTTCGGGACGCAATTACTTCCGGGGGCTGAGGGTTTGCTGCAAGTGGCATCATTCCCATTCCCATGCCCATCATCCCCGTATCGTCGTAGCCTTCCATCATGCTGCCTCCCATGTCCATTTCGGAGTAGCCATCCATACCGCTACCCATCCCCCCCATATCCATCTCGCTCATTCCGTCCATGCCACTCATTCCGCTCATCCCGCTCGCTACGGCAGGTTTGGTGACGACCATCGTTTCCGGATCGGGTGGCTGCTCAATCGCCTGAAGGGGATGATCCAGAGCATTTAAGCGTGCAAGTTCAGCTTCAAAAGACATCAACGCCCGCTTCGACCAGCTTTCCAAAACGGTTGCTGCGGCTGGAACTGAACCTTGTAACTGGCCCATTGACCCAAATTTCGCAGCCGAATGCAGGGCGATTAGGTCGGGTGCTTCAGCGTTGGTGCTAATTCCTACAAGTTGCGTTGCTAGCGTTCTATCGTTGGGAGCGGAGAGCAAATCGAGCACATCGACTGAATAACGCTGCAAAAACGCGTGTGCCTTCGCCGATCGATTCTCCGGTAGAGGATCATCAAGCAGTTTTTTCATCTCAGCTGCCAAGGCATCCTTTTCAGGCTGCGTCAACAATCCCGCTCCGTACAAAGCGATTCGATGCAATCCTTGGAGCGCTGCCGCGCGAACTCCGTCGGGATTTGCCGAGTTCTGGTAAAGCGTCAACAGAATCGGGAAACTGTACTTAAGAGGAACTGGGGGCGAATCGCCCGTGGCAGCTCTCACATCCAGTTTTCCAAGTACCAAAGTCGCATTGATGCGAGCGGCTGGTTGGTAATTGCCCTGCGCCACCGGTCCCATACCCTTAAAAAGCCACTCCACCATTTTGATTGCGCCCGGATTCCCAGCTTTTTGACACCTCGAGTAATTCTGCATCACTTCGTTGATAAGTGGAGAGATTTCAGAAAGTGCGTCTGGCTGAGTGATTTTTGCTGGTAGATAAGTATCGATATAGCCTTTTGCGAACGTCATGTCGGCAAAGCCATTCAAGTCTCGCGCCGTCACCAAGGCTTTCGAGGCTCTCTCCATCCTGAGCTTGACCGCGGGATCAAGAAGCTGGGCTGGCAATGGTAACGTGTCATATTTCTTCGCTCCTGGAACAGGTGGTCTCGGCACAGCCGGTACTGGTTTAGGAGCGGGTTTTGTGGCTGCCGGAGTTTTTGCTGCGGGTCCCTTTGCAGCCGGCTGTTTCGGTGGCGCTTGCGCACCAGATCTTGTTGCCAACAGAGCAGCAACAACCATCACCAAGAAAGTGAACCAAGCAATCATCAATACTCGTCGAGTTTTCGTCGATTCCGCAATCACTTTTGCGGTTATGGCTGGCTGAGATTGAATTCGGTCGTTCATGTGCGACGTTCTTCTTGGCGGTCGGTGGATGTTCGTGACAAGAGACTGCTGGGAATACGAACTTCCATTTACGAAAGCTCGTCAAAGGAGGGGACCTAAGCCGCCAGGATTCCCCACGCAATTCAGCGCTGTTCATTATCTCAGCAAAGAGGGACCCGCGTCAAATAAAATTGGCGGTTTCCCAGACTCGAATAACCAAAAATGCCAATTTTAACGACATCAACGTGTTTTCACCCTCAACTGAGCCAAACCCGAGTGTTAGCACGGAAACCCATCGAGCGGTCAGGCGATCAAGTGTCGTCGACGAATCGGGAATGTCGTTGGTCCGGAATGTCGCTGGGTCGGCGACTCGGGTAATCTTTGAGAGTTATCAACACGACGGAGCCCGATGCTCGATCAAGATGACGGGCCGAGTGAAGGCGAACCCTATGAATGAGTACCTCGGTGGATGAGTAACTCGCGAAATCGCAGAACACCACGACCTCGAGATCCCGAGGTGTTGGGTGAATTGGCGACTCGGATTCAAAAACACACGATGGCGCGAGAGGAAATCGAGTCACGGCAAGCGGCAATCCATCGCGAGACATTGTTGTTAAGCCGGCTCATTGATCGACCAAATTTTTTTCGCATGGAGACCGACGACATTGCTCGAATGGTCCGACTGTACGACGACTATTTTTTTGACGGAGAGATTATTCCTGCGGCACAGGCGGAGGGCCTGTCCTTCGGTCTATCGTCTCGAATGACTCGTGTGGCTGGCAAGCTTGTCACGCACTATGACCCCGGCAGAAGACATGGTCCTAGAAAGTTCGAGTTGGTTCTTTCTTCGACGCTGCTGTTTCAGACATTCGAAGACGTGAATCGCCCCGTTGTTGTTACGGGACACAAATGCCGAAATCGGCTCGAAGCGATGCAGCGTATTACCGAACACGAATTCACGCACTTGGTCGAAATGCTGGTTTGGAACGAAGGGAACTGTTCCGATCCACGTTTCCAATCCATCGCCAAACGCTATTTTGCCCATACCGATTATCACCATGATCTAATTACCCAGCGAGAACGTGCCGCGAAACGCTTCGATATTCGCGTCGGTGATAAAGTGCGTTTTGCGAGTGAACGAGGTGTTCTCATCGGGCGTATCAACCGGATCACGCGTCGGGCGACGGTCCTGGTGTCGGATCCACGCGGAGAAAAATTCAGCGATGGTAGTTGTTACCAACGCTACTATGTCCCGTTGGAACGATTGACGAAGGTGCATTAATCGTCGCTGGATTGGCTCGTCCGACGGTCGCGTGCAACGTCTGACGTGCGCGTGCGAAGTGCCCAGTCCGAAGTGTTCAAAAAGGTATGGCTTGCAAACACAGTTATGGCTCGCAAACACAAAGTCCCACAAGCATTGATTGGACATCGGAGAAACGCCTTGAAGAACTGCCGCGCACGCGTCTGTGGGATGTACCTCGCGATTGACATGACCCAATGCTGATTGCGCACTCGCTTAAAAAACTCTTCCCACTCGAACGTGGTGAAGTTTGCGCCGTGAATGGTTTGTCGTTCCGCATTTCGCCCGGCGAAGTTTACGGCTTGCTCGGCCCCAATGGTGCTGGCAAGACAACGACGTTGCGCATGATCCTTGGACTGGTTGCGCCGGATTCTGGCTACGCCGAAGTCGATGGTGTTCGCACAGAGGATAATCCGATCGGCGTCAAATCCCGGCTGGGCTTTGTCTCATCGAACGACGGGGTTTATCCTTGGCTGAGCGTTCGCGAGATGCTGCTTTACTTTGCAGACTTGTACGGGGTCAGTCAAAAACTTGCGCATGAGCGAACCGAATCACTTGCCAAGCTGATGGAAATCGAGCCGCTACTCGATCGCCGCGCGGGTTCGCTCAGTACAGGGCAGAGGCAACGCGTGACTCTTGTACGAGGATTGATTCATGACCCTCCAGTGATGCTGCTTGATGAGCCAACCCGGGGATTGGATATCGTTGGAGTGCAAACCATTTTCCAATACATCGAACATTTACGTTCGCTCGGCAAAGCGGTTGTGGTGTGCACGCATCGACTTGATGAAGCCGAGCGACTTTGCGATCGCTTCGGGTTGCTTCATCGCGGTGAACTGAAACATGAAGGCACTCTCGAACAATTGCAGTCGTCGACGGGACGCCAGCACCTTGGCGAAATGTTCGTTGACCTGATGCGGAGTTAACGAGTATGTCGGCTGCGAAATTCCAGGGTCGAATCTTTCGGCTTTGTCAAAAAGAATTGCGTGAAACGCTCCGCGATCGGCGCACGATCATCACACTTCTGCTGATGCCGTTGCTGGTCTATCCATTGTTAAGCATGGCACTCAACCGTTTTTTGCTGTCGGCGGGAGGCCCAGCGGAGGATGGATATACGGTTGGTGTTGCAACGGAAGCAGAAGCGGGTTGGCTCAATACCCTACTCTCCGACCCAAGAAGCCAACCTCCCGCAGAAGTCGTGGCGTCAAGCGGTGGGAACGTGGCGGAGTTCCGCGTGGGCGGGACGTCCAACTTGGTTCCACGTCAAGCACTCGAAGAAAACCTCATTGATATTGCCGCCGAAATCGAACTGGGTGAGACATCCAAAGTAACCATAATCGCCTACGAAGGCGACGCCGCGAGTGAGGCTGCGCGTCGAATCCTGACCGAACGATTGCAATGGTTTAAGCTCCGTGAAGCTGAGTCTTTGGCATCCAGAAGCCCTGGGTTCACCTCAACTCTTCAAGTCAACGTTACGAGTGTTGGCGAAGTGAAATCATCATCGATGCTTGCCACCATTATCCCGTTGGTGCTCGTACTGATGACGATCACCGGCGCGGTTTACCCCGCGATCGACTTGACCGCAGGTGAACGCGAGCGTGGCACGATGGAAGCGCTCATGGCATCGCCGGTTCCGCGGAGCTACGTTCTTTTCGCAAAGTATGTCGCGGTGGTCACGGTTGCGCTTCTCACGGCAGTCGCAAATTTGTTGGCAATGTTCACGACGCTATACTTCGCGAGATTGCTCCCGATGCTGACCGGCCAGCCAACGTTTCCGTGGCTCACGGTGCTTCAAATACTCGCTCTCTTAGTGCTTTTTAGCTGTTTTTTCGCAGCACTGCTCTTGTCTCTGACAAGTTTTGCAAAGTCCTTCAAGGAAGCTCAAGCGTATCTGATTCCCGTGATGCTTTTGTCACTCACCCCAGGCATGCTTTCGCTGATGCCGGGTGTCGAACTCAAGGGGCCACTAGCCATTGCTCCGTTGATCAATATTGTTTTGCTCGCACGTGACTTGCTGGCCGGAACGGTGACACCGACGGCAACGGTGGCTGCGATCTTGAGCACGATTGTGTATGCGGCCGCGGCCCTCGCAGTTGCGGCAAAACTATTTGGTAGCGATGCGGTACTCCGAACGAGTGAGCAATCCATTGGATCGATGTTTCGTCGACCGCTCGTGGGTACTCCCGTTCCCTCTTTGTCAGCCGCCATGCTGATGCTGGCGCTTTTGGTTCCGATCTACTTTGTCGTTTCTAATTCACTGATGCAGTGGCTCGAAGCGAATCGCGAGTCGGTTAGCATCTCGTCGCAATTGCTACTCAACGCAGTCGCCCTGATCGCGACGTTTGGACTGGTCCCACTTTTTGCGGCATGGCTTGGTCGCAACAAGTTCCTTACAACGTTTCGTGTATCGCGGCCTCAGCCATTGGCCTTGGTTGGGTGTCTGCTTATCGGTACAGGCGCCTGGGCAGTCGCCCATGAAGCGTTCGTGATCGCCGACTCGCTCGGCATCGGTGGGTTGAACGAAGAACGCATCAAACAAACGATGATGGTCTTGGAAGCCTGGAAGCAAGTGCCGCCTTGGTTATTGGTTGCGACACTTGCGCTGACACCCGCAATCATCGAAGAGCTTTGTTTTCGCGGATTCTTGTTCTCGGCTCTCTCGAAAGTACTTTCACCAACGCGGGTGATTGTGATCACGTCACTGATCTTTGGTTTGTTCCATGTCCTGACAGGCAATGCGTTGCTGATCGAACGCTTCGTACCATCAACGCTGCTGGGGCTTATCTTGGGATGGGTCGCCTACCGATCGGGGAGTGTGATTCCGGGGATGCTGATGCACTTAACGCACAATGGTTTGCTTGAACTCGTCGGGCGTTACCACGAAAGCTTCTCGTTTTTGGGCAGCAATCTCGACGATCAATCTCACCTGCCGTGGCAATGGATCGCAATTGCCAGCAGTATCGCTTTGGTGGGCGGTGCTACCGTTCATTTCGCTACCGCAACTCGTTTCAAATAGAGAATGCCTGTAATCCCAGCTAGTTCGTGGCGAGCACCTCTGGCAATGGATCAATCGCTGGCTCGAGCACTCCGCGAGCGGCACGCCACACAAGCAGACCTTCGATGACCATCCAGGCCTGTAAACACAAGATCCCGACGCCAAAGGTGATCAAAACGTAGTTCTTGCCAGGGATCCAATTCTGGGTCAAGTCGTACACGATCGCCCATGCAGGCATCAGCAACATGATGAACATTGGAATCGACAACATCGCCAAGGGTTTGCTTCGACGCGAGAGGTAAAACACCGCCACCATCAACGCCATACCAGCGAGCAGTTGGTTTGTCGCACCAAACAGGGGCCACAAGACTTTGCCGCCCGTACCAGGCGTATCGCCTGCGAATATTGCGATGCTCATTCCTACTCCGACAGCAATTCCCGTGGCTACGTATTTGTTGGCGAGCACCGGCGCATTCGCGGTCATCGCGAGTTCGCTGATGACGTATCGCTGGAGCCGAGTTGCGGTATCCAACGTTGTTGCGGCGAAACAGGCAACGAGTACCGCCATAATCGCGACACCAAGACGCAGCGGGATTCCGATCGCGGATAGGAAGTTTGCTCCACCATCGATAAACGCACCAAGCTGTTGACGAAGAGCCAGTTTCTTCCATCCGCCGTCCGGATCACCATCGGCACCGGTTCGGTAGTACCCTTGCCACGCGGCGCGTCCCGTTTCAGCCGATCGCTCATAACTAACTCCTGCCGTTGCACTCTCGGTTCGCGTGATCTTGCCCATACCCACGCCGGCGCAACAGGAGAGTATGACGAGCACCGCAAGCATGCCTTCCATCAACATGCCGCCGTAACCCACAGCCAACGCGTCGGTCGCTTTAGCAATCTGTTTGCTTGTTGTGCCGGAACTGACCAAACAATGAAATCCGCTACACGCGCCACAGGCGATCGTGATAAACAGAAACGGCAACATCGGCGGTGCGTCGGCTGGTACATGCTCCGCAATCGCAGGTGCCGCTGCGACAAGGTCCGCTGCGCCGGTAAACGATGCGACACACAACCCCACAACTAACAGCACCAAAGCAACAAACAACTGCTGGCTGTTGATGTAATCGCGAGGCTGGAGCAATAACCAAACCGGTAGCACCGACGCTGCGTAAGCGTACGCCAACAACAGAAACGTCCAAACCACGACGGGAGTCCATAACTTCTCGTCACCGCCCGGCAACCAGCCCGCGATATCGATTGGAAGGTAATAAGCACCCAACCATACCGAGAAATAGAGAAGACTCAGGCCGCCGATGCAGGGCCAAAGCAAATTGCCACCTTTCTTGTACACCCACCAGCCAATGGCAACCGCCACTGGCATCGCCACCCAAACGCTCAACACGGACTCCGGATAGAACGAGAAGATACTGGCGATTACGAGTCCAAAAATCGCGAGCACCACCGAAAGTGCCATGGCAAGCACAATCAGGAACAGCACTTTCGCTCGCGGTGAGATCAATCTGCCGGCAGATTCACCAACGGTTTGGCCACGATTTCGCACTGAGATTACCAGCGCCGCCAAATCATGGACGCCACCGATCAAGATCGAACCGAACAAAACCCACAACAGTGCAGGCAACCAACCCCAGAACACAGCAACCGCAGGCCCCACAATCGGCCCAGTCCCCGCGATGGACGTGAAGTGGTGACCGAAAACGATCGATCGGCGTGTCGGTACAAAATCGACATCATCTCGCATCGTTTCGCTGGGCATCGGCTCATCCGCAGTCAGCTTAAAAAGCTTCTCGGAAAGCCAACGACCATACGTGAAGTACGCGACAAAAAAACCAACGATCGAACCGAGTGCGACAAAGAGCGTGCTCATGACGAATCGAATTGCCTTAAGAAACTAGGGATTTGCAGAATGAGTCGGTGAATGGAAATATGGTAGCGTTATTGTTCGATGGGGTTACGTTCGCTGTCAAAACGAAGTTTCTCAACGTTTTTAGCGATCATCTGCAAGACGTCTGTCAAGTCCACAACACTGGCCCGGACCATCTGTCGACCCGATCTTTAGCGGTACGTCCTTCTGTCTGGTTGAAAAGTATAGCCGCTGGCCGACAGGATCAACGACGACTTCATTATCTTTGCGTGGTCGGTATTTCGGCAACTCGAAAAAGTGGATTTTAAGGCCGTCTGGGGCTCAATCGCCAAAGGTTCAATGACAACTCGCATGATCGGCGACTCCCATTGCAACATCCAATGGAGGACAATGCATCGCAGTCATCGGATGTAGCTGTCACACACGACCTTTTCCGTTAGACGACCCGCCCTTAGTTGCTGCGATAAATACCGTATAATGCCCGTCCGGCTCGCCAATGCTGCGACGCCGCCTTGACAGACAAGACAAATATTTCCCTTCAGCGAAGATACTCGGGAGCCGCCTCAGCGTGAGCGACAAAATCGAAAAGACAATCATTATTGGAAGCGGCCCGGCTGGTTGGTCGGCGGCGATCTACGCAGCTCGTGCGAACCTCGACCCCGTCCTTTACGAGGGGACCGTTCGACCTGAGATGATTCCGTTGGGGCAATTAGCGTTTACGACGGAAGTCGAAAACTACGCTGGCTTCCCCGCAGGCAATATCCGCGCCTTCGTTGAATCTGCGGTTGACAAGGACCGGCATTACAATCTTCCGCCAGCACCGGTCGGTCATGAGCGAGACGGCCAACCGCACTACGCTGTTCAAGGCGTCGAGCTGATGGAATTGATGAAGCAACAAGCACTCAATTTCGGAACACGCGTCATCGGTGATGACATTGCGAGTGTCGAGTTTTCGTCGGGCGGCGTGCACACGTTGTATCCAGCCAGCGGTGACCCCGTGAAAGCACGTACTGTGATCATTGCGACGGGTGCTCGGGCCAACTATCTCGGCTTACCAAGCGAGGAGACGTACAAGAATAAAGGCGTTAGCGCTTGTGCGGTATGCGATGGGGCGCTTCCGATCTATCGCCGAAAACCGCTGGCCGTGGTTGGTGGCGGTGACTCCGCAGTGGAAGAAGCCACGTACCTCGCGAACTTGAAGGACGCAGCAACGATTTACTTGATTGTTCGCCGTGACGAAATGCGTGCGTCAAAAGTCATGCAAGACCGAGCCCTCAATCACCCCAACATTGAGATGGTCTGGAACAGCGTTGTCACAGAAGTCTTGGGCGACGGCAAAATCGTCACCAGCTTGAAGCTTGAGAATACGGTCGACAAATCGACGCGTGAATTAACTGTCGGCGGAATGTTTGTTGCTATTGGACACACTCCGAACACCAATTTCTTGGGTGGAGCGGTTGAGATGCACGAAAATGGCTATATCAAATGGACGAAAGCGTTCCGTACCAATACGAGCGTTGATGGCGTTTTTGCTGCAGGCGACGTCGCTGACGACTACTATCGTCAAGCAATCACATCGGCCGGCACCGGCTGCATGGCCGCACTTGATGCTGAACGCTACCTCGTCGAACTCGAAAGTTAGTCTGAACAAGAACCAATGAATGATTCAAACGCGGTCCCAATCGTCAGTGAAAAAGTTCTAGCTGATCGCAAGTTACTGCTCGACGCTCAAGCCAGCGGCAAGGTGCTCGGCGCTTTCGTGCGTCTCTCGGGCCCTGGTTGGCTGCAAAGTGCCATCACACTCGGTGGCGGCTCACTCGCAGGCGCGCTTTTTCTCGGCGTACTCGGTGGCACCAGCATGATTTGGTTGCAACTCGTTGCGATCTTCATGGGTGTCGTGATGCTCTCAGCAATCAGCTACGTCACGCTCTCGACGGGTCGTCGTCCGTTCGAAGCAATCAACAACGAGATCAATCCTGCTCTCGGATGGGGCTGGCTCGTCGCGACAAGCCTCGCCAACATGATTTGGTGCATGCCACAATTCAGTCTCTGTTACGACGCGTTAGATCGCAACCTATTTACCATTGGCTCAACCTCAGAGGCTGGTCTTGGCGACTCAACGAGCACGAAATTGATCGTCACCGCAATCATCTTTATCACGGCATTCGCAGTCGTGATGTTGAACTTGAAACAAGGCAAAGCGGCTAAGTTGTTCGACACGGTATTAAAAGCATTGATCGGCATGATCGTGATTTGCTTCTTTGGCGTCGTGGTGCTTTTAGCGTTTAATGGTGAGCTCAATTTCGGGGAAGTTCTCAGCGGCTTAGTTCCTAATTTGAACCAATGGAGCGAACCTGCGGGCCGCTTGGCAGACTTGTCGGCCAACCTTCCTGAGGACGCGAGACTTTTTTGGTCCGAGAAAATTGTCAGCAGCCAACAGAGCGTCATGATTGCTGCGGCAGCCACAGCGGTTGGAATCAACATGACATTCTTGCTGCCGTATTCCATGCTCAGCCGTGGATGGGACAAGCCCTTTCGTGGGCTCGCTCGATTTGACCTATCCACAGGCATGGCCATTCCCTACGTGCTTGTGACAAGCTGTGTCGTGATCGCAGCCGCAGCGTCTTTCCATGCTCGCATCGACAACAGCCTCAAGAGTACGGATCTCGCGGTGATGGAAACGAGTCCTCTCTTCGGTGACGTAAAAGATAACCTCCTAGCACGAATTGAAATGCAGCTTGGTGCCGAGGCTGTGACGACGAGTGACGCCGACAAGCTTCGACTTGCTGCAGAACTCAGCGTGGACGAAAAAATAATGGCGGCTGCACTCGTCAAACGCAACGCGTTTCAGTTATCAGAAACACTTGCACCGTTACTTGGTCCCACCAAAGCAAAACTCGTATTCGGGCTCGGTGTTTTCGGCATGGGTTTCTCAACGATCATCATCTTGATGCTAATTAACGGTTACGTGTTCCGCGAAATGCTCAACCGACCCACCGACAATGTTGCATTTGTGGTCGGATGTTTAGTCGCAGGCCTATCGGGAGCGAGCTGGGTATACCTTTGGACCGGCGATGCGAAATTCTGGCTGCCGATCATCGCGTCTGGTTTTGGTGCCATGCTATTGCCGGTCGCCTATGTGACGTTCTTTTTAATGATGAACAGCAAACGCATATTGGGCGACGAGAAACCCAAGGGCATCAGCTTGATCGTCTGGAACGCCTTGATGATTTTTTCTGTTGTTGGTGCCATCATCGCCGCCAAAGCGGCAATTACCAGCGAAATGGCGAAGTCCGACATGGCTCGCTACTTAATCTTAGGTGTCCTCGGGACTTACAGCATGCTGATCGTTTGGGGATTCGTTTATCGCGCCAAGCGTGCCTCAGCATCAACTCTGTGAAATTCATTCAAACGGTTTGCTAAACGGACGGAATCATGAGCAAGTGGACCAGTATCGCAGACGCTCGTACAGCAGCGGCGATCGGAAATGACCGTGAAATTCGCGGTTGGGTGCGTACACGACGAGATAGTAAAGGCGGATTCAGTTTCATCGAAGTCAACGATGGTAGCTGCTTCGGCAACCTGCAAGTCGTCGCACCTGCTGAACTCAGCAACTACGCCAGTGAGATTCAAAAACTCGCGACCGGATGCAGCATTGTCGTCGTTGGTGAATTGAAAGAATCTCCAGCCTCAGGACAGGCAACGGAATTGCATGCGACCGAAGTGCGCGTACTCGGATGGGCCGACGCGGAAGAATACCCGCTTCAAAAGAAGCGTCACACGCTGGAGAAACTACGCGAATGGTCACACCTTCGACCACGCACCAATACGATCGGTGCGGTGATGCGCGTCCGCAACCGCATCAGCCAATCCATCCACCGTTTCTTTGACGAAAACGGATTCTTCTACACGCACACTCCGATCATCACCGCCAGCGATTGCGAGGGTGCTGGCGAGATGTTCCGTGTCACGACACTGGATCTTGACAAACTTGCGGCGTCCGGAAAGCCAGTCAATTACGACTACGACTTTTTTAAGAAACCAGCCTTCTTGACGGTAAGTGGCCAACTCAATGGCGAAACGTATGCAACAGCACTCGGTCGCATCTACACGTTTGGACCAACATTTCGCGCAGAAAACAGCAACACGAGCCGTCACCTGGCTGAATTCTGGATGGTCGAACCCGAAGCTTCGTTCTTTAATCTCGCCGATAACATGCAGTTGGCCGAAGACTTTTTGAAACGAATCTTTGCGGATTGCTTGAATCAGTGCGGCGAAGACATGCAGTTCTTTGAAGAACGCATTCAACCCGGGGTCCTCGAACAACTCCGCAGTGTTGTCGATCGTCCATTCGCGCACATGACGTACACCGAGGCTGTCGAAGTCCTGTTGTCGACCAAACAAAAATTCGATTATCCGGTGAAATGGGGCATCGACTTACAAGCGGAGCACGAGCGTTATCTCACCGAGCAACACGTTAAAGGCCCTTTGATTTTGACGGACTATCCGTCGACAATTAAGCCGTTCTATATGCGAGTCAGCGACGATGGTCGGACGGTCTCGGCGATGGATGTACTCGTGCCGGGTGTCGGCGAAATTATCGGTGGAAGCCAACGTGAAGAGCGTCTCGATGTTTTATTGGCACGAATGACAGAAGCGGGACTTCGCGAAGAAGATTACTGGTGGTACATCGACACGCGGCGCTATGGAACCGTTCCTCATGCTGGATTTGGATTGGGGCTCGAACGCGCCGTGCAATATGTCACCGGGATGCAAAACATCCGAGATGTCATCCCGTTCCCGCGTACGCCAGGTAACGCTGAGTTTTAATGGCTAAGCTCCAATGACCGAGAGCCCATTGCCCTCCGTTGCACGGCTAGCGCCCTCGCCAACGGGTGCACAACATCTCGGCAATGCTCGAACGTATTTGCTCGCTTTCTGGTGCGCTCGAGCCAATGGGGCAACACTTCTATTGCGGATTGAAGACATAGATTCGCCTCGCGTGAAGTCCTGGGCAACAGCGCAAGCTATCGACGATTTGAAATGGCTCGGCATTGACTGGGATCATGGCCCCGACGTGGGAGGCCCACACGCGCCGTATATCCAAACAGAGCGTGCGCAGCTCTATCACGACGCGCTCACTCGGTTAATTGAATCGGGGCACGTTTATCCGTGCACCTGTACTCGCCGCGATATCGAAACCGCCGCATCCGCGCCGCACCTTGGTGATGAAGGTCCGATTTATCCCGGCACCTGTGCAAATTGGAGGCTCGGAGATCCGGTGCCCGAAGCTGGAACATGCTGTTGGCGATTTCGCAGCCGCCTCGACCCACTCAACTTTGTTGATCGATGCGCTGGCGAAAAGTCTTGCATTCCGAAAACTGAATTGGGCGATTTCCCGATCACTCGCAAAACAGGTGAAGCGGCCTACCAACTTGCTGTTGTTGTCGACGATTCGGCAATGGGAGTCACACAAGTCGTTCGTGGCGATGACTTGTTGCCGAGCGCGTTTCGACAACTTGAACTCTATGCGGCATTTGGGTGGACGCCACCGAGTTTCACGCATGTACCGCTTGTTGTTGGCACGGACGGGCGACGGCTTGCGAAACGACACGGCGACACACGATTGAGTCACCTACGTGACTCAGGGGTCGAAGCAATCAACATCGCAAAATGGGCAGCGATATCTGCGGGCTTCGATGGCGAAGCCGTCCGAAGAGAAAAAAGTCTGGACCAGTTACACGCCACAATCATCAAGCAATTCGATTGGCGTCGACTTCCAAGAGCGCCCGTCGTTGTGGATGACGGCACGCTCGCGAGTTAAGAGAAGTTCTTGCGAATAGAGAAGCGTCTCTGAGAGACTTATTCGTCGTCCGGTACTACAAACGACCGTCTTGTTCGAGCATTTCTTTGTACTGGTCGCGTTCACGTCGAGTCGCTTCGAGATCGAAAATGAGGTACTTCATATCCAAGCGAAGTTGCGACAACGCTTCTTGTACCAAATTCAGAATTCGGCGACGCCGAGTGCTGCACTCGATCACACGAGTGAGTGCTGGAACGACCGCGTCCCGATAGTGAGCGGGCAAAGCATCAATGGCTTGGGCCATTTCTTGCAGCTCAACTGGGGTTTCGTCGTTCTTGGTTTCAGCGTTTCCGATAATCTTTTGCATAACAGCCTGCTCCAGGGTCGCGGTCAGTTTGTCTAACTTCATTGTCATCGCATCCAATGCATTCGCGATGCCGCGTCCCTGCAAAACCACCCACAACGGAACCTAAGTCGTTTCCAAACAAGCACTTACAAGCAACTACCGAGTATCAGAGGCCGAGATCTCGTGTTGTTTTTTGGCAACACAGTTTCCCCTTGGCTTGCGAGTGTAAATCTTGGTATCCAAACGCTTTAGGAACGAATTCTCCGGTGCCAAAGAGCATGTGGCCTTTATTCAACAAGTTGTCGTGTTGAAACCACAATTCTTGAGGCAGTGTGGGCGATAGCGCGTCGGCGGCGATTGTTTCGCGGCTGAGCGTCCAGGTCAACGATCAATGCCAGTACCCCAGCTCGCATCGACAATAATTAAGTTCAACGTGCTGATTCGGCAAACGTTGCGGGCTGAAACTCGGATTCGCCAAACGTGTTGGACACTTGCGATCTTCGCTTTTGTGTTGCTAGGGACTTGCTACTGCTCCACCGCGAGTGCCCAGCTCTATGATGGTCTGGATGCCTATCCGCCGCGATGGTATTTGGACACGAGCGACTGCGACGCGCGAGTGATCTCGCAAAACCACTTGGCTGATGGCGGCCTAGACGGTCGCTCTTGTGAAACCATCACGCTCGTCGCGTCACTGGGTACCGAGGCGATCTTGGTTTATCCGATCGAACCGATGCGAGCGATCAATGATCTTATTGCGAACGTTAGCGTCATGAGCGCACGCGACGGATTTCGAGTCGGCTTTCGAATTCGTTTTCCATATCATCGCGATGAATCAAGTCGACGCGCAAGCAGCGTCTATGTGTTCGGCGCCAGCTATCATTCGCCGGGCAAGTTTGCCGCGATTGGCGTCGGCTCGATCGAACGTGACTTGCGATTGAAGACCATTGCGATGCGGCGTGAGCACGGCAGCGACGCTGACTTGCGTGATCCCTATGTTGATGCGGTCATCATCAATGCCTACAGCGGCCCAGGAACGACGGCATTGCGAATCGACGAACTCCGCGTCGATGGGCTGGTACCTGTCGGCAACCCAACGCCAAGTGAGCCAAGTGAAACGCTTACCGCAAGAACCGTTAACGAGGCCCAGTCGCGTCGTTTGTCCGTTGACGCACCGATATCCGGTGACATACCAAGCCGCGCCAAAGCGGTCATGCCCACGGCGTTTCCAGTCGATCAAGTCACTCGCATTTTGCAGCACAATGGTGAGCCACTTGCTTGGGTTCGTTCACTTGGCTTTGACGCTGTGCTGCTGGCTCAACCTCCCAATACTGAGATCCTAAGCGAAGCAATTCGTGCACGAGTCGCCGTGTATGCTCCGCCACCGACCGCGCCCGATCCATCGCTCCAGACATTGCTGGAGCCCGTTGCCGGGTGGTATATCGGATCGGGTGTCGCGTTGGACTCAGGTCGAATTGCCTCAGCGACGGCGACGAGCGAGCGCCTACGAAAATGGCCGAGTGTTTGGCAGCGTCCGATCATTGCCGCTCCGTTAGAGTCACGTCGCCAATATGAACCTCTGGTTGACGCGATGATCCACGATTTGCCGCCGCCGATCCGCGGCCTGTCGGCTGACGAAGAGCTTTTGGGCCTCGCGAAGCAGGCGACTGAAATCAATCGTCGCATTGAATCGGCTGTCGGTATCTCCTGCATGCCACCAGAATCGCTACTCGTGCAAACGGATGCGATCGCCGATCGGATTGGCGTCCCTCGCAGCGACCATTTCCAATGGCATGCCATGTGGTTGCAAGCGATTCGTGCATTGGAAACGACGCCTCGAGCGATCTTGTTTCGTTCCACACGCTCACTCGCGTCGGGCACGCCGATGGACAGCCAACGAGCGATGGCGGTCAGCTATGTCAATCGCACCATCGCGATGATCGCACCCTGGATCGCGAGCTCAACGCAACAACCGCCATTAGCCATGTCCGGCGCGCCGTATCACATGGGTCGATTATCCGTCGGTTCTGCGGAGGTTTACCTTCTCAGCTCCGTCGCGACACGCGGATCCCAGGTTCTCGCGGGAGACGGAGCCTCGATCGAGTTGCTTTTACCTCCGAGCGATGCAGCCAAAACGGTTTGGCGGCTGACGCATTTTTCCGCAGAACGCGTACCCGTGCAAACAACGCCGCAAGGTGCCAGTATCCAAATCGTATCGCCGGACGCGGTCGAGATCTTGTTTTCATCGAGCGATCCGAGCCTTGGAGGACAACTTGGCATTTCCGCAAGTCGCTTTGCTCGGCAGGCAGGATTGGACCGATGGCAACTTACCGAGGAAGGCGTCCGAAGGACGGTGAATGATTGGGGTCTTGCACGATCCGCGCGCGTGCTGCCGTCTTCCGCAACGAGTAATCTCGCCAACATTGCCGCTCAAACGCTCGCCGATGCCGAACCGCTGTTTCGTGCCGGAGACGTTGAATCGAGCCTTCGCATGGCACGACGCGCCGATGCTTGGGCCTTAAGAAGCGATTGGCAACTCACCGAAGCATTGATGCCGGATTGGCCGCGACCGACGAGCTGCCCGCCCGCGCTCAGTGGCAATTTACCAGTCCAAGTTGCCTGGTTGCCGCTGCTTAGTGAAAAGGGCTGGGGGAAAAACCGATTGCCCACTGGATCACTCGATGACATTCAATCACTCAGCGGCGCGAAATGGGACTTTGGCCAACGATTGCAAGGACGTGCGTCGAGCGACGTGAGCCTCGTGCACCGAGGTGCGATCGCCGGCGGAGCTCTTCAAGCCAAAGTCGTGCCGTTAACCGATGAGCAGCTTCCGGGCGGGTACGAAGGCACCGTCATTCAAATCACGAGCCCCGGCGTTCGCGTCGCCGCAGGAACAGCCGTCCGCATTGACGCGATGGTTCGCACGATGGGATTTGGTGGGCCACACCAAGGCCTCCTGATTTACGACAACACCGGTGGCCAAGAAATGGGGCTACTGGTACGCGGCCAACCGGGCTGGACCCCCGTGCGTCTTTATCGACAAACACTCGTCGAAACCGATGTGCGGTTGATGTTTGAGTTAATCGGAGCTGGGGAAGTGATGATTGATGACGTGCAATTACGATTGTGGGAACCCGCAAAAACTCCTGCGCCAGTCCCGCGCCCGATCACCTCGGATGAGTTACCGTATTGAGCGTCCGTCGGACATTCTCTCGTTACGTGTCCCCTCACCCCGACCCAACTTTTTCTAACCATGCAACAAGTCAAAATCTTCAAGGGCGTCGATTCAGATTTGGCGGAGCTCGAACGCGAAATTAACCGCTGGATGCGTAAAAGCGGTGCCCGAGTCCTCTCGCTGACCGGCAACATCGCCAGCCATGCGTCTCCGCCGAGCAGCGGCATGGGAGGCGGTCTGAGTTCGTTCGTCGCCAGCGACATCCTCGTGATTGTCATGTACGAAATCGACAAACCGGCTTGATAGCAACGATTTCTGGGCCAAGAAACAGTCCGTTTCCTTAGCTGCAGACTTAAGGGCGAACCTTTCGCCCAGATCAACCATCCATGTACAAGACCACAAATTTTACTTGCCTAGGCATTGCCGAGTTGAGATAATGTTTGAGTCGGGTCGTGATGACGCGTCACGACTAACTTTTTCAGCACGAACCATTGGCTCATTCTGGTTGGCACCGGGCCGAGCTTCGTCAAACAAGTTTAACGAAAGGAAGGTGATCAAGTGGATTATTGCTGCACGAGCCAACGGGGTGGTAACCCGTAGTTAAAGTCGGCGGGCTGATGCTTCGGCACGGCCACCCCACTCGCGATCGTCTTCCTTAGAGAACGCGAGAAAAAATAGCCCGTTTGTCGAGATTCACCTTGGTCTCGGCAAACGGGTTTTTCTTTTCCCTCTAGCAGTGGCTGCCGCCCACCAGTTCCTGGTTCCAGCACGTTTCCCTCCGTATGAACCACGAGGAATGTAAAACAAGTTGGCTCTCGTCATTCAATGAGGCTAGATTAGTGCGATCGATCCCTCCCGCGGAGTTCGCAATCTTGCTGACCTACAAAACCTTCCTCATCTCGGCTGTCCTGTTTTTCGTCGCCGTCGCGTCATCAGCGATCCTCGCCGACGATTTTCCCGCGATCTATAACAGCGACACGCTACAAGACGCCGAGCCGATGTCCGCCGTCGAAGCTGCCGCGACCATGCAAGTTCCCGAGGGCTTTCGCGTGGACTTGTTCGCGAGCGAGCCCGACGTACAAAATCCGATCGCCGTGTGCTGGGACACTTCGAATCGGCTTTGGGTTGCTGAAAACTACACCTACGCCGAGCGTCAACAACGCTTCGATCTGTCGCTTCGTGATCGTGTCGTCATCCTCGAAGACGCTGATCACGATGGACACGCTGAGAACCGCAAAGTGTTCACCGACAATGTCCAAATGCTGACAAGTGTCGAGGTCGGCCGTGGTGGCGTTTGGTTGATGTGCCCACCCCAACTTTTGTTTATCCCGGATGCCAACGGCGATGACATTGCCGATGGCCCAGCCCAGGTGATTCTCGACGGTTTCACGGTTGCTCAAGACAACTACCACAACTTCGCAAACGGACTTCGCTGGGGACCAGACGGCTGGCTCTATGGTCGCTGTGGACACTCATGCCCAGGACGAATTGGAATTCCCGGCACGCCCGAACTATCTCGTGTCCCGATCGATGGTGGCATCTGGCGATTTCATCCCGACAAAAAAGTCGTCGAGGTCCTTTGTCACGGCACCGTCAATCCCTGGGGACATGACTGGGACGAGCATGGTGAATTATTTTTCATCAACACGGTGATTGGCCACCTTTGGCACGTGATTCCAGGCGCACACTTCAAAGAATCCTTTGGCGAAAGCGTGAATCCAGGAGTCTACGAGCGACTCGACATGATCGCCGATCACTACCACTTTGATACCCAGACCAATTGGACCGAAAGCCGTGGTGGCAAAGCAAATGATTTCGGCGGTGGACATGCCCACGTCGGAATGATGATCTATCAAGGCGGCACTTGGCCCGAGTCGTACCACAACAAACTTTTCACACTGAATATGCACGGCTACCGTGCCAATGTTGAAAAGCTACAACGCCACGGTGCTGGATACCTCGCCTCGCATGAACCTGATTTCCTCTTCGCCAAAGATCCTTTTTTTCGTGGAGTCGAAGTCAGCGTGGGGCCGGACGGAAATGTTTACGTCGTTGACTGGAGTGACACTGGCGAATGCCATGAACACACCGGAGTCCATCGTACGAGCGGTCGCATTTTCAAAATCAGTTACCCCGATGCACACAAAGCGTCACCCTTCACCAAACCTGCATGTTTGAGCGGAAGTGGCAAGTTGCCTGAACTGTGGACGAACTACCAGCGTGGCGTCACCACGCCTGAGATGCTACGCAAAATGCTTCATGACCCTGACGAACATGGTCGTGTTTGGGCCATCCGACTACTGACCGACTTTTGGCCACTGGATACGGTGATTGGACCGCCTGTGGACGCGGTTTATCCAGACGACGCAGAGACACGCCAAGCACTCGTTCAAATGGCAAGCACTGACTCATCAGGACTGGTATTGCTCACGCTTGCGTCGACACTCCAGCGGCTCGCACCAGAATATCGAGCGGAACTGGCAACGGCACTCGTGCAACGAAGCGAGTATGCAAACGACCGTGATTTGCCCTCGATGCTCTGGTACGGACTGATTCCCGTTGGCGAACAGGATCCGCAATCCCTTGCACAGGTTGCAACACGGTGCCAATGGCCGGATGTGCATCGTTGGGTTTCACGCAACCTGATGTCTCGAAATCAAGAACAACCCGAACCCATGAACTCGCTGCTAGCCGCCGCCCGAGTCATGCCCGCGAACATTCAAGGCGAAGTCCTCCGCGGCATGCAACAAGCCGTCAAAGGTTGGCGACGCGCCGACAAGCCGAAGCAATGGGACGCTTTTGTAACGACAACCGTATCCCAACAGTTCCCCGAAGCGATTCGAGACTTGGGCTCACTGTTTGGTGACGGCCTCGCGCTCGACGAAATCCGAAAAACTGTACGAAACGATCGGATGGAGTTGCCAACTCGCGTCCGAGCACTTTCAACGCTCATCGATGCCCGGCCAGATGACTTACGAAGCGTGTGTGAGTCCGTCTTGGAAGTCCGCATACTGAATGTGACCGCAGCACGTGGACTGTCGCAATTTGATGACCCAGCGATCGGTGAACGACTCGTCAAAAGTTACCGTCGCTTTCATGCTTCGGATCGTCCAGCGTTGCTGGAGATGCTTGTATCACGGCCGACTTTTGCGGCAGTGCTTCTCAACCACGTGGGCACAAAAGATGGACAGATTGCGGCATCCGATATCACGCCGTACCACGCCCGTCAGATATTGACTCTTGGTGACAAGACGCTCGAGAAGAAGCTAAGCGAAGTTTGGGGTGAACTGCGAGACTCGCCCGAAGACCAGCGCAAGCTAGTCACAAAACTTCGCACCCAGTTGGCGCCGGGAATACTTCAACAAGCGAATCTGTCGCACGGTCGTGAGCTTTTCACTAAGACATGCTCCCAGTGCCACGTCCTTTATGGCGAAGGAGGCAAAGTCGGTCCTGACTTGACCGGTTCACAGCGATCAAGCTTGGACTACCTACTCGAGAATATCGTCGACCCCAGCGCTGTTGTTGGCAAAGACTACCGTATGACACATGTCCTCATGGCCGACGGTAGCGTCCTGGGTGGACTCATTGTATCCCAAGACGACAAAACACTCGTCCTACAAACTCAAACCGAACAACGTTCCATCCCCAAAGAGGATATTGAGGAAACCAAACCCTCCACTCTTTCCGCCATGCCCGCTGGTCTACTCGAGACACTCACCCCCGAGCAAACTCGCGACCTCATCGGTTACCTCATGCACCCGATTCAAGTATCGATGCCGCCATTTTAGGTAGTACGATGTTCGCATCCGCACGTCGTTAACCGTTCAACACAATTTGGCTGATAAATGCCTACTTGGCGAGCAAAGTGGCGTTTTCGGAATTTTGAACGATCAACCAGCTGCGATTGATGTCGACATTGCCAATCTTCTGCACATCGCCGTTGGGCCACTGAACTTGAACATGAGGCGGTTGCTTCGTTGCCCCGAGTCCGAACCGGATTACTCGCTCGTTGCTGCAAAGGTATCCAGAGCCCGACGTAACCGGAGCAACGTACCGTCGTTCCCCCTGTGACACCGTCACAACCGCACCGATCGCATCGCGAGCGGCAATGGTTCCGCAAAGCTGGAGCTCCAACCAATTCCCCTGAGGCTCACACTTGTTCATCAGCATCGCAACAGGTTCGGTTTGATGGGTAACGACGAGATCGGGGCGTGCATCACGATCCACGTCGAGGGTCCATAGGGCTCGTCCGACGTGAGGCAAATGGTTGTAATTGCCGCTGAAAAAATCTTCGATGGGCTCGAAGGTTGAATCTGCTTGACGCCGGAATATTTGCATGGGTTGAGCGTACTCGACATGCTCATCGCCTCGCGAAAACAGGTCGACGTGACCGTTGGTCACAACCATTTCCAGCGACCCATCGTGATCCAAATCAATCGCCTGTGTACCGAACCCGACCCAAGGTACGGTCGGCGCAGTCAACTTCAATTGACTGGTTCGATCTTGCCAGATGCCGTCGTGGATCTGCTCGTGGTACGTGTTGTACTCTTTGTCAAAATTCGTGACGTAGCAATCAATGTCACCGTCAGCGTCAAAGTCCGCACAAGCGATGCCCATTGAACCTTGAGCGGATAACTTGTCATCCGCTGCCAGTCCTCGCGGCATCGCAGATTCGCTAATTTGAAACGACGCTCCTTCTCCCGAACGACTCCAGTAGTGGTTGTTCGTCATATCGTTTGCAACGAAAATTTCATTGCCCGGCTCGCGATCGAGGTTACCCACGATGATGCCAAGACCGCGCCCAGGCACCTCCGGAATCGCGTTCCAATCCAGTGTTCGATCCTCGAACGTGCCATCCGCTTGCTGCTGGATAAAGTGATCCGCTAACGCGGGAAATTTCATGGGTGAACAGGATCGAACGACGTTCGAATCGGCCATCGGACAGGGATCATTCACTGGTCCCAGTCCAGCACAATAATTGAGTATCACGATGTCGGAGATTCCATCAGCATCGACATCGGCGATTGCACCGCTGGTTGACCACGCCGTGGCGGCTTCGGTACTGCAAGCCGAATGGATGCGTTCACTCCGGTCCGCGAATGTGCCGTCACCGTTGTTGAGATAAAGAGTGTTTGGGCCGTAGTTCAGCACTAACAGATCTGGGAAACCGTCTTCGTTGACATCGCCCACCGCGACACCCTGTCCGAATCCAGTGTCGCCCGTCTTCGAAAACTCTGTCACGTTGACGAACGCTCCAGCTTGGTTTCGCATGAACGCGTTCGGCAATGAGTCACGCTGCGGTGGAGTGCCTCCAGCAGTTGCCAAATAAAGGTCACACCAACCGTCCAAGTCGAAGTCAATGGCGCCACCACCGCAGCCGAGTGTTTCGTAAAGCATGATGCCGGGCACATCTAAATCACTGCCTGTGGATGCCAGAAAATTGATACCGCGTGCATCGGCCTCGTCCTCCAATCGAAACACGTCGGTTCGCGCGATGGACCGGTCGTCAGTGCTCGAACCAGACTCGATGCTCGAACCCGACTCGGCGTCTGCCATCTTCTCCGAGCGTAACTCCATCTCGATCGCGGGAAGCTTGAAACGGCTCAAGCTGGTCTCGAGTTCCGGAAACCCGTCAGTAAGTTGCCACGGCGTGTCGCTGGATAGCATAGCCAGGATCCCTTGGCGAGTCTCAGTGATGGGCACTTCATCGTCCTCGGGCAGCGCCAGCGCGACCGACGCCCAAGCTTCCGCTTCCCAAAGTCGACCGAGACCTTCCAGGCTCTTGATGATTTCCAGACAAATTGCACGCGAGATTTTTCCTGTTCGCTCAAAACGACTTCTTGATTGATTCAAGGTGCTCAACAGCGAGACTCGACGATCAACGGCAATCCGCATCTCCTGACGAGCATCCGCATCATCGGGGAGTTGCAATGATGCACTCAGTTTCGACCATGACTCCGTACGATCCGGTTCACGCTGTGTCTCTTCCCAATACGATCGCACAGCGGCATCGCGTTGGCCAGTTGAGCGTGCCCAATCACCGAGCGTGAGCCAGTAGTCCGCACTGCTCTTGATTTCCGGTTTTTGGGAAGCGGCCCATTCTTGGATGTCTTGCAATTTCTCTGCACCCGCTAACGCGCGTCCAAGAAGTAACTGGGCAGGCTGGAAATCTGGATGCTTGGCCACAATCGCACGTGTCTGTGAGATCGTTTCATCGAACTGGCTTTGGTCAAATTTGATTCGGGCTTGGCCAACGAGGGGACGAATATCATCGGGATTGCGAGATGCCATTTCAATTAACGGCGTCGCGTCTTGAGTTCGCTGTTGCGTATTGCTCATGGCGAGCAAGAAATCCAAATCGAATTTGCGATGTCGAATAAGAATCTGGGCGTGCGGCATGCCTCTGGGTCGATCTTCGGTGCCCATGCACAAGTCGTACAACAATCGACGCGTTTCATCCTGCATCGGTTGCGCGGCCAGCGCTGTTTCAAGCAAGTCCATGCTATCGTGTAGCCGCCCCACTTGAACGAGCGCAATGATCGCTTGCTGGACACGTTGTTCGTTCTCAAATGATTCGGTACGACAAGCATCGACGAGCAACTCCGCCGAGCGATTCGGATGCTGCATGTGATGTGCGACCATCGCAACCATGGCCATCACGTCTGGATCGTTCGGGTACTTTTCGAGGACTGGCTCGGCAAGCATCCAAGCTTCGTGCCACACTTGACCACGCACGGCTGCTTTCATGTCACTCAGAGGATTCGACGAAATGGCTGCGGGGGGAGTCACCGCGTTTGGTGTCGTCGAGGGACTGCAGCTCGCGCACGAGAGGACGGCGAGCGAAACGAGCCAAGGCAAAGAACGTTTGCAAAGCCACACGTGTGTCCATGCGACAACCGAAGGTCGTGGGTTGGTCTCGCCAATCGGGTTTGTAAACACGGTTATCTCAGGATTTTGTGGAGTATCAAGCAATCGGCTGCAACTCGCTGGCACAACGAGACCAAGGAATCTAAGCTGGTGAGTCATCTTCTAGGCCATTTCCCTGATCGTAACCGACCAACAATCGAGCTCAAAACACATGCCCTACGAGTTCACATTGCGACCCTACGTTGATTCTATTGTCTCACGCTCTCTTTTTTCTTCATAGAATCCTTTCTCGATCACCATGCGAACCTACCGCTTCGTCTGCCGTTTTTTTTTGCTGTTTGGCTTGATCGCTTGTTTGGGCTGTCGTGAATCGATCAATCAACCGCCCCAACATTCTGAAAAACAGGCTTCTCGCACCAACAACTCACCTGGAGACAAGGCTCAAGTTGCGGAGAAGCGAGCAGAGAATGGCCTGGTTAGCGACGAAGCGTTCGTCACGCAACATCGCCTCGCGATTGAGAACTTTTGTGGGGACTGTCACGCGACACCACGACCCGCCAGCTCAGGCAAAGACGAGTGGCTAGGCGAAATCGAGCAAGGCCTCTCTCTCTACGAGTTCTCCGGACGCAGCGATCTTCAAGTTCCGAATAAAGATGTGATTTTGAAGTTTTTCCAAATCCAAGCTCCGGACAAACTTGTTGTTCCTGAATCGACGGTGGGCTATTCCAAGACGACCCTTCCGCTTAGCCGTTCGAGCGTTCGCGCCGCGGGTAGCCGAGCACCGGGGATTACGAATGTCCACTGGATCGACCTTGGCATGCGAGGATCGCCAGCGATCGTTTACTGTGACATCAATACGGGTGCTGTCATGGCGCATTGGTTCGATCCACAAAACATCCGTGCGGACCGATCGGGAGAGACCAAGAAACTTGCAACACTCTTGCAACCCGTCCACACTCAACCCTCGGATCTGGATCAAGATGGACTGGTTGATTTACTCGTCGCTGATATTGGTGAGTTCAATGCGAACGACAGCGATCTTGGGCGAGTGATATGGCTTCGCAGAGAGTCCGCCACGAGCGATCGCTTCGAATCGATCGTACTCAGTGAGGGTCTCAGTCGCGTTGCGGATGTCCAGTCTGGTGACTTTGATGGCGACGGCGACATCGACGTGCTCGTCGGTGAATTCGGCTGGCGAACCACTGGCAAAATTTTCTTGCTCGTGAACTCTGGACTTGATGAGAACCAGCGGCCGAAATTCGAAACACGTGTCATCGACAAACGCAATGGAGCCGTGAACGTTCCCCCAGTGGACCTCGATGGCGATGGCGACCTGGACTTCATCGCATTGATCAGCCAAGAGCATGAAATCGTTGAAGCATTCATCAACGATGGCACTGGAAATTTCACCAACCATGTGCTCTGGGGTGCACCGGACCCAGCATACGGTTCAAGTGGCATTCAGTTTGTCGACATGGACCTCGATGGCGATCTTGATGTGCTTTACACCAATGGCGACTCGTTCGACCGCGGCTTCAAACCGCATCACAGCGTTCAATGGCTCGAAAACCCAGGCACATTCCCTTATCTCCACCACACCATCGTGAATATGCCGGGAGTACTCAACGCTCAAGCTGGAGATTTTGATAGCGATGGAGACATCGATGTCGTCGCCTGCTCGTTACTTGCTGGCGGCGTCGTGAACGAGTTTGCAAGTGCGGGCGTGTCATCGATTGTGATGCTGACCCAGACTGAACCGGGAAAGTTCGAGCCGACAACGATTGAAAGCGGCTTGTACAACCATATTTCGCTCGAAGTGGCCGATTTCGACGGAAACGGGCAACCCGATATCGCTGTGGGGAACTTCCTACGGCAGGGCTCGCCGGACGAACCCGATATCGAAATTTGGTTCAATGGCGAATAGACCGTCCATTTCCATGTTGTTGGACGCGTCATTTCATAACCAAAAAAGCCATCCGTGACGGGCACGAATGGCTTTTTGGTTAGAAAGCGGAGGACACGGGGCTCGAACCCGCAACCCATTACTGGGCAACTGATTTCGAATCAGCCTGCTAGCCATTCGCTTATCCTCCAGACTTGGACGGTATAATCGCTCCCAGGGGCTAGTGAGTCAAGTCGACGATTGACGCTCTCTCATTAGCAGTGACGGCTTTTTGGCCTGGAACCTCGATCTGGGTCGAACCTAAACGCGAATGCAGTTGACTGACGAGTCGCTTCAGTGCCGAGTCCGAACCCAGCGTTGCTTCGATCGCTGCGGCATGATCCTGCGGTGATTGGACCTCGAGCGTGCCATCACCGCGAGTTGATAATCTGAGGTCCTTGGTCAGGCTCACGCCATCACTTGAAAGCACTCCGCCGCTAGTCAATCGGCGACGAATGGCATTCACCGTCGTTTCCAAAAGTGATTGCGTCGATTCAGGTTCGCTTGGACGGAGCTTCGCACCCGGATCGACCCCACCGCCATCAATCCCGCCAGAATCAAAATCACCCCCAGCCAAAACTTGGTCGAAACGGACCGAGTCTTGAACGGATTGCATGAAGTTTTGGGTGGTTTTGGCTGCTTTGACGATCGCTGCCGTAGCTGCTGCGGTTACGCCCAAAGTCAATGTTTGTGCTCAGTTTGGAACTCGTACTCTTTCAACCAAGTTTCCCACTTACTCGCTTCTTCGTGCGTTCCAAGCTCGAGCTGTTTCCACTCGGGACATTTGTATTTCACATCGATGTGGCCATTGTGTTGCTCGCGTTTCAGCTCGCATCCGAGTTTTTTGAGCGTTTCGGAAATCGTATCGGCTTTCTTAGCATCATGGATATGCTTGGCTTTCCAGTCGGGCAAACGGTACCGAACGATCTCAGCGGCATTAGCCGAAGCAGAAACCGCTGCTAGCAACAAGAAATAACTCGCGATTCGGAACATAACTTGTCTCGAAAGGGGGGCGGGTGAAAACAGGAAGGCAGATTCACTGACGTCTCGGGAATACTGGAGTCGGACTCCAATTGTCAAGCCGACTCGTCAGGATCGTTCGCGAAGCTTTGGGTCGTTCGCGAAGCATTGTTTGCTAGAGCGTCACCCAGCCTGGACGACTGGGCCGAGTTCCACGTCTTCGGTGTGACGCTTCGAGCTGAGGCATCCAAAGCATCTTCTGGGTCACCGCACCAAGTGCTTGAGGATCGACGGGCTTGAACAGAACACAGGTGGACTGGCTCAGCGATTCCGTTTTCTTTTCGAGTCCTGCCCAACGTGACTCAGCGAGAAATACAGCTGGGATTTGCTGGTGTTCTGGCTGGGTCCGCAGCTCGCTGAGGGCCTCAAGCGCAGCCATGGCATCATCTCCAACGTCCCATACCACCAAGTCTTGTGTCCCAAGTTCGATCGCTCGTAGGACCGTCGCTTTGTCGCGAGCGCAAACGCATTGAAATCCTTGGGCATGAAGCACTCCGGCGAGCGCCAACAGCGACAAAGGAGCTGGATCGACAACGAGAATCGATGCTTTTCGAGCCCCAGATTCCTTTACCGTTTTCATCGAGTCAGTACGTAAATCCGGAGTGGAGGGGGTTTCCGACATTGAGAATCACCGTCCAAATGCGGTCTGAATCGAGGAACGTCCGAGCAGCAAAGCAGCCCGCTCGGGCAAGCAAGCTGTCACAAATCCACGCATAAACCTTTCATGATTCCCGTGGCAAGATCGCTTGTGGTTGCGTCCGAGGCGTTTGCTGTCGACAATCCGCGGCTTCTGAAACTGTTGAACCACGAGTAAACCGAGCATGAACTCTCCAAGCAGCCCTGCCAGCCCGAACGACCCTGACGAAAACCGACCAAGCGGGGACGATTTGAAAGACCCTCGAGTGGCCCGACGTGAGAAACTTCGGCTCATTTCCGAGCGAGGCATCGACCCTTGGGGCTCCCGGTTCGACGACCGAACGCTCGTGGACCAATGCACATTGCGGGCAGCCGAAATCAAGTTCCTTAAAGCCTCGGGCGAGACGCTCGAGTTGCCGGAGATGTCCGCGGAACTGGACTATCGCAAGTGGAAGAGCGACAACGGCCCAGGCGAGGAGACCGGCCCAGTCGTGCGAGTTGCTGGGCGAATCATGCTTTCGCGTGATAAAGGCAAGCTGATCTTTTTGACGCTCCGAGATTGGACTGGCGATATCCAGATTTTCATCGGCCTAGGCCAAGTCGGCGAAGAGAACTTCGAACTTGCGAAACTTTTTGACCTCGGCGATCTCGTCGCCGCAGAAGGCCGTCTTGGGCGGACCAACACGGGTGAGCTAACCGTGTTCGCAGAAAACCTTTTCTTCCACACCAAGATGCTCGAAGTCCCACCAGAAAAACACGCTGGGCTTACCGATCCAGGGCTTCGTCAACGCATGCGATACGCCGACTTGGCGTTTAACGATGGCGTGATGAAGACGTTTCTCGATCGCACCAAGATCATCAAAAGCATTCGCAACACTCTCGATGCACAAGGCTTTTGCGAAGTCGAAGGCCCAACCTTGCATGCGATCGCCGGTGGGGCCGCGGCGAGGCCATTCATCACGCACCACAACACGCTCGATATGCAGTTGTATCTGCGAATCGCGTTGGAGTTGCACCTCAAGCGGCTGATGGTGGGCGGCATGGAACGCGTTTACGAGATGGGACGCGTCTACCGAAACGAAGGCATTAGCCCCCGACACAATCCAGAGTTCACGATGATCGAGCTGTACCAAGCGTACGGTGATTACGTCACGATGATGGAGTTGACGGAGAAGCTGATCTGTGACGCGATCGACGCGATCGGTGGTGGTTATGTTCGCGAATTCGCAGGCAACACCGTCGACTTCACACCGCCATTTGAGCGTGCGACATACGCGGACTTGTTCCAACGGGCGACGGGCATTGATCCCACCAATCCAGCCGAAGACGGCGCAGTGATGGCTTTGGCAGCAAAGCTCAAAATCACGACCGACGGCAAACACCCGGATGTGATTCGCAACGAGATTTTTGAAGAGACGGTCGAGGACTCGCTGTCCGGTCCGATCTTCGTGATCGATTATCCCGCAAGCATCTGTCCGCTGACCAAGCGGAAGCGTGGTAATGATGCGATCGCTGAGCGATTTGAGTTGTTCATTTGTGGCATGGAACTCGCTAACGCGTACACAGAACTGAACGACCCCGACTTGCAGGAACGTCTGTTTGAAACACAGCTCGACGGCCAAGACGAGGAAGACTCGATGGCAAAGATGGACCACGATTTCGTTCGTGCTCTTCGATACGGTATGCCTCCGGCAGGCGGACTCGGCATCGGAATCGATCGGCTCGTGATGTTGCTGACGGGCCAACGTTCGATTCGGGATGTGATCCTATTCCCACTGCTTCGCCCCGAAGGCTGATTGGATCCCTCCGGTCTCAATGCAAGCAATTCGGCTGCCCGAATCACCTCCCAAACACCCAATCGGCAAACCTTGACTCAAGCTCAAGCTTTGCCTGACCGATTCAAACCGATAGTCTTGGAACACCAGGACGTTCGGTTTTTTTCTGCGCTCGCCTCGAGTCTTGGCTCATGAACGGAAACGTTATCGTCACCCGACCTATCGCCAAATGGTTCTTCGTCGTCATGGGACTGGTGTTGCTTGTTCCCAATGTCGGATGTCGATTGTGCTGTAACAGCGAAGACTTAGCGTATCCAGCTTACGGCGGAGCTTGGCAACGAACTCGGCGCGACGACGGCCGAGTCGGAAGCTTGTACGATCCGGCTGGAGCGAGAACCGCCGAATTGACGAACCGCGATGAGCCGAAATCCGTCGACGAGATTTATCGCAACCGCCCGACCAATCAACCCAATGACGAAGACGCTGCTGAGCTCGATGACGATACCACTCAAGACGCGAAAAATCCCAAGGCGAAATCCGAAGGCGATATAGATACGGATTTGAAACGTCGATCCGACGAGCTGAAGAATCTCGAACTTGAAGATATCGATGTGGTTCCCGGCGAAGCGTTGCCTCCAGACTTCAACTAAGTCTCCCGCTTTCAACGAGTCGCTCAGTGCTTTAGGCTTGGGATCAACAATGAGCCCGCATCCAGTAGGAGAACCAATACCATGGTCGATTTAAACCAGTTCATCCGCGAAATCCCAGACTATCCCAAGCCAGGTATTTTGTTTCGTGACATCACGCCAATGTTGGCGAACCCCGAGGCGCTTGTAGCGGCCACGGATGCCTTGGTTGCTCCGTTTCTTGGCCAGAAGATCGATATTGTTGCGGCAGCCGAAGCCCGGGGCTTTATTTTCGCAGCACCGCTTGCCATGCGTCTAGGAGCGGGCTTTGTACCGATTCGAAAGCCGGGCAAGTTACCCTTCGATTTGCACTCGTTTGCGTACGAATTGGAATACGGCAGCGACGAGCTACAGATTCATGTTGATGGTGTGAAACCCGGGCAACGTGTTTTGCTGCTCGACGACTTACTCGCCACGGGTGGAACAACCCAGGCCTGTTGCCGCTTGCTCGAGAAGTGCGGTGGTGAAATCGTTGGGTGCGCGTTTTTGATTCACTTGGTCCAACTCGGCGGCGAGGCGAGACTAAGTCCATATCCAGTCCATTCGGTGCTGCGTTACGACCAGGACGATAGCGAGAACGAGCTGAGCGTCCAGAATGAAATGCCTGGCCCTTCGATCTAGTTCGTCACTACCACAGATCTGCAATGCCTTCGAAGATCATCGTCGCTGCGGACTCGATTCGAGGCGCGGTTCCGAGGTAGTCACCAATCCCAGGCATTGCCATGGTGAGGAACAAGAGGATCGTAAAGCCCGCGTAGGCCACCGTCGCATCAGTGCCGGACGTACGCGAACCTGAAGGCATTAAGCCGGTATACCACCGGCCAATATAAGACACGGGCGTCAGGTCTCGCATCCGACGCAAACCGACTTGCGTATGTCCTTGAAGCCCATGATGAAACCACTGCGCAAGAGTTTCCGTTCGTGTTTCGTCGTACTCCAAAATCCAAGGTACGCCGACTCGCAAGTGTTTGGCGCAATGCGATGGAACAAGTACGGTGAAACCGTCGATCGACATATCTTGGACGTTCACCTTGATCCGTCGACGGCCAATTTTCAAGTTTGCCTCGGCACAGTCGCCAGCGACCGGGCAACGAAAAAACGATTCGTTTGCTGAAGAATCAGCGATCTTTGTCATCAGTGTTGCGCCGTTGGAAAAGATTAGAAGTGGACGCTTGGAAGAGGTTTTCGATCCTATGGTAAACGTAGCCGACAGAATGCACTGAGGCTGGGAAACTTAAACGAAAATTCGGATTCTCACCCCTGGAGTTTGATGCTTAGGGTGACCGTAAGACTTCTAGCGACAGATAAAGTGCGTATCGCTTCGCGACTTGTTTCTGATGACACAGCAGCGACTGGCAGGATTTAACGATTGGGCAGTCTTTGCCTGCAAAACCGAATGAATGAACTGTGCGGGCCACGCACGGTCGATTGGGTAGTTGAGCGAGTCGATGTTGTCTCGCATGATCATTTATCCATTGCCGTTCGCTGACCTAGAGTCCGATGCATCGAATCGCGATTTCACTTTTTGTCGCCATCTTGGCAACATCCATCGCCCCAGCACTTTGGGGCGAAGATCGGTTAACACCGTCGAATGACCCTTTGCTCGGAATGGGTAGCGTCGTGGACGCCGACCCGCTGAGCAGCATGGGGCCTGCGGCCCGCCCAGCTCCCGCCGCGCCGGCGGACTCAACACCTCCTAAAACGGACCCGCACGAAGCCTTGTGGACCGAAAACTGCTATCCGTCCGCTGAGACGTGTCGCAGCTGTCACCTGGGTCAATACGAACAGTGGCGAGCCAGTGGTCATGCTTATGCCGCCGTTTCGCCCATGTTCCAGCGATTCGAACAAGTGATGACGGATTTAACCCAGGGTACCGTTGGCTCGTTCTGTGTTCGCTGTCACTCGCCGGTAGCAACGCAACTCGAAATCCCTCGCGAACATAGCATTCTCGAATCACCTCCGGTCGTTCGCGAAGGCATCACATGCATCGCGTGCCACCGCGTACGCGAACACTACGGACGCAGCCATGGTGACCGACGAATTGAACCTGGCGACATCCACCAACCGGTGATGGGCACTTCCGCCGGACATGGCGTTGCCCAAGCGATCGCACAAGCCGACAAGTTGAAGCTCAAAGTCTACGGCTCTGACAAAGGAGCTGGACAGCCGATGCATAACGGCAGCTTCTTTTTTGAGCCACTCACCAATAGCGATATCTGCGTGTCGTGCCATCAAGTCGCGGTCCACCCAGGTATCTGGCTTGAGGTTGTTCATGCTCAATACCGAAGTGGACCAGCCACCGCGAAAGGCATCACTTGCCAACAATGCCACATGGGTGCCGTCCCAGGAAAGCCAGACGGCTACGACTGGGGGCACGCGGCCATCATGAACGACAAACCGTTCGGCGAACCTCGCAAGCTTTCGAATCATATGTTTTGGGGACCAGGTTACTCGATCGCGCATCCGGGCATCTTCCCACACAACCCAAAGGCAAAGAAATACGATCCGCGCCAGTGGCTTGACTTTGATTATCGCGCAGGTTGGGGCACCGAAGAATTCGAACGCAACGTTGACGCAAGAACGACCTTTCCGTCGCCTTGGAACAATGCCGACGAACGACGTGACGCTCGCAAAATTATCGATAACAACATTGCCAAAGCCGCTGAGAAACGCGAGTCAGCAATTATCACGCACGAGGCGGGGCTCGATATCAGTAAACCACAGTTCATCAACGCGCCACGTGTTGGTCAACCACTCACGGTGGCTTACCGAGTCACCAATACGAGCGAAGGTCACAATATGCCGACCGGCTCGCTCGGTGCTCAACCTCAACTTTGGCTTAACGTTGCTTTAATCAATCCCATGGGACAACGGGTTTGGGAGAGTGGGTATCTCGATTCTCAAGGTGACCTCGCTGATTTGCATAGCACGGATGTTGCCCGGGGCCGCGTTCACCGCGATGCAGATCTGTTTAATCTTCAAACCAAATTCTTGATCAATACGGTCCATGGCACCGATCGCGAAACTCCGCTTCCCCTCAACTTCAGCCTCGATCAACTCGTATTTCTGCGTCCCGGCGCTGTCCCCGTCAGTGTGCTCAATCACCCGCCACTGATTCGGATGGAAGCTCACTCGATTCCACCTCTAGATCATCGAACACCACGCTACAACATTCCTTCAGAAGCGTTGTCCATGCCGGGGCCGTATCGTTTGAGCGTAAGAATGCGTAGTCGAGTGGAACCACCTTATTTCATGCGGCTAATCAATAGCACGCCCGACATGATTCGCCGGATGAACGAACAGATCCTCGACTTACGTCCCAACAGCTACACATTCCTGGTGAAGTAATAGCACCCTCTGTGAGATACTCGCATCGAACGACCGATACGTCGATTCACCGCCACGCCGGTGCCGATCGCTGCTTGCACTTGCACGCCATGGCCAAGAACTTCTCAGTCACAGTCTGGTCATGCGTATTTCTCGTATCTTTTAGCATGGGAGTGTCGACGTCAACTTGCCAAGGGCAAGTCATCCAAACAAATGAGTTTGTCCACAGCGAAGGCAAAGCATGGCCGACATCCACGATTCGGACGACGTTGTTGCCCGTCATACCAACCGAGCCAGAACAGTTCTCTTGGCTCGTTGAAGAACCAGTGTCGACCAACATGGCCTGCGTCGATGACGCTCCGAGCTCTTCCATTCCGATCGCGTTCGAGAATGACGCCGAGGAAGCCGTTTTCGCTGAACCGCTTTTTTTGGTTTCGATGCAGCAAGCGATCGCGGCATGCGATTCATGGGAGATGGCGGCGCCACCCATTGAGCTTCCCTACCATCACGACGATTTCTCGCCAACACCTTTACCCAACGACGCGATGTACCACGATGGGATGCGAGAACAGTGGGTCTATGACGCCAAGAAACGCGTGCCTGTACAACAACCCTGGATCGAATGGGGACGAATTTTCTATGGCGATGGAATCACTCCGCGCGGTTACAACTGGTTTGGAAGTACGAACTTAGCTCATCCCCAATTCTATCTCTATGGCGACTACCGGACTGGCGTCGCGTCCGGCCGCAACGCAGTCGGGCGAACGGATAATTGGGCGACTCGTCTGAATCTTGACTTGGACCTGCGACTGACCGACACCGAGCGATTCCATGCGTTCATTGGTCCGATGACTCGCGGTGCCGCATTCTCACAAGTCGCTCTGGTCGATGGCAAGCTTGACTACCAGCCGATTGTGAATCTGAATCCAGTCGCCGCATTTTTTGAAGGCGACCTCGGAGCGATACTCGGTGGCATGGCGGATGAGTCGTCTCCGTTCGAATTACCGTTCACACTCGGCTTAGTTCCTCTCCTGTTTCAAAACGGCATTTGGATGGAGGATGCCGTCACCGGTGCTGCGTTCTCATTACCCGCTCGTCACAGCCGCACATTGAACTGGTCGAATTACGACGCAACTTTTTTCGCTGTCGTCGACCAACTCAACAGTCCTGCGTTTGGCAACGATGAACACGCAGCCCAAGCTTTTGGCACCGCTTGGTTTATCGAAGCCTACGGCGGCTACATCGAGAGTGGATACGCTTACGTTCGCGATCGAAACATCGACGAGCGCAGCTATCACAACGCCACCATCAGCTTCACGCGACGCTATTTTGATCGCATCAGCAACAGCGTCCGCGTGATCGTGAACGCTGGTCAAGACTTACCCAAGGCCGACCGCACAGCCGACGGCGCATTGCTCCTCGTCGAGAACAGTCTCGTGTCCGTTGCGCCGTACAACATCGTGCCCTACATGAACTTGTTTGTCGGTTGGGATCGACCACAGTCCGTCGCTCGCGCGGGCGTATCCAGCGGGATCTTGCGAAATACGGGAATCAACTTTGACACCGACGGCCTCAACGGCTTCGCAACGCTCGACACAAGTGCCAACGACACTGCGGGCGGCGCGATCGGCATTGATTTGCTTGGCGCCGACTTTGATCGCCAACTTCTTCTAGAACTTGCGTACCTGACTCCCCACGGCAACAGTAGCGCTGCGGCGCCTGATGACCAGTTCGCCGCTGGGACTCGCTACCAGTTCCCGATTTCGCATCGATCGTTGCTTCGATTCGATGCCATGTATGGCTGGCGCAAGGGCCTCGACGACGTTTACGGCACCCGCATGGAGTACCGTTGGAAGTTCTGAACGCATCGCATCGCTACGCGACGTGCCTGGGACGTCACTCAGTCGATTCTGTCACGGGCGTGTCCAGTCGCTTGAGCTCGTCGCCGATCTTCTTCCGCCAATTGCGATAAATTGGCGTCTCTCCTTTGAGATTGATTGACTCAATCACAAGAGCACTTGCTTTGCCAAGATTTGTTTTCGCCAATTCAACTTCCTGACATTGAGCCTGAACGCATCCTAAACGGTACAAGCCGATCCACGCACCTTGTTTACTGGTAGCGTTTTCGGGATCAATCTCAAGCACTCGCATGTGACAGTCCAGGTGCTGTTGGAAATACGAAATGGCTTCATCGTGCAATCCGAGCTCAAAGGCGAGTTCGCCGGCTCTAAGATAGCCTACAGCCTCATAGGGCGGCGAAGCCAAAGGGTCGGCCATCATTGCGGAGACTTGCCCTCGGATTGCAATCGACAGTTTGCAATACTCCATCGCTTCATTCAGCTGATTCGCTTTGCGATTTGCTTGGGAAAGGTGTAAATAAGCGCCTGCAAGCCGGCGTTGCTCCCGAATACTCATTGGATCAATCTTAACGATGACTAGACTAGCCTGCACGCACCTGTTCCCGAATTCGATGGCATCTTGAATTTGGCCAAGCGTTTCAAACTGGATTGCGAGGCTGCCGTACACACTTGCCAATTGGATGTAACCCTCGTGATCTCCGGGATCTTTTTCAACAATTGATTGGTAGATCTGGGCAGACCTCTGCATGTACTCAATACCAGACTTATCCTCGCCAATCACAAACATCTCACGACCGATGTGGTAGCAAGCATCGGCAATGTCGCTCGAAACCGACAAGCTACCTGGATCGAGGATTAAGAGCGCCTCGTCCATCGTTACGGATTCTTGAAGATGCCGAATTGCATCTTGGTGACGCTTGGCTAAGGAGTGAATTAAACCGAGGGCAGCATGAGCACCCGCAAGTCGATGCTGGAGCTGGACATCTCCTGGACTCGTCTTCAACAACTGCTTGCTAAACGACAAGTCTCGAGAAGCAAACTCAAGTGCCTGTTCAGGCATATCATTAACGCGACAGTAAACGCCCAGCAGACGATACGTCAGGGTAATTTCTAGAACATTTTCCAGGTCATCTGGATCTGCTTGCAATATCGCTTCACCCAAATCTCGAGCGATGTCTAAATGAAGCTTCGCTTCTGCGAACTGATCACGTCGAAGGTTCAAGTAACCAAAATCTCGACATGCCACCGAAAACTCTCGTTTCGCAGCAAGGTCTTCAGGCAAGGCAGCGAGTATCTCGCGTCCCCACTCAACGCATTGAGAATAAAATTTTAATGACTCTTCGACCTGACCGGCTCGCAACATGACGTTTCCCATTCGATTGCATGCCAGCATTAAGTCACGCTTGCGATTTACGTTATCGGTTGCTTCATTGTAACGCGAATTTGCGATACTCCACGATCGCCGGTAAAACGAGACGGCTTGTTCGATGGCATGTTTCGCGGACGGGGAAGGGGTCGCTGTATCTACATCCAGATGTTCTGCACCGCCATAACGCAGGCATAGATTTCCGAGCGAAGCCAAAGCGACCATATTTGTTTCGTCGACTTGGGCCTGTGATACATAATCCGATGCCACTTGATCAAGTTGCTCCAACGACATGCCCAAAAGTCTCCGTCGAATATCAGCCACCCCCGGTATGTTCTCTAGTTCTTTTTGGATATTGACAACGACGTCCGTGAGTGTCCCAAACAACAATTGACTTTGCGTATCGGCCTGTTTCCTTGCGTCGGACTCACGGAGATTCGCGGCGGTTAACTCAGCATTCCTTGTGTCGAGCTCACGGTTGCGTTCATCGAGCCGCTCGTTGAGTTTGGCTAACGCCGCATTGTTCTTGCTTAACATTGTCGAAAAGAGACCTAAACTCAATGTCGACATAAGAACAATAGCTGCAGCCGTCGCGACCAATGACTGGTGCGAACGCACCCACCTTAGGAGTCGGACGTTGAAGGGCTCTGGGTACGCGTCGACAGACAATCCATCGAGCCAACGCTCGACTTCCTGACCAAGTTCGAAAGCTGTTGGATATCGTGACGCTGGATTCACCGAGATTGCCCGACAGCAAATTGCATTGAGCGGCATCGGCATGCCTGCAAGGACTTCACGCGGCTCTCGAATATCACCCGAAACGACCGACTTAATCACAGCTTCAAGTGTGCCTGAATTAGCCGGCGGTCGTCCGGTCAGGATCTCGTAAAGTATCGCACCGAGTCCATAGACATCAGATCGCTCATCGATACGATCGAGTTTTCCCGAAAGCTGCTCCGGCGGTGCATAAGCAGCCGTCCCCATGATCGAACCTTCGATCGTCAGCCCATCACCGCTAGAATCGGTAACCAATAGTTCTTCGACGATCGTGTCGTCGGACTGAATTGGTAGTGAGCGACGAACTCCAAGAGGTTTTGCTAACCCCCAATCCACAACGAGCGTCTCCCCATACTGGCCAATCATCACGTTGCTTGGCTTGAGGTCGCGGTGCAGCACACCACGTGAGTGAGCATAGTTTATCGCGTCACAAACATCGAGAAATCGCCTTAACAATTTCCTCAGCGCCGGCCCATCTAACGGCTCTGCATTCGCTGCTACTTGCTTGTGAAAATTGCGAATATGCACAAGTAGATTGTCACCGCGGATCAATCGCATCGCGTAATACGGTCGACCATCATCACCAGCACCAAGGCTGTAGATCGGAACGATCCCTGGGTGCTCAAGACCTCCTGTAACTTGAGCTTCAAGTAAAAACTTACTTCGCTGGGCTTGATCGTCAGCTCGCTCGGGACGAATTTCCTTGAGCGCAACTTCACGATTTAGCTCTCGGTCCATAGCAACGGACACAACACCGAGTCCGCCGCGATCGAGCGGTCTGCGGAATTCAAATCGACGACCGGAAGACGACGAATCGCGAGCTGGCGGCATGATCGTCGCCAAGGCTGGGGCGCGAAGATGCGAAACACTCGTTTGAAAATCCGTATCGCCCGAGAGAGAGAAAAGGTCATCCTTGAGTGACCCCAATGTGCTCAGAGATTGCAAACTCGCTTCGACTTTGCCGTCATGACTCGACACATGGCGATCCACCAGTCGCCAAAGCAAATAACCATCGTCTTCGTCCAGCACTCCTTCCTTAACCAAGAATCGGTCGAGTGACTCGGATCGGTCAGCAAGCCACCTGCTAAACGCAGTCAATAACACCGCTTTGTCAACAAAATCGTTCTGCAATGCCAACAAACTGAATAACAATGCGCGATCAGCAACCATGTTTCCTCGAGTTAAACTACAGCAGCCCCCTTTTCAAACAGACACACAACCCCCCGCAGAGTGTAGTTCGCGATGGCCGCCACCACAATCAACCCGTAGTGGCTCTTTCCGAATTCCACGAGATAACCGCGATACACGACAACAAGGTTGCCAATGTTCGCGGTCATCGCGTTTCGCTGCTGTAGCTTGCTATCTAGCTATCGGTCGGAATAGACCATGGTGCTTTCTTCCTTGGTCACCGGCACCGTCGATTGGTCGCTGACGACAATCGCTCGTGTGAGGTGAGTGCCAGGGGCTACGCCTTTGACTCGAATTCGGTAAACAAGCTCTTGGCCGGAATCCAATTTCGATTGAGGTGCAAACGCGACAAGACCGCGATCGTCCGTGCCAGCATCGGTTTCCGTGCTGACGAGTTGCAGTCCAGCAGGCAATTGAAACTTGACTTGAACGTTACTGTCGCTTCGTGAACCACGATTGGTCAATCGAATTTCGTAGGTTGTCTCGCTATCAATTTCGATCGGATCGGCGGCGTCCGAGATTTGGAAGGTCAATTCGGCAAGCGATTCCACCGTCACATGACGTTCACTGTTGGCTGTCAGTCCTAAATCGCCACGAGCCTCGAGACGAATGGTGCGTTCGCCTTCCTCGACCGGAAGCAGCGTCAATGGAACCTGTCCACGTCCGCCTTCAGGCAACTGTGGCAACGACCAATACACCGCGTGACGCGACGGATCGTACTGACCTTCGTTCGCGGTACTCACAAAAGTGAAACCACGATCAAGGTAGGCGGCAACTTCCACATTGGTCGCGTCTGCGGTACCGACGTTGGATAGATCAAGTTGATACGTTGCTTGTCGCTCCAAGAATCGTCGCGACGGACCTGTGAGTTCAACATGCAAATCCGGTGCGATGACTTCGACTTCGATGACGTGCTCGGCGGTGATACCATCCTCGCTTGTCAAACGAACGATGTTTTGGATACGACCGGGGGCGACGGCTCGCAGCCGAAGTACTTGGCGACGAACTTCGCCAGCGCGAAGCGTGCCAAGCAAATTATCGAGTTCTCGGCCCTTCGGATGCTCCAGCCCGTCTGGAACGTCCGCTTGAAGGACGACACCGAGTGCGTCACCTGTGCCAGGGTTACTAACTTCGAGCTCAACTTCAAGTTGCTGTCCGATCAAAACTTTTTCGGGAGCACGCTGAACGATACTGAGCTGGGGTCGTGTACTCATCGTGCGCACGGATGCGGCCGCTTCAAACGTCACTCTCGCGACACTGCCGAGTTCACCTTCCGCTTCGGGAACGAGTTGCATGGTGATCGTGCGTTCGTCACCGACCGGCATCGCACCGAGTTGCCACAACATCGAATCACCCTGGACCACCGGAGCTGGCGATGCGTCGACGAGCCGCATTCCGGCTGGCACACGGTCATGGACGCGAACGTCAAGCGCTTCCGCAGAACCAACATTTTGAACGTGGATCACAAACGCGGCTGGCTTACCAACTTTCACTTCGATAGGTGCTCGCTTGTGAATGACAACACTGGGTGATTGGACTCCTTCGAGTCGTCGGTCGCCCGGAGAGTTGATGGTTTGGCTCGGTTCGGAGCGAAAGGGAACTTGGCTGGAAGCTAAACCAGGCGACTCAGCAAACGTTGACGCTGGCGCGAAGTTCTGGGCCGGAGCCGACGGCAAGCTCGCGATGCGTGGCGATGATGGTGCCAACGCTGAATTACCTGGCAACTGCATCGACGATGAGGCCGGTTGGAACGCCGGAGCTGACTGGAAACTAGGCGCTTGTGGAACGGCAGCAAAAGCCGATGGTGGCGAAGTGAGTGCGGACTCCGCTTGAAGCTCGCTAGTGCTACCGCGAAGAACGTTAGCGCTGCCAAAACCTTGAGACGCAGCGTCGGGTGCTGTCAATGCAGGAACGTCATCGTACTGTGGATCAGCCGCGAAGCTTGGCGGCTCATCGAATTGCAACTCCGGCATCACCGGCGAATCAATCGTCGCATTCCCCATGGTCATCGAGGGCATTGCGTTTTGCGTAGAGGCGATGGCTGCTGGAACGCTCGAGGCAGGTGCCGGCGGCATACCCCAGCCAGCGGCTGCGGAAGTTGGATCGCTCACGGGCGGTTGGGCCGCCAACGAGGTGGGTAATTGGCTAACATCGAAGCCACCAAAACCACTTGGTGGCGCTGCATCGACGACGGTTTCTCGCGTCGAAACGGTCGGCGGAGTGGAAAAACCGGTTGCTGGAGCGTCGCCAAACGACGGGAATGAGCCAAAACCTTGCGGCGGTGACACTGCGTCTTGAGCCGGCAAAGCGGAATCTTGAGCCGGCAAAGCCGGGGAGTCGGCTTCCAGAGGTTCTGTATGCTGGACCTGTTGGATCGCATCCATGGGTCCAGCGGGGAATTTCTGGGCGGATTTTGAGCTGGCCGCAAGGTCCGCTGGCCCAGAAAACTCCGTCGGGTCGAGGCTCCATGAACGATCTCCCATCGCGGTAATCGGCGCTGGCGGTGTGTTGAGCACCGCCGTGTCCGCCACAGTCCAGGTCGAATTCGGGTCTTTTTGCCGGTCTTTTTGGGCCTGAGCAGCAGCAAGGGCACCAAGCAGAATCGTGATCGCGCCGGCGGCGAGTCGAACGCCAAAAGGCTTCATGGGTCGCATTCCATTTGCGGTAGTCTTCGGCCATTCCATCGGCCAAAGGTGGTGGTTACCAGATTCGTGCCCAACGAGGAAAGACCAATCGTGAAACTCTTTACACAGCCGCCCGAACTAGCAACACTGGTGAGACCAACGAACGACGTCAGCCTTTCTTTGCGATCGTACGTCCGCCTGATTGCGGCGATGTATACGCGGGAAAGGTTTCTTTTTTGTCGGCGGGAGTGATTGCACTCACGTCATTGTCAAACCACTTGATCGAATTTTTACAAGGGACGGGTGCCATGATCGAATCGGTACCAATGACACGGGATGGATACAACCGAATCAAGGCCGAGATCTCGCGTTTAGAAAACGAAGAGATGCCTCGAGTCACTGAGAAGATCGCCGAAGCGCGCGCCGAAGGTGACCTGAAGGAGAATGCCGAGTACCACGCCCAGCGCGAGAACCAAGGCATGTTGATGGCCAAGATCAACGAACTCAAGGACAAGATCGCTCGCGCCTCGATCGTCGATATTTCGAAACTACCAAAGGACGAAGTTGTCTTTGGCTGCACGGTGACGGTCGAAGACATGAAGTATGGCGACGAAGAAAAATTCACACTCGTCGGTACGGGCGATGAAGACTATGACGTCGGCAAGATCCTCATTTCGAGCCCACTCGGCCAAGGTCTGCTCGGCAAGAAGGTCGGCGATGAAGCGGAGATCGAAGCACCTGCGGGAAAAATGAAGTTCAAGATCCTGAACATCGAGTTTGATTTCTAAACCTATGAGCGATGCCGATACGACGCAGCTGGCCGACACAGCGCAGCTGGCCGACACAGCACAGCGGGCCGAGAACAATGGCCTGGCCGACACGGGGGACGGGCCAGGCTGTATGCCCGCGATCCTGGCCTGCGTGGTCCTCCTGGGAATCGCTAGTTTTGTGTGTTGTGGTGTGAGCACTTGGTTTCTCTACGAACAGCGTGCCGTGCTTGTCTCACGCACACTAACCGAAACTTACATCCCAGCTGTCGAACAAAGCCGGATGGCTCCCGAGGACAAAGAAGCTGTCCTTACGGAGTTCAACAAGTTCGCGGAATTACTTGAGCGAAAGGAAGTTGAGAACTGGCAAGCCGCTGGCGTGATGCAGCGTATTGTTCGATTGCCCGTCCTCGAATGGGGCGACCTGCAGGCCGTCGAAGATATCTTGCGAAACGATTCCGCCGATCACGCGGATGCGTTGATCCAGTTCTCGCGACTTCGACGCGGCGTTGAAATGGATCAAGTCACGATGATTGACGTGGAAGATGTCCTCGAACCTGTGCTCGCAGGCGACGGGACAATGGACGCTCGACGCACGCTGGTTGAACCGATCACGGTTTCGGCAGCCTTAGAAGTCGCAATGCGTGCCAAGTCAGTTGCCGACAGCAGTAAAGTGCCAAGTCGCGAATTCGACGAGATCAAAATCGGCCCGATCGTTCGCCGGCAAATTGAAGCCGGTTTGACAGAGGGAAGCTACTAAAGGATTTTTAAATTGACCAAGCGGCAAATCGTCATCGTCGGTGCTGGTCCAGGCGGGCTGGCCGCTGCGATGCAGTTGGCCCACGCTGGATGCTCAGTCAAGGTGCTCGAGTCTCGCGACCGGGTTGGCGGCCGCACCTCAGCCATAGAAATCGACGACTTTCGTTTTGACTGTGGTCCGACGTTCTTCCTCTATCCGCGAGTACTCGAAGAGATCTTCCGGTCAGTGGGCTATGACTTAATGGAAGAAGTCCCAATGCGGCGGCTCGATCCCCAGTATCGGCTCACCTTCGGAGCGGGCGGCCAACTCGATTGCACGCCCGACATGGACGAAATGGATCGGCAAATCGCTCAGTTTGCACCTGCCGATGTCGGGGCACTGCGTCGATACATGGACGACAATCGGATCAAGCTCCAGCGGTTTCGCCCGATCCTTGAGTCGCCGTTCAACTCACCTCTGGATCTGCTTCGCCCATCGATGCTCGCGGCCTTACCGAAATTGCATCCAATGCGATCACTCGGAGCCGAACTCTCACGGTACTTCTCTGATCCGCGGTTGGTGATTGCGTTCGCATTTCAATCGAAGTATTTGGGCATGTCACCGTTTCAATGCCCGAGTTTGTTCAGCATTCTGTCGTTTCTCGAGTACGAATACGGAGTCTTTCATCCGCTCGGTGGCTGCAGCCGCGTGAGCGAAAGGATGGCAGAGATCGCCACTTCGATGGGAGTCGAGATCTGCTTGAATGAACCAGTCGAATCCGTCGAGATGGAAGGCAAACGACTCACGGCGCTGCACACGTCCAGCGGTCGCGTGACGGCGGACGCGTTCGTTGTCAACGCAGACTTCGCGAACTGGATCACTCGGCACATCCCCAATGAGTCACGTCGACGTTGGAGCGATGAGTCAATCGCCAAGAAAAAATTCTCGTGCAGCACCTTTATGCTCTACCTGGGTATTGAAGGGCTCTACGAAGAACTACCGCATCACAGCATCCACATCAGCCGCGATTACGAAAAGAACCTGCGCGAGATTGAAATCGATCATGTGCTCAGTGAAGACCCATCGTTCTACGTGCAAAATGCCGGAGTCACCGACCCGACATTGGCTCCCGCTGGCCACAGCGGCCTTTACGTGCTCGTTCCCGTCACACACCAACACAAGAACGTCGACTGGAATCGCGAGTCCGACCGCTTTCGCGAACTGACGCTAGACAAGCTGGCTGCGATTGGGCTGGGCGACATTCGCGGTCGCATCCGCACCGAACACCGGATCACACCCCAAGACTGGGAAAACAAGTATGCGATCTACAAGGGAGCAACCTTCAATCTGGCCCACAATCTCGGCCAGATGTTGCATCGTCGCCCTCGCAATCGTTTCGAAGAAATTGACGGTGTCTATCTTGTCGGCGGTGGAACTCACCCCGGCAGCGGCTTACCAGTCATCTACGAATCCAGTCGCATCACCAGTCGACTGATTCTCAACGACCTCGGGATGAGCACCGACTTCATCAACGCCGCCGCTCTAGCTTTATCTTGAGCGATACGGTCTTGAGTCGGCGATCACCGATTGCCACATTGTGTCACCCGCAAGTATTTCACGGAGTCCCGAAAACATCCTGACACATTCGGCGACAATGGCACGATGCGTTTCAAACGACGTGAGACGCGGGAGTGAGTAGTAATGAAAGAAGGACTTGTCCATGCGGTGATTGTCGATTTCGTAGGGGACACCGCATTTGATCACCGCGATCGCTAACGCCGTCTGTTCGTTGAAGTAACGACTCTCGCCCAGTAGGTTGTGTTGTGCTAGCCGCTTGAAACACTCGACATAGTTCGACGCCAATCCATGTACTCAAGCGCGGTGGACAGAGATCAGGCCACTGTTGAAACACGGTGGCGTGACAAGCGGTGGATCATTCGGATCGCGTGAGCGGACGACCAGTCGATGTTGCGGCATCGGTGTATCGCAAACTTCGTACGCTCGTTGCCATCGGTCCTTCATCGATGCCGCTCCAGGATAAAACACTTTGCGTCCCATCATCGGCGCACTCAAGTCTCGCAGATCCGGTTGGCTAAAGCACAATTGATCGCTATCGAGAAAAACGTTGATTTCGGCGTCATGATCAACTTCCAACGCAAATGCCCTGTTCATCAACAAGCGATTAAGGTGTCAGGTACCGAATTGGCGAAGTGGGCAAGCGTAACAGTTTAGTCGCTGGGGGTAATGATTGCTCTCGGTGCGACGAAGCATTGGTTGCGATTAAATCCGTTAACGAGAAGATTTTTGATCTCTTCCTGGTCTAGCGTCATTGTGAAAATGGATTCGAGACGTCGATATTT
>JBGSNA010000037.1:0-3297 GCA_041739875.1 Pirellulaceae bacterium
TGGGTTCTTTCCCAACGAACAAAAGGAGATTCTCCGCGGCCGCGCCAAAATGTGCGAAACGCTAGCCATTAGCGGCACAGCAATGGTTTCCGGTGGTCAAATCGACGCGTTCCAGGTCGTACTCGATTCCGTCCTCCATCGAGACAAGAATGTTCGGTCGATCGGATTGATCAGCGACGAAGGAACGCTGATCGCATCGGTAGGACCGCACCAAGACGTCTGGGTTGCCAATGGCGACAACGGCATGACGCAAATGCAGGTCCCCGTATTCCGTTACGGACATTTGTGGGGTGAACTCCAAGTCACGTTTGTCGAAACTGGCGGCGTAATGGGTTTGAACTATTGGGCCCCGGCATGGCTATTGATCGTTTTGGTCCCCGCCTGTTTGATCCAATTCTCCTTCTTTCTTCGTAAGACGCTCGAAAGCCTTGACGCGTCCGGAGCCGTCCCGACGCATGTCGAAAACGCGTTGGATACGTTTACGGTTGGTCTCGTTTTATTGAATGGTCGCGACCGCATTCTCTTTGCCAATCACCGACTTACGGATTTATTAGGACTCGAACAAAAGTCGCTTGTCGGAAAACGCAGTTCCGACATGGCGTGGATTCATCCCAGTGGCGAAGACGAAATGTTGCCATGGGATGTCGCCAAGAATACCGGACATTCCGTTAACGATTGCATCTTGCAGTTCGAAGTTAATGGTCGTTGCTTGACCTTTAGCGTCAATTGCACACCGATCACGGGGCAAGGGTATTTGGCGACGTTCGACGACATCACACTCATTGAAGAAAACAAAGTCGCCTTGGCCGAGGCTCGCGACGCCGCTCAAAGCGCGAACGAAGCGAAAAGCCAATTTCTGGCGAACATGAGCCACGAAATTCGTACTCCGCTTAATGCAGTGCTCGGCTTCACGGACGTACTACGCCGTGGCTTGGTGACTGATTCGAACGAGGCCGTCGATCATTTAAATATGATCCATAGTAGCGGCTCGCATCTAATGAAATTGATCAACGACATTCTCGATTTGTCGAAAATCGAAGCCGGTCAGTTGCAGGCCGAGTCCATCGATACATATGTAGATGAAATCGTTACCGACGTTGCTGCGGTTCTCAGTGTCAAGGCTCGCGAGAATGACCTTGGGCTGAATATCGATTTCAAGACTGCGGTCCCACGCATAATACAGAATGACCCCACGCGATTACGCCAAGTCATAACAAACTTGGTCGGCAACGCGATCAAGTTTACTGAGCACGGATCCGTGGGAATTGTCACTGAGTTGACTTCCTCGGACAGCTCCAGCCCAAACAGATTGTGCATCAGCATCGTGGATACTGGAATTGGCATGACGCCGGAACAACAATCCAAGATCTTCCAATCCTTCGTTCAAGCCGACAGTACAACGACGCGTCGATTCGGTGGCACCGGGCTGGGGCTGTCGATCAGCCGTCAGTTGACCGAAGCCATGGGAGGAACGCTGACCGTTTCCAGCGAAGCTGGAGTTGGCAGCACCTTCCGAATCGAATTGCCCGTAACGCAGGAAAGTCTTAACGACTTGATCTCGCCTGAAGAAATCGCGAATCGTATAAGTCTTTCCGAATCGAGAGCCGTAGAGAACGGCATTGTCCATTTGCCTAAGGTAGAGATTCTTGTCGTCGACGATGGAGAAGCAAACCGACGGTTGATTGACCTGATATTGAAACGTGCCGGGGCGGTGGTCACGATGGCTGAGAATGGCCTCGAAGCAACCAAGTTGATGAGCGAGAAAACCTTCTCGCTTGTGCTAATGGATATGCAGATGCCTGTGATGGATGGATATGAGGCCACGCGTCGAATCCGCCAAAGTGGGCTGAAAACGACAATCATCGCGCTCACGGGCAACGCCATGAAAGGCGATCGAGAGAAGTGTTTCGCTGCTGGCTGTGATGATTTTCTCACAAAGCCGATCAATCTCGACAAATTGCTTTCGGTCGTGGCTGGATACGTCGGGACCGACGAAAGTTCAAACGACACCATCGCGGTACCTGCGTTGCCAATACCCCGACTCGTCGACGAAGCAAGTAGTGCAAACACGGACGACTCGACACAACCGATCTATCCGACGCTGCCGATGGACGACCCCGAATTCCGCAGTATCACATCCGACTTTCTCGATCGACTTGACGCCCGCTTGGACCAGATCGAAGACGCAATCGGACTTGCGAACTTTGATCTCGTCCAGTCCGAAGCGCATTGGCTCAAAGGGAGTGGCGGTACCGTCGGACTACCTGTGCTGACCCAGCCAGCGGCAGACTTGGAAATGGCTGCAAAAGACAATTCACTCGAAGTTTCGAAACGCATTCTCAGTGACATCCGTTGCTTGAGACGTCGAATCGTCATCCCGGCACTTGGCTCCGATTCGATCAACGCAACGACTCAGAAACAGGCGGAACGAATATCTAACGTTCTTTCCGAACAAGAAAGTGCAACGTCCGCAGCACCGATTTATTCGACGCTGCCGCTGGATGACGAAGAGTTCTGTGCGATCATCATCAACTTTGTCGAGCGTCTTGATGATCGACTCGTTGAGATGCGCAACATGCTCAACCGAAAGGATTTCTCGCAACTTGCGGACCAAGCACATTGGCTCAAGGGCGCCGGAGGCACGGTGGGGTACTCCGCCTTCACAGAGCCAGGCAATGCGCTCGTTATCGCTGCTCGTGAGTCCAAATTTGAACAGAGCGATGCTTACCTCTCGGAGCTTGAATCCATCCGCCATCGTATCGTTGTTCCCCAGCTTACCGAAAACAGCTTACGTATTCCAAACTCATTTTGAGCAAACTGCCACTCCAATCCTTACATCCATAACGACCAATCGATTCTTCGCCAATCGCCCTGTTTACGACTCAGTTACGTGTTCTGGGACGACTCGTCTGCGTTGAATGAGCAAAGATTTGGCTGCCCACATTTTTATAACGAAGTTCTGTAGCTATGAATCCTACATCGCCTGTCATTTCACCGCTTGCGGAATTTTCCACGTCCGCATCTGTGGTTGTCGGAGATGCTCGCCTTGTGTCTGGTAAGCCTGGCCGGATCATGATTGTGGACGACGAGATTGCAAACGTACTCGTCGCAAAGAAGCACCTCGAGCGAGCCGGTTATCGATCCTTTGAGACGACAACGGACTCGTCAACAGCCGTCAGTTTGATCTGCTCAACCAAGCCGGATGTGTTGTTGCTCGATATCAACATGCCGGAGATCAACGGAATCCAAATTCTCAAGGAAATCCGTAGCCGTGAAGAGTTCCGTCGACTCCCAGTG
>JBGSNA010000049.1:0-22341 GCA_041739875.1 Pirellulaceae bacterium
CGTGGGTGGGTAAGGGGATGCTTCCACGTTCGGTCCCCCGAAATCCGCAGTCGCTGACTGCGGGAAACTATGGCGGTGCGGAAGCGCCGTTCATGCCACGGAGATTCCTCCCGGTAACTCGGGATAGCGACGTGATTCGTCTGGCGAAGGCGATGACTAACGCAGGAAGGACTCTTGCTGCCGGGGTTGGTCCTTCGGCGCCTCAGTTGGTCACTGAGGTACTTCAAACGCAGGAGTCTGGGAGTGTGGCCCAAGTAGAAGTTCGCTGCATCACGGGCGGAAGCTCGCGTTGCAGGGAAGCGATGTTCTCGGCAAGGCAGTCGAGACTCGTTGGCGTTGACCGGGTGGTGCCGGCGACAAGGCCACGACGAAAGGGCTGACGGGCAGTATGTACGTGTCGATGAGTTGTGCCGGCGGCTGGGATTCTCCAGCCGCCGGTCCTGGGTAAGGCGCACGCGGTTCCACAAGAGTAGTTCGGGAGAACTGGTCTTCTGGGGCGGTGGATCGACGGCGGACGCCCTTCGTGTATCTTCACGCGGAGCGGACCGCCAATCGGTTTTTAGCTGAAGGGTAGTATGGATTGGCGGGCTGCAACTTAAAGAATGTGGCAGCCCGCTATCCGCGAACTGGTCCTTGGCCGTAACGTTTAGTCGTGAGTAAATTGCTTGCGACTATTTCGGCGGCTATGTCGGTACGATATTGTGCTTACCCAGTGAGGTCTTGGCTTTCTGAGGAGTTTGTGCCATTAATCAAGCTCCTCATCTTTTGCAGTAACGGGAGGCTCATGCAGTATCGAGCCGTGGCAACTAGCGTCGAAGGTTTCGTTCAACAGCTCGCGTGCTGCTACTTGCGGCATGGTTACTGGTTCTATGTCACGGGTCAGATTCCACCTGGCAAAGATCCCTCGGCCGTGGATGCGAAACTTATCGAGAAATATGGCATCGCAGTGTCGGAATCGACGCGGGCGCGCCGCAAGAAGACCGGGCAAGCTAATCTCCAATACCTACGCTACGAACGGTTCTTTATCGTTCTGGCCACCAAAGGCACGCATCGATTCTACGAGGACGAGCACGCGCAAATCCGGGACATTCGTCGAGTGCCTTTGAAGTTCGCTGGCTACTCAATTAGTTACCGACGTGGCGGACGGACACGTGATGGGCGGACCGACCCAAGTTGGCATGCCCATGTGAAAATGGAACGCAGACAGCAAGCTGAGTTGACAGCACACCTTCACGAACTGGCAAAGCGCCGTAAGCCCGACTCGATCGTAAGCGCCATCTACAACCTGCCTCTGGAACCATACGCTCCGATCCGTAGGCAACTGCTCATGATTCTGCGAACACTCAATCGGCAACGGCGGGAGTTGGGCTACCTACCTTTACCGATGGAAGTGCTGCCGCTGCGGCGTCGGGTGGTTAAACCCTTTGAGTCATTTATGGGCTGCGCCAAGGTGCGCTAGGGAGATGCAACGGCTAACAACCTGCATGGCCGTTAGTCGAGATTACATTCCTCTAGCCGTCGTTTTCGCTTCTCCCAATCCGGCATGCAACGATTTAAGAGCCGGTAAAATGCGGGGCTGTGGTTGTGAATCCGTAGGTGGCAGAATTCATGGACGAGTACATAGTCTATGCAATGCACTGGTGCCTTGATGAGGTCGAGATTCAACAGCAAGCTACCCGCCTTAGTGCAGCTTCCCCAGCGATGCGTCATCTTGCGAATCACGAACGGTGGTTCGTGAGCAAGCCTGAGGGAGGAGCACTGCGATAAACACAATCGCAGTCGCTGTTGAAATACTCGTTCGGCGTGTTCGCGATACCAGAATTCGAGCTGCGCCTTGATACGTTCAGCGTTAGTGCGTGAACTTGTCCAAACGTGGAGGAATTTGCCAATCAGCTTCGCGGCTTCGGGCGAACCGGCATGTAACTTGAGCCGGTATTGCCTGCCCAAGTACATGAGCGTTTCACCCGAGACATAACGGGGGCCGGGATGTTTTGGCTGAAACTGTTCAAAGTAACGCCACTGCTTCAGAATCCAGCCACTTCGTTTCTCCACTCGCGATAGGACTTGCTCACTGGTACGGTCTGTGGGGGCAACAACCTCCAGCCGTAAGTCGGGATGCACGGTGATTGCAAGTTTCTTCCGCTTGCGATACTCGACGCGGAAGGGAATCCGCTTTCCACCATATTTCAATATGTAGCCGCCATCCGGTTGGCCGTTCTCGATCATCCTCGATACCTCCGCCGCGCAATATCGAGACATTTCTCAAGTATCAAGTCGATTTCATCGAAACTGAGATCGAGGCCGGTGGTACTCTTCGCGTCAAACAATGCGTCCTCAATGTCGTTCCGCATTCGGTTCTGCACGTCGGTGTTGGTCGTCCAGTTGACAATGCGCTCACGGAGCACGGCGTCATCGATTCTTAATGCTACGTCGGCAATGACCTCCTTCAGGTCGCTGCCTCCTCCGTGAGAAGCAAGTGCCTCACGCACGACGCCATAGAACGCTTTGGCCACGTCGCGTTGCCGAATCGCCTCCGGCAGGCCGTCGTCCTTGCGATTGCGGATAGCGTCCGCGATCTCGGATACTTTTGCCAGGTAATCCCTGTCGGCCAGCCGCCTCTCGCGGAATGCGTGGATAGCGTCTTCAAGCATTTCAGAAAACTTGCGATAGAACGCCGGGTCTTCGTCCATGCGATCTTCAATCGTCTTCTTCGTTCGGTGGGCGATTGTATCGGCTTTGGATGCAGTGCCTTCTATCTTCTCCAATTCCTTAAGAAACGCATCTTTGTCGAAGATGTTCACGAGCGAGGTCATCACCTCAACACTGCCTGTCGAGACGTGCGTGTCGATGAGCTTCTGAATCTTAGTTTCGTATTCCTTGAAATCGACAACCTCGGCGTAACGCCTGCGGACGGCAGTCCGCAGGTTCATGAAGAACGCTAAGTCCTTGACGTACTTCTCGACCTTGGCATCCGGCGTCTGTTCAATGAACCGTGTCGATGATAGGGCTATCGACAGCGACCGGCTGTAATCCCGGAGACATTCGTAAAATTTCTCGCGGTCCTCCGGCTCGGCAAGCGCTTGCTCGTACTGCTCCTCGTCTTGCTTGTTCTTGATGTGCTGGAAGAGATTCAACAGATCCGTATGCCGTCGCGGGAGTTTCTCAATCTCCTCGGCCACGTCGGTCAGCGTTGCCTCAAGTTCAGCTTGGTCGTATTCCTCCATCTTCCCATAGAGGTCGAAAGCGTTGTTCAGGTTCTGCAAGACTCCTCGGTAGTCGATGATGTAGCCGAAGTCCTTGCCGTCGCAGAGGCGGTTCACGCGAGCGATGGCTTGTAGTAGCGTGTGGTCCTTGAGTTGCCGGGTGAGATATAGGACCGTGTTGCGAGGTGCATCGAATCCCGTTAACAGCTTATCCACAACGATGATGATTTCCGGTTCGTCGCCGCTCTTGAAGCCGTTAATGATGTTCTTGTTGTACTGGTCCTCGCTGCCGTGCTTGGCCATCATTTTCTTCCAGAACTGCTGCACGGCGGGAATATTATCTTCATCTACTTCCTCGTTGCCCTCTCGATCATCAGGGCCGGAGATCAACACCTCGGACGATACCATTCCGAATTCGTCCAGGTACTTCTTGTAAAGCAGGGCTGTGGACTTGTCTTGCGTCACAAGCTGAGCCTTATACGGCGTGCCCTGCCAGTTGTCGCGGTAGTGCATGCTAATATCGAGCGCGACTTCTCGGACCTTTTGCTCGGTCTTGTTGAGCTGATCCGTCGTCGTGAACTTCTTCTTCAGGTCGGCTTTCTGTTCTTTGGTCAGGTTCGCCGTAATGATCTCAAACCAACGGTCGATGCTCTGCCGGTCTACTCGCTGCTCAACATCCCGCCCCTCGTACAAGAGCGGCACGACTGCCTTGTCCTCGACCGCCTTGCGAATCGAGTAGGTCGGCTGGATCAAGCCGCCGAACTTGTTGATGGTGTCCTTTTCTTTCTTCTTTACGGGCGTACCGGTGAAGCCGATGAAGCAGGCATTGGGCAGTGCCTTCCGCATGCGACCGTGCATTGCACCGTACTGGCCGCGATGGCTTTCGTCGACGAGGACGAACACGTTATCGTTTTCGTTTCGCAGGTTTCCCTTCAGCACCGCATTCTCGAACTTGTCGATGATCGTTGTGATGACTCGGCTCTTGGGACCGGAAACTTCCTTGGCCAGGTCCTTGCCGCTTTTCGCCTGATGCGGCTCCAAGTCGCAATGCGTAAACGTCCTGTAAATCTGGTCGTCCAAGTCCACGCGGTCGGTCACGAGTATGATCTTGTACTCCGGCAGATTCAGCCGTGCGATGGCCTTGGCGAGCATGACCATCGTCAACGACTTACCGCTCCCTTGCGTGTGCCACACGACGCCACCGAGTCTGCGGCCTTCTTCATCCCGCTGCCGAATTCGTTCCAGCACATTCTGAACGGTGAAATACTGCTGGTAGCGTGCGACCTTCTTCTCACCCGCGTCAAACAGAACGGAGTTGTACACTAGGTCGAGCAGCCTCTCTGGGCGGCACAGGCTGTAGAGCGTGCGGTCCTGGGCCGTGATCTCGCGGGGGCTTTGCTCCAACTTCTCGAACCACGCTCGCACGTACTTGTAGCGATCACCAAACAACCGATCTTTCTGTTCGTCGGAAAGCGGGTGATTGATCTCCGGAGCGAGCGGCGTGTCCACTTCCTCGCGCCACACCGCCCAGAATTTGGCAGCTGTTCCCGTCGTCGCATATTTCGCCTCATTCTTCGACAGTGCCAACAACAATTGCGAGTAGAGGTACAGCTTGGGGATTTCGTCTTCTCGCTGGTTTCGCAAATGTTGACTGATCGCCTCGGCGATGGGGTCTTTGATGTCAGGCCGCTTGCACTCAATCACGGCAAGCGGAATCCCGTTGACGAATAGAATGATGTCAGGCCGCCGGATCTCGTGACTCGAAGTCCGCTCGACTTCAAACTCTTCGGTGACGTGGAAGATGTTGTTCGTCAGCCACGTTTCCGGATTCCAATCGATGAATTGCAGCGGAAAGCTCTTTGTATCACCGTTGATCGTTTGTTGCAGACTCTTGCCCAAGATCATCAAGTCGTAGATTTTCTCGTTTGTCCTCACAAGGCCGTCGTACAACACGTCCTTGAGTGCCTGTACGGCGCTCTGAATGTTCGCTTCGCTGAACTCGAACTCCTGCCCCTTGAATCGAATACGGTTGAGTTTACGAAGCTGGTCGACGAGCACGGTGTCGAGCACGACGCTGCTAAGCTTGCCACTGCGCAACGAGACCGCCTCGGCGGGGGTGAGGAAATGCCAGCCCAAGTTCTGCAAGAGTTGCAGCGCGGGAAGCTGCGAGATGTGGTCTTCAAGAAATGACGGAAGTTCGTGACTCATGGCTTAACCCTCACTTGGCCTGTCAGTAGCTTCTGCATCAGGCCTTTTTTCTGCGTCTGGAGGGCATCCAATTCCCGTTTGAATGTTTTGATCTCAGAAACGAGTGTATCTAACAGGTCTGCGATCTTCGTTTGTTCCGCTAACGTTTCGGGGAGCAGTATCTTCTGCTTAAGGAACTCAGTCGGATCAAAGTTCAAACGAAGTCGTTCGGCAAAGAAGCCGTTGCAGGCGAGATAAGCTTGGTGCCGCATCCGCTTCATTTGTGAGAGATATTCGACGTACCGCATGTCGATCGTGCCAGGTTTCTTAGGTGTCAAGATCGTGTACATGTCAGATACGGTTCCAGCCGCGAATTCAGCGGAAACCAGCCCCATTGCCCCATAAGCGGCCTGAATGTGTGAAATCAAGAAGTCGTTTTCTTGAAGCGCATGCAGCTTTTTGACCTTAATCTGACTTCCGCGAAGAGCTTCCCTCCAGAATAGACCGCCGGAATGGCGTCGAATGCTTGCGAGCCGGTAGAGCCGATCGTCATCCCAATCAACGGGTCGCAACGTTTCCTTCAGAACGTCGCCAACGTGAGTCTCGACGAATTCGGTTGACTTGAACTCCTTGAACCGCCGTCGTCCGGTAAGTAGTTGCTGCATCAGTCCCTGCTTGAAGCGGAGCTTGGCGGCGATCAACAATGGTAGCTTGTGAACGCAAGCGTCCCATGTGTTCAGGATACGTACGATCGCGTGTTGCTCATCGAGCGGCGGTACATCAATGCGATAATCCGCAAGATGGCCTGCGTTCAGGTTTCCCTTTCCACCTCCTACTTGTAGCCGCTCGATTTCGCTGAGCCCCAATGGCGACTGCATATGAAAACAAAGGTATTCAGGTAATATTTTGTTCCAGTCTGTCGACGTAATCAGAGTTGTGAAGGATTGGCTTCCCGCAAGCCGGGGAGGAACAACACAAGTCTGTCCGATATTCGCACCGGTTCGCACGGTTAGGAGGTCACGGGCACGAGTCGCCTTGCTTGCTTGGGAGTCTGCAAAGTCTGGACTGATGCTGACCATGTCAGTGTCGTCAAACCATCCGTCACAGATGTTTTGATTCCGAATGAGAGGTACGCCGCCATCGCGATAGTGCTGGGTCACGGAGATCGCAAGGCCGACTGTAATTCGCTCGGTAACGTCAATGAGACGCGAGCGCACCCACCCGTCAGGTGACGCTAAACTAAGACCGAGTTTTCCATTTCGATTTGCCATGAGAGATCAGTCGTTTCCTATTTGGATACTGCCAACCCGAGTTCTGCGAGACACTTTGTCATTTGCTTTCGTGTCGCCGTTAGTTCTTTCTCCAGTCCATCGATCTCCGACTGCAATGCGGTGATGTCGATTTCAACTTCCTCCTCGGACGTGTCCACGTAACGCGGGATATTGAGGTTAAACTCGTTTTCCTCGATCTCCTTTCGCTTGGCCCGGTGAGCATATTTCGGCACGCTCTTGAATTTCTGGTAGGCGCCGACGATTTTCTCGATGTCCTCCGGCCGTAGCCGATTCTGCTTCTTGTCATCTGAAAACTCGCGGCTGGCGTCGATGAACAGCACGTCCGTCGTCTTGCGGCCTTTGTGAAAGATAAGAATCGCCGCCGGGATACCCGTGCCGAAGAACAGATTTACAGGCAGGCCGATGACCGCTTCTAGTAAATTCTCCTCGATCAGCTTCTGGCGAATCAGACCTTCCGAGCCGCCTCGGAACAAGACGCCGTGCGGGACGATGACACCGATACGACCATCACCCGCCAGAGCGATCTCAATCATGTGCGTGATAAACGCATAGTCCCCCTTGCTCTTCGGCGGTATGCCTCGCCAGAAACGCTTGTGCGGATCGTGCCCTGCGAAGTCGGCGCCCCACTTGTCGAGCGAGAACGGTGGATTGGCGACGACTACGTTGAACTTCATCAGCGAGTCATCCTCGACCAGTTTGGGATTGGTAATCGTGTCGCACCACTCAACGCGGGCCGCGTCCTCCTCGTGCAGGAACATGTTCATCCGGCACAAAGCCCATGTGCTGCCGTTCGATTCCTGGCCGAAGAGCGAAAAGTTCTTGCTCGGCTTGCCGTCTTCGTCTTTCACTTCCTTGGCGACGCGAATCAGGAGCGAGCCCGAGCCGCAGGCCGGGTCACAAATCCGATCGCCCGCTTCTGGCTGAACGAGCTTGGCCAGCAGAGTGGAGACCTCCGGCGGCGTGTAGAACTCGCCCGCCTTCTTGCCTGCCCCGGCGGCGAACTGGCCAATGAGGTATTCGTACACGTCGCCAATCACGTCGCGCTGCCCGACCCGCGAGGGCCTCAGGTCGAGACGTGGGTCGTTGAAATCTTCCAGCAAATGCTTCAGCCGCCGATTGCGTTCCTTGGTCTGGCCCAAGGCCGGTTCGGAATTGAAATCAATGTTGCGGAACACGTTTTCGAGCTTGGCCTTGTTAGCGTCTTCGATCTTCTCCAAGGCAATGTTGATGAGTTCGCCGACGTTAGCAACGTCGCGATGGGCGTAGAGGTAATCGAAGTCACACTCGCCGGGAACGACGAACCGCTCGCGGGCGAGCGCCCGCTTGATCCGCTCTTTGTCCCCTTTGTGCTTAGCGACGAGTTCCTTCTGCCTGTCCTTCCAAAGGTCAGACAAGTATCTGAGGAACAGCATCGTGAGGATGTAGTTTTTGTACTCGGACGGATCGACGGCTCCTCGGAAGGTGTCGCACGCTTTCCAGACGATTGCGTTGATCTCGTCCTGATTGAATTCGTTTGGCATATAAATTGTCCTATTTTGGCACGGCGTGTTGGTGGTGATGAAGTGAGTTAGCCAAGGCCCAAGAATTCTTTGAGCTTCGGAGCATTGTGCGTGAAGCAGTGATCTGCCCGTGTGATCCAATCATCACCATGACAGACGGCATCCATAGGCAGGCACTGGTCGGATTCGAACGTCATGCGAAAGACTCGCGTTGATGCGAGTGGGCTTTCGTTGAAGAGCAAGCAGAGCATGTTGTGAGCGCTGTCTGATTGAAGATTCAGTATCAAGTCCAGAAGTTTGCTGCGTTTCCAACGAGTGGCGAACCCCCAACCTTGCCAACTGCGAATGAACCAATCTTTCCACCAGCCTTCGCTGCGTGGATAGAACGTCTTGCTCTTTCCAGTTCCCAAAGACAGGACGCGAATATCGGACAAAGGTGCCTTGAGTCGGTATTGAGCGTCGATGACTGCTACCAGCGATGGGTTGTTGGCCCATATCCCGCCGTCTACAAGTTGATACATCCCGTCGACTATGTGTGGGTCGAAGTACGTGGGTGCCGAGCAGGAAGCAAGAACGGCTTCGGATAGCTTCACGCCGGGATCACGAATAAAGCCGTCGGCGTACTTCGATTTGAATACGTGTACGCAGCCGTTGCCGATGTCGACGGCGGGAATGATCAGTGGAACGGGGACTTCACCGAGGGTAGTAGAGCCAAGAACGTCTTCAAGCAGACTTTGCAGGGTTGTGCTCGAATATTTACTCGTGAGGATCTTGAGGAAGTCTAGACGAGAACTCCAGCGCTTCCTGAAAATTTTCTTGCCGTGCGTAATGTAGAATTCCGACAGCTTCTTGGCTGAGATGTTGGACGCCAAGCCAGCGGCAATGATCGACCCGGTGCTGGTGCCCGCAAACATTCCAAACTGCTGGTGCCAATTAAGCCCCCAGGATTCTTCCATTCGACGGAGAATGTGTGCGGCGAACAGGCCACGATATCCGCCGCCGTCGATGCTCAAGATGTAGAATGGTGCGTTCAAAGTCCCAACTCCGGTCAGCTTTCTCTGCTAATCTTGGTTTCGAGCATCAGCTTGCGGGAGACGGCCTGCACGAGCAGGCTCCGCTTTTCCTGGATCGACGTGAACAGGCGGCGTTCGCGTTCGAGCAATTCATTGAGCGTCAGCACTCGCTGTTGCACTTCGAGAGGCGGCACCTGAATTTGCAAATCTTCCACGTCGGTGCGGGAGACCATTGGTATGTGGCTGCCGCGGTGGTAGGGCTTCAACGACTCTTGGAAACCGGGTTGGTTGAGCGACCAAGCCAGATACTCCGGCAGCACGAAGTGGGTGTTCGGTGTCAGGATAAAAAAGTATCCCGTGGCGATTGTGTTAGGCTCAACCTCTGGCACGACGACCGGATACAGCCGGTGCCCACGGCTGAGGAACAGCACATCGGCCGGTTGGACAAGATACGGCTCTGGTTTATCGATCATAACTCGGTCGAGACCCAGCACATTAACCTGGCGGTGAGCATCGACATCTTTGATCTGAATGACGCGCACCACCCCCGCAGGGTCAGGTTTTACCTTCCCACGAAACTGATAGCCGACGCGAAAATCCGCGATGTCTTTCAAACGCTTTTTCATGCGTGACACCTATTTGTCGGTGGCATCCACTGGGAGTCTCTCATTTTCCGGTCAGCCATTGATACTGTTCTCGAAACCAGATGTGCCCGAGTCGCTTCCGCAAGGAATTGACTCGGCGGTTGTGACACTTGCCTAACCGGAGCCCACTTCCGCAAGGGCACGGACATTTGTTGGCGACACGCTTTTTTGTCCCGGCCAAATAGACCATCTGTTCGACGGCCTTTCGATCCTTCACGCCGAAAAGTTCGGCAAAGTCCTGGCGAATCCCTTTCATGCCGTGATCGAGTTCGCCGAAAGGCAGCTCGCCGTGCTTCTCCTGAAAGGAGAATCCATAGAGGTATGGGATGACGCACGACTTCACGAATCCCGGCAGTGTTGGAGACCTTGCTAGCGCGAGTTGTTGCCGCACTGGCGACCCCAGGCAAAGGCTGCCATCGTCGTGGGTATGAAAACTCTTCGGAATTCGGCCCGTAGCCTCCGTGACGAGCGGCAACTCGCGCGGGAAGCCATTTGGAACGATCATCTCGACATCGTAGGCGTCGTCGATGCGCTCCCGATCCGTCGCCTCGGCACTGAACGACAACGTACCAGCAAGTCGCACTACGCCGTTGACTATGGGACGCAGGCTCAAGCCGGGAAAGTCCAGCAGTAGCTCTTCGAGTTTCCATCGTTCAAATTTGTCCTGTGCTGGACTACGCATTTCGTCGCCAGGGCTTCGGGGGAGTTGCGATGCGGATCGCCGGAGCAATGATGTGCGGGACGAGGACCGCCGCGGATGACTCTAGCTTCTCGCGCATTTCGGCAGATAGATCTAATGCAAACTTTTGTCGGACCGTCCTCGTGATGTCCGCAGACTTGCCGATCACCTTTGCCAGATTGGCGAGATCGGCTTTTACCTGTTTATGCCAAGCCCGGAAGTTGTCTTCGTAGCGAGAGTCCCTGGCCCAACGATCAGCGAAGTCTTCTTTCGGGTTTACTGGGTTCGGGACACGAGGCGATGAAGCTCGAACGTGGTCAAGCATGCCGTCAACGATGTTGACCAGCGCTTCAAAGAGTTCGCCCTCGCCTCGGTAACTGTGCGTGGCGAGCGTCGTGATGATGATCGACAGAGGCTTCCATTCGGGCGTGTCTTTGAACATCACATCGCGATGCCTCTTCAGAATCTGAATGCATCGCTGGAGAATCGTCTTCCATTCGTACGGTGGCACGTCGTCGATCGAAGCATAGGCGCGGTTCTCCACCAAGTTGAGCACCCGGTGTCGCGCATATGGCCGAAGTTTGCTCTCGAACCACCGAGCGATACCTCGCGGGTTGCTGCTCGGCCAATCGCGGTCAATGGTTTGATAGTTGTGGTGCCTGTCATCCGTGATTGCGACAGCGGTGGCCGCTAACTCCGGCGATACTACAAACCTAACCAGTTCCTCGATGAATGACACGTCTTCAGGTATTGCGGGCAGGACATCCATATGGAAGCTGGCTTCGTCGGCGTAATTCAGCCGCCAGCAGCGGTGGGTTTCCTCGGCGGGATCATTGAACGAGTTCGCCTTGGCGTAGGCCTTCACTTCGTCGCCGATCAACTGCTTCACATACTTCTGCGTGACTTGCGACTTGCTCAGCAAGATTTGGCAAGTCATGTCCAAGTCATACGCTTCGGTCGGCAGCAGTGGCCTGATTACGGTGCCGTAGCGAAACGAGCCCTGCAAATACACTTCAGGCGCTAAATCGACAACCTTTGACTCCTTCCGGTGGAGCCACTCACCCAACGAGCGATAGCGGTCCTCCGCCTTTTGGTAGTAGGAAGGCGGAATGTCGAGCAACTCAATCAGGAAATCCAACAGTTGGTTCATGTACTTCGATTCATCGTTCATGCGTTGTCTCCTTTTGAGATGTCGAGAGCGAACTCGAATCCACAGAGGTCATTGAGTCGGTGAGGCCTGAGGGCCATCGGTAGGTCGCTTAGTGGTCTGACTGCAAGGAATCTTGAAAGCAGGTAGGGAACATGAGGTATGCACCACAGCTCATACTGCACAATTAAATTATAAGCTTCCATTCCCGACGGTACAAGATGAAAAATGCAGTATTTAGAATACTGCGTGTCCAGTACTCCTATTTCATCCGCAAACTTTTCTAGAGGAACAACTTACAACGCTACCTCTGGGTTTGAGGCTTTGAACCAAAGGTGGTCTTTCGCGCGGATTGTCCAGCTGCCGCTGACAAACCGGCGAATACTTTCGGACAGTGGTGGGAGCCCGATATTGGTTCCCACTGGAGTTCCGACACATGGATTCGCGGTCGACCTGCACCATGGGTGAGCGACGAGTCTTCTCCGAGGAGGTTAGGCCACAGCGGCCGAACAGGTATCGTGCCGAGCCGTGTGACCAAACGCCAAGCGAGCCAAGCCCCCGTCGTAGCCAGTGACGATGCAGCCGGCGGCCAACCAGTCTCGCCTCGCTTCGTCCGCTGGAACACTGATCTCGCGAAAACGATTTCGTTCCATGATGGCGATTCTCGTTTGCAGCTCGGGAGCAATCGGCAGGAGATTCCAAACTGCTTTAGGTTGCGGGGCCGATGACAACAGCTCTGCAATCTCCGCTGAAGTTTCACCTCTGGAATCGCGGCATGTTCGTTGATCCGTGACAGCACCGGCCGCGGCAAAGAGGCTTGGAAGGCTGACCGTTTCGGATTGTCCAGCGAGTGGACCGCCATCGAGTTGCTCAACAAAATGAGTCAGCGGATCTTTGGTTCGTCGGGAAGTCTGAAGCCGCCAGTCTAAAAGATCGCACGACCGCCGCTGTCCGTAGAACCCGACGCCAAGAGGGAGGTAGGCACCCATCCATTTATGACAGCCGGCCACGACAAAGTCGGCGTGCGCGAAGGTTTCGACCAGAGGGATGTGGCAGAACGCCTGAGCTGCGTCGATAACCACAAATCTCAATTCGGCGACGGCTTGGATTCGTTGAACGATTTCTGCAATGGGGAGGCGAATCCCCAAGTGGTCGACTGCCGGCAGAAAAAGACCGTCACACCCTTGCCGAACAAATGTCTCGGCGATAGCGATAGCGATATCTTTCCCCGCCCATCCTGCACGCAGAATGCGCTGGCGTATCGGCAGGACCTCGACAAGATTACTTGTTCGAGCAGCGCGATTAAGGATCACCTGTTGATAGGTCGGCCAGCTCAAATCCGTCGTCAACACGTTCCGACAGACTCGGAACATGCAGCTGGCGCCCACACTCAGCAGGGAAAGCGAACGGCTGGCAAGAACCGTCTTCCCGCCGATGGGTGCATCAGCGAGAGACCGAAGCGAGTGCTTTAGTCCTCGAATTCCTGTCCAACTCGCCAACCCGGGAAACCGCTGTTGATAGCGTGTCGGCCAGGCATGATAGCCATCTCGCAAGAAGTCTTCGAAGTACAGGCTCGATGGCTCTTCGGCCACGAGCCGGACGAAGTCAAGTTGGGCCTTTTGGGCGGCGGGCGTCATCGGCCCCAGCCGCGCTGTGTCCAAGTAGTGAAGCGGTTGCAGACTCGTACCTTTCGAAGGCGGCCAGGTGCGGCCGTGGTACAAGTTTAGACTAACCTATCGGCACGGTACGATCCAGATGTACACCATAAGATTCTGCGTAAACGGCCAGTCGATTCCATCTGCCCTCGGCATCGGCCACTCTGGCAAAGTCAAAGGTCAACAAAAACCTCTCCGTGCGGCACTCTTCGTCTAGCTCTTGGATCCCTAGGGCGCGTGACCCGTAGATGCCGATGTCCGCAACGAGGTCGGGCTCCGATCGTAGTGCCGACTCGCGGACAATTTTTATCCAGATACCCCGGGCATGTTGCTCATGCAACCAGGATAGGACGGGTTCCACTGGTCTTGGTTCGGTGAGGGGCCACAGCCCGTCGTTAATGATCGCGATCCGCTCGATGTTGATTCGTTCTTGCTCAAATAGCTCGTAGTTCACTTGCAGGCTCTTGCGTCCAGGCTCGTCCTGCCAATAGTTGGCATTTTTGATCCAGGCTACGGACCGATAGAGATAGAGTCCAGGACTGCGCAGTAGTAACTCGTAGACGATTCGCCAAGTCTCAGTGCCTTCGAAGGTAAGTGTACCGGAAGCTATCGAAGTGAGACTCTTGACTAGGTTGTCGAGCTGGTCGATGGCTATCGAGCGATAGATTGGGTCTTGCTGGCGGCTCACCTTGATCAAGAGCTTGGCAATGCGATTGTAGCGGTCGTAAACTAGCTCATCACTTGCGAGCACTAACGGCGTTTCAAGCTCGGTTGGTAGGACAGCTCGAAGCTGGGGCTGTCCTGGAGAGGCGATCACAAAACCCAATAGAGCGCAGACCAACAGTCCAATCGCTGTCAGAATTGCCTGCATCGGTAACAATGCGGATGCAACGAGCAGCAGGAACCCACTACAAACGGCAACTGCCACGGCGAGCCATTTATCAGGTGGCAAAGTGATTTCAGACTCGGAAGATCTCTCCATCACGCTACCGTAAAACATCCACGGGGCGTGCGCAAGCCCTCATCAGATTCAATAGAATATGAGGTCTCGGACCTAGATCGATATTCGTTCAACGATGTTGCGAGTCACTCGGCGATGCCTGCGATCATAAAGCCGTGTGGTGCGCGGATCGGCATGTCCCACCAGATTCTGCACGTCCTCCAGAGGTATGCCTTGGGATAGCAAGTCGGTGATCGTAGTCACCCGAAACGAGTGGGGCGACAGGCGATCTGACAATCCGGCATCCTTGAGCCGTCGCTTGATCATACGGGAGATGTCATCGGCAGTCATGACTGAAGTTGTCAGCTGCCTCGTACGGCGAATCGTGGTGCGGAACAGCGGTGTTGCTTTGTCGGCATAGTCCAGGCTGCTGGCCTGTAGATAGTCGATGAGGAATTGCTGCAAATCGTGGCGTACCGGAATCTCACGTGACTTGCCCCCTTTCTCGGCAAATCTCAGACAGTACTGGTCTCCAACGCTAAAGAAGTCACCGCGCTTGAGGCGAGCAACGGCGCCAACCCGCGCTGCGGTGTAGATGAGGATACCAGTGATCGCCCGGTCGCGAAGACCGACCTTGTCTGAAACCTTGATGCTGTGGAGTAGGCGCCTCGCCGCGTGTACGCCAATCTCAGGCGTCTTACCTTCGATCACTTGCAGCCGCTCGCCCCGGACCGAGGCCGCAGGATTGAGGACAACAACGTGGCGAGTGACCAGAGTATCGAAAAAATGACGTAAACCAGCCAGGTGGAGCTTCTTGGTGGCCGGGGCGTAATCGAGCGAGTCAAGATAAAGCCCCACATCGCGCGGCGCGATGCGAGTTACATCGATCCCCGATTGATGGCAATGCTCCAAGAAACGTCGCACCGCGTACGAATAGGCGCGCCTGGTGCAACGATTGCGAATCCTGCCGTAGATGAACTCATCCCAGGCGAATTGAGCGGCTGGGCCCGCGCTGGCGATTAGGGACGGCGTCGCGATTCCGCCAGCAATTGCAACTTCGGTTGGTCGCGGCAATGCAGGGACTAGCACGTTTTCCGTCAAGAACTCCTGCTCGGTAGTTCGCGCAGACGTTGCGCTGTCCCTCTTGTTCACTGACATGCCAACTCAATGCTTATCGAACAATCATTCCATTGACTCATGGTCCTCCTCAGGGTTGTTCCGGTGAGTTTCAGTCGTCGTTGCGTCAATGCCGGATAACGTCCTTTGTCATGCCTTAAGCACGGATTTCCAGCAAGAGATATTTTAAGTGAAGAAGTGTCGATGTCAGGGCACATTTTCGGCCGGGTTCAACTTGCTTGGCGAAGGGGGCCATAAAGGGCTAGGGCACCAGCGTGCAATAGGTGGGAAACTTGGATTGCGCCGAAGGCATGCAGGAGAACCTAGGACGCAACTTTACTCTTACTCATACCCGGGGAGGCCGTCGTCGCCCATTTCTACTGCGGAGTCATGAATGTGTTGGAGGCGCTCTTGGCGATAATCTTCGGAGCAATGCGTTCCTAGCCACCGGAAGATGTAGTCGACCAGAGAGTTCACGTGCCGGAGTTCAGGATTCTTCGTCCAGCCGGAAGGTTCAAACCTTGTGAACTCGAACTTGTGAGCTAGAGCTTCGACAGGTACGCCATATTGGAGAGCCAGGCTCGTCAGAACGGCGATGGTGTCGAGCAGCCCCGAGATGGTGCTGCCATGCTTGGCAATCTTGATAAAGACTTCACCTGGCCGACCGTCCTCGTAGAAGCCAACGGTGATATAGCCTTGATGCTGAGCGACTTCGAACTTGTGTGTCACGGAACGCCTGGTATCGGGCAATCGCTGCCGTGTAGCAGTAAATGCGGTGACGGGGGTTTCTAAAGGTTGAGTTGCATTGTACATAAATAGCTCCCCTCGAAAACTAACCTGAAGTGCAAACCGATGCACGCCATCGGCCTCGCTCGGAACCAACCGAGCACGACCGCTGCGCGAACTGTCTACTCGAAGACAAATCGCCGAGTGGCGATAATGAAACAACTGTTGCGCAAGGCGTAAGACCGTCAAACCCCGCCTCGTCAAGCAAGTCACTCCGCTGACCGCCAGTCAAAGTCACTTGATGCCGGCCGATGTCCCGGCATGCCAGGCCGTGCCGGTCAACCAATCACTCTTGAGCGAACATCGGTGATGCTTTGGCTAGACACCTTGTCAGTCCCAGCACTCGGAGAATGAGAAGGCGATTCCGCAAAGAGTGCCCGTTCCTTTCGCACGGGCGGGTAAGATCACGAAGGAAAACCAGGTCCTACACCTGCGGTGCGTCCTCCGACGATGTCTGCACTTCCACGTCGTCGTAATCGAACGAAAAATCGCATTCGTCACATCGAGTGACGTTCCAGTAGTCGGTGCGATTCGGTCCAATGGCTTCGGACGGAATATCGACAGGTGCTCCACAGCGCGGGCAAGGGACATAAAACATCGAGCGTCTCCTTTCTGTTATTGGTCGCATCAGTCGCAACCGGTACGGTCTACGAGAACAGAGAGAGGTTTCGGCGGCGCACCCACCTGCACAAAAACCTCTCCGGGATGGACCGTCCATCCACTTAGCTTATTCAAAGCGGCTAGAAACCACTGTCTTCTGATCCCTCGCCGCCAGTCGTGGTCGAGCCACTAGCCGCCTGCTCGAAGATCCAGCTATGGGCCATGTCGACGACCTTCGCTACCAGAGGCAGATCATCTCGACCAAAGCTTGCCGAATCTTTCCACTGGTCACCATCCTTGTAGAGCCGGGTCAGCGTGACGTTGTGCCGCACGCCGCCGTCGGTCTGGTTTTCCCAGACTGCTGCGCGTACGCGGCCCAAGCGGACCTCATGAACAGGCCGTTGTTTGGCCTTGGGCTTACCGTTTGCTGTTGCAGTTGCCATGTCATCTTCTCCTCAAAGTAGAACGGGGAAACAAAACACGTCGGTCACCACACTGGCAACCGACAACTTCTTCGAATCGCACTGCTCACACCGCCAGTGCGAGGAGCGTTCCAACGCGGGCATCAATCTCCACTCGGTCTCCGGCATAGCGGATCGACTGCGTCAGCCGGGTCAGTGCGTCGACGACTGAAAATATCGTGAACGCGCCTTGTTGCTCTGCCATGTCGAGGGCTTGCTTGGCCAAATTGCGGGGGATTTCGTGCTGGGTCAGGACCTTCATCACTTCCTCCGCGTCGCTACCAAGCCGTTCGCGCATCGCTTTGGCAAGCGCCGTCGCGAAACCGTCTCGGCGGGCATCGCGCTTCGCGACCAAGTTGTCGATGATGCGACGGATGTCAAAGAGCCCGTCACGGACATTGGCCGTGTGCTTGCGCTTGAACTCGCAGACTTCGACGGCATCCCAGACGATGTGGTTCTGGCAGACCGCCTGAAACCAAAACGTCTGGATACCCACCGACCGCCGACCGACTTCGCTGTTCCACAGAAAGAACCCGGGGGCGAAGGCCTCGTCACCAATTTCTGTCCAGCCCAGCGGATCAATCAAGAAGCAGAACATGTCCTGCTCACCGCAGTAGAGTCCTGTGCCTCCCGAGACACCCGTTTGAGGTGGTTGGAAGTCGAGCGCCGAATCGCGCACCATTTCCAACAAATCCGCATTCCAGAGTCGCGTATACGACACACCGTGCACGCTGCGAACCAAGTCACCGGTTTGCAGCAATTGCAGTGGCTTATCGCTGGAAGGGAGTGTCTCACGAAGGGCGAGGCTCGCCGTCTGCGGCGAAAGTCGATTGAGGGTCTCCTTGTTGACGCCGGCCATGCGGCACATCTGGGAGAACGACCAATCGTTGAGTCGCGACTCGGGAGCATCTTCGAGCGTCAGCGTTAGTTCGCCGTCGGCGAAGTGCGGCAGCAAGGTTTGCGGCCGTTGCCAGCGATCGATAGATTCCCTTCGTACCTCGCGGCAATGCCGATAGAGCGTATCGAGCGAATCAAAGCACTCGTCGGGCGTCCGACGAAACAGTTCATTATGGGCCGTTAGTAGGTTCGCCATCGTAGAAACTCCTCATGTATGACAGAAAGCGCAGCGGTCAAGGACTGCAACGATCACCTGGCAACGCGCCGGATAATCGTCACCGTCCTCGCCTAGCGACATCTCATAAGGAGTTGCACGACTGCCATGAAATGGAGGCAGCGACGAACCATAAACCTGTCATTGCGCCGCCGTCCTCTGAGTCACCGCTCTTGCGATGGCTCCGGGACGGGGAAACTAGGGTCTGCTCAGATCCAACTTCGAAAAGAGCGAGGGGCGAAAGCGAGTCGTTCAATTCTTTAGCATGGTGGCCAGGAATTGTCACGCACTGGAATGAACTTTCTGATGCTGGCGTGTAATTGCGAATCGATCTGCTGTGTTAGGCGACCTCGCCAAACTGCGGAGGCAGTTCGCCCTCGGGAAGCAACGTGCCGTATTCGCGGGCAGCATCCCGCACGAATGCCCAAGCGCCGTCGGGATGGCCTGCGTCGAGCAGCTCACGGACCACAGCGCCAAAGGTCTGGTCCATCACGAACCAGACGCAACAGGCACGGGGTTGATCAATGCGGCGCAAACGGGCCTGAAGAAAGCGAGCAGTGTGTTCGCCTTCATTGTAGAAGAGTTCCAAGCCGCGAGATGTGACGATGCCGACGTATGCGCAGATCATGTGCGGAACAATAGCACGGGGACGCTACGAATGCAAAAATAAGCTCAGCACTCACTATAGAGGCTCCCTGGGCAATCCCTGCCTGGGGAGCGTCTGCCGCAGGAGACCAACACGTGGAAAGGACTCGCGGCAGCGCGGCAAAGGGCGGAAAGGAGTTCAGAAAGTGCCCGCGTCGCGTTGGAACAATTTAACGATCAGATTCCGATCTGCCAAGTCGAAAGACGTTCGACGCCTATGCAAATGCTAGCCTCCCAGGACCGTGGCGAGGAGCTTGGCCCACAGATAAAGACATCGCATGTTATGATGTCTTGGAAGTCAAGGACATCGCCTGTAAAGTTCTCGCCGACAAACGTTTCATGACATTGCTGGCGAGCTGGTCGAATCCACTCGCCGCAGTGTCAACCTCGATTAGCTGCTGAAACAAAGCTTGCGATCCTATCGCAAACAGATTCACTCTAACCGGGCATTGACCCCAACGCGAGATGCGCACACATAATGACCTATTTGATGACCGAGCATCTGAATTAGCGTTGAGACGTCGTGTACAGGGACAAGGTCAGAGGGCGGCACAGAACACCGGCGTCTTTCCTGTACCAACATACCCCTCCAGAGCTTAGGGCTTTTGCCCTGGGCAGTCTATCGCAATCTATTCGAAATACGACTGCCGCATACTCAGCGCCGTCAATCTGATCGAACGTGCAATTGCAATAACGCGAATACTATGGAACCGAGTTGTCACAAAGAACTCGATCCCACACATGAGGTACCTAGCGTTTCGCAGTTGTCGCTTCAAGAAAGGTCGAAGCACCGGCTATGTGTATGGCTCTGGGTGAGAATACTCTCTGCACTCCGCTGGCCAACTTGGCAACATTCTTCAGTATTATTTTGCATCGCTTGTACTCGATGCTTCCTTCAACACGTAACTGTCCCAGTAAGCTCGTCACTGTTTCGCGTGTCGCACCGATAAGATTGCCCAGATCTTGATGCGACAGTTTGATCCGCAATCGCACACCCTCGGGCGTGTCTTGGCCGAATTGTTCTTCCAGATCGAGAAGTAGGTGGATCAAACGATCGCGTGTCGATTGAAATAAGAGATTTTTCAGCCTGCGTTCGATTCGCTGCCTTCGCATCCCGACAAGCTTTGTGATGGCCAGCGAAACATCCGCGCGAATAGATATGATTCGCTGAAATTCATCCGCAGGGATCATAACGACCGTTGACCGATTGACAGCCTCAACAAACTCATCGCGTTTTTTAATATCCAAGAGCGCTAGTTCACCAAAAATTTCTCCTGGCTCGATGAAGGCCAGAATGGATTCCTTTCCGTCTGGGGAAAGATTGGACACTTTCACCAGACCTTCAGCCACCAGAAAAATGGAATCCGCCTTTTCCTCAGGCAGATAGATGGGCGAACGAGCCGGATATGTGCGAAAACGGCTCCGGCTTTCCAATCGCGTAAACTCTTCCGGTGTCAACTGCTGGAATAGATCGCAATGCTTGAGGTGCCACAGTGTTTCGGACATAAGATAGTTTCCGATGAATTGAAATCTTGCTGGCGCTGAAATCGTCGATTTCGCAAGCCATCGCTGCCAAGAGTGTCTGCCAGCACACAGTACGACGGAGTAAAGTGAGAATCCTTTCTCAAAAAGAAGAGAATTGTGACGATGTCACATAAATTGATGGCGGAACACTGGGCGGCCGACCGATCCACGCAAGTCATTAAAGCAGAAGTTCGCCACACGGAATGTAAGCAGTCTTACAATGGCAGCATTTGAAATGGCCGACAATTTGGCACTTATGCCAGCAAAAGACCGTCAAGACTATTGCTGAGAAGAGAGATTGCGAACCAATCGTTCGCGCGCTTCGGCCGACAAGGTAATGTCTTTGTCCAGCCCATCGCGCTGGGACTCGTGGACTAAGTGACGGGCTTCAGAGTCGAGATGTACTATGTCCCTGCGGAATCGGGAGCACAGTTTGCACATGCTCAAGTGCATCCACAGGTTCATCTTCTGCCATATCGTGAGCTTCCGATCCAAGGATTGGGAAACCAGCACGGAAACGTCTCGACAATTTAGCATGGTTGGTGTTGCCTTTCTTACCAGCGAGATCTCATGCAATTGGCCAGTCGAGTACGGGCACGATGCAAGAGGACCCATACAGTTGACGCGGTAATCTCTAATTCCTTGCTGATTTCCTCCGTGCTTAGTTCCTCTAGCGTGCGAAGCGTGAAAGCATCCGACTGACGATTCGGCAATCCTTCGAGACAGGTTCGCAGTGCTTGCCAAAATTCTTCTCGTTCCAAAGAATCGAGGGGTCGGAAATCATTGCGGCGATACTCTGCTCGCCAGCTTCCGGTTTCATCAAAGAGGATTTCCGTAATATCTTGCCCCTCCCCGGAATCTATCTGCAGGCCACTTTTTGCATTTCGTCGAAAGTGATCGACGATTTTTCTCTTGAGAATCCCCATTAGCCACGCTCCCTCCGAACCTTTGCCGGAATATTGCGAAGTATGTCGCAACGCCGAAACAAAGGTCTCTTGGACAACTTCTTCCGCGACTTCGGCATTTCTCAACCGAGACATGGCGTAGCGATAGAGAGAGTCACCATGGAGACTCACCCATGCGGCGGGATCGACATCACGTTTTGGCGTGTCAGCCTGAACTTCCATGGCTGCTCCGGAGATTTGACTTGTTCGGCAAAAGTTGATTCTCCTTTGTTTGGCGAATTCCACAAGAGCCAGTGGTGACCGCGAACAGGCTCTATCTGGGAGCCCTCGGCACGTGGGCCATCCGAGTCAAGTTCTTCATATTGCATCGCTGGATGCTAGTTTGACTAGGAGCCTCGATTCCTACGACAACTCGGTTACCAGAGATTTGATTGATCACGACGGTCACGTCATCTCCAATGTAGATGCGTTCGCCTTTTTTTCTTGTGAGAATCAACATGTGTCATCCTTCCTTGCGTAAAGACGCTCTCTTTGCCTGAGTTTTCCCCGTTTGTAGACGATAAATCTGCGGGAACCTTTCTCCGAAACTTTGAAATAGCTAATGAATTTCGTAGATACTTCCGACTGCAAAGTTTCCATGAATGAGTTGAGCGATTGAACTCACAACTCGCCATTTCCGACGAGATCGCCTTCCTCGCGAGTGAGAATCTTACGCAGCGTCACTTTCTCTAGATCCTCCTGCAGGAAGGCTACGTGCCCGTCGCAATACAAGACGTTCACTCCCCCTGGATGAAAGCCAAACATTTCGTCATTAGGTCCGCAATTGTTTGTAGACCACGGACAGGTATCGGGACCTCCTATCGGATTGGAGTTATTGTTAATGACCTCGGAAACGCCGAAGGCATTGTCGGGTTCAGCCCAACGCCAGAACCTT
>JBGSNA010000052.1:0-7194 GCA_041739875.1 Pirellulaceae bacterium
GCTGAGTTCAAAGACTTGCAGTTTCGCCGGTTGGACGCCGCGGAAGGTAAGCAACTTCTTAGTACGGTTGAGACTCACGAAACGGCTTCACCGGTCGTGACGCCGCAGGACGAAGCGAAGGTGAAACCACGAAAGAAGAAGATTACTGATAAAGCCAAGGGCGGCGTGAACAAACCAACGACCAACGATCGTGGCTTGAGTGTCTCGCGTGGCTTTAAGGTCGAGACGGTTTATACAGTTCCCAAAGAAACGCAGGGATCTTGGGTTGCACTGACCATTGACGACCAAGGTCGCATGATTGCATCCGATCAAGATAAGCGGGGTTTGTATCGTGTCACGGTCAACACCGCTGGTCCGCCACGTGTTGAGAAGCTGCCTGTTGATTTATCCGGCGCTCAGGGTCTGCTTTGGAAGTCGGGATGTCTCTACGCATCGATCACCGGCAAAGGGATGTATCGAGTCACCGATACGGACGGCGACGATATGCCGGATCATGCCGAGTTGTTGTCGGCGTATTTCGGCAAAGGCGAGCATGGCAACCATGGATTAGTTGATGCGGAAGATGGCGAGCACATTTTTGCAATTTCCGGAAATCACACCCCACTTCCCGCCGCCGATCAAGTCGTTCGTCACCGCAATCCGTCGGCTGCCGAAGACCTGTTCTTGCCTCGGCTTCAGGACCCAAAAGGGCACGCCGCCGGCATTCTCGCTCCCGGTGGTTGGATCACTCGGTTTGATCTCGCCAATCGAACGCACGATCTCTACTGCGCCGGCTTTCGCAATGAATACGACGTGACGTTGAACGCTCAAGGTGATCTGTTCACGTACGACGCCGACATGGAATGGGACCTCGGACTGCCGTGGTATCGCCCGACGCGTATTTGCCACGTCGTCAGCGGTGGTGACTATGGCTGGCGCAATGGCTCTGGCAAGTGGAAGGAATACTATGAAGACAGCCTACCCGCTCTGGTCAATATCGGACCGGGTTCGCCCACCGGATTGATCAGCGGTCGAGGGACTCGTTTTCCGGCCAAGTACCAGCACGCGATCTATGCACTCGATTGGACCTACGGTCGTATTCTGGCAATTCATTTGACTCCCGATGGCGCCAGCTACCAAGCCGAGGCAGAAGAGTTTGTCTCCGGCCCGGCTCTGCCCGTGACGGATGCGGTCGTTGCCGCCGATGGAGCGCTGTACTTTACTACGGGGGGACGTGGTACTCAGTCGGAGCTAATGCGCGTGGTCTACACCGGCAAGGCCTCGACAGATCCGGCGGCTGCAACAGCCTTGCCCGCGGCAGCCAAGACACGCCGCCAACTGGAAGCGTTTCATGGAGTCGTTGACCCGGCGGCGGTGGAGTTGGCATGGCCGCATCTGGCCAGCGACGATCGCTTCCTGCGCTACGCCGCTCGAGTTGCCGTTGAATCGCAGCCAGTCGAAAGTTGGGCTGCGAAAGTGTTTACCGAAACCGATGTGCAGGCTCGCATCACGTCCACGGTGGCGCTCGCCCGCATGGGAAAAACTGAGCATCGCGAACAGCTATTGGATCGGCTTAATGAGTTGCCGATTGCGAGCCTCTCGTTGTCGCAACAGTTGGGATTGTTCCGCGCTTACGCCTTGGTGATGGAACGCCTAGGCGATCCGTCTGCTGAGCAACGTGACCTATTGATCGCGAAGCTCGACCCGATGCTGCCTGCGCCTGATGCCAATGTTTGTACGGAAGTACTGCGACTGCTGACCTATTTACGTGCACCCAGCGTGGCGGCGAAGGGGATGCAGCTGCTTGCGGATCGGGGCCTTGGCAAACCGGTGTCGTGGAATGGCATCGAAGAGCAGAACGAGAAGAAGGGATCGAGGCTCAAGGAGATTATGAAGAACCCGCCGCCTACGGATGCTATCGACATTGCTTATACGCTGCGTCAAGTTCGCCAAGGCTGGACGCCTGAACTGCGGCGTCAGTATTTCACGTTCCTCAATATCGCCGCCAAGGGCAGTGGCGGAGCCAGCTATCCCGGCTACTTGACCAACATCCGCAAGGAGTCATTGGCCTCGTGCAGCAATGCAGAACGGGCCGCCCTGACGGATTTGACCGGCGAAGATTTCAATCCCGTTCCTGACTTTCCGATTGAACCGCCCGCAGGACCCGGTAGAGAGTGGATGTTACCGGACGCTCTGGCCGCGGTTAATGGAACCTCGTCCCAAAAGCTCAGCTTTGAGCAGGGTCGCAGTTTGTTCCACGCAGTCAGTTGCGGAGCTTGCCATCGCTTTGATGGACTCGGCGGTGGTGTCGGGCCTGACCTAACGAGCGTTCCCAACAAATTCGACACACGCTATTTGTTGGAAGCGATCATCGACCCTAGCAAGAACATTTCGGACCAATATCAATCATCGTTGGTGTTGCTGCAAAGCGGAAAGCTGCTTAATGGATTGGTCGTTGAACAAGATGGCGATTCAATCCTTGTGTATTCGCCCGATCCGAAAGCTGAGCCAACGATCGTTCGGCGCGACGATATCGATGACATCAAGCCATCGCCCATATCTCAAATGCCGACGGCGCTGCTCAATCACATGAATGCGAACGAAGTCCAGAACCTCGTGGCCTACATCATGTCGGGTGGAAATTCGGGGCACAAACTTTATCGGGGCGAAGGCAGGAAAAAGTGATCGCAATTTCCCACGAAGAGACCCGACCACGAAGAATCAAGCGTCGTATGAACAAAGCCATTCGAGAGGACGCGAAGAGAAACAGAAAAGCGGAACATGCAATTCCCTTCGCGGCAATCACCATGAACACATCGAACTTGTTTTTTACATTGAACACCGTCCAGCGATCTGCCGCGTTGCTCACAATTTGGTGCTGGTGCCGAGGCTGCCTTGCTGCGGTGTGCTTGATGATGGTTCTCGATAGTCAAAGTCACTGCGCAGCGAGTGGATCGGGTGACGCCAGCCACCAATGGCTGACTCGAAACTGCTCGGATTGTCATTCGAAAGACGATCCGAGCGGCGGCTTTGACGTTTCCAAACTACGCGTAGATCTCGATGATCCGAAGTCTGCAGACCAATGGGTGCGCGTGCTGGATCGTGTCCGGTTGGGCGAGATGCCTCCGCCGGAAGGTGAGTCACTCTGCGATCTTGAGCGTGATGCGTTTCTAAAACATTCGTCACAGTGGATCACCGAAACCGAGCGAAAGGAATTCGATTCCTTGGGACGTGTAAGGGGCCGGCGGCTCACGAACCTACAACTGGAACGCACGCTGCATGATCTTTTGGGGATCGACCTGCCGCTGGTATCGGAGATGGCCGATGAGCCCGCTAGTGGCGATTTCACTACGTTGGCTAACAATCAAACGATGTCTCATTTTCAGTTGAAGCAGCATTTGAAGATTATTGACGCGGCGGTCGACGAAGCCTTTCGGCGCGTATTTCGGGAGGACGACGATGCGTGGAAGAAGGAGTTTACGGCCAAAGATATTGCGAGAAAAACCAGAAGTGGTCGCGAGCCGGAATTCATCGACGGGAAAGCGGTGGTGTGGACCGGTCGAACCGTCTTCTATGGCCGGATGACCGCAACGACGGCCCAAACCAGCGGTTGGTATCGAATCACGCTGCAAGCCAGTGCGTTGAACAAGCCGGACGATCGCGGTGTTTGGTGTTCGATCCGCAGCGGCGAATGCACCGGGGCGGCACCGCTTCTAAGCTGGGTCGGTGCGTTTGAAACTACAGAAACGCCAAAACAATTCACCTTCGAATTTTGGCTTCCCCAAGGCCACATGCTGGAGATACGGCCGAACGATTCCACGCTGAAAATAGGCAAGTTGCCAGGGGCGGGGATTCCTAACGGAGTCGGTGGCCGACAGAACATTCCCGGTTTGGCGATCCACTGGCTGACGATGCAGCGCATTCATAAAGGGATGGACGACAACCAAATTCGCGAGCAACTGTTCAATGGGCTCATATTTTCGGATGTTGCGCAGATGTCCGAGTCAGGCTCGACTGAAACGGCTTCGGCGTCGACCTTGGTTTCAGGTTCTCCCCAGGCCGATATCGAGCGTTTGCTGATCGACTTTACCCAGCGAGCCTATCGACGCCCGACGGATCGCGACGCCATTGATAACTACATCGCTTTTGCGATCCAGAAATGGAACGACACGGGCGATTTCGCGTACGCGCTTAAAGCGGGTTTTCGGGCAATCCTTTGCTCGCCTCGATTCCTCTATTTAAAGGAAGAACCAGGGACGCTCGATGACTATGCGATCGCGTCTCGGTTAAGCTATTTTCTCTGGAATCGAATGCCGGACGCGACACTATTGCAGCTTGCCGATCAGGGCGTGCTAAAACAACCGAGCGTGCTCAATGAACAAGTCGAGCGCATGCTTCGCCATCCCTACGGCAAACATTTCGTCGTCGACTTTGCGGCGCAGTGGTTGGAACTGAATCAGATCGAATTCACGCAGCCCGATCCGGTTCTCTATCCCGATTTTGACTTGATTGTTCAAGATTCAATGGTGCAGGAAACGCATCTGTTTCTTCAGCACCTACTTGATCAGAATGCAAGTGTTCAAGCGTTGGTGGACGCCGACTTCACGTTCGTCAACAGTCGCTTGGCTCGTTATTATGGTTTGAAATCGGTTGCTTCCGTCGAGATGCAGAAGGTCTCACTTCAGCCGACAGATCGGCGTGGCGGGTTGCTTTCGCACGGCGCCATTTTGAAAGTGACCGCCAATGGGACCCATACATCTCCCGTGCTTCGCGGACTTTGGGTTTGCCGAAACATTCTAGGAACGCATGTACCACCGCCGCCGGGAAATGTTCCCGCGATCGAGCCTGATGTGCGCGGGGCGACGACCGTGCGTGAACTGCTCGAGAAACATCGAAGCGACTCCGAGTGTGCCGCTTGCCATCGTCAAATGGATCCCCCGGGATTCGCTCTGGAAAATTTCGATGCGGCCGGCCAGTGGCGTTCGCACTATCCCAAGCTGATTGAAGGTCGCGTGTCGCCGGGGATCGAGGTCGACGCGAGCGGAACGCTTCCCAATGGTCATTTGTTTGCGGACTTTCAAAACTTCCAACGATTGATTGCGGAAAATCCCGACGTCATTGCCAAGAACTTTGCGGAAAAGTTGCTCGCTTACGGAACCGGCGAACGGATCCACTTTTCCGATCGAGAAGCGATTGACGAGATTGTTCGCGTCGCCCGCACGAACAACTACGGCATGAGGTCGATCGTCGTAGCTGTGGCTCAGTCACGAGTTTTTCAATCCAAATGAATCAAACCATCATCGTTTTTTTCACTTCCTCATTCGAGTGTTAATCAACCATGCCACAACCACCTGCGCGTAAAAGCGTTCACTTCTCGACAGGGCGATTCCTCGATCGACGATCGATTCTTCGCGGGGCAGGAGTCTCGATGGTATTGCCATGGCTATCGGCCATGCAACGTGCCTTCGCATCGTCCGCGCCACAAAGTCCACAACGTTTTGTAGCTGTCACGCTCGGACTGGGGTTACATCAGTCAAACTGGCGTCCGAAGCAATCCGGGCGAGACTACGAGCCATCGTTGTATCTGAAAAACCTGCAGGACTTGCGAGACGACATGACCGTCATCTCCGGTTCATCCCACCCTGGTGTCACGGGCGGGCATCGTGCCGAGTCGAGCATCTTGACGGCGTCGACGGCAGGCAATGTGGGGCGAGCAAAGAATTCCATTTCGGTCGATCAGTTGATGGCAAAGCACTTGGGCAATGCCACACGCTTTCCGTCGCTGGTGCTTTCCGCCAACGGAAACAACAGCACGTGTTACACCGAGAGCGGTTCGATGATCCCAAGCGAGTCGTCAGCTCGAAAAGTTTTCGAAAATCTGTTCGTCGAGGACTCAGAGTCCGCTCGCGCTCAACAAGCCGAACGACTGCAAACCGGTCGCTCGATCATGGACATGGTGAGTGAAGATGCCCGGTCGCTACAGCGTGAACTGGGAGTGGTGGATCGCGACCGCTTGGATGAATTTTTTACCAGCGTCCGAGATCTGGAAAAAAACTTGCAGGAATCCGAAGCTTGGACTCATCGTACGAAGCCAACGGTTGATGCTCAACCTCCTCGCGATGTCGGTTCGCCGAGTGATGTGATTGCCAAGATAAGAACGATGGGCGATGTCATCCAACTCGCGCTGGCCACCGATTCGTCAAGATTTATTTCGTTCAGTTTGGGAGCCATCGGCGGAGTCGTACCAATCGAAGGTGTTGATGAAGGCTACCACAATTTGAGCCATCATGGGTTAGATGAAGCCAAGATATCGCAGCTCACGCTCGTCGAATCAAGCATCGTCGAAGAGTGGGGTCATTTTCTACGGAAGCTTCGCCAGACCAAAGACAGTCACGGTAGTTTGCTTTCCAACACGAACGTTCTGCTGACGTCGAACCTTGGCAATGCATCCAATCATGACAATCGCAACATGCCCGTGTTGTTAGCCGGCGGCGGCTTTCGACACGGACAGCATCTCGCGTTCGATCAACAAAAAAACTATCCGCTACCCAATCTGTTCGTTTCGCTGTTGCAGTCGGTGGGAGTCGAAACGGACAAGTTCGTTACAAGTACCGGCACGATGACCGGGCTGGAACGTACAAGCAGTTAATGGTTTGTGAGCCGACGGCTCATTCAAGATTTCCCAAACATCACGAAAACCAAAAAATGTTCATCTCCAAAGAAAAAATGATCACTTCATTACAACGAGTATCGCTTCTTTTCACTTTCACGCTCGCCTTCGTTGCAGCGACCTATGGTCAAGACGCTGAGCTTGAAAAGACCCTGGCTGAGATCAACGATCGCTTTCGGAATGTTGAAGTCAAACTCATTGAGTGGCCTGACGAAGTTCATCAGCGTTTGGGCGCACTCAAGAAGCTTGGCTTCATGGCTTACCCCGCGAAACCTGTGGAGGGGAAGCTGCCACTATTGATTACGTTGCATGGCGGCGGAGAAATAAATAACAGTACGCAAAAACAGCTTGTGCGATCCTCTGAGGTCAAGGGGCTCGCGCTGGCGGAAGCGGCTGGGAAAAACCTGATACTACTAGAACCGCATTCGTCTGGTGAGTTCGATCCCAGGACGCTCAACGTCATGCTCGATTACATGTTGAAAACACACAAAGAAATCGACGCAGATCGCGTTTACGTGATGGGACACAGTATGGGCGGTGCGGGA
>JBGSNA010000087.1:0-2710 GCA_041739875.1 Pirellulaceae bacterium
GATCGTTATCAGCGGGGAGTTGAAACAGTGGCACGCAGTGACGCTGACGCTCGAAGGACCGCTTGCTAGCGAACTAGATATTGAAACGAACCCGTTCACGGACTATGCGATGAGCGTCACGTTCACGCATGAGAGCGGCGAGCCGTCGTACACGGTACCCGGGTACTTTGCTGCCGATGGAAACGCTGGTGAGTCAAGTGCGGACGCTGGAAACAAGTGGCGGGCTCACGTTTCGCCTGACAAGACGGGAGTGTGGGACTACAGGGTCTCGTTCCAGCGTGGTAAGCACGTAGCGATCGATGGCGAGGGCGAATCGTTCAAGCCGTTTGATGGTGTTGATGGGCAGTTCAAAATCGCGACGAGCGATAAATCCGGACGCGATTTGCGAGCCCACGGTCGTTTGGAGTATGTCGGAAAAAACAAAATGCAATTTTCGGGGTCGAAAGAGTACTTCTTGAAATTCGGTGCCGATGCGCCAGAAACGCTTCTCGCGTATGTCGACTTCGACAACACGGAAACTCGCAACGCGAAACGTGGGCCGCTCAAGACTTGGAAGCCGCACGTGCGAGATTGGCGGGTCGGTGATCCGACATGGAAAGACGACAAAGGCAAAGGGCTCATCGGTGCGATCAATTATCTCTCGGGCAAAGGCATGAACGTCTTTTCGTTTCTGACCTACAACGCGGGAGGTGACGGCGACAACGTTTGGCCGTTTGTCGATCGAGATGACAAAATGCACTACGACTGCTCGAAGCTCGACCAATGGGGCATTGTCTTTGCTCATGGCCAGCAGCAGGGTATGTACTTGCACTTCAAACTGAGCGAGCACGAGAATTCGGGAGCACAGAAAGAAAATTCATATCCGATGGATTCCGGTGAACTTGGGCCTGAGAGAAAACTCTATCTGCGAGAGCTGATCGCCCGCTACTCACACTTGCTAGCTCTCAACTGGAACCTCGGCGAAGAGAACACTCAAACGATCCAGCAACAACGTGACATGGCGGCATACATCGCCAAGACCGATCCCTATCACCATTTGATCGTGACACACACAACGGGATCCTGGCCAGCACACCTGAAGGTCTACACACAGCTACTCGGCGATCAATCAGCACTGACCGGTGCGTCTATTCAGACACGGGACGTGATGGACACGCACGGGTTGGTGCTGCACTGGGTAACCGAGTCCAACAAAGCTGGCAAGCCATGGGTGGTCGCCAACGATGAACAGGATCTCGGTTCCAACGGTACGCCGCCTGATCCAGGCTACGGTGGATACAAGCAAAAGGCTGGTCCAACGATCGATCAAATTCGCAAGCACGCTTTGTGGGCGACGTTGATAGCGGGTGGTGCTGGCGTTGAGTACTTCTTTGGAACCAAGCATCCTCACAACGATCTCAACTGCGAAGATTGGCGAAGTCGCGAGCAGACGTGGGACTTCTCAAGGTTTGCCCATGAGTTTTTTGTCACCCAGAAAATTCCGTTTTGGGAAATGAAGAACGCGAATGATTTGGTTGGCAATCCAAAAAACGAGACTTCTCATTACTGTTTTGCACAAACCGACGAGCTGTATCTCGTTTACCTTCCAGATGGCGGAACATGCGAGTTGAACCTCGGCGAAGCGACGGGTGAATTCAACCTTCGGTGGTTCAATCCTCGCGCCGGCGGTGAGCCGCAGGTTGGTAGTGTGACTAAAATTGTCAGCGGTGCGGTTGTTTCGATCGGTTCGCCACCTTCACAGCCAAACGACGATTGGTTGGCAATTGTCAAGAAACAAGCTTCGTCTAATGAATAGAACGCCGATCAACGCGTGACGACTTCGCAAATGAAAAAGTGCCCCAAGAACATAGCCCTGTGGAAAGAAGGCATTAAACGCAAAATGATCTGGCAACAACGAACCACCGACCCGAACGCGCCTGTTGCAAAAATGAATCGGCGACCTCGTTGTACCGAACTTCTAACGCGTGCATCGATCGTCGTGTGCCTTGCCGTGCTACTGTTTGCGAACGTTTGTCGTGGGCAAGATTCCCTTGTCGATGCAGCGGCTGATGTGCGTCAAGAGTATCTGAACTACACGATCAATCACGAAGGCGATGCCGATCGCGGCAAAAAGCTTTTCAATGATCCCAAAAAGACGTTGTGTAGCAGTTGTCACTTGTTGACGGGGATGGAAAAGAGCGGCCCTAATTTGGACGGCATCGCGGACAAGTATCCGTCTGAACAACTTGCGAGACAGATACTGTACCCGAGCGAATTTATCGCTCATGGTTTCGAGCAAATCAATATTCTGACCACGGACGGCAATCTGTTTGCAGGACGGATGGAACGCTCCAACCAGATCGAAGTCAGGTTGGTTGATGCGCAAGGAAAAATCAACGGGATTAAAAGAAGGAAGATCGAGGCGATCAAGGAAGTGCCGACATCGTTTATGCCGGCTGATCTGCACAGGACGATTACGAAGGAAGAGTTCGCGAATTTGATGGCGTATTTGAAGACGCTGAAGTTCGCACTCCAAGACGGCTATACCGACGATGGCCGAAAGGTTGCCATCGTGCCGCTGAAGAAGTCCGTGAGCGTCGAACCGATTCATCCACCGGAGCTGAACTTTGAGAATCCGGTTTGGTGTGGTGCTTTACCCGGAACGTCGAGTGACTTGCTCGTGATCGAGCACATGACACGTCGCATTTGGCGATTGATCCGCAACGATGGG
>JBGSNA010000107.1:0-60177 GCA_041739875.1 Pirellulaceae bacterium
AATTTTTGCAGCGATGTTTTTGATTATTGGTTCGATTCTGTTTTGGGCACTTTTTGAGCAAGCGGGGTCATCTCTTAATCTCTTTACCGATCGACACGTGAACCGTGGACCAGTGCCGGCGTCTGTGTTTCAGTCGGTCAACGCAATTTACATCGTGATGCTCGCTCCGATTTTTGCGTGGGCATGGACCATGCTTGGTCGAAAGGGCCTGGAACCCTCTGCTCCCGCTAAGTTCGGCTTGGCGCTTATTCAGTTGGGACTAGGATTCCTGGTTTTGGTCTGGGGAGCAAGCGCCGCTGGCATGGGCAATGCGACACCAGTCTTTTACATCTTCGCGATCTATCTCATCCACACGACGGCAGAGCTATGCATCTCGCCGGTTGGCTTGAGCGCAATGAATCGACTGGCTCCCGCGCACATGGCCAGCTTGATCATGGGGACTTGGTTTTTTGCATCGGCAACTGGCAACTTTGCCGCTGGACAGATTGCTGCTGCGACTGGTGCGGCGGCCGCGTCAGGTGAAGGGGCCGGAAAAGAAACCGTGCTCGGCGTCTATTCGGAAATCGGATGGATAGCAATCGCAGTCGGTGTTGCCGTGTTAGTCATCTCGCCACTGATCAAGAAGCTCATGCATTTGGATACGCTTCAAGACGCTGAGGTCTAAGGCGAAGTCGAATTGGTTGAACACAATGCTTAAGCGTTTGAGATCTAGACGCTTGAGTTAATCGCGATTCAGTTCTGGGGCACCCACAAGCACTGGGCTGCGGCCGTCGTGATAGTACGTACGGTTGCGGCCCATGTTTTTGGCGGCATACAAAGCTTCGTCGGCGCGACGAACGACTGGCCCAGGCACCATGTCTTCGCGAGGTTCGCCGACACCCACACTCGAGGTGACCGCGATCTGGATCGCGCCAGCATCAAGCTTGTATTCAGCAATGGCCTTGCGAACCGAGTTCATTTTGTCTGCGGCGATTCGCAATGGCCCATCCAGCAGGATCGCAAACTCCTCGCCACCAAATCTTGCGACCATGATGGCGTTTTCGAGCTCGCTGTGGAGTTTTGCGGCGACTTGCTGCAGAACTTGATCGCCTGCTTGGTGGCCATGCGTGTCGTTGATCTTTTTGAAGTGGTCGATGTCGATGATTGCAACAACGAATGAGCGTCCACCCTTTCGATATGTCGCGAATAGCTCATCCAATTTCTGGTCAAATGCGCGGCGGTTGGATAGCCCAGTTAAACCGTCCGTGCGAGCCTCGCTCAGGTAAGATTCGATTTGGCGAGTTTGTTTATCGAGTTGCCGTTCTGCTGCATCAAGTCGCTTTTGCAGCTGGCTATTGCTCTGCATGATTTGCTCGAGCAAAAGAACCACGCGACTCTCGCTACCACCGCCCCCACTCAATCCATTTCGAACACTCTTGCTGATCTCTCCGAGTTGGTCTTGGTACTGGGAGACGTTTCCGGAGTACTCGCTTGTCCAATTGCCCAGTTCGTGAAGCAATTGGACCATACGTTCGCGTTCACTCGGGCTGAGACCCTCTGCGTCACCGCCACTAATGACTGAGGTGAGAATGGTTCGTTTGGCTTGCCGACGTCCGATGACGATACCGATCATCAAGAGCGTCAAACCAAAGACAGCACCGACAAAAAATAGGAGAGGGCTTTCCGGCACAGATTTACACCATCGAATGAGCTTGGATCGATTCACCGCGAGCTATCACGACCAGCCCGCTTTCGGTCACCGTGAACCCTCTTGCGGCATCTTCGTGCGGATCATAGCCAATTTGCGTCTCCGGTGGGATGCGGACGCCTTTATCAATGATCACCCGTCGCAAGCGACTGTGCCGACCCACTTCGACGCCTTCAAAGAGGATACTGTCTTCGACTCGCGCGTAGCTGTTGATGCGCACGTTCGGACCGATCACGCTACGAGCAACGCTACCGCCGCTGATGATGGACCCCTGGCACACGATTGAATCATGGGCTTCACCGCGTCGTGATGAATGACCTTCGCTACCAAAGACAAACTTCGGAGGCGGGAGCATTAATTGGTGAGCTCGAATTGGCCAATGCTCATCGTAGAGATTGAGCAGTGGATCGACGGTAATTAAATCCATCGAAGCTTCGAAATACGCCTCGATCGTACCGACGTCACGCCAGTACGCATCGCGTTTGCGATTTTCGTCTAAGAACGGGAACGCGAACACACGACTGTCGGCAATCGCCGCCGGGATGATGTTCTTGCCAAAGTCATGTTGGCTGTCGGGCAACGTGGCGTCTTCGACAAGCCGTTCGTAGAGGAAGCGAGAGTTGAAGACATAGATGCCCATCGAGGCTAAGCAGGTGTCCGGGTCTTCGGGCAATCCAATCGGGTTTTCCGGCTTCTCTTGAAAGCCCAACAAACGATGGTCCGTGTCCGTTTGCATCACACCAAACTGCTTGGCTTCTTCGCGACTGACACGAAGCGCCCCGATCGTGATGTCCGCACCCTGTCGACGGTGAAACTCGACCATCGGGCCATAGTTCATTTTGTAGATGTGATCCCCCGCAAGGATCATCACGTCCTCTGCACATTCTCGCTCGATCGCGTAAATGTTTTGGTACACCGCATCGGCGGTGCCTTGGTACCAATTGTTGTCAATTCGTTGTTGGGGTGGCACAACGTCGATGAACTCGCCGAGCTCGCGACAAAAATAGCCTCGCCAGGCTGTGCCGATGTGCCGGTCCAAAGACTGAGCCTTGTACTGGGTCAACAGCAACATCCGTCGCATGCCGCTGTTGAGGCAATTGCTCAGCACAAAGTCGACGATCCGATAAATCCCGCCGAAAGGAACGGCTGGTTTGGCTCGATCTCGCGTAAGTGGTTCGAGTCGCGTGCCTCGGCCACCGGCCAAAATCACTGTCAAAACGTCTCGCATCCGTGTTTGCTCCTGGGTTGTCCACTTCTACAGCTTTAACGTACCAGATGTAACGATTGCCGTGCCAATGACGCTAGCAAGAAGAACTGGAATGGCCTGAAGTTTGCTAGTCAGGATTGGAGCCTGCTCGTCATGTCGAATCGGCAGAATGGCATGCTTTGGTTGAGGCGAACGACCGCCTGAATTGCCTGATCGGGCGGAATTGAGCAAAAACCGTCCGCAGGACACGAACCCTCTAGCCCGTCGGGGCTGTAATAACTTCAATCCTCAACCGCTTTGCTTCAAATTCGTCCCTCACTCGAGCAACTTGTCGAACGTCTGACAATTGCTTCCCGACCTCCCAGGAGTTCAACCAAGAGATGCAAAATTTATCGAAAAAAGTTGGTTTCGCATTGAGCATGATGTTGCTCGGCTGCCTTCTTACGGGCGTAGCAATGTCGTTGCCGCATGGCTTGAGACACGATGCCATGGCAGACCAGCTGGGGAAATCGCAAGTTCCTCAACAAAATTTGGCCGCCGCCCAAGACATGTCCACTGCCTTTCGCAACGTTGCTGAAGCAATTCGGCCGAGTGTTGTGAGCATCAATACCGTTGTGAAGGGAAAGGCGACTCGTAACCAGGGGCGCCGTGGCGCACTGCCTCCAGGTTTCCCACGTTGGCTCGAAGAAGATTTGTTTAACCAGTTTGAGCAACAACAGGCTCCTAACGACCAATCCGGTATGGGCAGCGGTGTGATCGTCCGTGAGGACGGCTACATTCTGACCAACAACCATGTCGTCAACGGTGCTGACGAGTTGATGGTCGAGTTCAGCGACGGTCGCAAAGTCACCGGCGAGATCGTCGGTGTCGACCCCGAAACCGATCTCGCGGTTGTAAAAGTTGGTTTAAGCGGCCTGCAACCTGCCGCATTCGGTAGCTCGGACGATATCCGTGTTGGCGATTGGGTGCTTGCGATCGGCAGCCCCTTCGGCCTTGAACAAACGGTCACTGCCGGCATCATCAGCGGCAAGAACCGAGTGCAAGGAATCGTCAGCGATGGAGAAGGTTTCGAAGACTTTCTGCAAACCGACGCAGCGATTAATCCAGGAAACTCCGGCGGTCCACTCGTCAATTTGCAAGGCGAGTTGGTCGGCATCAATACCGCCATTCTGTCTCGAAGCGGCGGTAACGCGGGAATCGGTTTCGCTATCCCCGTTTCGCTGGCTCGACCAGTCTTATCCTCGATCATCGAGTCCGGCCAAGTGCGGCGTGCGTTTTTGGGCGCTCAGTTGGGCGACGTGAATCCAGATGTTGTGCAAAAATATGGACTCTCGACGACAACCGGTGTCATGATTAGTAGCGTGCTTGACGGACAACCCGCAGCGAAAGCGGGGATCCAACCCGGTGACGTGATCAAGGAAATCGACGGACGCAAAGTCGAGAGAAGCTCGCAACTGAGGAACTATATCGCCAGTCAAACGCCAGGAGCCAACGTGGCAATCCAGATCATGCGAGGGGACCGAATGGTTAACATGCAAGTGAAACTGGATGAACGAACCAGCGAAGCAATGGCTATGTTCAATCCAGCCGACGGTCCCATTCCTGGCGCCGAACTCCAACCTGTGACGCCCGAGGTCGCTCGCCAGTTCGGTTACGAGGACCTCGAAAGTGGATTGATTGTAACCACCGTTGCCGAGCAAAGTTTGGCCGCCCAGGTTGGCTTGCAAGCCGGTGACGTGATTGAGTCCGCCGGAGGTCGAAAGCTCTCGTCGATCGAAGAATTCACGAGCATCCTTGTCGAAGCGAAGAAACGCAAACGACCCGTGCAAATCATCGTCTTGCGAGACAATATCCGCATGTTGTTGCCGTTTTTGGGGCAATAGTCTCGAGGAATCGGGTCGGCGTGTCCCAACACAGCCTAAGTGGGTGCGGACTCGCCGATTGATGCTGGCATTACAAGTTTTTCCAACTTGAATCGCTCCAGGCCGGGTGAATCACCCGGCCTTTTTTGTTTTCACGGTTGGCGCTTTTCCAACGACCGGTACATTCGGTGATTATGACGTTCACTGCCAAACCGCTGCCGACCATCCGTCAACTACCCGCTAACCTCGTCAACCAGATCGCGGCTGGTGAAGTCATCGAGCGGCCGGCATCGGTCGTCAAAGAACTACTCGAAAACAGCATCGATGCTGGCGCCCACCGGATCGAATTAACGATCGCTGGTGGCGGCACCGAGTTGATCCGAATCAGCGACGATGGCTGCGGAATGACGGCTGAGCAATTGCCGCTCGCCGTGGCCAGTCACGCAACCAGTAAACTTCCCGACGACGATACGCTCTTTCACGTCGGCACGCTCGGCTTTCGTGGCGAAGCGCTCGCATCCATCGGAAGCGTTTCCCAGCTGACCATTCGCAGCCGCACCGAAGGTGATGATTGTGGTGCCGAACTGCGAGTTCACGGTGGCGTGCTCGAAATGCCCGCACCTGCTGGATGCCCCGTCGGCACGGTGATTGAAGTTCGCCAGTTGTTCTTCAATACACCTGTGCGCCGCAAGTTTCTCAAGACCGCACAAACCGAACGCGGGCACATCATCGAAGCCTTCACGCGTTTGGCGCTTGCGCATCCCAACGTCCACTTTGTGATGACAAGCGAAGACAAGGAACTATTCGACTTGCCACCCACGCCGCGATGGAGTGAACGCATCGCCGCGTTCTTCGGTGATGAGATTTCGGAGGCACTGATCAAAATCAGCTCCGACGATGCTGAGGTGAAGGTCTCCGGGTATACTTGCGACCCATCGGTCAGTCGCGGAAATAATCGGATGCAATATCTGTTTCTCAATGGCCGCCATATTCGCGATCGATCGCTCCAACACGCGCTGACCGAAGCCTACCGTGGACTGCTCATGGTCGGTCGTCATCCCGTGTGCTTCTTGCGCCTCGAGATGCCTGCGGATATGATCGATGTCAACGTCCACCCCAGCAAACTCGAAGTCCGCTTCACCGACAGCGGACGCGTCTACGCAAGACTATTGCAAACACTGCGTCATCACTTCTTGACCACGGATATGACGATGCGCGTCGGCCAGTCCCAACCGCGCGGCGGAACGGATGATCTCCTCGGACCTCCACAAGCTGTGCTCGGTATGCCAGTCCAGGTGGAGCAACAACAACGACAAGCCGTCATCGAGTGGGCTCGAACCGGCGACACTCGCGCGAGCTCCACGGTCCACACGCTGCCAAGCCGAGGCGCGGCTGAGTTTCAACCGTTTCCAGATGGCGGTGCTCTAGCAAATTACCGCTCCGAGCCGATGGTCGTCGACGTGGTGCCCACGAGAACCCCCACCGATATTGCTCCCTGGGAAATTGACGACCGTGCGAGCAATCAAACAACCTCGACTCAACCGCTGGCTGATCCCTTTCTCGCTCAAAACTCGCCAAGCCATGCTGCCGCAGCGACTTCACCGGCAGCTTCACCCGCGATGAGTCATCTCGGGTTTCAAGTCCACCATCGCTACCTGGTCACACAAGACGAAGCTGGGATGGTGATCGTCGACCAACATGCACTCCACGAGCGAATACTCTACGAGCGAATCCGCGAAAAAGTCTTGGGTGAAGGTGGGCGACTTGAAAGCCAACGTTTGCTCGTACCGGAACCCGTGTCGCTGATGCCCGCCGAACGCAACGCGGCGATGGATGCACGCGAAGCGCTCGCAACCGTGGGGCTAGAAGTCGAGGACTTCGGCGGCGAGACACTCGTCATTCAATCCGTTCCAGCGATGCTCGGCCGAACCGCACCTGGCGATATGCTCCGAACGCTGTTGGAGTGTCTGCTTGGCGCAGGCAAATCACCCGAAGCCCGCGACTTGCTCGATCATCTCTTGCACACGATCGCCTGCAAGGCAGCCATCAAGGCTGGGGATCCACTCTCACGCGAAGAGATCACAAGTCTGTTGGAACAACGCGAGCTCTACCAAGACACTCACCATTGCCCACACGGTCGACCCACCGCACTGTTCTTCTCTCGCGACGAACTCGACCGCATGTTCGGCCGCCTCGGCCCCCGAGGTCGAGTCTAAACCGACTCACCCAACAATCGCATCGAATCGCAAGTGGAGTGCCGAACACGACCTGCCCACTTACTCTTCATTTCTGTGCGAAATTCCAATCGGAATGAGCCAGCAGTTATTGAAGCGATCGTCCGAAGGTGTGCAAAAAGATGTGCGGCAGAATACATGCAGAGCACAAGCGAGACGATTGAGTAGGTGCGCGGCCATAACCTTCGGGATTCGATGCGCTGACGTCGTCGGATGTAAGCGGCGTCGCGAGTATGAGTACAAACGACATGGGACTCTTTGCCTATTCGGGAACTTGCATGTCATGCCCGTCGCAGCTGTTTTAGAGAACAATGTGGCTCACGAATTCAGCGTGTGACGACGGGAAGCGAGTTTTCCGATTTGCTCGCAGTCGCTGGTTCGCCGAGTTCTTTGTCGGGATCTCGGTACTTCGTCGCGTCAAAGTGACGCGTGTAGGTTCCAAAGTCGTTGAACGCGTATTTCTTGGCCCAGCGATAGACGAAGCTTCGCTCCGGAATTTCTTGACCAGGTTGATATTGGCTGCGACGAGGCGTGACAGCACGCAGTTCCTCAAGCACGCTGCCGCGAACCGTGGTGTCTCGGGCACCGTGCTTCTCGGCCAGTTCAATCAATAAGTCGGGACGCTCCATGATCACACAACCTCGCGTGTTCTGGGCGGTTAACTCGCGAAAGTCTTTCAAAAATTCCGAGTTATTGAACGTGTCTGCGAGTGGTCTTGAATCGTGAATCGATTCTTTTGCCAGCTGGATGACTGGACATGGTTCGATGTCGCCCCAGGGCCCAACATGGTGTGTGAAACCCGTCGCTGCGGGACACAATGCGTTGCCAGCATCATCGTGATAGGCATCGACGACAACAATCGGTTTGTTGACTCGCGTATCGACAACGAATTGCCGCACGCGTCGTTGTTCGTCGCTAGAGAGTGCCAATTGAGCATTCGACTCGGGACCGACCGGGCGGTAGATATGAAACCAGCAATACATCACACCCATTTCGATCAATCGATCGACCCAGGCATCACGAACAAGATCATCGATGTTCGTTTTGCAGACGCTCGTGCAAACTCCGACGAGCAATTTGTGACGCAGCGCCGCTTCAAGTCCTTTCATGGTCTGGCTCAGCACGCCGGCGCGACCACGGCGGGTGTCGCTGATGATCTCCGTGCCTTCGACACTAATTAGCGGCGTGACGTTGCCGAGGCGGCGTAATTCCGCGGCGACTTCGTCAGTGATAAAGTGCCCGTTCGTGAACACTTGAAAGTAAACGTCTGGGTTGGCTTCGAAGATCTTCAGCAGGTCGCGGTGCATGAAGGGCTCGCCACCAAGGATACCGAAAAAGCTATTTCCCATCGCTTTGGCTTCGGCGATCGTTTTGTTGGCGGCGTCAAGTTCAATCTTGTGCTGTTTCGCAGCCACGTCGACCCAGCAACCTTGGCAGCGCAAATTACAGCTATTGATCACCGACAGATACAAAAACGGCGGGAAAAACTCTCCCCTCTTCAAGCGGCGTTTATGCAGGTGGACGCTTCGCAGCCCTTTGACGCCCAGCATCCAGGCGGCCTTCCAAAGCAGCCGTTTATCGGGCTCGGTTAGCATTCGGCGGGCAAGGCGAAGGTACATGGGGGGGCGTCGACTGGGGTGAAGGGGTGATGATGTGGCTGGAAAAATCCGGCGACGGTCGATCAATTTCCGACTGATGCAAATTCCGACTGATGTCATTATGCCCCGTGTCTAGCTTTTGTGCACGATCTAGCTTTGCTCGGTACACTCATTGGGCCTGAAATAATCTCAAAATTTGGTTCTCGCGTTTGATGCTATCCACTCCCGCCACTATCGACGAAGCCGTCCAGTGTGTCCGCCAGCACTCGCGAGTGCAAATTGTGGGTGCCGGGACAAAATCCGCATTAACTCAGCCCATTGATCGTCTGGAGCGACTGTGCACCAAGTCGTTGGCGGGTGTCACGGAGTACGAGAGCGGTGAGTTCTTGGTCACGGTGCTCGCTGGAACGACGTTGGAGACGCTCGATTCCGTTCTGGCTGCGGAGGGGCAATATTTGCCGTTTGATCCGCCTCTGCTCAAACGAGGGGCAACGATCGGTGGCACGATCTCAGCCAACTTGAGCGGCTCGGGGCGATTGAAGTACGGCGGCTTGAGAGATTTCTTGATGGGTGTGCGTCTCGTCGACGGACGAGGCCATCTCGTTACCGGTGGCGGACATGTTGTCAAAAACTCAGCGGGTTATGATTTGCCGAAACTCGTTGCGGGTTGCTGTGGCTCGTTAGCGTTGCTGGTTGAAGTGACTTTGAAAGTCCTTCCACGACCAACGCATACACTGGCCTTGAGGCGAACAATGGAGAGTTTGGCTGAGTCAATGAAATTGTGTGCTGAACTCAGTCGCAGTCCGCTGGATATTACAGCGTTGGATATCAGCCCCAGCGGAGTCGTCGATGTGCTGCTGGCGGGATCGGAGTCCGCCAACGTGGCGACGAAAGATCGATTGATCCGATCGACCGACTCGTCTTGGCAGATCGTTGATCATGAGTACTGGAGCATGATCGCGGAGTGGTCGGACGTGGAAGCCGGTGAGCGATTAACTCGAGTGCCACTTGCTCCGTCCCAGGTGACTGGATTGGATGCTGCCATGCACGAGCTTCGTGTTCCGCGACGGTACAGTGTGGCAGGAAACGTCGCTTGGATTCGCTGGCCCGCGCCTCAGCCCATTCGAACGCTTGACGAGACACTCTTGCACCAACATCTCGGTGGTACCATTCTCACGGGGACTGCGGCGAGATGCCGTCTCGGCCGACGTCCCGAGCCAGAGCTGATGGCAAGGCTTAAACGAGCCTTTGATCCGGACAATCGATTTGCCAGCTCATGACTCGCCAGTTGATAACCACACGTTTACAACCGCACGCTCATCACAGCACCCGACAATCATCATGCGTCACGATCTCGATTCTCGCTCGCTTGGTCCTCGGGCTGAGCCCATCAAACATGCCGTTGAAACGTGCGTGCATTGTGGATTTTGTTTGCCGACGTGTCCAACCTATGACGTGCTTGGACTCGAAGCTGACTCGCCACGCGGACGAATTGTGTTGATGAAGAGTGTGCTCGAGGGAACGCTTGATGCTGAAACCGCCGCACCGCACATTGATCGTTGTTTGGGGTGTCTCGCCTGTGAAACCGCTTGTCCAAGCGGTGTGCCCTACGGCGAATTGCTGTCGTCGTATCGTGTCGAGACGGCACCGCAAACTCCACGCCCTTTCTCGCAGCGGCTACAGACATTCATTGCCTCCGCGACGCTTCCGCATCCAAAACTGCTGCGTCCGCTGATGGTTCTCGGGCGATTCGGAAAGAAACTCGGGAAGTTGAATCCGAAACCGCTGCGTCCGATGCTGGAGTTGGTGCCTGATTCGCTGCCGACTCAAGAGCCCGTGCAGGATCTCTATGAGGCGGTCGGTACACATCGCGGCGATGTCGCGATTCATCTGGGATGCGTTCAGCGTGTGATGCGTCCCGAGACGTCGGCTGCGACCGTTCGTGTATTGACGCGAAACGGATTCAACGTCCATGTACTTAAGCAACCTTCATGCTGTGGAGCGCTCGATTGGCATGTGGGCAATGTTGGGCCCGCGCAAAAGTTTGCAAAGAAGTTGTGCCGCGAGTTGCCGGATGAAATGACGCTGGTCACAACGGCCGCTGGGTGCGGTAGCGCTGTGAAGGAGTACCCGCTTGTGCTTGCGGACGCGGATGAGCGAACGCGTCAATTGGCCCAGCGAGTTGCCACGGCGTCATTGGATGTGACGGAGTTTCTCAATCGCTACGAATTGGCACCGATTCCGGACCCAGGCGCGATACGCATTGCCTATCACGACGCGTGTCACTTGGCGCATGCGCAAGGTGTTCGATCGGCACCGCGGTCGCTGCTCAAACAGATTCCAAACGTGACACTACTTGAAATCCGAGACGGCCATTTCTGTTGCGGATCGGCTGGGCTCTACAACGTGCAACAGCCAGAACTTGCTGCCGAACTTGGCAGACGAAAAGCTGCACGAATCTTGGAACAAAAACCAGATGTCATTGCGCTCGGAAACATTGGCTGCCAAGTGCAAATCGTTCGCTACTTGAAGGAACTGGGAAGTGAGGTTCCTGTACTGCACACGCTCGAGATTTTGGATCGGGCGTATCGAGGCGTTCGCTTAATGACTTGCGATGAGCCGAAATGATCGGTGGGTAAATGTTGGCGGGCAACGGTGATGCGCAGCCACCTACACATCAAGATGCTCGGGGCTTGCTACGATCAATAAACGAATCGCAGGAAAAGAAAAAAGATTACGCAGGGAGATAATTGGGGCAAACTACCCCCCTGCGTAAACGGTAGACCTCATTTCCAAAGAAAGAGATCAGTGGCCACAAGCGCGGGGCAAGCACTTGCGACTCATCGATTATGCCACAACGCAACCCAATTGTAAGTAGTTTTTTTCGGGTTCGTAAATAATTTTTTGGGGGTGACGATATCATCCTAGGTACCGCTTCCTGAGTTGTCCGATCTCCTTGGCGAAAGAAGCATTTGTTCAGTGTCGATTGTTAATCCGAATGAGTTTGGCGTTGTGAGCACTGATCAGCGTGATTCAGATCAGTCACAATTCTGAGGCGGAGGATGTCCTGTGTTTCAGATTTGGCCAGTCGATTGGTGCTTTTTTTCCAGCGATCGTGATTCTTATCGTTAAAGGCGACGAGCGACGTGTTTTCGAAACGAATGGGTTTGGCAGCAGCCGCGAATTTTTGTCGACGTTTTGGGACGGCTGTCCGCAGCGGCATGGACCTGATGCGCCTGCTTGATATGGAGACGAAGCAAGGGCCTGCTCCGCAGCGAGCGGCAATGATGGGGTTGCATGATGGCGCCAGGAACGGCGAGACACTCACGACGTTGATGGAAAAGCAAAAGCCATTCTTTCCGCCCTTGCTCGTGGCAATGACGCGAGCGGGCGAAGCGACGGGGCGGTTGGATCGGACACTACTGGAACTGGCCAACCACTACGACAGCCAGCTGAAGCTGCGTCGATCGTTTGTGACGTCGATCGCCTGGTCATTGATCCAGCTTTTTGCAGGCATCTGTGTTGTGTCGCTGCTGATTTGGATCATGGGCGTTTTGACGCCTCCGGGTGGAGGAAAGATGCCCGATATTCTCGGTTTCGGACTTTCGGGTCCGTCGGGTGTTCTGAAATTTTGGGGTTATGTCGCGGTGTTCTTCGGTTTTGTCGCGGCAGGTATCTGGGCATACCAGAACAACCTGGCGGGAGTCCAAAACTTGATTCCGCTTGTGTACATGATTCCCGTCGCTGGTCCAGAGATCCAAACGATTGCTATCGCGAGATTTGCCTGGACGCTAGCACTTTGTCTAGATGCGGGTCTTGACCCGATTCAGGCGGTTCGATTGGCGCTCGATAGCACGGACAGCGAGTACTATCGCTCGGCCACTGACCAAACCGAAACGTCCATTCGCAGCGGTAAGTCACTCGCCGAGACTCTCAACGCAACGCAGTTGTTTCCTGAGACCTTCATTACCCACATCGACGTTGCCGAGATGTCTGGGACCGACGCGGAATCCATTGACTCGCTAGCGAAAGACTACGAAGAGCGAGCAAAGATTGCCGTCCGAACGCTCGCTGCTGTTGCGACCGGGCTGATTTGGTTGTTGGTTACGGGGATGTTGATCTTTGGCATCTTCCGAATCGCCTCGTTCGTGTTTGGAGTCTACTCCGAAGCGCTTGAGCCAATTTGAGCGTGTGAAGCCAGGGCGAGTGCGAAGAGTTTCCGATTTGTAGCGATTGTCATTCAGCTCTAACTTGCCTTTTCCGCTTCCCCATCACGAGTTGATTAATTACGGCAACCCAAGCAACCGATCTACCTACTTCGACTAGTCGTCTTATCGAAACAATCTAGCTCTGTTCGATAAATTGACCGAAGTCGAAGGACACTGGGATGTTCTACTTGCATGCGGTCCGAGTCGCAGTCACTGATGATCAGCGTCGGACGCTTGTGTAACGGCGTTACAGCGAAGTGACGTCCACGAACGATTCGAGTTTTCATCTTTGGGGGATGAATTTGATGCAACAGAGCAATATGACGGCCACACGATCGGTGGCTTGGGATGACGAGATGGCGGATTGGCAAACTATGGACATGGTGGGCCAGGTCCCAGTCGTGAAACCGCGCCAATCTTGGTTGACGCGCCAATTCATCGCGGCGATTTGGATTGTCATTGCATGGGCGGTAGGTACGCTCGTGTTTGAGCTTGGCGCGATCGGGTAGACGGTCGCTAGCGTTGTTTCGATCCTAGCAATTGAGCATCCGCAGTGGTCCAGATAAACTCGGCGTCTCGATAGGACGCCTAGAACCTTCTCTGACTCGACTTGGACAGCCGTGAAAAAGATCGATAGCCATCATCATTTTTGGCGTTACGACGCTCAGCAATACGGCTGGATCAGTGAATCGATGGCAGTTCTTCGTCGCGATTTTCTCTACCCAGATCTCCAAGCAGAGATGCTCGCTCGTGAGGTCGTCGGTGTCGTTTCCGTACAAGCTCGCCAAACGATTGGCGAAACATACGACCTTCTTGAGATCGCTCAGAGCAATCTTGGGGTGCTTGGCGTCGTCGGCTGGGTACCGCTCGCATCCGATTCGATTGAGAGCGAGTTGGAGAAACTGGCTGGGCAATCGCTGTTGAAAGGTGTGCGTCATGTGGTTCAAGATGAACCCGACAATGAATTCATTCTTGGAACGGCCTTCAATCGCGGTGTATCCAAACTAGCCGAAGTAGGTCTCGTCTATGACATTTTGATCTTTGCTCGGCAGCTTCAAGCATCGATCAAGTTCGTCGATCAACATCCCGATCAAGCGTTCGTTTTGGACCACATTGCCAAGCCAACGATCCTCGAAAAGAACTTCGACGCGAGTTGGGCAACTCATCTTCGTGAACTTGGACGGCGAGAGAACGTCATGTGCAAGTTCTCGGGAGTCGCGACCGAAGTACGTGATGCCCAGTGGTCAATCGAAACCATGCGTCAGTACTGGGACGTCGCTCTGGAGTCATTTGGGGCAAGGAGGTTGATGTTCGGGAGCGACTGGCCGGTATGTTTATTGCGCACGCAATATGACCGATGGGTCGATGTCGTCACGGAGCTAGCGAGCGAGCTGTCGCAGAACGAACAAAACTTTTTTTGGCATGATAATGCGGTCCAAGCATACGGACTCGTCAAACGCTAAACATCGCAACGAGGATCCGCGTCTTCGAATAACTTGCATTCAATTTTCAACGAGACCAAACAATGAGAGCGATCCAGATTTTCGAGCCCAAGAAGCTCAAGCACATCGACATTGAATGGCCAGACGCACCCGCGCCCGGCCAAGCGATTGTACGTACTCACCGCATGGGCATCTGTGGCACAGACGTAAGTTGCTATCTCGGGAAGTTTCCGTTCTTTGACTATCCACGCATTCCCGGGCACGAACTCGGAGTGGAGGTACTGGCGATCGGTGATGGCGTGGACACGGTATCCGTCGGTGATCGATGCAGCATCGAACCCTATATGAACTGTGGCAATTGCTACGCGTGTCGCAAGGGTGCGACGAATTGCTGTGCAAACATGAGCGTCATCGGCGTCATGGAAAACGGGGGCTTGTGCGAGTCGTTCAGCGTACGGGCGAGCAAGTTGCATCGCAGCGAGAAACTGTCGTACGATCAACTCGCGCTCGTCGAAACTCTCGCGATTGGCTGTCACGCGAGTTATCGGGGTGACTCCAAGCCGGGCGACAACGTACTCATCATTGGTATGGGCCCGATTGGATTGTCGACGCTTGAGTTCGTTCGCTTGACGGGGGCAACAGTCTCAGTGATGGATCGGATTGATTCGCGATTGGAGTTTTGTCGTTCGAACTACGGAGTTGATAATACCATCGCGTTCGCTGGCGACGGTAGCGAAGTCGAACAAATGAATGCGATCACGGGGGGTGATCGTTATGCGGTGGTGATTGATGCGACCGGCAGCCCGCATTCCATGTCGGCGGCGTTTCAATATTGCGCACAAACGGGAACACTCGTCTATGTCGGCATTACGACCGAAGAATTGAAGTTCAAGCATCCTGTCATGCATCGCCCGGAAATCACACTCAAAGCGTCTCGCAACGCGCTCCCAGAAGACTTCGGTCGGATCATCGGTCTGATCGAAGATGGGACGATCAAAACAGACCCTTGGATCACGCATCGGACAACCTTCGACAAAGTGGTTGACGAGTTCGACTCGTTCACACGCCCAGAGACGGGCGTGCTCAAGGCCATCATTGATATCGCCTAAATCAGTCGCACTTCTAAATCCGCGAGACATATTGCCCACTGAGTCGACGCACAAGTCGGCGCATCTCTAGAACACTGATCACCGCCAACACGCGGTGTGCTGGCAGTCCACTCTTTTCGATGACGGAATCGATGGGCGTGCTCATCGGTTCGATGGCGTCGAGCACGGCCCGCTCAATCTCATTGAGCATAAGTTCGGCGCCATTTCTGACTTCCGTTTCTGGGCTCATTTTGATCGGTTGACGAATGGGGCCGAGTTCTTCGAGACAATCGTCGACGGTTTGAACGAGTCGAGCGCCATCGCGAATCAATTGGTTCGAACCTCGAGATGCACGACTGGTAACGGGCCCAGGTAGCACCAGTACCTCACGACCTTGCTCGGCAGCGAGTCTGGCTGTGATCAAAGCGCCACTGCGATCCGGCGCTTCGATCACGAGTACTGCCAACGACAACCCAGCGACCAAGCGATTTCGTTGGGGGAAGCTTCCGGCATGCGGTTTAATCGAAGGTGCATGCTCGCTGATCACGGCACCGCTTGCACGAATTGATTTGGCTAAGTCCGCGTGTTCGGACGGATATAATTCACCGTGTCCGCCACCAAGAACAGCGATCGCTCGACCACCGGCATCCAAAGTGCCACAGTGTGCTGCGGCATCCACACCTCGAGCGAGTCCGCTGACTACGGTGACACCGGCCTTGGCGAGGGCGTATCCGAAGCGTTCCGCTTGCTTGAGTCCGTACGTTGTGGCGTGGCGAGTGCCGACAATTGCAATCGCCAATTCATCTTGCGATGTGACTTCGCCCTGTATAAACAACACAGGAGGCGTGTCATGCAAATCATCCAAGCGATGCGGATAAGACGCATCCGACTCACAAACAATATTAATTTGCTGTTGCGAGCATTCGTTTATAATTCGCTCGATGTCCACATGATGGTGTGCTGTGCGAATCGTGTGAATCAACTTGGGGCCCACGCCTGTTACCAATGCGAGCTCTGGCCCAGCCGCTTTCAATACGTTTTGAGCGGTCTCAAAGTGTTCCAGCAAGGCTGCCAACGTTCGTGGTCCAACGCCTGGCAACAGCGAAAGCATCAAGGTCGCATCCGCAGCAGCGGATCGCCCAAACACGGTCCTCGCTGGATCCGCACAAGCTGGATCGGCGCCGGCTGGTTCGAGAGAAGGTTCCATCAACTGCCCCAGCGCTTTCGTCACACGATCAACAAGAGGTTATTTTGACAGCACACCCAGGCCATGAAAAACCGAGGCGGCTGCTCAGTGAACAAGCGATTATGCCGCTCGAGCCCACGACTGTCAAATTTCGTCGAACAGCAAGACGTTCAGTGAGGGTTCTAAGCGATGATGTCGTGAATGACGTGTCCAAAGTCTTTTTCCAAACGTTGGCGTCCTTCGACGACAAGTTGGTGTGGATCGAGCCCGAGCTGATGAAGCAGTGTGGCATGAATATCCGTCACATAATGACGGTCCTCGACGGCATGAAAGCCCAGTTCATCCGTTGCGCCGTGCGTGATCCCCCCGCGGATACCGCCACCAGCCATCCAAACACTGAATCCATAGGGATGATGGTCTCGGCCATTGGATGATTGAGCACCCGGAGTCCGGCCGAACTCAGTTGCCCAGACCACAAGTGTTTCGTCCAATAGTCCGCGTTGTTTCAAGTCCTTGAGCAGCGCCGCAATCGGTTGGTCCGTTTGTTGACACAATTTGCTGTGGTTGTCTTTGAGTCCAGTGTGGCTGTCCCATTGCCCGGCGCCACCGTTGCTGCCGTGGTAAACCTGGACGAATCGAACTCCACGTTCCACCAAGCGGCGAGCGGTCAGCATTTGCTGGCCAAACGCTTTCGTTTCCTTTTGGTCCAACCCGTATTGCCGACGGGTCAACTCCGACTCGTGATCGAAGCGAACGACATCGGGAACAGCCGTTTGCATCCGAAACGCCAACTCGTACGACCGAATTCGAGCACGCAGCGACTCATCATCCGGAAATTGCTCACTCGACAATTGATGGAGTTGGCGAAGAAGTTCGAATTCGCCCGCTTGCTCTTCGCGAAAAACGCCCGCAGGCGGTGACGCGTACGGAAGTGGCGTGTCGGAGTCCACATCCAGTGGAACTCCATCGAACTGAGGTCCGAGATAGTTGGCTCGATGGCATTCCTGGCCACCGCAACAGTCGGCGACGGGCGTTCCCATCACCACGAACTGTGGAAGATTCTCATTGAGCGATCCAAGCCCGTAGGTCGCCCATGATCCGATCGTCGGAAAGAATCCGTCGACGCGATGTCGTCCCGTATGGAACTGTAACTGAGCCCCGTGGTTACTGTCCTCCGTCCACATGGATCGCACAAGACACAGGTCGTCAGCGCATTCGCTCAAGTGTGGGAACCAATCGCTAATTTCGATTCCGCTGTTGCCTCGCGGACCATAGCCAACTTGCAACGGATAGATTTCGTTGCGAATGAAACCGTTGTTGGGATCGAAAGCGACGACACGTTCGTTAGCGAGATAAGGTGACTTGAGCACACCACCGTGAGGCGTTTCATCGATCGTCTTGCCGGCGAACTTTGTCAATGCAGGCTTGGGATCGAACGTCTCCATGTGGCTAGCCCCGCCGATCATGAACAACCAAATGACGTTCTTTGCTCGTGGCGCGATCGCAGGAACAGCGGTCGCCGCTATCGTGTCAGTTTGCAGCAAACTTGAAAGGGCGACGCTGCCAAACCCCAGGCCAAGATCTTGCAAGAAGCCGCGGCGATGTTGATTGCTGACGGAGCGGTTTTGTTCGGATGTGTGTTTGGTTTTCATCGCAGCGTCACAAAGTCATTGTGGTTCATCAGGACGTGGATCAGATTCTCACGGGCTCGCGATTCCGCATTCGTCGCGGGTTGCACGGTCGTCTTAGCAACTCCTACAGGCGACAATGACGTTTGATTCGCCAGCAAGTCGGTTTGTTGTTGCAAGAATTGACTGCATGTCGACAACTCACTGTCGGTGGCTTGCCGACCGAGTGTGATTCGGAATGCGAGGTGGGTAAAGCTATTGCCGTCGCTTACTTGAGCGCTGATTCGTTGGGCGAGAAGGCGTGATTGATCCATCGCGAGCGGGCTGTTTGCTAGAGCCAACGCTTGCTGGGGGATGATACTTTCAGTTCGGCGGTAACAGTCCGTCGGATTGGCAGCATCGAACGTCACAAGCATTTGCATTTGCTTTTCATAGGCATGTCGAAAGTACAAGCTCCGGCGATTATTTTTTTCGCCGTCTTCAAAGTCGATATCGGCACCTCCCATCGTTCGGTCCAGTGATCCGGCGACCGCAAGTACACTGTCACGAACCACCTCCGCCTCAAGTCGCCGTACATTCGCTCGCCAAAAATATTCGTTGTCTGGGTCAATGCTGAGATTTTGTTGCAACACGGCATCACCGAGTTGTTCAGGCGATGAACCGAGTTGATAGGTGCGTGAATTCAGTATCAACCGATGAAGGTGCTTCATACTCCATTGGTTTTCCATGAACTCGACGGCTAGCCAATCGAGCAGTTCATGATGCACGGGTCGACTCGATCGCAATCCGAAATCAAAGACATTCTCGACAAGCGGTTCGCCGAAGTGACGCATCCACAGATGATTGATCGCGACCCTCGCAGCGAGCGGATTGTCGGGGTGTGTGATCCACTTGGCGAACGCCGTTCGTCGTCCGGTGCTGGTCGTCGGATAGCTCGTGCCAACGGGTGTGAAGTTATTTTCCGATTGCGTGAGTTGGACGGAAGCTTCGACCAGCTCCTTTTCCAACTCGGTTAGCTTCTTTTCGGCGGCATCGATGGATTGTTTCTTTTTCTTTTCGTCAGTCTCCTGTAACTCGTTTGCCGCCGAGACGGCTGAACGTTGTTTCAAGACCGACAGCAGCGTTTGCTGGAACTGAAATGACCGCTCGGCGTCGGCAGCTTGGGAGGCGAGACTAGCGGAGGCTGACTCGGAATGTATCTTGGCTTTCGTGGCTGCCCAGCGGCGTTCAGCGGAGTCCAGTTTCGCTTTGGCTAGAACGAGTGTTTGACGGGCGATGGGAGTTGATTGTTCGTCGGGCTCGGACGCAATGGCATCCTGGGCTTTCTTGAGTTCTTCGCGAATGAATGTCAATTCTTCTGCTTCGACGTGATCTCGCATGAACGGGTGTGACGCGACGGTCGGTAACGGGATCGCATCCACTTGGAACGTCGTGTCAATGATTGCTGGTACGCCAGGCTCAAGCGGATGTGCCTTATCCGGATTCTTTTCATTCCCTTGAACATACAGAAACGTTTCGATATCCAAATCGGCATCATAAGCCCGAGGCAAACCTTGTTTGCTCGTATCGGACTGGCCAGGCAAAGGTTCAGTACGAACGCGATGCGGTTCGAAGACGGCTCGAAGGTTGTAGTACTCTTGCTGTGAAATGGGATCGTACTTGTGATCGTGGCAACGTGCGCAAGCGATCGTCATCCCCAAGAAAGCTTTCGCAGAGTGCTCAACCGTCGCATCAAGCCAGATGTCTCGGTTGCTCTTGTGAAAGTTGCGAACCAGAAAGCCCGTTGCGCGAAGTGTGTTCATGTCTTCGGGCGCAATTTCATCACCGGCTAACATTTCGATGACCATTGCGTCGTAGCCTTTATCCGCGTTGAGCGATTCGACGATCCAGTCACGCCAATGCCAAATGTGAGGTTGGCTGCCTCGGACTTCGTTCTTGTATCCGTCCCAGTCGCTGTATCGCCATACATCCATCCAATGACGACCCCATTTTTCGCCATATGCAGGGTCGTCAAGCAACTGATCGACAAGCGTGCTCCAATTTGCGAGCTCGGAATCTTCAAGCACGGCGTCTTGTTGGTCGAGCGTTGGTGGAAGCCCCGTCACGTCCAGATAGATTCGCCGCAGGAGATTGGCGGGGTTGGCTCGAAACGTAGGCACCAAACCGGCCTGTTGCCACTTGGCATCCATCCAGACATCGATCGGATTGGTTGAGTCGGATGTTTTGCTGGCCTGGGGAAGCGGCCGCTTGATCGGTCGTTGGTACGCCCAGTGCTCTTGTGGCGAAGCGATGATGGGCTCATCCGCTGGACTCGTGGCACCCGATTCGATCCACTCGATGAGTTTGTTGATTTGTTGTTTGCTGAGCGGAGTGCCTTGTCCCTCGGGTGGCATCCGGTGGTTGTGATCTGTCGTTGCGATTCGCTCGACCAAACGACTTTGGCGAGGATGTTCAAAATCGAGAACGCTGCCATCGTCGCTGCCTTGGCGTACGAAAGAGCCAGCGTCAAGTCTCAGTCCGGCTTCCTGTTGGAGTACACCGTGGCAGGCGCCGCATTTTTCCACGAACAACGGCTTAATTTCCGATTCATAGTCAATTGCGGTGGCATTTGAACGTACAAGGAAGAGTGCAAAGAGGAGCAGCATGATTCGCGACATGGGCGGGACGTATGGTTCGCGTGCGGTTCGCGGGAGGCGGGAACTACCTAGCGTAACGTCACCGTGGGTGCCCCGTCTAGTTTTTTGCGTTGGAGCGACCTATTCCCCCGTTTTTTTGGACGAGAGCGATTCGGCGAATTGGCGTACTACGGGTCGCTCGGTCAGTCGTGGATTGATGTGCGGTCGCGCCTCCAGCAGCCGTTGTTGGGCGTCGTTAATCGACAAGTTGCGGTACTTCATGAGCCAGCAAATGGCGACCGTTGCACTGCGGGCCCGACCGGCTTTGCAGTGGATGTAGACACTATTGCCCGACGATACATGTCGCTGAACAAATTCAACCGCCAGTTCAATGTCACTGAGACGGGGGTGTGTGAAATCCGTTGTTGGGATGTGGAGTTGTTCGATACCGTGTCGCTCGTAATTGACAATCGGACCGACATACTCCTCGCATGTATTGACGACGGCTCGAACGCCCTCCAGGTATAGTCCTTCGACATCACGACGAAACGGATAGGCGCCGACGATCACAAGCGGATCGATTCGGTCCCACCAGCGGCGACTCTTGACGACTCGAGCGAGCAGGTAGTTCCAAGCGAGCGTTGGGTAGAACACGCTCCTCGCGTATGTGCGACTCCATTGGGGCGGTAACATCAATTCGTTCAATTCGGCGTGGGATCGCAAATGGGCTAAGCCAAAGCGGCTCGTCCCACTTACTTTCTACGTTCTCGATACCCTAAACGCTACCATGTCGATCGCAAGAATCCGTTTGCTATTGGGAAACGCAATATAGCTTGCTACCACTGCGGAAAAACAGCTCGCCACTGCTGATTGCGGGCGTACCGTCAAAACCAGTGGAATCACTCAGCCGATTCGTGGCGATGATCTCCAAATCGCGTGTCGCCTTCAAAACATAGACGGCACCTGACTTGGTCGTTACATAAAGCTGGTCTCCAGCGAGCACCGGTGAAGCATAATCTTGTTTACCCATGCCTCCGCCACCACGCTGGCCGCCTGAATCGCTACCACGTTGGCCGCTCCCCTCTTCGCGACCACTCTCTTCGCGACCTTCGCCAAGTCGTTGCTGCTTCACTCGTTCACCCGTTGCAGCATCGAAACAGGTAACGACACCATTGGCGAAGGAGTACAAGTGACCCTCATGAAGAATGGGCGTGGCAAAGCGACCAGGAATGTTGGCGTCCCACACGACGTTTGATTCGTTGACATCTCCTTTGCCACCAAGCTTCACGGCGACGGCATCACCACTTCGACCCCCGGTGGCGTAAACGACGCCGTCACCCGGCACCAGACTCGCCGAGGTTGAATTGTCTGTTGTGCCTCGCGAGTACCAACGAAGCTTGCCGGTCTCAGGATTCAATCCCCACACTTCTCCGGGTACGGAAATCACAATATCGGTTTGGGTCACTCCCGCAGCGTTCGCAGCGGAGAGCACCGAAGGTGTGCTCCACGTGCCTTGAAAACTCTCTGCTTCGCTTCGCCATACTTCTTTGCCAGTTGCTTTATCCAACGCGATGACGGCCTCGGATTCTTCCGTTGCTGGGACAATGAGCATGTTCTCGTGAACGACTGGACTCGCGGCAGAGCCCCAACGCTGTGGCCCGGAACCCGTTCCCACGTTTGTCTGCCAAAGTTCATTGCCGTCGAAGTCGAGTGCAATCACGCCGCCCTTGCCAAAGAATGCATAGATTCGCTCACCGTCACTTGTCGGAGTGTGGCTCGCGTAGCCGTGTGCAGTGACGCCTGGTGGGCGATACGGATCTTCGGGTTGTGTGGACTTGAAGTCTTTGGACCAAAGCAGCTTTCCGTCCGCTCGATTGACGCACACGACTTGGCGAACAAGGTTCTCCATCGCCTCGTCGGCTGCACCGGTTCCATAACCGCTATAGCAAGTTACCACGACACGATCGCCAACCACGATCGGGCTGGATACGCCGCGACCAGGAAGGTCGACGGACCATTTCAGGTTCTCCGAATCGCTCCAAGTTGTGGGTGGCAATTTCGCTTCGAGACTCTTTCCAGCACCCTTGGGACCTAGAAATTGCGGCCAATCGTCCGCCAATAGTGAGTTTCCAGCAACGATTGCTGCCCACAGGGAGGTACAAAAAGCGGTCTGGCGGGCAGCCCGGAGGATCGATGCATTCATAGTTTCTAAACTCTCGGCATAGCGGAAAAAGTGCGGCACGAGAACTTAAACCCCGGATCGAGCGAATTGTCTCGCCGGGCCGAGGCTCCATTCGGCGCGAAATCATTACTTAAACGATTCGATCAAAAACTCGTGAGTTAAGTTGACCATGTGCCAGACTTGTTTGGGGTGGTGGACACTGTGGGCGTTGCCAGGGTAGAGCATCAGGTCGAATGGTTTGCCTTCGAGTTGCAGTGCTTTAGCCATGCGAAGCGTGCCGAGCGGGTGAACGTTGTCATCGATCTCGCCGTGGATCATGAGCAAGCGACCATGTAGTTTTCCGGCTGCGGCGGTAACATCGGTCCCCAAATATCCGTCGACGTTATCTTTCGGCAATCCCATGTAGCGTTCGGTGTAGAAAGCATCGTACTCGCGAAAATCAGAGACGCTGCCGCCTGCTATGCCGGCAGCGAACACGTCGCTGTGTGTGAGTGCATAGAGCGTCAGGTATCCACCGTAGCTCCATCCGCGAAGCGCGATTCGATCCTTGTCCACCCACGGTTGCTGTTTCAGCCATTCGACGCTGGTGAGCAAGTCTTGAAGTTCGATTTGTCCGAAGCGTTTGTGGATTGACCAGGTGTCAACCAATCCGCGACCTGCGCTGCTGCGGTTGTCGATCACGAGTGTTGCGATTCCCTGTCGAGCGAGTAGCTCTCGATACAACGCTTGCGGGCCAGGCCAACGGTTGGTGACGACGGGTGCCTGAGGGCCTCCGTAGGTTTCGATTACGACAGCCAACGGTTTTGGGTTTTCTTGAGTTGTTTTTGGACGCACGATCATGCCAGGGAAATCGAGCCCGTCGGGTGTCGTGATTCGGATGAACTCCGGTGCGTTCATTTTGCGAGGAAGCGTCAATTTCGATTGGTGCAGAATCACACTCAGCGTTGATGCCGGGTCGGTTGATCCCAGCGACACAGTCGGCGGAGTCATGCAGTCGCTGTGGACGTCGACGAAGTAATCACCTGCGGGGCTATTGGACACACCGTGCCAGCCAGCAGTGGATGTCAAGTTTTGTAAATCGATTGCATCCGACGACGTCTTGCCGGTTGGAGGGAGGTTGATGCGATAAAAGTGCTGCTCAACGGTGCGTGTCTTGATGTCGCCGGTCAGTAGCAAAAAACTGCCGTTCGGTGAAACAAAGAAATCTCGCACAGAAAGATCTTCGGGTGTGATGGGAATCACCGAAGACCCGTCCGAGGAGATGCGGTAGAGCCGATATTTGCCTGTGGGCAATTCGCTGCGCCAGATCAAACCGCCATCGGATAAGAAGCCAGGTTCCGCCGGCGGTTCGACCCATGTGGGACTTTCTTCTCGTAGCAACAACTTGGACTGGACAGAGGCGTCACCGACGAACTCGTTGTCGACGTAGCGAAGCTCACGCCACGATTGGACGCGATCGCTCAGGGAGTACATCAATCGTCGTCGATGGGGATGCCACCAAACGCCGGTGACGATTCGCTCGTTCGTATCCGTGGATTGCTCGATCGTTTGCGGTGGAGGAACGGTTCCTTGTTCAAATCGCGACAGATTCCAAAGAACGAGTGAAGCGTGGGGAATCGGATCACCCGCTTTCGGGTATCGAGTTGTATCCGCTTTGCCACGCGGCGCCTCGCTCGATCCAAGGATGTAGGGCTCGACACCGCTTGTATCGATTCTCAGCATCGCGAGCGATTCACCATCGGGGCTGAACCAGAATCCACAAAAGTTGCCACGACCGAATATCTCTTCTTGGTAGGTCCAATCGAGAACGCCGTCGAGCAGGGTATCCGAATCGTCTTGCGTCAATCGCATGGACCGTCCCGTTGCGATGTCGACAAGAAACAGATCCCCGTCTTGAGTGTAGGCGACGCGGCGGCCCGTAGGATCCAGTGTCGTGTTGCCCCATTTCGAAGCGTCTTGGGTCAATCGCTTGGCCGGTGAGGAAATCGAAACGATCGCGAGCGATTTTTCTAATCGCACAAGCACGGGGTCGGACGTTTTCTTGAGCGACGCGATGGCACTGTTAGCGGCCGAAACGGATAGCTTCTCGTCGACACCTTCGAGGGATGCAAGGTTCTCGGCGAGTTTCTTGGCGACCTCGGATTCCGATTCTTTGCCGGAGTCCAGATCGACTTGCTTCCATCCATCATCGCGACGAAGGAGCAACACAGGTGACGTGTCGTCGAGCCAATGCGTCGAGGGAACTTTGCCGTCGTAGTCAAATTTTTGCTCCGGGTGAAAGAGGCTTTCAAGTGACAATGGCGGTGGTTCTTTAGCGGGCGATTCTGCGACGTTTGTGGGATGCGGATTCTCTTGGGCAATTGCCGATGTGACGCAAACGGTGGTCAGCGAAAGTAGCGTTAGCCACCCAGCTGTACTAAAACGAGAGCTAACGGATGATCGTCTATACTCGATGTGGTTTTTCGGCACCGGTTTGTTTCCTCTTAGTTGAATCGTCGACATCATGCATTCGCTCCATCCGATTTCCCCGACAACGCGTGATGGTGAGTCGAGAAAAGCGATCACGCCAGCTTACCGCGTGCTCTTTGCTTTTTCGATGTCTGTGGTTGCGTTATCACCAATTCGTCACGCTCAAGCACAAGACTCGAACCCAGGCACCCCGCCGACTCGTCCCAATTTCGTGTGGATCATGTCGGAGGATAATTCAAAGCACTACCTGCGGCATTTTGATTCCGATGGTGCTCCGGCTCCGAACGTCGAGGCGATGGCATCCCACGGAATCACGTTTGATCGGGCATTTTCGTGTGCCCCAGTTTGTAGTGTCGCTCGAACAACTCTCATTACCGCTTGTTATGCACCGCGGATTGGAACCCAATTTCATCGGCGCAGCAAAGCAGCCTCGTTGCCAGCGGGGTTGGAGATGTTCCCGACCTTTCTAAAGCGGGCGGGTTATTACACAACGAACAACAACAAGGAAGATTACAACGCCGTTGCCGAGCGGCCTTGGGATATGTCGAGCAAGCAAGCGAGTTGGAAAAATCGCCCCACGACGTCGACGTCCTTTTTTCACGTGGTGACATTTGGGGATTCCCATGAAAGTTCGTTGCATGTCGATCTATCGCTGTCGAAGCACAAAACGGAAACAGACCCGGAACAGGTGCGTTTGCAGCCGTACTTCCCCGACACACCACTCTTTCGACAAACCCGAGCTCGCTATCACGACCGGATGCAGATGATTGATGGGCACGTTGGTGACGTCATCGAGGAACTTCGCCAGGCCGGTGAACTGGAGAACACATTTGTCTTCTACTTCGGTGACCACGGAGGCGTGCTGCCGAGATCCAAAGGCTATCTATACGAGTCTGGGTTACACGTTCCGCTCGTAATCCGCGTGCCAGACCGATTTCAAGAATTGGCCAAGCGGGAACTGGGAAGCCGCACCGAGGGATTTGTCGAGTTTGTGGACTTTGGACCCACCGTGCTTCATTTGGCGGGCGTGAAAGTCCCTGAGAATGTGGACGGAACGCCGTTCTTGGGCGCCGGTGTCAACTCGGCCGAAGTCGATTCGCGGAGCGAGGCCTTGGGATATGCCGATCGTTTTGATGAGAAATACGAGTTGGTGCGATCGCTCCGGCAAGGCAACTGGAAGTATCATCGCAACTTCGAGGCGTTCTTGCCGGACGGGCTTCATAATAACTACCGCTATCTCATGCCGGCATACCAGCAATGGCGGGAGCTTGCCCAGGCAGGCCAGCTCAATCCAGTGCAAATGGCCTTCTTCGAGCCCAAAGCCGTCGAATCGCTATTTGATTTGAGCACGGACCCGCACGAGACAATGAATCTTGCTTCGGATCCCGCTTTCCGTGATGTGCTGGCTCGTCTTCGTGAGCGATTGACCGAGCGACTCAAGGCCATGCCCGATCTGAGCTTCTTTCCCGAGGCAGTTCTCTATGAAGAAGCGATGCCAGATCCAGTGGCGTTTGGCAAGAAAAATGCAAATCGAATTGCGGAGTTCATCGATACTGCGAACTTGGCACTTGAGCTCTTTGGTGTTGTCCGACTGCCGCTACGCGATGCGTTGAAGAGCGAGGACCCTTGGCAACGTTATTGGGCCACGATCGTTTGTGGTTGCTTTGGAAAAGCAGCTGCGTCGTTGGAGGATGACCTGCGCCGTCGATGTGCTGACGAAGAGCCGTTGGTTTCGGCTCGGGCGGCCGAGAGTCTTGCTTTAGTGAGTGGTCTGGACCCTCGCGCGACACTCTATCGGGCTATAAAAGAAGCCAACAGCGAGCCGGAAGCACTGCAAACGATGAATGTGGCCGTATTTGTTGATGGACTTGAAAGCGGAAAATGGAGGATTGATCCCGCGCAGATTCACTTCGGCTTTACACCCGCAAAAAACAGTGAGCTGGGCGGACGGATGGATTACCTGAAACGGTAGTTGGCTTTACGGCCACTTGGGCGGGCGTTTTTCGAGGAATGCTCGAACTCCCTCGCTAGCAGCCTCGGTCGTGCAAAGCGTCGCACTGCCTGCGGCGCCTGCGGCAAGTTGCGTCAGCAAATGCTCGCCGATGCCCTCGTTCAAAACACGCTTGGTTGCTTGGATTGCTTCTGCTGAGCCTTCGGCACACTTGCGAACGCGGTCGGCCGCCGCGACCCACAGCAGGTCCGGATGGGTTGGCTTGGAGCAACCGCCCATGCGATGCAGTTCATCGGCATCTAGCTCATCACCCGCGATCAGCATTCTTGCGGCGACGGCGCCCCCGAGCCGAAAGTGGACGAGTGCTGCGGTTGCACCGTCGACGAGCCCACGACGGACTGCCTGGATCGAGAACCGAGCGTTTGTCGATGCCACGACAAGGTCACACGCCATCACCAGCCCGAAGCCTGTACCGATGGCTGAGCCATCGACAGCGGCAACGATTGGTTTCGGGAATCGCAGCATTGTTTCAAAAAGTTCTGTCAGCCGATTCCAATGCTCGAACCATTGCTGCATCCCGTCGGTCGCGGTCATCTCAGTGATCTCGGCAAACGTCTCAAGATCCACGCCACTGCAGAAGTGCTCACCGGCGCCCGTCAAGACAACACCTCGCACGCGTTTTTCCTGGTGAACGTCGGAAAAGGCGAGGATCAGATCCTCGATTAGAAGAGGGCTGAGCGAATTTCGCTTGAGAGGGCGATCCATCAGGATCGTCGCGACACAGTCATGAACTTTGACGTCAACGTGCTGCATGGAATTGGCTCCGCCGTGTTGAGTGGATGATGCGAAAGGATCATCCTACGAAACAACCCCAGTCAAGTCTTGGGCAACAACTGAAATTGGGTGGAACTGAAATTGGGTGGCATCAAAAAAACTCGGCGGCAATCAAAAAAAAGACCTCGAAGAAGCGAACTTCTTCGAGGCCTAAATCTCACGCCACAACGGACGCTTGAAGGGTATCGTTGCCAGACCACCAAGGTGATCTGTCAGTTACTTAGCACTAGTTGCCGCAGTTTGTGCAGCCAGCACCAGTTTGCATAACTGGAGCCGATTCCATCATGACGCCTTCGCTCATGATCGAACCTTCCATCATGGGTGCACTGTAGCTGGGAGCACTGTAAGTAGCCGGAGCACTGTAAACCGGTACGGTCACAGTGGTTGGAACTTGCTTACAGACCTTCACTTGAACAGCACGCATCGTTTGAACTGGCACGCAAACCGTGTAGGTTTCTGGCACTTGCTCAGTGATGTTTTCATAAACAGTCACGTTGTAAGTACGAGTGCGAGTTTGTGGAACGTTAACGGTGTAAGCCACTTGACGGCTACGTTGCTGAGTTTCCATACGGGTCGCTTGAACCGTACGAGTACGAGTCTCAGTGCTGTAGGTCGTTTGCGGAACCATACGAGTACGAGTTTCCATCGTCATGCGAGTGACGGGAATGGTACGAGTGCGATCTTCGCTGCGCATCTTCGTGACTTGGTATTCGCGAGTACGTTCTTCAGTGCGAGTACGTTGTACCGAAACCGTACGAGTACGATTCTCTGTGTTCATGACAGTGTAAGGAACTGTACGAGTACGAGTTTCCATACGAGTCAAGTAAACTGGAACGCTACGTGTACGAGTCTCAGTCGTCATGCTGGTCACCGGTACTTCGCGAGTACGGTCTTCCATACGAGTCTTGGTCACTGGAACTTCGCGAGTCTTGGTCTCCGTGCGGTACTTGGTGACTTGGTAGTCGCGAGTACGCTCTTCGGTGCGGCACTTCGAAACGGTAACCGTACGGCTGCGTTGTTCCGTGTTGTACTTCGTGACGCTGACCATACGAGTACGCGACTCAGTGCGGCAACGTTGAACAGGAACTTGGCGAACTTGAGTTTGGCTCGTGTAGTTCGTGACCGTGTAGTTGTACGCTTCTTGAGTCGTTTGTTGCTGATACGACGTGGTAGGAACTTCTTCCGTCACGAGGTTTGGCACATAGACTTGCTTGTAGGTGTAGGTTGGACCACAGCTAGCACCCGACGCCATCGCACCAGAGGAGCTACCTGCATCGCCACAACCGCTTCCACAACCACCACACGCTGAAGCACATCCGCCGCAGCTTCCGCAGCCGCCACAGCTTGGAGCTGGTGCAGCACATCCGCAGCCTGAGCCACCGACAACGCCGCCACCCATCGATCCGCTGCCAGCCGATCCAGCGACTTCAACCATCTGGCACTGATAGCTGCCAAGGTCCTTGGTCACTGTCGTCATCGACGTTACTGGAACGCACTTGGTGACGTTGCGATAAGCAGTACGAGTTTCTTGAACAGGAACTTGTACCGTGTAGCTTTGGTCAACCATCTCGGTGTACGGAACCTGTACCGAGTAGCTTTGTTCGACTTGCTCGGTGTAAGGAACTGTCACCGTGTAAGGAACTTCTTGAGTTTCTGTGTAAGGAACGCTGACCGAATAAGTCTGGGTCATGGTTTCTTGGTAAGGAACTTGCTCAGTGTATGTCTGAGTTACTGTTTCTGTGTAAGGAACACTGACTTGGTAAGTCTGGGTCGTCATTTCGGTCTTAGGCACAGTGACGGTGTAAGACTCTTCACGTGTTTCGGTGTAAGGCACCGAGACTTGGTAGGATTCTTCACGAGTCATTTGAACTGGCACTTGAACCGTGTACGACTGCTCGACTTGCTCAGTGTAAGGAACAGTCACCGTGTACGACTGGGTCATGGTTTCTGTGTAAGGAACCTGAACCGTGTACGACTGAGTTTGCTGCTCAGTCACTGGGACTTGAACCGTGTAAGCTTGCTCAACCTGGGTCGTTACCGGTACCTGAACCGTGTAAGGGACTTCTTGTGTGTACGGCACGCATACTTGGACGCTGTATGTTTCGTCGCGGTACTGGGTTTGTGGAACGTTGACGGTGTAGGTCTGTTGACGGGTTTGAACCTTGGCAACACGACGCGTCACGTTACGCATACGGGTCTGGGTCTGACGCTGATAAGTCGTCGCGGGAACCATTCGAGTTTCAGTCGTCATTTGCGGACGCATGACAGTCTGAGTCTGATAAGACACGGTTGGCCCGCAGGCTCCTGCGTCAGACATTACGGAACCAGCGCTGGCCATGCCACCGCCGTACATTCCGCTACCCTCGGAGGCACAGCCGGACCCGCTCGCGCAGCCACCGCACTCTCCGCAACCAGCTTGAACATTTGCGGCGAACACGAACGTCGCGCACACTCCAAGCAGATACTTTAACATTTGTGCTTTCATCACTAGAAACCCTTCGAAACGTCTCACAGCCAGTGAGGCAGAAGTTGAAAAACGAGTTAGCTTGAACGGCTGCGTCATCCCCAGGACCGAATACCCAGGTCTTGAGAATGTAGACACTTGAGCATGTATGTCAACAATTCTGATTGCGCAATCAGGGAAAATAGGGCAGTTTTTGCCGATTGCGAGTCCGATCGGTATTGACACCTGGTGAATCAGTAGCAACCGGGCTCGACTGGGTGTTTCGCTCCACTTAAGTGAACTGCGGAAATGAATTGTGGCCAACCGCACCGAATTTATTTGCGGAGTCGGTTTGGGTTCACAAAGGGGTTGAATCCGGTAAAAAAACGCAAGAAAAATCTGACCGCTCATTCATGAGGTGCCGGTCTGGGAACGGCGTGAGCAGGCAACGGGATTTTGGTGAAGAGATCGCATTTCATATAGATTTCGCGTAGAAACGACGACTTTTTCCCCACGAATAGCCATTTATTTGCGCCCCGGTTGCGGTTCTTTGAGCGAGGCCTCGCGTAGTCTCACGGGCAACAATTGATTTCCTTGTGAACCTGAGAGCGTGGACCGTTCGATATAAAGTTTATGGCTGTGTTCGGCTTTTCCGTCGAATTTGCCTTGTGACAGAATCCTTTCCGTTTCCTATCATGATGAAGTAGGGAAGGTCCGAGGGTCACTCAGCTTTGTTCGATTAGTGGCTTCCAGTCATTCCAGGTCGTCGATACGCGTTCACAAAATTTGTCTCGTGGTGGGAGAATGCTGGTGAATCCGTCACCTCAGAAAGCGATTGGCGTAGCAAACGTGCAGCACCGTATTGTTTGCGTGGGTACGCCCGACGCTATATTGACTCAGGCTGACGCTAGCGAACTTTTGGTCGTCCAATCGGCTGAAGAGGCTATCGGTCTGTTGCGTGACACCGCAACGAAGGCTGGGAACAGCAAAGACGTTGCCAACGAGATCACGGTAGACGGGATTTGGGTGAGCCGCGATTTTCTGCCCCAAATCAGTGAATTGCATGGCATTTTGCAAAGCGGGGCCATGCTTCGAGACATGCCCGAAGGCGTCGCGCTGCTTGACGAGCACGTCCAAGTGCTGTGGGCAAACCGTCGATTGCTTCACTGGGCTGGACGCGGCGAAGAACTGGCTGTCGGCATGAGTTTTTATGATCTGCTCTCAAACCCTGAAATTATGGGTCCCGATTACTGTCCATTTCACACTGCACTTGCGACAGGCGACGAGAGTAATAGCACACTACACAGTGTGGATAACCGGTACTTTCAAGTTCACGCCGCTCCCATTGTCTATCCCGACGAAACTCGCCATTTAATCGTCACCGTAAGCGATATCACCGCCGAAATTCTCCAGCAGCAAAAGCTTGCTGCGATCCACCAAGCCGGACGCGAGTTGGCGGATCTTCGCCCGACTGAAATCTTCATGATGGAAGTTGATGAGCGAATTGAGCTGCTCAAAGAGAACATAAGACACTACCTGAGCGATTTGCTCAACTTTGAAGTGATCGAAATCCGGTTGCTTGAACACGCGACGGGTAACCTGGTCCCCTTGTTAAGCGTCGGCATCGACCAGGAAGCTGCGGATCGCCAGCTGTTTGCACACCCGCAAGGCAATGGGATCACAGGCTACGTTGCTGCGAGTGGAATGAGCTATGTCTGTCAGGACGTGATCAACGATCCACTCTTCATTCCCGGCGTCGTCAACGCTCGCAGTTCACTCACCGTGCCGTTGATTCTGCATGACCAAGTGTTGGGCACAATCAACGTCGAAAGCCCAGAGCCTTCGGCGTTTAGCGATAGCGACCTCCAGTTCCTCGAGATTTTTGCTCGCGACGTCGCATTCGCACTGAACACTCTCGAATTACTCGTGGCCCAGAAAGCCAATACTGCGTTACAGAGTTGTGACGCAATCCACAGTGCAGTCGCGATGCCCGTGGACGAGATCCTCAACGATGCCGTAAGTGTCATGGAAGGCTACATCGGTCACAGCCCGGAAGTGATGGATCGATTGCGGCGAATCCTGCAAAACACTCGGCACATCAAGCAGACGATCCAGCAAATCGGCCAACGGATGACGCCGCTTGAGGCTGTTCCCGTCGGCGTCCAATCACCGCACCACGCGCGTCTTCGTGGCAAACGGATTCTTGTCGTGGACGCGGATAACCAAGTACGCGAAGACGCCCACCAGTTGCTCGAACGATACAACTGTATTGTCGAAACGGCTCATAAAGGCGAAGAAGCGGTCTTGATGGTTCGCGGAAGTGGCGGCGCGCATAGCTATGACGTGATCATCAGCGACATTCGATTGCCCGATTACAGTGGCTACCAATTAATGTTGCGTCTAGGTGACATGATGGATCGGGTGCCGATGGTGCTCATGAAGGGTTTCGGTTACGACCCAGGCCATTCGATTGTGAAAGCTCGCCAAAATGGGCTGCCCGCGAAGGCGCTTCTTTCGAAGCCGTTCCGTTTGGACCAAATGATCGACGCGATCACGACGATTCTCGATCTCAATGACCATAGTCCTCCAATGCCGATCGTTCCCGGCTCAAGAGCGGAAGCTGCAAGCAAGTAGCGCTGACAGGTTCAGTGACCGCATCTTCTCTTGCGTGACCCACGTTAATCCTTTCACGCTATCTTGTTTTCAATCACTCGGACCGCCACATTTGTAGGCAATCCGCATCCGTGGTGCTTTTTGCTCCTTCCCCACCAACATGGCTTCTTCCATGACCACGCTTTCTAGCGCTGAAACCTCAATGATCGATACGCGTCCCTGGTGGAAGCAGCTCAACAGTTATCACTGGTTCGTCTTTTCGATGGCGGCACTGGCGTGGTTGTTTGATTGCCTCGATCAACAGATTTTCATTCTGTTTCGCGACACCGCCCTCACCAATCTGTTGGAAGACGGCAAGGACGTCAAAACCTATGGTGGCTATGCGACATCCATCTTTGTTGCTGGCTGGGCAACGGGCGGATTGATCTTCGGCTCCGTGGGTGACCGAATCGGACGCGCAAAAACGTTAACCATCACGGTGCTTCTTTATTCAGTGTTCACTGGCTTGTCGGCACTCTCCACGTCTTGGCTCGATTTTGCGATCTACCGCTTTATCACTGGACTTGGAGTCGGCGGTGTATTCGGTCTCGCGGTAGCTCTGATTGCCGATACCTTGCCCGATACTGCCCGCCCGTGGGCCCTTGGTGTCCTGCAAGCCTTGTCTGCGGTGGGCAACGTAACGGCAGGTTTGATCAGCATGGGGATGGGGACGCTGATTTCGAGCGGCCAAATCACTGGCGATCAAGCTTGGAAAATTGCGTTCTTGGCGGGATCCATTCCAGCTTTCTTGTGTGTGTTCATTCAGTTGCGACTCAAGGAGCCCGAGAAGTGGGTCAAGGCACGTGAGGCGGGTCGACTCTCCGGCGCCAAGTTCGGCTCGTATGTCTCGCTTCTTGGTCCAGGACGTTGGCGCAAACCAGCATTGTTGGGGATGATGCTTTGCATCGCCGGTGTCATTGGCTTGTGGGGCATCGGGTTCTTTGCGCCGGAGTTGGTGGGCGACGTGATCAAGACGTCACTCCAAGCGAAGGGGCTCAGTGATGTAGAAATCGCAAGTCAATCAGCTCATTACAAGGGACTCAACAGCATCATCCAAAACGTGGGCGCGTTCTTTGGCATGTTGGCCTTTGCGTGGTTGGCCCAGCGTACCGGACGCAGATTCGCTTTCGTGGTGGCGTTCATTGGCGCATTCGTCGCAACCAACCTTTACTTCCGGATGTTCCAAGGCGTGGACCAATTGTGGATGAGTGGTCTGATGGGATTCTTCCAGTTGGCGCTCTTTGCTGGGTTCGCGATGTACCTTCCCGAGTTGTTTCCAACTCGATTGCGCAGTACCGGCACAAGCTTTTGTTACAACGTCGGCCGATTCTTGGCGGCGACGGGCCCGTTCACGTTGGGGTTGCTCCAGCAAAGACTTGGCGAGTCGGCGATTGCTCGACTTCCGGAAACGGCTGACGCTGCCGCGAAAGCAGCTGCTCGGCTGTCTGCGTTTCGAGATGCGACGAGCTGGGTCAGCCTCGTCTTCATCGGCGGACTGGTCATCGTATTTTTCTTGCCCGAAACCAAGGGCAAACCGATGCCCGAAGATGATTAGATCGGAAGAGTTTAATCAGCTCGCCGGGCGGATTGCTGATCTTCCATTTGCTGGATGTATTGACGGAGCCGCTCAAGCTCGTCTTGGGTGCCCTTCAGCTTCAGCATGTTCTCGACACGTTTGACGAGCTCGATCTTATTCACCGGTTTGCTGAGGAAATCGTCCGTACCCGACTGGACCGCTCGTTCATGATCACCCAATTCATTCAGAGCGGTAACCATCAACACCATCACTCGCCGCGTCTGCGGATCATCCTTGATCTTTTTGCACACTTCAAAGCCGCTGAGCTTGGGCATCATCACGTCCAAGAGCACCAAATCCGGCTTGAACGAGTCAATCTTGTCTAGCGTGTCCTTGCCGTCGATGGCGGTTTCTAGCTCACAATCAATGTTCACCAGATAGGCTTCAATCAACTCGCGATTGGCGGCGTTGTCATCAGCGATCAAGATGCGGTGCATGGTTCGTATAACCAGAACAGAGATAGAGGTGTGAGACGATCGACTTAGACAGAGGGTGGCATCGAGTAGGTTTCGACGCCTTAGTACAAATGCTTTCGACTCTAGCAAGCGCCTGCCGTCGCTAAACGACCGGCCGGCACAGGAAAGCTATCGCAAAGCTCGCGGATTTGGCCGCGAATATTGGTGTGAACTGTCTCGTCATCGGCATGAGTCAGCGCCTCGTGGATCCAACCACCAACGCGTCGCATTTCTTCAACGCCCATGCCTCGGGTTGTCAGTGCTGGCGTGCCGATTCGAATGCCTGAAGGATCGACCGGCTTGCGAGTGTCAAACGGGATCATATTCATGTTTACCGTGATTCCACAGGCATCTAGCACCGCTTCGGCTTTCTTGCCGCCCAGTCCAACCGCGTTGACGTCAACAAGCATCAGGTGGTTATCTGTACCGCCGCTGACAAGCGACAGCCCCGATGTGAGTAGCGTTTCCGCGAGCGTTTTGGCGTTTTCAACGACGGCTCGTCCGTACGCTTTGAAGTCATCTGTGAGCGCTTCACCGAAACAAACGGCCTTGCCAGCGATCACGTGCATGAGCGGACCGCCCTGAGTCCCAGGGAACACGTTGCGATTGATAAGTTTGAGACTCTCCTCTTTGCAAAGGATCAATCCGCCGCGAGGTCCGCGGAGTGTCTTGTGCGTCGTCGTAGTGACGTAGTCCGCATACGGAATCGGGCTGTTATGAATCCCAGCGGCGACAAGACCGGCGTAGTGAGCCATGTCCACCATCAAGAGCGCACCAACTTCTTTAGCGATTTCGGCGAAGCGATCGTGAGGGATCTCGCGAGGATAGGCGCTGGCACCGGCCACGATCATCTTCGGCTTGTGTTCGCGAGCAAGCTTCGCGATCTGGTCAAAATCCAGACGATGGTGCTTGGCGTCGACGCCGTAGCTGATGAAGTTATAGAGCCGGCCGCTGATGTTCAGCTTCATACCGTGAGTCAAGTGTCCACCTTGTGCCAAATCAAGGCCAAGTACCGTATCACCGACTTCGAGAGCCGCAAGATAGACAGCCGTATTTGCCTGGGAGCCACTGTGTGGTTGGACGTTTGCAGCCTCGGCCCCAAATAATTCCTTGGCTCGTTCGATGGCTAACGATTCAACAACGTCCACGTGCTCGCAACCACCGTAGTATCGCTTGCCGGGGTAACCCTCAGCGTACTTGTTCGTTAGCACGCTACCCGCCGCCTGCATCACGGCAAGGCTCGTGTAGTTCTCACTCGCGATCATTTCCAGGCCGTCCTGCTGACGGGTGGCTTCGGCAGAGATCGCTTTCCAAACTTGCGGGTCTTGCTGTTGCAACGGATTCATGTGGAAAAACGTGGGCTATTAGGAGTTTGTTGAAGTCGAAAACGAGCAAATCGATTTGGAACGAACGTATGCGAAAGGCACTTCGAGTCGAAACGTTGATCCCCGTCGTCCAACTAATTGTCGATCCATTGGCCAAAAGCGTCAATGTAGTGCCCGTCGATTACAAAGTACTGGTTCGAGCCGCTGGGCCATTGGGAGTGTGCTGGGTGGACGCCATAAAGGGAAACCGCTGAACTTTGTCGAGGTTTGTTTGGATTTCGAGAGTTTTATCGTATAAAACGGTAAAGAGGGTCGCACTTGCGCATCATCAATTGCGTAATACTTTTTCGGTGGTATGACGCGAAACGAAGTCCAACTGTGACAATTAGGCTGTCTGGATCGGCCGATTGCCTGAATAAAATTTTGCCGATACGGGATAGTTTCAAAGACTAAAAAAGATAAGTAGGCCACGAGATGGCGACAAGATTGCCAAACCCCGCAGCGTTTGCGCCGCTGCGTAACCTATCCTTATCTGGCCAAAGCCCTGACTTAGCCAAATCCTGACTTGGAACGCTCGCCCGCTTTCCCCAACTTGCCTCGAAACCTACCTCAACCTTTCGAACTCAAAAAGTGCTCGGAATGAAATACATGTCACGACTGTTTGCACCAGCCATCTCTTTGGCTTGCCTAGTTTGGATTGGCGTTTCGCAGGCCCAGGGAGCTGAACTTCCCACCTTCGACAAGGTTTCTGAAGGCTACACACAAGTCTCAGTCAACGATCAAGGCGAGAGTAAGGGTTTATTCAGCGTTTGGAAACGTGACAAAGACGGCCAGCTCATTGGCGAACTTCCCAAAAACTTTGCCGGCAAACGCTATTTCGTCGCGCTTACCGTCAGTAGCGGCGACCTCTATGCCGGTCTGCAGGCTGGTGAGTGGGTCGTTGAATGGCGCCGCTATGACAACCGACTCGCACTGATCGCGCCGAATCTTGAGACTCGTGCCACGGGCGATGACGAATCCAAGGCATCGGTCAAGCGACTCTTCACGGACCGCGTGTTGTTAGACGTGCCGATCCTTGCGATGGGGCCGACTGGCGGACCCGTGGTTGATTTGGATGACCTGCTCGTCGGTCACGCGACTGATTTCTTCGGCTCGTCCGTACGAGTGTCCAACCCGCGTTTGTTCTCGATCCAGTCCGCAAAAGTATTCCCCGAGAACGTCGAAATTGCATTCGAGATCGTGGCTCTGCGAGGCAAGCTCCAAACGATTCACTATTCGTTCAGCGAAGTGAAGCCGACAACCGCAGGCTTCAAGCCTCGCGCTGCGGACGAGCGAATTGGTTACTTCACGACTTCCTTCTCGGACTTGAGCAAGTACGAAGACGATGACACGCGGGTCCGCTACATCAATCGCTGGCATCTGGAAAAACGCGATGCGAATTTGAAGCTGAGCCCACCCAAAGAGCCGATTCGCTTTTACGTTGAACACACCACGCCAGTCCGCTATCGACGTTGGATCAAAGCTGGGGTCGACTATTGGAACAAAGCGTACGAGAAAATCGGCATCATCGATGCGGTCGTGATCGAGTATCAAGACGCACAAAGCGGTGCGCACATGGAAAAAGATCCTGAAGACGTTCGTTACAACTTTGTCCGTTGGCTCAACAATGACATCGGCACTGCCATCGGACCAAGCCGCGTTCATCCTGAGACAGGACAAATCCTTGACGCGGACATCATCCTGACCGATGGATGGATCCGTCACTTCAATTTCAACTACCACGACTTGATGCCTCAATTGGCCATGGAAGGTTTCAGCCCCGAAACACTGGCCTGGCTTGGCACCCACCCGAGCTGGGACCCACGCGTTCGGATGGCACCGCCCGCTGAGGCGAATGCCCGACGAAATCGCACGGCGATTCAGTCGCAAAAACCGATGGCTGGTTATTCCATGGCCGGTGCTGATTCAGCACTGATTGGTGACGACGAGTTCGATGGGCTTTACGGCCAAGTGAGCCAAAAGAATGGCCTCTGTATGGCTGCAAGTGGACGGAACATGGATTTAGCACTGGCGCGCATGAACTGGGCGCTCACTTTGTTGGCCGAAGACGAAGTCGAAGCGGAGAAAAAGAAAAAGTTGGAAGAAGAAAAAGCGAAGCAGGCAAATTCAACTGACGACAAGGAAGATGAGCCAGCTAAAGAAGAAGAGAAAAAAGAAGAACCCAAGGAAGACGCTGAGAAGAACGACGCTGAAAAGAAGAGTGACGATCCAGCTGAGACGAAACTCACCGACAAAACCGACCTCGTTGACGGGATGCCGGAGTGGTTTGTCGGGCCGCTGCTCGCCGATTTGGTCGCACACGAAGTCGGACATACGCTCGGCCTTCGACACAACTTCAAAGCATCCGCACTGCACTCGTTCGCTGATATCAACAGCAGCAAGGTCAAGGGAATCAAGCCATTCACCGCCTCGGTGATGGATTACACACCGATCAACTATCGCTTCGAAGCGGGTGACGTCCAAGGTGACTATGCCATGATTGACATCGGTCCGTATGACTTCTGGGCGATTGAGTACGGCTACACATTCGACGAAAAGAAGTTGCCTGAGATCCTCAAGAGATGCAGCGAACCAGAACTTCAGTTCGCGACGGACGAAGACACCAGCGGCCCAGACCCGTTGGCTCGCCGGTATGACTTCACGTCCGATCCGCTCGATTATGCAACCGAGCAAATGAAGTTGGTCGAAGTGTACCGCAAGCGAATCCTGGAGAAGTTTGTTAAAGACGGCGATAGCTGGGGCAAAGCGCGACGCGGTTACGAACTCACCCTGGGTTTGCAAACTCGTAGCGTGAGCATGATGGCCAACTGGGTCGGTGGTGCGTTTGTCAATCGTGACAAGAAGGGCGACCCCGGCGATCGTGCTCCAGTCGAAGTTGTGCCGGCGAAACAGCAACGCGCCGCACTGGAATTTGTAATCAAGACTACGTTTGTCGATGAGGCGTACGGTTTGACACCGAAATTGCTTGAGCGAATGAGCGTCGACAAGTGGCTCGACGGTGACGGTGTCATCGCAATGTCCAACGAAGCAACTTGGCCAATTCATGATCGTGTGCTCGGTGTTCAAGCATCGGCACTGACTCAGCTAATGAATCCGACGACACTTCGTCGCGTCTATGACAATGAATTGCGTCTCCCCGAAGATCAAGACGCGTTGACGCTGCCTGAATTGCTCGAAACGATCAACAAGGCGGCATGGCAAGAGCTGGAGATGGAATGTCCTGAGGGGCGGAACGATCGCAAGCCAATGGTTAGCTCATTGCGACGCAACCTGCAACGCGAGCACCTCCAGCGTTTGATCGACTTGGTCCTCGAGCAATCTGATGACACCGCTGCGTACAAGCCCATTAGCAACTTGGCACGTCAGCAATTGCGATCACTTGCCACTCGCATCGAAAAGACTCTCAATCGTTGTGGCGATAAGATGGACGCCTACACGTCCGCTCATCTTGCCGAAAGTAAAGAACGGATCGAACGTGCACTCAACGCGAGCTACACCTACAACGCTGGCGGGCAACAGGTTCCCATGATGATGATGATGTTCGGCGAACAACCTCAAGTTCCCGTGCAGCAGTAGCTCGCTCTAGTGTTCCAGCGATTCGATTCGGACATCAGCGTTTTTCGCTGTGTCCGGTTCGTACCACAAGGACGAGCACCCTACTGGTGACCGGTGGTTGGAATCTCTTCGTGACCGAAAGCGACAAGAAAAAGATCCGGTCCGAAGGCGGCAACGCCGATTCCCGTCGCGGTGAGTGCCGCGAGCAGGACTGCCCCGGCCGAAACATCAAGGGCGCGGCCGACGAGTGGATGCTGCGCCGGATGAACTGCTTTGACGAGTAACTCGATTGCGGAGTTAAGCATCTCCGCGACGAGGACGATTCCAATCGCCATGGCGATCGCTGCCCATTGCCATGGTTTTGCACTTAGCCATACGCCAAGTCCGATGACGATCAAGCCACACGGCAAGTGGATCCAGAAGCTGGTTTGATCGGCAAATGCATAGCCGATGCCGTTCACCGCAACGCGAAACTTTTGGATCCAGTTTCTCATTCGAGGCCTTCGACGCCGGGCGGCGGAATGAGCTGGCCTCCAAGTCTGCCCAACTTCTTCGATGGAATAAATCTCGGCTCAATCAGGAATCCGAAGCCAACGTTGTCACGACCGGTGTCGACGTTCGCTCCAAGCCGAACCAAAAAGGATTCGCCGATTCGCGTTAACCCGAAGGATTGTCCAACGTTTCCAGTGACACCAAAGTCATACGTCGAACCGGCTGAGAGAATCCACTTCTCGTTGAGTCGATAATCCAGTGAGCTTCTCAAGACCGTGCTGCTGATTGGCCCCTCAAGCGATAGCAGCCCAACGTAAATATCACCAAGACCTGGACGACTCGTCCGAACTCCGGCACTCAGAGATCTCAACCCATCGTCAAAGAAATCGAAATATCCGTCACTGAGCAAGGCCACACGATCACCGAGGTTGTAGGTCATGTCGTATGTGGCTGGGCCAAGCGTTTCGCCGAAATTGTCACGATCGCCTTTGGGGAATAACATCAAATCGGCATCAAGTCGTAATAGATCAACAATCCGCTCGCTGCCGGGCAATCCACGTTTCGTCTGGAATCGTTGGTGGATTCCAACACGGGCCTGTTGCAGATCATCTGCAATCGTTTCGCCTGGGCTGGTGACGTAGCTTTGCAGCCCGTGCCGAAGTGCATAGGTGCGAGGATCGAACTGCGTCGGCAACGTTCCTCCGAAGTTATCTGTGATAAAGCGACGGCGAAACTGTTCTTGAGCGTTGTCGTCCAGTGGGTCATAGAGCGGTAATTCGTCGAAATTTGTATCGCTATCGGCGTAAAAGTATTCGCCGGCAAATTCGATTTTGTGAGCCAACCCGCGTACGTTGAGCAAACTGCTTTGAATGGAAGGATCCACTCGCCACATCGGTAAGCTCGCTCGGATACCTGCTTGCCCAGTCAGCCGCGTCAAGGAATCGCCGTCACTCACTTCACCATAATGCGCCGCCTCTCCAGAAACGAAAGGCACCATTTTTATGGCGCCGAGTTGAACCGGCATTGCGAGTTCTTGACGCGTGGCGGCCACGATTCCTTCGCGAGCTTCCTCGCCCGGCAACGTCCGGAAATTCGCAGCCTCGATCGGATTGGTCGGCGCATCGGCGACGTTCAACTTTGAGTAGCCAACATGATTGTGAGCCGAATACGTCAATCGATCACCCAACAGAGAGCCACCCAACAAATAGTGATCCAAGCGTGGTAGTTCTTCGGTTTCTTGGAAGAAATCGTTGACTTGTACATTCGCTGACAACGAGAACTGGTTATTGAAGTAGTACTTGTTCAATGCCACGCCAGTCCGCTGGTCAGTGTCTTGGTCCCATTCATTCTCGAAGTACTGTTCAAGGAAGTTGCGATCACTGAGGTAGCCAAGTTCGGCAACGAACTCAAAGTCATTGGGAAGGTATTGGCGATGACGCAGCAGCGCTCGTCCACGCGTGGATTGTTCGGGCACAAGATTTCGGCGACCTTGCCCAAGATTGTCCGTGCCGCGATCGTCGATCACCCAGGCGTCGAGATTCCCGCGAACGGCTCCAGGTACGCCAAACAGTCCAGGTAGGTTGTAGTTTAGATTCGTACCCACCGCCGGACCTCGTTTACTGAGGTAGTCCGTCGATAGAGTCCAGTCGATTCCTGGCGGTACGTTTTGTAGACCAAGTAATTGAAGTAAATCAAAGTCCAGCATCAATTGTTGGCCAAAAATGCTGTCGCTTTTGACTTTCACGCCCTTCACGTAGAACGAGGGAGCGCTCAATGATGTTGCGAAAGTTGGCCAGTACAACAGCGGAACGCCGCCGAAGTAAACGAAATTGTTCGTGCTAGAGACATAGGGTTGGCGATCCACCACCGTGCCACCGGTAAGCGGATCCGTCAGGAATCGTTCGCGATCATTCAGTTGCAACCGCTCGCTCTGTAGCCAATACCTCGGCACGCCCATTCGGCTGCTCGTAACGGCGGCGTCAAACGCGATAAAGTTGCCTCGCGAGACTTGTTGCAGTACATCAGCTTTGAGTCTTGCGATGCCTTGGTAGTTCGGGATGGAAGTGATTGCTTCGGCTTCGAGCACCATACCGACATCTTTGCCGACGTTGTAATACATCGCGTCGGCGTAGATGACACGATCTCCCTGGCGAAAGACAATGTCGCCTTCGAGATAGAATTCGCCATCCGCTTGGGTCAAGTCGGCGTTGCCACTGAATAGCTGGGAAATCAAGGGCACCCAACCAACGATCCGATCGGCCGAGATCGACACGGTTCCCAATTGCAGCATTTCGCCAGAACCCATTTCGGCTGTCACATCGCGCACGAGAATCGTAACACCGCCGCGAGCGATAATCACAGTCTCATTGGCCTCCGGTCGATTCGCTGTTTCGAGTACTGGTGGCATCGCAGTGCCACGCGCGAGCAATTCAACGGAACGAGCACCGCCGTTCACAAAGAACTGTTGGCCGCCGGTCGTCGAACCATTGGGAAGCACCACTGGCGGCTCAGGAAACCCTGGCTGCATCGCCTCAACGCGAGAATCGAATGAGTTCGTTGGATAGCTTGGCCCGAAAAGTTCTTGATAAGTAAGTTGGGGTGGGTTGAGTTGTTGGTCGTAAGGTAACGATGGTGCCGGAATCGGTGTCGGCGTCGGGATTGGAGCTTGGTATTGAACTTGCGAGACCACGTTCGACGAGGGGTCTTCGAGGTCTGGGATCCAGCGAAGCAGTGGACTCGGCTCCGTTGGCGCCCCGCGATATCGAGGAGCATTGACCAGCGGTCCGTCCGGGGTAACTAACGTTGCCGTGAATGGCTGCTGAGGCTGGTCGGAGTTCGACACCGGTGTCACACCTTCCGCTGCAATCCGAGTGCGGATTTTTCCTGGTGGTCCATCGACAACGAGCAGAGCCTGGTCCGCCGTGAGCTGTTGCTCGCCGTAAAGCATGATGACGTTGTCAACCAGCAAATACACATCGGTTTCGCCGACTTGCCAATGATGCACGGTTTCGCCACTGGCTCGCAAAACTTGATGGGATTGTGGTTCTGGATCCGCGGCCCAGGCCATCAAGCAACTGCACACAGTCAGGACAATCAACAGCCCACCGCGCAGCGCAGAGGCCAATGACCGATGACGCAATGTGCGCCATCGATTCTTAGGTGGTGGTCCGGTGGTGGCTTCCTTGCCGGCCAAGTGCGTCCTGTACCTCCAAAATGGGTAAATGCCAGTTATCAATCGTTGGCGAGTATACGAACGCTTTTTCCGCGATCACAAGCCAGAATCGTTTGAAAGTCATTCGTCGTGAAACTACCCGCACACCTAGAAACACGGACGCACTGCGTGAAACGCCAAACCAAACTTATCGAGAGACAAAATCAGCGTTCAAGATTCGAGATCATTGTGCAGTTTCATGCGAGGTTTGCTCAATGGACTCTGCCTCATCTTTGGTTCGAAACACCTCATCCAATCGACGGCGAATCAGTCCCGCCCAAACCGAATACCCAGCTTCATTCTGGTGCAAACGATCTTCGACAAAGAATTCTCCTCGAGGCTGGTCGTCCTTGTCCAAGTAGTGCTCGGCTGTGGCCACGAAATAGGTGTTCGGCTCGGTCAATGCGATCTCCCTCAGTCGCGCATTGAGCACACGGATCTGTGGCCACGCATCGAGTCGTTTGGGTGTTGGCGTCACTTCGACAATGAAGATGGGTGAATCGGGTTGATGGTTACGCGAAACAGAGACGATGTGGCGCACGAGTTCTTCAACTTGATCGGGTGTACGATCCTCTTTCGAACCCGTCACGTCGTTGCCCACAAACATCACGACGGCGCGGAACTTGTGCGGCTGAATAATCCGCTCCGCAAACACAGCCAGATCACTGTATTTTGCGCCGCCATAGCCGCGCCGAATCGTTCGATACGGCTTCAAATCCACGGCTGAGTTTTCCCACCGTCGGATACTACTGCTTCCGATCAACAAAATGCCGTCATCCGGATCGGCTTCTTGTGCGTCCAGCTTTTCAAGTGCCGCGATGTCTTTTTCCCACTTCTTGGTCGCAGCGTCTCGATACGTATCGAGAAAATCTGCCTTCGCGATTTCCGTCGTTGCGGCTGTCGGTGCTGTCTCTTGGGCCGATGCCGCCGTAACAAAAAACATACAGCAACTAGCTAGCCAATAATTTCGCATCGAAGTACCTCGTGTTGAATCCTGAAAAACGCCTTGTGAGTCGTTCACGAGTATAGTTGGTCTTAGGTACCAAATCACGCGAGCGAGCCACCAATGATTTCGGCGCCGGCGAGCCGCATTTCTTCGATCGCTGACGCCGTGTCGCCAACGTTCCATTCGACGCCTCGACATCCGTCGGCAATCACTCGTGTGGGATAACCCAGTGACAAAGCATCCAAGACCGTGAACTTGACGCAGTAGTCCGTCGCTAAGCCGAGCACCGAGAGGCCCGTTGCACCAATTTCTTTCAAATAATCGTGCAAGCCGGTCGCTTGGCGATGCCCATTGTCAAAGAAGCCGCTATAGCTATCGATCGTCGGATGGGTACCCTTGCGAATGACTTTATCGATCCTCGCGACGTTGAGCTTGGACGAGAACTCAGCACCGGCAGTCGCTTGGACACAGTGGTCTGGCCACGCGGTTTGCGTCAAACCGTCGAGCATAAACGATTCACCGACTTTCACTCCCGCATGCTGGCTCGCGAAACTACCGTGATCGCTTGGATGCCAATCTTGAGTGGCCACCACAAGCTCAGCTACTTCGATTCCAAAATTTGCAAGCGGGATGACTTGATCACCGCCAGCAACGGCGAGGGCTCCGCCAGGCATAAAGTCATTTTGCAGATCGATCAAAAGCAGAACATTCATCTCACTTGGCACTTTCTACGTTGGTCACAGTCGCCTGTGTGATCATATTTTCTCGCAATTGCGATAGACGTTCTTCCAGGCCGAATCGATAAGGTGGTGCGTCCTCAAGTTGCCGCGTTGAGGGACTCATCCGCAGTCTTTCAGCACGCGCGAACTCGCGGCTCTCGATCAATGACGGAAGTGTTGCAACTCGTTGGCCACCACGAAGGATCGGAACAAGCAAGTCTTCGGATGCATCATGCTCGCTCAAATCATGCGGCTCGCGTTTTGCGGTTGGCGCAAACGCCATTGGTGATTGGGGTGGACCGGTTAGCTCGCTGTACAGGATATCCCCCACAGCATGTGAATCGCGATAGTACCGTCGGACTTGCAGCACGCCTGGTACAGAGGTCTTGATGGCTGTCTCGGAAAGCTTGATCCGCGGACTCAGCTTCCCATTACCATCTTGGATCGCGGCCAGCTTATAAACCCCGCCAAGCGCAGGCTGGTCGTAGGCCGTCACTAATTTGGTACCGATCCCCCAGACTGCGATCGGTGATCCAGCGGCTTTCATTTCTCGCATCGCGTTCTCGTCCAAGTCGTTACTTGCAACGATTTTCGCATCCTGGAAACCAGCTGCGTCCAGTAACATTCGTGCCTGAATACTGAGCGACGTCAAATCGCCTGAGTCCAACCGAATACCCACCATCGTGTGGCCCGTGTTTCGCAATCGCGTGCCGACTTCGATGGCGTGACGCACGCCTTCAAGCGTGTCATACGTATCAACCAAAAAGATACAGTTGTTCGGCATCGCGTCCGCATAGGCGTTAAAACTTTCTCGTTCTGTTTCAAACGACATCACCCAACTGTGAGCATGCGTCCCACGCACGGGGATTCCGTACGCCTTGCCAGCCAACACGTTGCTCGTCGCGTCGCAACCACCTAAATACGCCGCACGCGAGGCGGACATTGCACCGTCAACACCCTGAGCTCGCCGAAGACCGAATTCCAAGACGCTGTCGTTTCCAGCGATATCCCGAATTCGCGATGCTTTGGTCGCGATGAGCGACTGAAAGTTGATCGTATTCAGTAGCGCCGTCTCAATCCATTGGCATTGCCAAAGTTGACCTCGTACTCGAAGCAGTGGTTCGTGTGGATAGACAATGGAGCCTTCTCGCATCGCATCCAAATCGATGGTGAGTCGCATTTTGGAGAGATCCGCGAGGAACGCATCGCGAAACAACGGTTGGTTGTCATTACCAACAAGCGACTTCAAGAACGCGATATCACTCGCGCTTAAAGCGAATCCGTCCAACCACTCCAAAGCCGTTACCAAACCAGCCGCAACGACATGTCGACCGCCAAACGGAGGCGACCGATAGAACAAATGAAAGACGGACTCCCGCTCATGCATGCCCTGGCACCAGTAACCATACGCCATCGTGATCTGGTAAAGATCCGTCAGTAACGAGCGGCCAGACGGTTGACGGGACATGAAATGAGATATCCGGAGTGAAGCAAGACGTGAAAGGGCGGTTTTTGGCTCAGTGCGTATCGTACTAGTTGCTCGCCATGGTTTGCACGGGTCGATGCTTCATCCGCGTCTTTCAGTGTGAAGTCATCGATTCTCTATAAATTCATGCGACCGAGAACATTCACTTGACCAAAAACCGAACTGTACTATAACTGTGTACTGTTGTTCGCGGTGCCCCTTGGGAATTTTGCGGCATGTACATCCGAATTGAGCGTGGCTCGTCCATACCGGTGTCACGACAGATTGCCGAGCAGATCCGTTCCCAGTGCTTGGCGGGAGTGCTGGAACCCGGTCAATGCGTGCCTTCGGTACGTCAGCTCGCACGCGAGTTGGCGGTGAACGTCAACACGATTGTACGGGTTTATGAACGCTTAGCGTTCGAGGGGCTGTTGGAGATGCGTCACGGTGAGGGGACGTTTGTGCTACCTCCTTCGTCGCCTTCATCCGGTAGCGTTGAACTGGATCGACAACGAGAACAATTCACGCGAGAGTTTGGTGCCATCATCCTGCGTGGCGTCTTACTGGGGCTGACGACCACGCAATTAAGAAGCATGTTGACGTCGGCGGCGTCGGATGCTCGGACCCAGATCCATCAACAGAAACAAGTGGAGTAAAGCGATGAGTGAGCTGGCGATTCAAGTAGATCGAATTGTTAAGTCCTTCGGCTCGACGCGAGTATTGCAAGAAGTTTCGCTCAGTGTCCCCGCAGGACAAACGCTCGCGCTGCTAGGACGCAACGGTGCGGGCAAGACGACCACAATCCGCATTTTGTTGGGATTAATTCCGGTGGACTCCGGTTCGGTGAAACTCGCAGGTGTGGATCCCGCACTAGAGCCATTGAAGGTTCGCGGCCAAGTTGGCTATTTGGCGGAAGACCAGACGATGTACGGATGGATGACACCCATTGAGCTGTGTCGCTTTCTTGCTCCGTTCTATCCAACTTGGGACGCAAACTGGGCACGTGATTCGCTCGATCGATTCCAAATCCCACGTCACACGCGAATCGGGCGACTTTCGAAAGGGCAATCTGTCAAACTCGGGCTGGCGCTCGCGATGGCGCATCGTCCACCGATTGTGATCTTGGACGATCCAGCCATGGGTTTGGATCCGATCGCTCGCAAAGAATTCAATCGTGACCTTGTTGAGCATCTACAGACGTCGGGCTCCACGGTGCTCTATAGCTCGCACTTGTTGGACGAAGTTGAAGCGGTCGCTGACGCTGTCGCGATTCTCGACGCGGGAAAGATCGTTCGCAGTGACACGACCGAAGCTCTACGGGATGACGTAAAGCAAATTCTCCTTTCGTTTGACTCTGTATTCGGTTCTCGCCAACCAGACGGGCTGTTGGACGTACGGCGATACGGTGATCGATTGGCGCTGGTCATGGAAAACGCCGGAGCGTACATCGAGCAGCTCTCCGCTCAAGCAATCCACTACGAAGTCGTGGACTTAAGCCTGGATGAGATCTTCGAAGCGTTCGTGATCGGCCGAACCAGCGACTGGCCGAACGAGTCAACGAGCGTTCCGGTCCCAGTTTGATTCCCTTATTCACTTAGGAGCGACCATGAATAGTCTGGTGTGGAAACAGTGGCGTGAATCGAGGTTCGTGTTTTATCTTTTGGTCGCTTGGATGATTCTCTCCGTCAGTTACACCATTCTCTATGAGCTTGGACATGGGTACCGCGCTGTCGTAGGCAGTTTCAGTTCCTCGGCGATGCTTTACTCAGTCGTGGCGTTGATTGTCCTCGCTATCCGAACATCCCAGGGCGAGCAAGCGGACGGAACACTTTCATACACCACGTCACTTCCTGTCTCGATTCGACGCATCGCGCTGGTTCGTATTCTGGGCGCGGTAGGTGCGCTTTCGATTCCCATTCTTGTCGCCGCAATGATTCTTGCCATCGCACTCGCAAGCGGCCTGGTAGAGCAAGCCGGGCCTCGCCCGATGGATCCCTACGACAGACTCCTGGAACGCCCTAGCGGCTCATTGCTCACTTCATTGGAACAGCTCCTAAGCGTGACGGCGATCGCAATCCTGAGTGGTGCGCAGTTGCTGGTATTGCTCTGTCTTTTTGGATGTTGGTTACGCAGCCAAGCCCAAGTCGGACTACTGGGTGCAGTCTTGGGATTGGGGTCGATGGTCGCATCTGGGTTGCTTTGGTTTGGCAGCCGAAAGCCATTTTTTCAACTCATCTATGGTGCGATTGTTCCTCAGTCACTGGTGGTTCACTGGGGACACGGTGAATCGGCGGGCAGCTACACCGACCATGAACTAGCAACCTACCGATGGATGTCGCTTGGATTGGCGATTCCGATGCATGTTATCTTGGCATGGTTTTTCGTTTTCCAATACGGTGTGCAGCGGGACTCAGCCAAAACCTCGCGGCTTTTCCGCATCTCACTGCCCGCCGTCTTTTCAGGCCTGCCCATTCGTTTGCCCAGTCGGCTGATCGCGATGATCTGGCTCGAACTTCGGCAATCCGTTCCACTTGTCGTGTGTGGACTGCTATTCGCAGCGTTGGTTACTGTGGCGGGTATAGCGGAGCAGAGCTGGCGTGGGTACGACTTCGGCACGTTGATGCGAAGTGATTTGCCACATACTGTTTTTTTCACGGGTATGTTATGGTCAGTCGTTGTCGGCTCAGGACTATATTCAGCCGATCTTGTTTCAAAGCTGGGCGACTTTTGGCGATCGCGGCCTATCTCTGCGGGACTATGGTTTTGGTGCAAGTTTGTCGTTGGACTGACGACGGTCTTACTCGTACTTGATGGAACAACATCACTCCTTTGCTGGACCGCACCACGCGACAAATTGACATCAGGAATGAGCTGGGCTTACGTGGCTTGTATGCCGATTATTCATGCGTTGATGTTTTCATTGGCGGTGCTAGGAACGTGCGTTTTGCGGCGGCCGGTGATCGGTGGAATTTTCGCACTGGTCAGTTACTTCGCGTTGACGGCGATTGTGGAAGCCTTTCCTGCAACGATGCACCTTGAGCCCCTCCATATTTACAATGAGATTCTCAAAGACGAGCGAGCCGGGCAATTCGTGATTGCTCGATCTGATTATCTGACAGTTTATGGTGCGTTCACGATAGCGATTGTGGTCAATGCAGTCTTGGCATTTCGCTTTTCTCAATCGCTCCAGCAAAACGGTGACTGGTTGCGAATGGACATCTTCGCTTCGAGACACCTGGTGAAAACATCCAACTCATGAGCGTTACCGCTCGCCGATGGCGACGAGGTATTCTTGGCGTTTTCCGTTTTCTCGGATGGCGGTGCGGACGAGTAACCGATTGTCGATTGCTACGGGGGACGCAAAAATGGATTCACCGGTTCGGACTTCGTTGAGCAATTCGAATCGCTCAGGGTTAGCCGCGACGACATACATGGTTCCGCCTTCATCAGCCATGATCATGCGTCCGTCGACTAACAGGGGTGATGAACTGACTCCGCCGCCGCTCAATCGCGATCGCCACATTTCGTTTCCATCGCTCGTTCTCAGACAGTACACAACGCCTGTGTCCGCGAAACCGATCACGTAGCCGTCGATGGCAAGCAGCGATTGTTCGTAGCACTTCACACGACTGTCCCAAAGCAATTTGCTTGCTGTCCCGCCCTGAACACACCACGTGCCACTCGCGGGATTACCGCCGCTGACAAGAACTCGGTTCCCGTCCCAGACGCATGTGCCACAAATGGCTTCGGTCGTCGTGTCCACTGACCATTGCGGTTTCCCGGTGCTCGGATCATAGCCGGTGAGTGTTTCAGCACCCGCGAGCAGCACACTTGGTTTGCCATCGATCGTTGCCAGGATCGGAGACGCAAAATTTAAATTGCTCTTGCGCGGCGCGGTCCATACTTGTTTCCCGGTACTCGTGTTGAGGGCATACAGTCCACTGTCTTTGCCATCATATTCTGAGGCGATGATCACAAGGTTTCCAACAATAAGTGGACTCGCGCCGTAGCCAAACTGGAATCTTGCGGGAAGGAACTCACCAACTCGTGTTTGCCAAACTTGTTGGCCGCTGGGCGTGATGGCTGTGGCGACGATCGAATCGTCCAAGTGAAATACGACGATGATGTTCTTGCCATCAAACGCGGGCGTCGGCGAAGCGTACGAATTGTGATTGTGGATTTGCTCAGGCAGTCGTCCTTGGTGGACGGGCCACTGATTGAGTAACTTGCCGGATTGGCGATCGAACTTGACGAGCGACTGGGTTTGTTCCGCGTCGTCTGCTGTGGTCAAGAAGATGGCGTCGCCGACAACGATGGGGCTGGAGTGGCCCCGTCCAGCGATCGGCGTTTTCCATGCAATGTTCTCGCCGGTGGTCAAGTCCCAATGGCTCGGTATATGAGTTGAGGTGGATGCGTGGTTGTCACCGGCGGCACCTCGCCAGCACGTCCAGTCGTCGCCGTTGGCGGCGTAGTTTAAGCTGCTGGCACAGATCGCGATCAACGTTGCGAATCCCGCTAGGGGGAAACCGGTTGGTCGTGAGGCGAACGAGTGCTTGAGTAACATATCTTGGCTCGTCTTGGTTACAGTTGTTGATCGACAGTCACAACAACTTAGCATGATCAACAAGGAACTTACATCGTGAGAGCGGCTATTGTCGGTGTCGGATTCATGGGCTGGATCCACTATCTTGCCTACCAGCGTTCGCAGCATGCGGAGTTAGTGGCGTTTTGCAGTCGTGACCCGAAAAAACAAAAGGGTGACTGGCGCGAGATCCAAGGCAACTTCGGGCCTCCAGGCGAACAAATCGACGTTTCTGGATTGAGCGTATTTGAAACGCTGGATGAACTGCTCCAGGACAAAACAATCGACCTTGTTGACTTGTGTTTACCGCCACACTTGCATGTGGACGCGATTCAAAAATGCTTGGCGGCTGGGAAGCGTGTGCTGTGCGAAAAACCCTTGGCGTTGTCCGCCGATGACGCTCGAGGTTTGCTAAAGTCGGCAACGCCAGGGCAGTTACTCGTCGCTCACGTGTTGCCGTTTATGCCTGAGTTCAAGTTGCTTGCTGACGCAGCCGCAGACAATCGCTGGGGGCGTCCGATCACGGGTCGATTCAAACGCACCATTAGCCCGCCGGATTGGATTCCAGATTTCTACGACCCGAGTCGCGTGGGTGGACCGCTTGTCGATCTTCACGTTCATGACGCGCATCTCATTCGGATTCTATTTGGAATGCCGACGGCCGCTCGAACGGTGAGTCGACGGCACTTGGGCGTGCCGCGATTTTATGAGAGCGTGTTCGAGTTCGCTGATCCATCGCTCGTGGTCAGCGCCGGCGGCGGCGTGATTGATTCACCCGCGAGAGGATTCACGCACGGGTATGAAGTCAGCTTTGAACACGCGACCGTTCAGTTCGAGTTTGCCGCGTACTCGGATGGGAGTACGGCAATCATCCCCGTCACGATCATGCACAGCGACGGTACCGTCGAGCGACCAGATCTTGGCGATGGAGACCCGATCAGTGCCTTTGTCGCGGAGCTTGATGCGGCGGCCGCAGTCGTCCGCGGCGAGAGCGTGTTGCCCTCGCTTTCAGCGGAAGTCGCGACGGATGCTTTGACTATTTGTGAAATGCAAGCAACTTAAGTCGTGTGGCGTAGAGCCTTTACGGTGCGTCATTTTCTGCCTTGGGCTCGGGGCTGATTCGCGACATAATACTGGCTCACGGTGCAGACTCTCTTTCGCCGGTGAGTACTTTTTGAAAGGTTCAGGGATGACCGGCATGGACGCAATGTGGCGATTGTCACCGACGATCGGGTTTGGGGCGGATCCCTTGAACCCACATCCGCCGCGCGGGATCGATGCTGTCGGTGCGACGACGCGCGAAGCACTGCGCCAGGAGATCGTTCGATCATGTCCCCAGGTGCCGGGTGTTTATGGTGTGCTCGATCGCAAGGGTGAATTGATCTATGTCGGCAAGAGCAAGTCGCTTCGCTCGCGTGTCCTCAGTTACTTTGCGGCATCCAACGCGAATGAAAAGGGTGGTCACATTATCGAACAGGCACGAGCGATCCAGTGGGAGACTCAGCCGAGTGAGTTCGCGTCGCTGATTCGCGAACAGCAATTGATTCGGCGATTATCACCCCGTTGGAACGTACAAGAAGTGCCACGCCGCCAACGCCCGGTCTATCTGTGTTTGGGTCGACCGCCGGCGGAATATTTTTTTGTGGCTGCCAAGCCACCATCGGGTTGCCGAGCTGTCGAAGGGCCGTTTCTTGGCGCCGGACGTATGAACCGCGCCGTTGAGGCCCTCAACAAAACATTCAAGCTCCGTGACTGTAGCCAAAAACAAGTGTTCCGGTTTGCTGAGCAATTAAGTTTATTTGATCTGGAATTTCGTCCTGGCTGTTTGCGGTATGAGTTGGGGACTTGCCTTGGCCCGTGTGCCGCCGCTTGCACACGAGAAGCGTACGATGACCACGTCAACGCTGCGGAAAGTTTTCTCGACGGATTCAATGATGAACCGCTGGTGGTTGTGCGTGATCTGATGGAGCAAAGCTCGGCGAACCATCAATACGAGCTCGCCGCTCGCTGCCGCGACACGCTCAAGAGTCTCGAATACCTGCATCGCAAGTTATCGATTCTGGCAAAAGCTCGACGAGACTATACCTTCATCTATGCTGCGGGCGGATACGATGGTTGTCACACGTGGTACTTGATTCACTCGGGTGAAATTTCCGAGAGCATTGCCGCGCCGCGAAACCCGGCTGAGTTTGCCGCCGCCAAGCCAACGCTCGCGCGATGGAAGAGTTCTTCGAGCAATCGTCTCGATCGTGGACACGGTGCGTATCCTCACACACTCAGCGTCGTTGCATCGTGGTTTAGCAAGAATCGCGGTGAACTCAATCGCACGTTCGCGCCCGAACAAGCGGGGAACAAGTATCACCGCAGGTCGTTAACCGCGTGAGCTATTTCATCAGCGCCGATTTTAGCGGGCATCCGATCGGTGTCGGTTGGTCTCGGCGGTAGTGATCCAACAGCGACTTGGAACGTGCAGCGAGCATTCGACGTACTTCGCGGCGTTTGCCTTTTTCCCGAGGGATTTTCATCTCGTCATAAGCCGTCGTTTGATGTCGCATCCAGGCGATCACGGCGGCTTCGGCTCGTTGTTCCACAGGAATCCGTTTTGTGCGTGCGACGGTACCGCTTCCCACGGGCGTCGCGTGATCGGCAACGGCTTTGGCGAGCTTCGCCGCGATTCCATGATGGCGGTCATGGAACTTTAAGTAAGTCACGACGCATTCGTAGAAATCTTCGACGTACTCGGCTTGTTGCTTGTCACGTCGCTTCGCGTCGGCTTCGCGTTTCTTGGCGTAAGCATCCGTTGATCGCTCGGCTTCGAGATCCGCCATGATTCTCTCCACCGTCGCCAGCGGAGCCCAGACGCCACGCGAGAACATGCGGCGTCCGACCTTTTCTTGCACGACCCAGTGATCCCCAGCGGCTTTCACCCGACGAGTTAAGCCTGGATCGCCGGGCGCGACCAATGTCCAATCGTCAGGGACTTTCACTAGCCGACCATCCGCTGCCTTAACCACGTCCACGTCCGGTCCCGGCGAGAAAACTTCACCACTCACGACAGCCTCGATGCTCTATGCAGAAAAAATTTCTAGGTCGCTCAAGTTCTTCATTGACTCTAGCGTTCTGGATCGTTCCGAGAGCTTAGCCAATGCGGCTCTTCCGATCGAGCCGAGATCACAAGTCCAATCATTAACATAAAGCTCAACATGCTTCATCAGCACCTCATCGTCGAACTCTTGAGCGAACCGGCGCATCATTGGAAGCGCAGCGTCGCGATCGCTCAATGCGTATTGAATGGAATCCAAGATCACGGACTCGACGAGACAGGTCGTTTCAACACCAAGCGATCGACGAGCAACTAGGCCACCCAGCGGCAGCGGCGATTCCGTTTCCGTCTCCCATCGCGATCCGAGGTCCTCGACAAGCGAAAGACCTTGGTCTTGCCAAGTGAATCGGCCTTCGTGGATACAAACACCAAAGTCCGCATCACGCCGAACCAGCTTCGGCATGATGTCTGAGAATACAGTTTGCTCGACGCGAGTTGTGCGGGGATAGAACAGTTCAAACAATAAAGCTGCGGTTGTGTTTTCGCCAGGACAGAGCGTCAACTGAGAATGTTGAGACGGTAACGTGCCGCTTTGTGATGCGAGTAACAGCGGCCCGACCCCGAACCCGAGCGCCGAGCCGACTCGTAACACAACCGTTTCGCTGGCCAGTTTGAGAGCTGCGTGGAAGCTCGTTTTCGCAACGTCAAACTTTCCTGCAAACAGGCTTCGATTGAGTTCTTCAATGTCGAGAAGCTCAACATCAAACTCCAGCCCGCGTGTATCCACCGCACCCGTCAAGATGCCATGAAATGCGAACGTGTCGTTTGGACATGTGGAAATGCCAAGCTGAATTCTTGTCTTCATCTAGGTCATCAAACCATGAAAGCTTCCGAGTCGTCAATCGTCCGATTCATCAAACAGTCGTCATGTGGTCGCGAACCAGCGTGCATGCCGCGCTCCAATCGCTGTCGTTTTTGAACTGGTCGCGACAAAGGACGTACCACAGTGGTGCTTTCGCGTAACGCAGCACGATGTGGTGCTCCGAGATGGATCGTTCGCCAAAGACAGGCCAAGCGGTTTTGGATTGACCGGTCGTTGTCATCGACACAATGCCTTCGCTTTCAATCCAGCCCTTGGCTTGCCAAAGTGGTTGGTCGTCGCGATGCAACTCACGATCGATTCTGAAGATTCGGATCCAAACTGGAATGAGCGCCGCCAAGCCAACACAGCATCCGATCAGGGCGGCCGTTGATGTGCCCAAAAACGCAAGCACTGTGGCTACAAGTACCACACTGAAACCACCCACCTTGAAAGCTGCAAGGTTGATGGCCCGCCGCCAATGACGACTTAACTCCGTCGAGTCGAGCGCCGAAACGCTTACGGGACCACTGTAATGAATGGCTTGAGGACTCGGTTCGAAGATGGGATCGCTGGCAGGCAATTCCGAGCGCCGGCGGTCAATCGGCTGGGCTTTCACCACAGGACGAACACGAGCGAGCTGGTCAGCGATCATTTTCGCGGAGTTGATTTGCTTGAAGGCTTCGAACGGCAACGTCTCGAATCGATTGAGTGTTGCATCAAAACACAGCACAACTCGTCGTGAGTTCTTGCCAACGCTTACAAGTTGGTCCATCGAAAACACGCGAGTTTGATTGGGTTGATTGATCACAAAGTTTCGATCATCGATATAGCCCGTGGCGGGACCCATCAAGTCGATATTCAAAGTTGCGAACGCATGAATCAAGCGACGACGCGCAAACAATAGACAGACGATCAAGACGATGCCGAGCCATAATAGCCCAATCGTGATCACGGGGCGGTTCGACGCAATGGCTAGCATGGCAACCAGGATGCCTGGAAGTGCCAAAACTCGCACCACATGGCCGATCGAGCGGACTTCGGGGCGGTACCGAACCCCGGCGATCGCGTCGATTAGATCCGTCCGCTCAATCGTGGTTGCAAAATCGAGCCGGCCAATGGAACGTAAAATACCGTCCAACGGATTCGGCTGAGCGGTAGCCGGAAGGTCGCTGGGTGACTGGTAGGGGTTCGGATGGTGAGCCGTGGAGGTATCCATCGGCATGTTTGCCTCCAATGACGCAAAGAGGGGAAAGGCTGCTATTATACGCCCGCCGCGGAGTCCAACGTTTGTTGGGTTCGATTCGCAATTCGACTTCATTTCAGGATCTAGAACGATGCCGAAAGGCTTTTTCACGCAAACCGCGATTATTTTGCTGCGCGAGCCCGTCAGCATTGAAGCGATACTGACCGGATTGGGGGAGTACTCGCCCGCCGGACCATCCCCCGCACTCGAACAATGGGCTTTTTCGGGCCCGGCAGTCGTGGTCACCTTCAATGAAGAGCAAAACGGGCAAATCGCGATCGATACAGTCGACCATCCATGGCCAGACGAAATGGGTGACCCGGAAACGGATCCCGTCGTCTTTGGCGCCTGGGGAACAGGTCAATTTGGCCCGTTTACCTACCCCGGTTCGCTCGCCCGTGCGATGCAGCAATCCTGGGCTTGGGAAGACGGCCAAACTTTGCCTGGCGAGCACGTGGCGTTCATTCGTGTCCGAAGCAGCTATGTGTTCGGAGCGGATGATGATTCTCCGGTACTGCCGGAGGACTACGATGCCTATGAAGACTTGGCTTTCGTGACGGAGATCGCATCGACGTTGACGGAATTGCCGGAAGCGATTTGTTACTTCAATCCCAACGGCGAAGTCCTGCGCGATATCGAAGGTGTTGACGAGAATATTGATTTCGCCAATGAGAATGAATTGCCTCCCCACGAACTTTGGAGCAACGTTCGCCTGTTCAAGGTCGACGAAGACTGGTCGATTATGGATACCGTCGGCAACAGCCAACTGGATCTTCCAGACTGTGAAGCGTGTTTTGCTTCGGAGGCCTATGAACTCGAGCAAGTCGATAATTTCTTGCGAAACAGTTTCCTGTATATGATCGACGAAGGCGATGTGATCGAAGACGGCGATACGTCCGAAGGCCCCGGCGATATCCAGTGGCAAGCGAAACGTTTTGAATCATCCTTGATCGATCCGCCCAGAGAAGTCATTCGATGGTTCCCGCAAGACGATCGTGAGGTCCCCGAAGACTTGTTGGCCAATAGTTCCGAAGCGGCAGACGAATCGGACGAGTGAGCCGTTTGATTTTCGATCTCTGTCCTAACGATGATGATCCAAACTTTATCCACGTGAGTTAACGATGAAAGCGCTGCTGCTGACCCAATACAAAGAAATGGAAGTCACAGACTTTGACGAGCCCGAAGTCGGTGTCGACGATGTACTCGTGCAAGTCGAAGCGTGCGGTATCTGCGGCAGCGACATTCACGGGTACGACGGCAGCACCGGTCGTCGCATTCCGCCACTCGTGATGGGTCACGAGGCCGCTGGTATCGTCATCAGCACGGGAGCGAACGTTACCGATATGCCACCAGGCACTCGAGTGACTTTCGATTCGATGGTCTCATGCGGTCAATGCCATTTCTGTCGCGAAGGCTACGGGAATCTTTGTGACAATCGTCGCGTGCTTGGTGTCTCCTGTGGTGAATACCGTCGGCACGGTGCATTCGCTGAGCGAATCAGCGTCCCGCGGCGGATCGTCTACACACTTCCGGAATCATTGCCTTTCGAACATGCGGCACTCGTCGAAGCCGTTTCCGTCGCTGTGCACGCCGCGAACGTGACACGAGTCGTTCTCGGTGATACCGCAGTCGTTGTTGGCGCCGGCATGATCGGTTTGTTGGCGGTGCAAGCCGTTCGCGCTGCTGGAGCAACACAAGTCATTGCTGTCGATCTCAACGACAAGCGACTCGGTGTTGCCAAAGAACTCGGTGCCGATGTGATTTTGCGAGCCGACCAGTGTGACGTGCCCGCAGAGGTTCGCAAACGAACTGGCGGTCGTGGTGCCGACGTTGCTCTCGAAGTTGTCGGTGCCACAACCACCATCAAAACAGCGATTGAATCCGTTCGCAAAGGTGGCAGCGTCACGCTCGTGGGTAACGTTGCGCCCACGATCGAGCTGCCACTCCAATCAGTCGTCACTCGCGAAATCACGTTGCGAGGCACTTGCGGCTGCAACGGCGAATATCCCCAGTGCATCGATTTAATGAATCGTGGCATCATCCGAGTCGACCCACTCATCACAGCCAAGATCTCATTGGCAGATGGTCCTAAATGGTTCGAACGCCTTCACGCAGGCGACCCCGAGCAAATGAAAGTCGTCGTGATGCCACGCCAGTAACGTATTTCGTCCACTCAGCGTATCGGCATACAGCCAAGAAGTGCTCGTTGCCTTGAATCGAAAAACTCTAGTGCAGTTGCTGGTAAGCACGACATGTCTCGCCTTGGTCATCTAGACAACGCTTGCGAAAACGCTTGTTTCGCGTCGCCGGTCGCTTAAAACGCTTGCCGCGATCGGGAGCCTTACCTACGGGTGGGACGCGAACAAGAACAAGACCAGCGAAGGAATCAGCGGCACGTTGTCGGGTTACGGTTTCGCTGTCGGTGGAAGCGGCTATGATGAAGAAGACCGACTGGTCAATTGGGAACCGTCCGACAACAACCTCGATCAATCGTGGAACTTGAGTCTCGTGGGCGACTGGAACAGCATCACCGAAAATGCTCTGGCGCAGAGCCGTACCCACGGCCCCACGCATGAGCTCTTAACCGCCGCAGGCTTATCTGTTCAGCACGACGTAAAGGGGAACACTACTCATCTTCCCTCAAGTCTCAAGCCTCACATGGGATTTCGACAATCGCTTGCTCAGTGCAGACGTAGACAGCGACAGCATGGCGGATGTGTTTTATAAGTGGGACGCTCTGGGACGGCGCGTGTACCGCGACGACGGCACCACCGCTACGGTGTTCGTGCAAAGTGGCGAGCAAACAATCGCTGATTACACCAACGGCACGGTCGCCCGTAGTCCCACTTACACGTACGTCTACGCCAGCTACATCGACGAACCGGTCATGCGAGGCGGTAGCGGCGGCCTGCGTTACTACCATCGCAACCAACAATACTCCATCATCGCACTGACTGACGGCGGCGGTAGCATCACCGAACGCGACGCCTACTCGGCATACGGTACCCCTACGATTACCGACGCCAGCGGTACGGTGTTTCCTGCGTCAGCCGACAACAACCGCTACACTTACACCGGTCGCGAATGGGACTCAAGCTTGAGTCTCTACCACTACCGCGCCCGCATATACGACTCGGTGGCTGGTCGGTTCTGCTCATCAGACCCGATCGGAACCGTTGCAAGCGTTGTAGCTTTGTATTCGTACACGAATAGCCGCCCACGGCGAACGCACACTATAGCACGGGAATTCCCAGTACTTTGGCAAGGTAGTCGAGGTTCCATCCAGCAACTCTTCGCCGCATCGCGATGCTGTACTTGTCGTTTTGCTGCTTGAGCATGCTGAGTCCGAAGCGTTTA
>JBGSNA010000119.1:0-2910 GCA_041739875.1 Pirellulaceae bacterium
GTAGTTATGATTCATTGAACGGTATTGCGATTAACAGAGACAAATCGTTAACAGCTCTTTCTGATTCGGTCTGGCGAAAGTGAACCGCTCCAACCCGCGTGAATGCGGGACGCCCTTTGCGGTTAAATAGTCGGATATGAAGATTTTCTTGACCGCAAAGGCCGTGACGTGATGGTGGATCTGACTGGAAAACGAATTGTGATCGCTGGCGGCAGCGGCTTTTTGGGGCAGTCGATGACGACGCAGTTTGCCGGAGCGGGGGCCGACGTTACGATCCTCTCGCGATCGGTGCCGAGAGCTAGCGGAGTTTGGAAGCATCGCGCCTGGGACGGTCGAACGATCGGGGATTGGGCAAATGTGGTCGACGGAGCGGATGCAGTCGTGAACTTGTCAGGGCGGACGGTCAATTGCATCAAGACTCCGAACCACTGTGACGAGATTCTGCGATCGCGGGTCGAATCGACGCGGGTGCTTGGGCAGGCAATGCGTCGTGTTAGTTCGCCTCCGCCGGTTTGGGTTCAAATGAGTACGGCCCACATCTATGGCGATCCGCCGTCGGCTGTTTGCACGGAAGAGTCCGCCGAAGGTATTGGTTTGGCTCCAACTGTTGCGCGGGCTTGGGAAGCGGCTTTCGCCGAGAGCAAGTTGCCATACCAACGAGGCGTCATTATGCGAACCAGTTTCGTTGTCGGCCGCGATCGTGGCGCAGGTGGCGGGGCGTTGGCGACGCTGGGTCTGATCGCGAAACTGGGGCTTGGTGGTCGTGTTGCGACTGGCACGCAGGGCATGTCTTGGATTCACGAAACCGATCTGAATAACATCTGTGCGCGGCCGATCATCGACGCGACGATGTCGGGCGTGTACATCGTGTCGTCGCCTAACCCGGTTTCTCAAGTCGACTTCATGCGAACGCTACGAAAAGTCATCGGTATGCCGGTTGGTCTGCCGGCCTTTGAGTGGATGGTTCGAATCGGTGCACCATTGGTTCTGCGTACCGATCCCGAATTGGCTCTCTACGGTCGCTATGTCATTCCTCAGAGACTGATGAATGAAGGGTTCGAGTTTCAGCTTGCTGAGTTAGAGTCGGCATTGAGGGACTTATATGACTGTGCCAACTGATCGTACTTGGCCGTTACCCAGCAGTCCGTGGGTGATGCGGATGACGTGGTCCGAGTTGCTCTTTGCGCACTGGCCGATCGAACCGGAGGCAGTTGCGAGGTTGCTCCCCAGCGGGCTAACGCTTGATACTCGCGATGGGCAAGCGTGGATTGGTGTCGTGCCATTCTTGATGTCGAATGTATCGCCTCGGTGCTGCCCGGCGGTTCCGGGGTTGAGTCGATTTCTGGAACTCAACGTACGCACTTATGTCCTTCGTGATGGCAAGCCAGGCGTCTGGTTCTTTTCGTTGGACGCCGAGAGTCCGATCGCTGTTCGACTGGCTCGGGCGACGTTCAATTTGCCTTACATGGATGCAACGATGTCGATGTCGCAAGACGCGTTGGGTGGAATTCGCTATCAGAGTAAGCGAACCCATTGCGGTGAACCATCGGCTGCATTTGTTGCAAGCTATCAAGCCAGCGGCGAACCATTTCAAGCCAAATCCGGAACACTCGAACATTGGCTGACTGCTCGCTACTGTCTGTACAGCGCCGATCGCAAGGGTCGCTTGTATCGAGGCGAGATTGAACATCCACCGTGGGAACTATCGTCCTCGAAATGGAACTGGCAGAGCAATACCATGGGCGACCCTTACAACTTTCGCCTCACTGGAGAGCCGCACCTCTTGTCCGCACAACCAGTCACAGTGCGAGCCTGGATAGCGACACGATGCGATCGGTAGCGAAGGCGCAAAACGCGGTTACGGCCTGGGCCAAGTTCTCATGATCCGACCGACGCTGCTCCCTGATAGCGATTTCCTAAAATTCTTTGTGCCACCGGAGGCGTCAACAACGGAGTCGAAGCCGAACAAGTAGGTCATTCAGCGACGTTCGCGCTGACGGCATCTCAGGCAACGTAGACTGCTCGTAGGCTGATTCGAGTTCCTTGGTGAGTCGTTCGTATTCGGCTTCGTGGAACTTCAGGTCGGCTGCATTGAGCGTTCCCTTCTCGGGACCGGTTTGCTTTTTGGCGATGAGATCATCGAGATAGCCGTTACGGCGCAGCATCAGCTTGAAGAACTTTGAAGCGTCGTGCGTGACGAGGTCGATTTCGAGACCGTCGTAGATCCCCTCTTTTTCAACGGACTGCTCGCCATCGTCCAATCCAACAACCGTTTCCAGCGGCAGCAGATGCACGCCGCGAAGATAAAAGTCGGAATCGGGCGAAGGGAAACCGTATCGATGCGCTCCGCTGATTGTTGCAAAGACAAGCGGGTACGGTGCGCATCGCACAGCTTAACGTTGTCAGAAGCAGATCGCGAAAAGTGGGGTGACGGCCTGGATGTTTTTAGTTGTTTATGCGACGGGAGCATCGACGGGCTGTCACGGACCTGAGCGGGTCTACGAAATCGGAGGGCCAGATCTGAACTGAGCATGATCCCTCTGTGGGAGCAACTAACGCGGTGAACCGCAATCGATGTTCGGGACGGTCAGATTCATCAGCGCAAATTAAGGCCGTCGGAAATCGGCCGAAGCAGAAACCGAAAGCCATTGTGACACGTGAGAACGTTTGTCCGTGTTGCCCAATTGACTCCGGCGTCGGCCACCGGTGCATGTCGCGTTTGTTCACGGACAAACGCCGTGAAGTCGAAATATTACCTCCGTCCCAATCGTGTTCGGCACAAAACTTGCCATCGCCTGCAGCAGAATTCTCTTTGCATTTTCTGCAAAAAGCATTGGCTTTGGCACGCTTTTCGCGCATGTCCGTTGACAACTTTATTTTCTGCCAAGTTGTCATTCACATCGCGTCAAA
>JBGSNA010000154.1:0-17960 GCA_041739875.1 Pirellulaceae bacterium
CGTCCTCGCGAGGCGTTCCGGATAACTCAAGTGCGCGTCCCTTTTGAGGCACTTGCCCGCCACGTACGGAGAATCGACTATCGCTAGCTCGCAAGTCGTCGCCGCGAACAATCAGCCCCAGGACCGGACGATCAAACGTGATGGCGCCGACGATACGTTTCAGCTCACTCGGATCAGGCGCAGTCTGCGGCGGCCCGGGTTGGCGGTCGCGTTGGTCGATGGGATTGAACTGCAACAGAAAACTCTTCACACGTGTTCCCGGTGGCAATTCGCCTGGCGTGAAGTCCCGCACCATTCTGCACTGTCCTGGCAGAGTTATGTTCACCGCGAGCGGTTCATCAAGCGTTACTGCATATCCTTCAGGCAGCACGAAGATGTCGGTATCGCTTTGGATTAACCCCATCGGTCGAGGCCATGGCGGCGCAAATCGAAAAGCTCCTGTTGACCCAGCGATCCCCGATGACGCGGGCCAGAGCTTTTCATCTACGCCGGTGTCAAATTCCGATGACTCAATTTCATAATTGTCCGTCACACGAACGGCTTCACCTTCCCGGACGAGTCTCGTTTTATCTATGTTTTTCGTCGCACGTTTGCTGGTTGGCGTAACCTCAACCTCACCGTCAAAGACCGACACCAGCGTCAAACCTTCGGCATCCAGTTCAATTCCAAACACGGTTCCCAAGTCGACTACCTGGGCCTTCGGCGTATCGACTTGAAACCCCTCGGCACCCGGCGGAACCGTCGCGGGCAAAAGACCGGAATGCAGCCGAGTCCTAGCCGGCGCGATCAGTTGATAGCGTGCAGGTCCTTGCAACGTCACCTCGACGCCATCGTCAAACTGCAATCGAACAAGACCGTATGTAATCGCAATTGTCTGGGCGCCGAAGCGGTCACCGACTTTCAACTCACCTGCCTTTGAACCTTGAACCATCGCAACAGACAGAAACGGATCAAACGTTTTAGCGCGGTCTCCGCTTTGGAGGAACCAACCAACCGTGGCCAACAGACAGGCTGCAAGACCGGCCCACGCGGCAATTCGCGCCGTCGAGCGTTGCTTTCGCCTTAGTGTTTGTAAAATGGGCCCAGCCTCGCGAAACTCATATTCAACCAGCGCACTACGAACAACATCTCGCAGCATTTGATGACGAACATTCGTTTCGACAAACCGTTGCATCTGCTCCGAGTTTTCTTTTAGCCGTGTTGCAAGTTCATCCTGCTGATCTGAATCAAGCGAACCCTCAAGCCACCGCTCGATCACGCTGTCGATGTCGTCGTTCATGCCGAGCCCTTCGAAAACGCCATTCGTTTTTCAACGCATTGCTTCAGCGTTTCACGGACTCGCCTGAGAATCGTTCGCATATTCGCAGCCGAAAGTTGCAGCTCAGCGGCGATTTTCTCGGACGTCTGACCTTCCGTATAACGCAACGTGATGATCGTTCGCGACCGGCCTTCTAGTTCGCTCACGCAATCACGCAGCGCCGAGGCTTCGTCATTGATCTGCGGCGCAACCTGCGCCCATGTTTGCGTGTAGTGTTCCAGGAATTCCGAATCGCACACCATTCGATCGCGAGCCGCATCCCGCCGATGTCCAAGAATTTCATACTTCGCCACCCCCAGTGCCCAAGGTAGAAACGGCCGCGCTGGATCATATTCCGAAAACGTTCGCAACAACGCCAGCGACGCATTTTGCAAGATATCCCGCACCGCCCACTGATCCCGAGTCAGCGACGCCACGTACTGACCGACCGTTGGCTGAGCATCCGTCCAAAGCTTCGTAAATTGAATTTGTTGATCTTCGTCGAGCATCGGCCTGCCTGATTTTGCTGGTTGTTGTAATTACTCTCCATGAACTGTCTCCACTGTGACAGAATTCTGAAAGAAAATTAGACGCGTCAGAAAGGAGCAAGCATTTCTAAAGTTTTTCAGATAAATAATCCACGGTGAGCGTCTCCGTCGATTAGCCTGCGAACCTACAATCCAGTACGTAAACGCTGGAATGCGCGGACACTGGAGAGACCGAGACGTGGGTTTTGAGTTTCATGATATAGAGCGCCCGGACACGGTAATGGACGGGAACCAGTTGGTCACTATCGGTGCCAACGCATCGAGCTACACCAACGCCTCTGCCAGCCTGACTGTCATCGATGATGATAGGCCATTTATAAGACGCTGGTGCCAATTCCGCTAAATCGATGCGATCACGAAAATCTTATGGAATGCAAATTATTTAGCTGCGACAGTTCTACAAGTGGAAACGTCACGCAGAGTAGATTAAGCGATTAGAGTTCACGACTGGTAGGTCTTGCTGGCTTGCGGAATGACTGATTTCGCAGGTATGAGGAGCCAGTTTACCTGCCGGTAGTTCACTTCAATATCCATGTGAGGCTCTAGAATGAAGTTTGCGAGCGTTCAATTGCCAACGACACCAAGACGCAGCTGCCGTCATCAATGACGTTGAGGCCAGATTCGCGAGCTAACTTGCTTCCTTGAGAGTTTGCTGCGCCGGGTTGCATCCAGATGTTCATTACGCCGGTTGCGATCGCTTGTGCGATGACGTGGCGAGTGCCATGGGGCCGAGTGACGATGGAAAGAGACTCTGGCACTTCCGGCAGATCAGCAATCGCGGTGAAGGCTGGGTGACTCTCAACTTCGGGTGCTGAGGGATTTCGCGGATATGCGGTGCGACCAGATGCGACGAGGGATTGGAAGACTTTGTTGCTATACTTGGATCGATCTAGCGATGCTCCGGCGACAGCGACAGCGAAGTTTTTGCCGCGAGGAACTTCGCGGCGGCGGGCAAGTCGCGGAGCAGACCGGCCCGTCGGGAAACCCGCTCGCCGCGACAAGCCCCCAGCCACGATCCCCCGACCACCGCCCGTGAACGCATTAGAAGCTTGACAAGCCGTTCGATACGTCGGCTTATGATGCCAAGATCGATCCGAATGATTCGATCCTGAGCATTGCCGAGCGATTGGCAAAGTACGGTGGTGGAACAGATTGTTCGCTGCGGCTGGTAGCTGCCAACCAGCGCAAGCTGCAAGGTTAGGAAGCTAGTCCGAAGCTGGTCTGCATCGACCTCCAGCCGTACCAGACGGTTCAGGCTTGCGAGCGAGCTGACATCATGAACATCGGTGGTTTCAGTGACTCCGTGTTCAACGTGATCAGTGCGTTGCTCGCTGACAACAACCAGCGATTCGTTGCTGAAGTTGAAGCGACCGAATTGTAATCGCGATTTGGACTCCGGTCCAATCGCTGTATACTTGAAACTCAACACCCGTGGGTCGGAAATCCGGTTCGCGGGTGTTGTTGATTTTTAAGGCACGAGAACCCGATTGGTTGCAGCAATGCTTGCCGAAGTTAGTGAGGTGGCTTCAAAGAAGATATTGGTGAACATAAAAAAATCGAAGATTCTGTCACAAATCGATTACGGCCTACGACTCCACGTTGGCGGCTTGAGTCACGGGCCGCACAGTTATTAAAACGAGGAATTCCGATTGATGACGCAATCCACTGCTGATTTGGTACGAGCTGCTGCGAGAGGCGATCGCGTGGCTTTCGAGATGCTGGTCAGGCAGAATGCTGCAATGGTCACGGGTGTGGCCTATAGCCGGTGTGGCGATTTTGGGCTCAGCGAAGATATCGCTCAGGAAGCGTTCATTGAGGCTTGGATGAGTCTGGCAACGATTCACGAGCCGGAGAAATTCCCCGGCTGGATTTGCACGATCGCACGACGCCGCGCAATTGACGCAGTGCGTAGCGCGAAGTCAACACGCTCTGATTGCACGCTGGGCGAGATGGCTTTGGAAATCCCAGACCACAAGCAACTCACCCCCGAGGCCAGTATGTCAATGCAACAAGAACGTGAATTGGTTTGGGCGATGCTCGCTCGACTACCGGAAGCTTATCGTGAGCCATTGGTTTTGTTCTATCGCTGCGAAGAATCGACCCGAGAAGTCGCGATCGCTCTTGGTGAAAGTGAAGCGACCATCCGCCAACGACTCAAGCGAGGACGCGACATGTTGCGGACCGAAATGGCTGAGTCGATCCGCAACACGCTTGCAGCAACCGTTCCAAAAGCCGCGTTTGCTGGGATGGTCATGGCCTCTCTACCATCGGCCACCTATGCCGCAGGAGCGGCGACTACGACCGCAACCGTTGTCAAGTCCAGTAGCGCGGCAGGTGCTGCTGCTACCTCGGCAATCGGTGGCGCGTTTTTTGGCTCCCTGATTGGACTCGCGGGTGGCGTATTCGGAACCTGGATGAGTTGGAAGAACTGCGAATACGAAAGCCAACAAAAATTTATTTTGCGTCAGGCACTACGATATGTCGTGGGACTTTCCGTCTTTGGAATTCTACTAGCAATTCTTGTTACAGTACGACAGCAGGAAAGAATTACAGATGATACCCTTTATAGTAGGTTGTTGGTCACGCTATTCGTCGTGAGCCAAGTGCTTAATTGCGCTTGGATTTGGCAATGCATTCGTGGTTACAAACAAATCGGAGATAAAGCGAAACTGCGGGGGGAACCGATTCGTCATGTTGCTCAACAACAGATCGATGCGTTCCGACAACAGACCCAAATGACGAATTCCGACGACCGTGTTACCTACGAGGCGTTTCGATGGAGCGCCGGCGGTTGGTTTGGAAGTTGTATTGGCTCCTCAGCGTGGATGTTACCAATAAGTGCTATAGCATTTTGGAACGGATCCCTTTCGTTAGCGATTATATGTAGCTCGACATTTCTCATCACGGTTTCCTTCGCTCTTGTAGCATGGCGATTCAGAGAACGCCTCGATGCTTACGAGGCCATTCAACTCCTGATTGGCTTGGTATTTGTGTTGACGATTATTGTCTTGGCTGGCCTCCAATTTCTTGGTAATACGGATACTCAGAAGTTGGCTCAGTGGACACCCTGGGGTTGGTGCATTCTTTTCATGTTTCCAATACTCGCACTGCATATGTGGTGGAAACGTCGATCTTTTAAACGCAAAATGCGCTCAAGCAAGTGATCGAATTTGCAATACAACTACGTCCTAATACTTTTCCTCTGTTGTCGCCAATTAGAAATAGGTGCGATCGATGTATGCGGCGAAGGCTCAATGAATCAACCAGTAATGCCTGCAGCCGCCCAACGCAAGTTCACCATTCTCCTACAGGATAAAAACGGCGTATCACTTCCAAATACAGGGTTGATACTCAGTGGTTATGGTCGCCAGGCAGACGTCAGCGCACTCGTGGGTAATCCCGATCAGCTATCGGAACGTTGGAAGAACGAACCGATCGGCGGCGATGTCCGGAAAACTGACATGGACGGCACACTGAAAATCAATGGCTGCGATTTGTTTCGTGAGGTGGTTGCGGCAGTTGCTATCATCGCTTTGGACGCGGAACATCGTCTCGGGGCGCTCGGTTGTTCCGTCGCTTGGCTCCAGCCCTTTCAACCAATTCCGGCTACCGCCCCGGCAGCATCCGCAAACTGGCTAGGTACTCTGAAGTACTTTCAGCAGGAGTTTGCTATTTCTAATGGGTGAGTACTAAGCGATATCTTGGCGAACCGTTTCGCAATTTCTCAAAGGCTAGGTTGATGTCGCTCATGGCGTACGTTTCGGTCACTGGGTTGATGTTGTGACGTGCGGCGAATTCGAGCATCGTTCGCGTGGTCGCAACGCGACCGATCACTTCGTGCCCACCGACGACCGGACACTGTGTCATGCCTCATGCGTTGTCGAGCATCGACATGTCGCTGTGACACACGCCACAAGCATCGACGGCGATCTCGACATCACCAGCCCCGAGCGGCGGTAACTGAAACTCGACTTCTTTCCATTCTCCAGATGCTTCGTGAGCCGCGTATCCGTGTGCTCTCGTCACAAATACATCGCTCAAAGTGAAATCAAGAACAATAATCAAAACTACTGGCGTTCCATACTGTTGAGATAGCGATGTACGCACGAGACCGCCAGTGACCCGTCGCCGACTGCGAAACCGCATCGCTTTGTCGTGCCGCTGCGAACATCGCCTGACGCCATGATACCGGGGATCGAGGTTTCCAATTCACATGGCACTCGATCCAAAGGCCAATGCGAACGGAGTGCTTGGTCCACGAAGAATGAAGAGCCGGTCAAGACGAATCCCTTGTCATCCTTCAGTACGCAATCGGGTAGCCACTGTGTGTTTGGGACTGCACCGATGAACAGAAAAAGTCCTGCACAGGGAATCTCGTGGGTTAGACCATTCGCGTGATTGATCGTTTGAACCGCATCAACGCAGCGATCGCCGTCGATGCTGGTCGCCTCGGTGTTCGCGATCACCTCGATCTTGGGATGGTTGAGGACTCGCGATGAGAGATAAGACGACATGCCTTTGCTAAGGTCCGGGCCTCGGATCAGCATCTTCACGCGATTGGCTTTGGTTGCCAGAAACATCGCTGCTTGGCCGGCCGAATTCCCGCCACCGACCACCACGGCTGTGCCGCCTTCGCATACACGGGCTTCGACCGAAGTTGCAGCGTAGTAGACACCGGCACCTTCAAATCGTGTGCAACCGGGGAGCGACAATTGCCGATAGTGTACGCCCGTTGCAATCAGTACACATCGAGCCCGCGCCGTTTGACCGGTACACAACTTCAAGTGATGTTCGCCCTCACGCGATTCGATGGCTTTGACTGAAATTGGCGCGATGAAACTGGCTCCGAATTTTAAGGCCTGCAAATAGCCGCGATTGGCCAAGTCGTTCCCGCTGAGTCCCGATGGGAACCCGATAAAGTTTTCGATCTTCGAACTGCTGCCCGCTTGCCCACCTGGGCCGACTCGATCGATGACGAGCGTCTTTATCCCTTCGGACGCGGCATAAACGGCGGCTGCTAAACCCGACGGTCCCGACCCCACGATGACCAAATCAAAAAGCTGCTGATCAACATCTCGATTGATCCCGATGCAGTTTGCTATTTGAGCCAGAGACGGATTACCGACCGTGCTTCCGTTGCAGCGCACGACGGGTAGCTCGAAATCGCTCGCATCTAGTTTCGCTAACTGATCGCGACCGTCGTCCTGGGTCGCCTCAAAAAATGTATGCGGAACATGATTCTTATAGAAGAACTCACGCAACTTTGACGTCTCAGATGAATTGGATTGCCCAATGATTCGCACGCCCATGAATGGCATATCGGCGACAAGCTTTCGCCGCATCTGAAATGCGTCCAGCAAAATTTCGCTCACTTCAGGAGCTTCATTTAGCAGACGCCTCAATCGCTCGCCGCACAATCGATACGCCTCGACGGGCTCGTTCGCGACGGCGGTAAACATCGACGAACGTCCGGTGAGCATGTCGACGTCGCCTGAAAAACTCCCTGGCCCATGTGTCGCAATTGGCGTTTCCAGATCGCCATCGCGTTCAACGATGCGTACCGTACCCGACTTGATCACATAAAACGGATAATTCTTTTGCCCATGCGAGATCAACTCGCACTCTGCTTCAAAGTGAACCAGCTCTCCAATTTTAGCGATCGCTTCCAATTGCCGATCTTCAAACTCAGGGAATGCGGTGGTTTCAATGGAGCGGTTTTTCAAGACTGGGTTCACTTTCAACTAAGGTGTGGACTGCTATCGAATGGAAACGTCCACGCTTCGATCGCCGCGCAAAACGGCAACGACAATCGGAATCTCCCCGGGGATCGCCATCAGCAGCCGATGGAGGTCGTCGACTTTGGCAACGATTCGATCGTTGACACCAACGATGATATCACCAGAGGCGAGTCCGCAGCGCTCAGACACGCTGCCACGCATCACGTCCACAACCTCGATGGCTTGATCGGACAGCAGATCAAACCGCTGCATGGTCGCCCGGTTCAGTCGGCAGGATGCAACCGTGATGCCGAGCTGGCGACGTTTGACCCAGCCACTGGCCAGCAACTCGGTCGCGACCCAACGAACGGTTGCGCTGGGGACCGCGAAGCCGATCCCTTGGGCTGCAGCGACAATTGCGGTGTTGACGCCGACGACTTGGCCGCGTGAATCGACCAGCGGTCCGCCGCTGTTGCCGGGATTAATTGGTGCCGCGTGCTGGATAATATTCTCGATCAAGCGACCATCTTGCCCACGCATTGAACGACCCAGCGCACTCACAACGCCCGTCGAAACGGTCGATTGCAAACCGAGCGGGCTGCCCATCGCAATGACGAGCTGCCCCACGCGCAGCGACTGAGAATCACCGAACTCGGCGACAGGCAACTCGCTGCACTTCAGTTTTAGTAGGCCGATGTCGGTCGCCGGATCATCACCGACGACAACTGCATCGACATGATCGCCGTCGGTCGTCTCGGCAATCAGCGTTGACCGGCCCGCGATGACGTGACTGTTCGTGATCGCATAACCGTCCGCAGAAATAATGAAGCCAGACCCAGAACCGAGTCGTGATTCGTTGCCGCGACCGACGACGCTGATCACCGCCGGCGAAACGGCATCGACGACCCCAATCACGGCCATCGAATAAGCATCCAAGATTGAAGCGTCCGTGACTAGCTTCTTTAAGCCCTTTTCCAAACTTGGCTTGCCGCTTGTCGCATCGTCGCTAATTAAGAAGTGGGGAGCTTTCATTTCCGGAACCTGTTGAAACATAGAAAATCAATGGGGAGACATGAATTCAACTCAATCGCCCGCGAACATCATTTCGGTTTCGTAACCCTCGGCGGGCCGCATCGCCATGTCAAGGAACGCGGCTCCGATCTTCGCGGGATCAAATGCGGTTCCTGCCGCGACCGGTCCCATGATCGAGACCAATCCGATGCGAACCGGTGACTCAGCCAATTCTTGCGACAACGTCATCGCCAAACTGCGCAGACCCGCCTTGCCGATGCTCGGTGACGCCGCCATGTCCCATGGATAATGTGCCCAGCCGCCGCCAGTGAACAACACGCAGCCCTTGCCGTGCTTGGTCATGCTTGGCAAGACCGCCTGCGTGACCGCCAGCGCGCCCACGACATTGACGCGGAAGTCGCTCGCGAGTTGATCGGCGTCGAGCTGGGTGGGCTTCGCGAATGTCGGTACGACAGCGTTGTAGACCAGAACTTCAACTGCCGACGTTTCACAGGCCGATGCGATTGACTTGCGAAGCGACTGCGTATCAGCAGCATCAACGGCAATCGATCTAACCGCAATCCCCTGTGCCGTCAATTCGGCCACCGAAGTGGTGTACTTTTCCGGGTTACGAGACGCGACGATCAGTTCGTAACCCGCATTCCCAAACGCGGTCCCGATGCCATGCCCCACGCCCGGTCCGTACCCTAAAATCAAACAAGCTGGCTTTGGCAATTCGGCTTCCCTTTACTTGAAATGCAAATATGGATTGGCTTCTAAGCATCTTAAGCAGTACACTCTAATGAACAAGTACTAACCTCCTGGTAAGTGTTAAGGTTAAGGTCTCGTGAAGGTGTCTCGACATGGCAGAAATACGTTTTCGGTGCGGCGTCGAAGCGGCGCTCAGTGTGATCGGGGGGAAATGGAAGGTGATGATCCTGTGGCATCTCGATGAACCGCAACGGTTCGGCGAACTGAAGCGTCGAGTGACCGGTATCAGCGAAAAGGTGCTGATTCAACAACTACGCGAACTCGAATCCGATGGCGTGGTCAATCGCAAGGACTTTCAAGAAGTGCCTCCGAAGGTCGAATACTCACTGACGCCTTTCGGGCGCTCTCTAAAAATCGCCTTGACGCCATTGTGCGACTGGGGCAAGAAGCACACAAAGCGAATCGCCGAACTGCGGGAGACTTGAAACGAGCCAAAGCCGCTGCGACGATGATAACGAGCCAAATTTCGCTACCATTTGACGATTCCCCAGGCAACTTTCAGCCCGCCGATAAGCGTCGAGCCACCGTACTCTCTGGCTAGTCGCATCAACGCGTCATGGAATCCCAAGTTGGGAAACGCGGCTTCTACTTTCGCGATATTACTTTTGCTCATGCCTTTTCGCACAATGCCCTTTGTCGCGTCGATCCAGTCGGCTTTCCGGCACGCCTCGATGACTTCCTGGTGCGCGCCCTGATAGCGGAATATCTTGTGATGCCAGTGAATCGCACCGCGAAGCGCGTCGCCATCTAGACCCCAGCCATACGTTTCATTATCCGCCAGTGCCACCGCTTCGGAAGGTTCTAAGTAGGCGAGTTCATGATCGGTCCAAAGTCCGATGTCGTGATAAACAAAGGCCGTTTCAACCATCGGTTCGTGTTCAGGCGAGTTGCCCAGAAAGTGCATCGCGTAAGTGACGGTGCGATAAACATGGTTTCGGTAAGCCGCGAAATCTTTGCCGAGCGATTGCTGGTAAGGCGAGAACAACTGCTCAACACGAGGTCGTTCTGGGGAAATGATGATTTCAGGCAATTTTGCGGCCCCATAGATAGTTGGACTCCACTGACTTTTCGATATTGTGGGCCAGAATGGCTAATTTGAAAATCCGCCTAGCGGAGTACTACACATAGCGTGCATCGGCCGGGTGGTCGTCTCCTTAGCGACGGCCATTCAGGGAACAAGGCTACGGGTGGCATGACGCTCCCGGAATCTACACTGACCAAGACGTGCAAGGTTGGAAGCCAGTTACCGATTCGGTACATGAAGTGGGTGGTCGGATGTTTTTGCTGAGTGGTTTGAGCAAGTCTCTGAACAATTGCTACAGCCAACCCTTCCACGCCGAAGTTGTTGTTGAAGATGCACTCATTAGGGTCCTCTCGTCGCTCGATAAATTCGAAGGGCCAAGTAAGTTCACGACATGGGCGACGACGGTGGCGACTAGAATTGGAATCAGTGCCCTTCGACGAAAGTATTACTAAGACATTTCGATGGAAGCGTTCAATACCGATGACGGATACACGCTTGAGATTGCGGTCGACACCGAGTCGACGGTTTCCGATGCCGATTCGCGAGACGAAATCCTTATTGTGCTCCAGCATTTAATCCATACCGAATTGACTGACAACCAAAGGCTTATTACGCGAGCCCTTCTTTCCGACTTTGCCACTGACGCGATCGCAACTCAATTGAACATGAGCCGAAACGCTGTCTACAAACTGATCCTTGATGCAAGGATGAATACGAAGCGCTAATCATCGCGCTGCGCGAGATTGGTTGAGGCAGATGGTTTGAGGTGGCGTCGTCCTAACTAGCAACTTCTTTCAGCAGTCAGCAAATCGACAGCCAAAGTATAAGCTGCCTGGATTCTATCTACTTGCACGTTGCTGCCACCTTCCTGCTGGAGATCAGTCAGCTATACGACTCCTCATACCGACAGAATTCTGCATGCATCCTGTCACATAACTCGCGGTCATCTCGTCGCTACTGCCAGACCCGAGCCTCGTCTAAATCCACCATGCATCGATACATCAATAGATGGACAATGTCGGTTCAATATCTGTCGGAGCGCACTTTTTGCACAGGTAAATTGAGCAATGTTCGAAAACAGTCTTGACTGATCGTTCCAGACAACCGAAACTTGTATCGTTGTGAAGTCTTGTGAGGTGAAAGGTGGTTACGTGCCCTGGGAAAAGAATTTTGATCGCGAGCAAGCTTTGGGTGTTGCCGTCGATAAGTTTTGGAGCTGCGGTTTTGAGGCGACTTCGATGACAAGCCTGCTTGAAGCGATGCAGATTAACCGCGGCAGCTTCTACGACACTTACGGAAGCAAGCACGCGTTGCTGCTGGAAGCCATTGACCGATACGTTGGCGATCGCGGTGCGGATTTCCGAAGGCTGGCGAAGGAGCTTTCACCCCGCGAAGCCATCCAGGCGTTCATCGATTGGATCGTCTCGCCTCCAAATGTGGAGAGGAAATCCTGGGGATGTATGGCTCTGAACCTTGCTTTAGAACTGGCTCCGAGCGACGAAGAAGTCCGTCAACGTCTACAGAACGCGTTTTCTGATCACCGGAAGTACTTTCGTGATTTGATCGATGCCGGTAAGGAGTGCGGCGATTTTCGTAGCGACCTTGATTCGTTGGCGACGGCTCGTTCCCTTCTGGCGATGGTATTTGGCATGCGTGTTTTCGGGCGAATGATGGCGAGTGATCGAGAGATGCGATCATTGGCGAATCAGGCAATGAAACTTCTGGATTGAATTTTTATTGACTGAAAACCTGGGGATCGCCCCCGTTTTTTTGACCCTATCTGGAACGTCCGTTCCGGACTAAACAACAGAAAGTTTATGATGAAGATTAAGAACAGTGTGGTTTTGGTAACAGGTGCTAATCGCGGAATTGGCAAATCGTTGGTCGAGCAATCGCTTAAGATGGGTGCCGCGAAGGTCTATGCGACGGCACGCGAGATCGGAGCGCTAGAGGCGGTCGTGGAGATCGATCCTTCGCGCGTTGTTGCTGTGCAACTGGATGTCACGGATTCGGATTCGGTGAATAGACTTGCTGAAGCAGCTCCCGATGTGAACGTCCTGATCAACAACGCCGGCGTATTCTCGGCAGGCGACGTGCTGACCGCTCCGGTCGAGAATCTGCGTCGGGATTTCGAAGTCAACTTCTTCGGTTTGTTGGATGTGACTCGGGCGATGCTTCCGGTGTTGGATGGCCAAGATGCCGGCGCAATCGTCAACCTATCTTCGATTATCGGCTTGGCTCCGATGCCATCATTTTCTGGCTATAGCGCCGCGAAAGCGGCCGTGCATTCGGTGTCTCAGGGAATGCGTGCCAAACTTGCACCAAAGCAAATCACGGTCCATGCGGTCTATCCAGGGCCAGTTGAAACCGATATGGCCAAGGATCTTGAGATGCCCAAAGCGTCATCGGCTTCCGTGGCGACAGCAATTTTGGATGGAGTCGAGCAAGGACAATCCAAAATCTTCCCCGACGAGATGTCCAAGACTGCTGGCGAAGCCTATTCGAAGTCGCCGAGCGCTCTTGAGGAAATGTTTGCCAGCTTCTAATCGAGATAGCACCACTCCGACAACCCAATATCGATCAATGTATTAGGATCGACGAACTCCCGTTTTTGCGTACAGATCCCTACTTTCTCAAGAGAGCCCAGATGAATAGATTTTTTGTTCTTGCACTTTTCGTACTTAGCGCTGCGTTTTCCACGGAGAACGCCGTTGGCGAAGATCGACCTATCGCGTCCGATGCAAAGGATGTGAAGCCACTAAAGGTTGGTGATTCGTTGCCGGACGTTACGCTGAAGGATGTAGAAGGCAAAGATGTCAAATTGAGTGATCTCCACACTAATGGACCGCTGGTTGTAGTATTCTTTCGAGGTAGTTGGTGCCCGTTCTGTACTCGTCACACGCAGGAGCTTATCAAGGCTCAATCCGCAATAGAAGAACTTGGTGCAACTTTGGTGGCGGTAAGCCCGGATAATGTGGAAAACAGCCAGGGCAATGTCGATAAGAATGCGATTCCATTCGCCATACTCTCAGACGCGGACGTCGCTGCAGCCAAAGCATTCGGTCTTGCTTTTAAGGTTGATGACGCAACGATCACGAAGTACCAGGGATTTGGTATCGATCTCAACAAAGCCTCAGGCAACGCTCATCATGTGTTGCCGGTGCCTGCCGTCTTTATCGCGAACCAATCTGGCAAGTTGACTTTCGTCCACACCGACCCTGATTATCGAAAGCGGCTTGCGGTCAATGCGATTCTAAAAGAACTAAGAGCAGGGAGGCTTCGCTGAACAAATCCGCTGTCCGATGGTAAGCCAACGGAGATAAATAAATGACCCGATTGTAGGTCAGGCTTTGCAGCCTGACTCGAGGGATACGGTCTCAGCCTGGAAAGACTGAGGTACTCACTTAACGCGCGGCTCCGAAGTACGCGATCTCGTGCCAGTGATGGTCTTTCTTTTCCTGAAATGCCGGGGCACGAGGATTTGGGGGGCTCTGGTGCTCTACAACGCGCTCGGAGCGTTTGACTCCCCAATGGATTGGCCGCCCAGTGGATTGCTCCCATGCCCGTAGAAATGGCACCAGCAATAACCGTCTACATGGGCATTTCAGTATTCATGTTATTCCAGATGATCGCATTAACGCTGCTCTTCGGCGATGATGTCGTCGGACACTTTCGCGGGAAGCTTACGGCGGGCGAATGATCGTGGCGCTGTGCTTAAACTTAAGGTTCCCACGATTAGTGGTTTGAACAATGAAAACGTAAGTGAACGGGCTCATGGATCGTCGCTGGTCTTGCGCAAGCCGTTGACGATCAAATCGATATGAGCTTCGAGCCAGCGTTGTGTTTTGAGCTTCTCGGCTTTCTCGAAGCTCATCTTCCACACCGCCGCGAAGATCGCCGGTCCCATGATGACGGTGGGCTCGTACTTTATCGGCGAGTCTCGGAACTCGCCTTTGTCGATACCTTTCTGGATGATCTGGCCGATCATCTTGCGTGCGCCGACAATGATTTCTTTGTGGTAGAACTTTGCGAGTTTTTCGAAGCGATCGCTATCGGAAATCAATGTCTTGAGAATCATGCGGCGCTCCTCGTTCTCGACCATCTCGCTATAAAATCGCGTTATGATCTGTTTGAGTAACGTCGCCTGCGAGCCAGGCCACAGTTTGACAATGCCCGCGATCAGCCTGAACACCGGGCTGACTTTATCGCGTACGATCGCCTCGAAAATTTCCTCTTTCGTGCTGTAGTAGATATAAACCGTGCCCTTGGCGACGCCTGCACGAGCGGCAATCGCTTCGATCATTGCGCCCGCTAATCCGATTACGGAAAATTCCTTGATCGCGGCCTGAAGGATTTCTGCCGGACGAGCCTCCTTGCGACGTTGTCGAGGTTTCTCGTTTGCCATTTGCCCGCTCAGTAAAGTTGGAGTATGCTTAAGTGACCAGTGGGTCACTAACGCATTGTAGCCGCGTTTCGCGTGAAGTCAAAGCAGGGGAGGAAAGTAATGAATCAAGAAACCAGCAGTGAGCGAAGCGCCTTAGATTTTCCCTCGAAAGAAGGCGAACTCGACAATTCCGATTCAACATCACGCTCAGCGGACAACATCGACGCATCCCAAGCTTCAGATGCGTTGCCGTTGCAAGCTGTAGATCGCGACGGCCAGAAAACCGCAGTTCGCAAAAGACGGCGTTGGCGTGGGTGGATAGCTTTAATAATAGGTGTGGTCTTCGCATTGTCCTGGCTGCTACGCGAGAAATGGATCGACAAACTGCCCTTCGATCTGCCAATCGGACAACCGACGCCTAGCGAGGTCGTCATACCCGCCAAGATCGAATCGGTCTTTGCACTTGGGCGATTGGAACCAGAGGGCGAAGTCATCGCGGTGGCTGGGCCGAGCGGTACGGGCGATGCACGCATCGAGTCGCTGTTGGTGGCTGTCGGCGACACGGTCCAGAAGGGTCAAGGGTTGGCGTTTTTGGATAGCCGCGATCGGCTCGCATCCGCACTCAAAGTCGCGGAGGTTCAAGTAGAACTTGCCGAGCGCAAGCTGGCTCAAACTCGCTTGGTCGTGCGAACAACACACGATCAACTTGCTGCCAATTTGAATTCCCAAAAGGCACAACTGAAAACATCCCAGTACGACTTGAAGCGACAACAACAACTGATCCGTTCCAGTGCGACGTCACAACAAGAACTCGACAATGCGATGCTGATCGTTGAAACGGCTCAAGCTGCGGTTGCCGAAGTCGAAGCACGTTTGGCACGCTACTCCGATGATGTTGATGAGTCAATCGACGTCGCAGTCGCGATTTCTGAAGTGGCAATGACGAAAGCTTCTTTAGCCGAAACCAACGTCATGTTGGAACAAGCCTCGATTCGTGCTCCGATTTCGGGAACCATTCTGCACCTGGACTTACGAAGCGGCGAACGTGCTGGTCAATCGACTTTGCTGCGAATGGGGCGAACCGATGCAATGATGGTTCGCGTCGAAGTCTATGAGAGCGATATCGCGAAGATCAAAACGGGGCAATCGGTAAAAGTCCACGCCGCCGCATTCGAGCAGCCGCTTTCAGGGACGGTTGAGTCGGTCGCCACATTTGTGCAACGCCAGTCGATCATTGACGCCGATCCAGCCGCCAATACGGACGCTCGCGTCGTTGAAGTATGGGTGCGGCTGGATAGCGAGTCATCCGATCGGGCAGCTCGATTTGTGAGCATGCAGGTTCGCGTGGAGATCGTATTATGATCAGCCTGTTGTCTTGGATACTCGGTCGGTTGCCAATCGGTTGGATGCAACTGATGCACAACAAAACGCGGCTGCTTGCGGCCGTCGGCGGTGTCACGTTTGCGAATGTGCTGATCTTCATGCAGCTCGGTTTTTTGAACGCCTTATTTGAAACAAGCGTCTTTTCACACCGGTCTTTTGAAGCGGACATTGTATTGGTCAGTTCTGATTTTCGTTCGTTGCGGGAAGCCAATCCGTTGCCACGAGCGCGGATGTATCAAGCCTTAAGCGTACCCGGCGTTCGAGATGCAACGCCCGTTTACCTCGGAACCAAGATGTGGACAGACAGGCTGACCGGCGACACAACCAATTTTCGCATCATCGGAATTGATCCGGGCAAGACAGTGTTTGCCGACAGGGCATTGAAAGCTCAGTCCGCAATCTTAATCGAACCCGATTCGGCTCTCGTCGATCGGCGAACACGTCAATTTAGCAAAGAGATCGAGACGACGATTAAATCGGGTGAGCGATTTGAGATCGAAATGACAGGACGCAAAATTTCGCTGGCCGGTTTGTACAGCCAGGGTGCGTCGTTCGATGTCGACGGATCATTGATTGTATCGGACCAAACATTTTTCCGGCTGTTTCCAAATCGCAGCGCCGGTACGCCCACGGTCGTGTTGATCACCTTGGATGATCCTGACGCAGCAAAACGAACTGTCGATCAGATTAACTTGCGACTTCCCGAACACGACGTCAAAGCACTCACCAAGACGAGCTTCATCGAAGCCGAGCAAAACTACCAAGCAACACAAACGCCGATCGGTTTCGTATTCGGATTCGGCGTTGCGATCGGTTTGGTTGTTGGCTTGGTGATTGTCTATCAAGTCCTCGCGACGGACGTGCAGGATCACATGGCGGAGTACGCGACGTTCAAAGCGATTGGTTACCCTCCGAAATTCTTTCTGAGTGTCATCTTCGAGGAGGCAATCTCGCTGGCTGCACTCGGCTTCCTGCCCGGATTGTGTATCTGTTTGGTGCTGTACAAACTCGCCGCCGCGAAGACGGGGCTGCCGATCACGATGCCGATCTCACGACCGATCCTGGTATTCGTAGCGACGACGGTGATGTGTACGTTGTCCGGAGCGATCGCAACGCGGCGACTCAACGCGGCTGATCCTGCGGAGCTGTTCTGATGAAAAGTGAGTCCGCCATCCTAACGAAAGATTTGTGTCACACCTTCGGCGAAGGATCGTTGGCGGTGAAGGTGTTGCATAACGTTGAATTGGACATCAAACGTGGTGAAGTAGTGATCTTGATGGGGCCATCTGGCAGCGGCAAGACGACCGTTCTGACATTGGTCGGTTGCCTCCGCAGCGTACAACAGGGTTCCGTCAAACTGCTTGCCGAAGAACTTCAGGGAGCTGATGACGAAACATTGATGTTGATGCGTCGCCGCGTCGGGTTCATATTTCAAGCTCACAATCTGCACGATAGTTTAACCGCCGTGCAAAACGTGCGGATGGGCTTGCAGATTCATGGTGCGAAAGCAAATCGAAATTGGCGAGAAACAAGCGAGCATGTCTTGGGGCTGGTCGGGTTGTCGGATCGAGTCAATTTCTTGCCTGAAAAGTTGTCCGGTGGACAAAAGCAACGTGTCGCGGTGGCTCGCGCCTTGGTTGGCAATCCCGACATCGTGTTCGCTGATGAGCCGACCTCGGCGCTCGACAAAGAAAGCGGTCGCAGCGTGGTGGGCATGTTGCGACGTCTCGCCGATGAGCGACAAACAACCGTGTTCATGGTCACACACGACCACCGCGTTCTCGACTTTGCCGACCGCATCATTAGGATGGAAGACGGTCGCGTC
>JBGSNA010000161.1:0-28676 GCA_041739875.1 Pirellulaceae bacterium
GCACGCAACAATCGACCGCGGTCCAAGTCGATCGCGTCGCTCGTCATCTTGCCGTTCATCAGCAACAGCGCCTGGGGAATCCCCGCCGCGTAGTCTTCCGGTGTCGCACCCGTGGTCTCGCTCAGCCGGCTGACCAATTGCAGTCGATCTCCGGACCATCGTGATGACGCTGGATCAATCCGGCTGACCGGTAGAAGCAATGATTGCTCGAGCGAGTCGAAGACCTGTTCGGGGCTGATCACTTTCAAGTTCCGTGTGAATGAATCGCTCGGCGGCGTATCAACGGTCTCGCCCTTGCCGTCCACGTCGCTCGACGTTGACTCACTCTCAGCTTGGTACCACGACGTTTTACAAATCGCAGCCACAAGCGCATGAACATCGAACCCGATGCTCGCAAAGCGCTCGCCAAACTTGTCCAACACTTCGCGATCGCTCGGCGTTGCCAGATCCAAGTTTTCGACGTCAGGATACAAACCACGGCCGACCAAATGTTGCCAAAATCGATTGACCGCAGTGGACGCAAAGTAAGGGTTCTCCGGCGAGGTCATCCACTGTGCCAATCGCGAACGCAGCGCCGTGCCATCTTGCTGCAACGATTCAGCCGACCAGAGGAACTTGGCCAGGTACGTCACGCCTTCGTATTCGATCGAGCCAGCTTTCTTGGTCATCGTCGACGCGTTCGGATCATTACCCGCGCCAACCAGATCGCTGTAGAACGCGGCCAAGCCCCAGAAATCCGTTTGCTTCCAATCCACAAACGGATGATCGTGACACTGGGCACATTCGATCCGCACTCCCAGCGCCGCGCGCGACAAGTGACCCACGTAGTTTTCCGGCAATGCACCTACCAAAACATAGTATCCGCCTGCGGACTCGACCGAAGTCGCACGTGCAAGCTGGCGCATGATTTCATCAAACGGCGTCCGTCTCGCAAACGCATCCTGCAACCACGTCTCCAGCGACTCAGCAGAACCATTGACAACGGTGCCCGGCGGCAGCAACACACGACGCCACTGGCGAGCGAGCGTCTGTGCCGACAACCGCTTGTACGTGTCAGCTCTCGGGCCTTCGCCGTAAACCAATTGGTCCACCAATACGTTGCGACGATCCTCCCCGAGTTGCTGGAAGTCGCGCAGTTCCGCGACGCTCGGTACACGACCGGTCACGTCCAGATACACACGCCGCGCGAACGTGAGATCGTCGCAGCGTTTAGGCGGCATGCCAAAAAATTCTTGGCCTTGCTCGTCCATCCATTGAGCCAACTCGTTCCCGCGCGAATCCGCGTTCGCGTTTGACAAAGAGAAGCACAAGCCAATGGAAAAGAAGAGAAAAACTCTCGCCAGCAATTGCATCGTTCGCTCTCGTCAATCGCGTGACTGAACCGAATCCCCAACGTCCAACTGCAATGTAGACATTGTGTCTGACCAGGTCAAGCAAATACTTCCAGCATGATTTTGCGTCGTCCGGTGACCGATCGCGAGCCTTATCAACTTATTGGCCAAGGTCGGCGTAACGGACCAAGGGAGTCGTCATCAATCGCAATTCGTCTCCGTCGGCGCCTTCGAAGTCGTCTGTGACCGAAAACCGGCGCACGATTTGACGCATTTGTGTCAACCTTGCTCCAGCAGACTTTGCTGGCGGACTCACTCCAGCGACCGTTTTGAATTCCAACCCCGCGGATTTCGGGGACCAGACGACGTGATCCTCATACGCGAATGTCATCATCCCTAGCGAAGCCGAGACCGCACCCAGCGAAGCCACATCGGAACCCGGCGTCAACGACTGGAATTCGTGAATCCACAAATCGTCCGTCCCCGGTGCGATGAATAATTGGGCCACCGCGACGGGGCGACCTCCGTCGACTTGCCAGACAAACAATCCTCCATCAACGACACCGCTGACCGGGTTCGTAAACCGCAGCACGGGATCGCGCCGAAAAGTGACGCGGCGCTTGCTATCGAGTTCAACCGAGTAAGTGGCTCCCGTCGACTGCATATGCACTAATCGCTCGTCAGGTGAACTGCTCGTGCTGGGAACCGCAGTTTGACAAAACGCTGCAACCGGCATGAAACAACTCATGACCACTCCAAGCCAACCAACTCGATTTCGTTTCATCGTCACTCTCCGTAAAAAGCTTCAACGGGGGTTTGAATGTCTCAATGCTTCGCTGGCGTGCAACTATAGCGTCGCTCCATCAAGCGATGCGTGTCAGCGTGTGTCGCTATCGAATATCGATTCAGCGGCAAATGTCGCTGCGATGACTCCGAAAGAATTGCTTGACACGCCCAGTACCGAATGAGACACTTTGTCTATCTTGCGGTCAATGAGTTCCCCATCGAGGACAACACGAAGTATGCATGCGACTACCGCCACCGTTTTCGGAGTGTTCTTGGCAACGTTCATCCGCCTCCCAACCTCGTTCGCCGAGGAACCTGACGTCGACGCGAATGAGGTTCAACGTGAAGCTTGGAGTGCTTACTATTTGGCCCAGTTGCCGCGATACCGATTCTCGCTGGAATCTGCTCCCGACGAGCCGCTTGAGTTGCCCGATGCAAAACTGCGTTGGAGTAACCCGCTTCGTCCTGGAACACACGGCGACCTGTTCGTGTGGTCATTCAAGGGGCGGGGTGTATTGGTCGGCTCCATTTTTTCCTATCCCAGTGGCGGCGACCGAAAGGTGGCACATCAATTTCAATCGTTGACCACGAAGAACATCGATTGCCAATATCAAGGTGGCGTTGATTTCCAAATCCCGGGTCCAGGGCTCCGCTTCGAACCGATCCCCAGTGCACCGTTGCCAGCCGAGAGTCCAGTCTTTCGCTTAACACAGATGCGTGCTCTCGTGCGAGATTTTGCTGCGTCGTCGCTGAGCAATAAGGTCAATCAACCACTTCGAGCGCTCGCCCAACCGATTTATCGATTCCAAGGGACTGAGCTGACCGATGACGGCGCGATCTTTGCCTTCGTGCTTGGAACCGACCCCGAATTGCTGTTGGTCATTTCTGCGCTGTCCACTGACGATGGTCCTCGGTGGCACTACGCCGCCGCCCGCTTCGCCGCCGATCCATTGCAATTGACTTACAAGGATGCCACGATCTGGGAGTTCGGCGAGAACGCGAGACAACTTGGCTATGTCAATCGACACGGAATCGATCTGCAACCCAACATGCCGATTGTGCAACCTGTCGCAGAATGACGGTTGCCATGTGGTTCTCGTTAATCACAGGCGGAGAAAAGAAATCAATTCCATCGTCCGCCTCTCGGACGCCAACGCGACTGAACCGAATCACTGGCATTTAGAAAACGTCCGTCAACTTTGAGAAATACGACGATCATGGCAAGGTTCCATTCATTGTTCAGTGTTTTGATGGTGCTTGCGTTGGTTGTCGCCACGCGAGTGTATGGCCAAACGGATGAGAATCTTTCGGCGGAGGAGAAAGCGGAATTGATTCATGACTGGGCGAGCACGATTGCGGGGCAAATCGAGATTCGTGTCACTGGTCAACCACACCCTTGCAAATTGAAGGAAGGATCGTTGCTCCATTGGTCCAATCCCATCGCTGGTGAAGTCTTTGGCGATTGCTACCTTTGGACTTCCGAGATGCGACCGGTCGCGTTTATGTCGGTTTACGCATTCTTTAGCCCCCAATCGAATCGGCGAGTCACCTTGCAATCGATCAGTGAGCAACCGCTTACGGCGACGCACCAAGGCAAGATCATTTGGACTCCGGTTGCGTCCGGACTGGAGTGGTTGACGCTGGTGAATCTTCCTCGCCCAGAACGTTCCGGCCCAGTTCGCCAACGACAAATGAAACTTGTCGCCGCCACGTTTTCAGCCGAGATTGCTGAAGCTGTCAAACCAGAAGCCATGCGTGGTTTGCGGCTGTTGTCTCAGCCATTATATCGCTATGAAGGCGATGGCAAGATTGATGGAGCCTTGTTTGGCTTTGTTGATGGGACCGATCCCGAGGTCCTATTGCTGATTGAGTGTTATGGTGAAGGCGAGTCAAGATTTCGAGTCGCAGCCATTCGCCAAAACCACCGACGACTCGTCGTCAAACGCGAGTCGGACACCGTATGGGAAGCTCCGCAACTTGCCCCGCCGTTTCCCAATCCAAAAATCAGTGACCCAGATGGAGTCTACTTCAACGCTCGCTGGGATGATTTGGTCGAATAAAAGGCGACGTGTTGGGCGGTTCAAGCCAAAATGGTGAGATGGTGTTATTGGCTAACTAGTGTCAGTCCGGAAATTGGGCAAAGCCCGAATTTCCAGACGACTGCGATGCTTTTTGTAGTGCGAAGATTTTGGACAAACGTGAGTTGAGGTCGGAAATGCGGTTCGATCGAGTCGGATTGCAGGTCGTTTTCTACGTGCGAGCGCACCGCTACCCAAGCCAGTCGACATGGATGCGTTTGGACTCTGGATTGGGTTACGCTGCAACCCGGCGACTCTTGGCCGACTCGGTTTCGGCATGATGCTGCGACAGCAGGAGTTTGCCCAGCGTGTGAATATTGCGGCCCAAAACCGCTAAGCCAAAGTAACGCTTAAATCCGACTTCACTGCGATCGCGACAACGCTTCAAGCCATTGCCTCGTTGCAGCGCACCAATCGCAGATTCGATACCACTATGATGTAATCGCGTGCGATGGAACTCAATACTCCCTTCCTTGAGTCGCTCTGCGTACTGCACCGGGTGACGCGGCAAGACGCAAACGTCGTCAACAACTTCTTGCAACGCGAGTTCGTTCTCATCGGAGTGGAACCCGCGATCGAATGAAGCCGTTTCAATCTGACCGCCGTGCTTGCGCTGTGCGACCTGCGTTTGATTAACGACCACGTCCTGATCGCCCGCGTCGCGGTCAAGCAAATGATAGTGGCTGATGAAGCCAGCACCATCTTCGTACACCAACGCCAAGCGACCGTACTGATTGGGCTGGCCTGCTTTACCGCGACGATACAACTGCGTGTGGGTTTCAAAGAGGCTGAAAAGCTTATCGCAATTGGGCACCGTCTCGCCCAGTAACACACGTCGCCGTGCCGTGTCACAGACTTGCTCGGTCAACTCGATCCAACGCTCGATTTCCATGGTTTTCGCTAATAACTCCACCGAAGACACATCATTTCGTGCGGTATTTATCAGCCCAGTAGCTCTCTCCAGAAGCATGTTGGCACGATCCAGTAGGTCGCCATACAACGACACTAACGCCTCTTTCTTCTTGGGACTCTTGCTCGCGGCGATTCGTCCGATGTTTTGTTTCAGCTTCTTGATCTTCTTCACCAGATACTCCGATTGCCGCCAACCATCGGCATCGATCAATCGTGCAAGCTCAACACAAAGCGGAACGAATTTGCGGACGCCATCGAAGATCAAGCTGCTTTCGGTCGGATAATGAATGTTGGTTTCAATGACAAAGGAATCAGCGCGCACCGAGAGAGCTGCCTGTGGTGCGAGTTCATGTCCCGCTGAGACGATCGCTTGGTTGATTCTTTCGATGGTACTGGGTTGGAGTTGGCAAAGCGTGTCGCGTATACGTCTGAAGGTGAACCCGCCGGTTTCTTCCCAATCACCGATTCCCATGATGCCACGCAGGGCACGATGGTTCTCGACGTGGTCTTGCAGTTTGTCGTAGTCCAAGTTGCAACCAAGCCGAACGGCGGCGAGGACCACGACATGCCAGTCATCCATACCGGGCCTGCCGACATCGCGCCGGGAATCTTCGTTGAGATCGCCAGCAACCAACCGAACAACTTTCGTTCGGAGCTTGGCGTCGTTATAAAGATGCTGCAGTCCCAATAAGACTGGAATCACTTCATCGCGACATTCCAGGTTCAGTTGAATGTTTGCAATGGGGCTGGAATCGAACCGATACTGTGGCTGGTAGTGTTTGCGAACCACGTTCACTCCTCGAAGATTTGAGAGTTGATTTCGTTTTAGTCAACAAATTCAACGCGCCAACCCGCTTGTGGGTTCGATCTTCGGGGAGCTTTTTCTTCAATTACTTCGTAAATTACCTGCGTTTCAAATTTACGGACGGACACTAACTAGGGCTTTTTTAAGATGATCCGATTAATGCCGTGCGCTTTGATGATTTTGGCACTCACCTTCGCTGTCGGTTGTGGAGGTAGCAATACTCCAACTGTCGTGCCGCCAGCAGCGGATGCTGCGGCGGCAGATGCCGCAAATGCAGCCTACGATGCTGAGCTAGATGCAACAAACGCTGAAAAATAAGTCTACTTTTTTGTTTCACTACTTCCGTTTTGAGTACTATTCAATGTTGAGAAATCGTTTTCAGAGACGAGATGGCTTTACTCTCGTCGAATTATTGGTCGTGATTGCGATCATCGGTGTTCTTGTCGGCTTGCTGCTTCCAGCAGTTCAAGCGGCTCGTGAAGCTGCAAGGCGAATGAGTTGCAGTAACAACTTCAAGCAGATTGGTCTGGCGATACATAACTACCATGCCGCATATGACCAAATGCCAATGAATGCGACGGGTCCAGTCACTTATCCAAATGTTGGAGCAGCGTCTGGAACTGCGGCAGCAGGCGGTGGCAACCCAGGTGCGATTCTAAGCTGGTTGGTTGGAATCACTCCATTCATTGAGCAGCAAGCGCTTTGGGAGCAAATAAGTAATCCTAGCCAAAGAGTGAACGGTGCAGCAAATCTGACGCCACCAAACAGTTGGCCAGCTATGGGACCAGCGCCAAATCAAGGAGCTTACGTTCCTTGGTCAACACAAGTTCCGGGCTTCCGTTGCCCGAGTGACCCAGGAACGGGTTTGCCTGGATTAGGTAGAACCAATTATGTTGCTTGTACAGGCGATTCGATGGAAGTTTCGGATGACGCAGCGTTTCGTCGGTCCGGTAACGCTCCCAATAATCCTTGGGCCCTCAATAGCGGCATGGCACAAAATGTTCAGGCTGGTCAGCGCGGCGCTTTTCGTAATAGAACTTTGATCAGCTTCCGGGATATCCTCGACGGTTTGGCGAACACAATTGCGGCCGGTGAATGCGCGAGCGATTTAGGTGACCTGTCGATTCGAACTCAGCCAATCATTAATGTCGGTGGGGACCGTCTCGTCACCCCGCGTGGTGGATTGTACGAGAATCCGACGCTTGGTGATAACTTCGTCAATCCGGCGCGGCCTCAGTTTTGGTGCCCAACGGGTTCAACAACTTGTACTCCGGGCGCGTTCCGCGGCGGTAACTCATCAAGCAATGCGGGCGAACGCCGTGGTTTCCGTTGGGCCGATAGCACTCCGTTATACGGACAAATGAATACGGTTGCTCCACCGAACGGCGCTCTAAAGATCGCCCAAGGTGGTGACCGCCAGTCTGGTATCGTTCCACCAAGCAGCCGGCACCAAGGTGGTGTCCACGTATTGATGGCCGATGGTGCTGTGAAGTTTGTTACTGACGCGATTGAGGCTGGCAATCGAAGAGCGCCTCAAGTTTACCGTGGCCAGACATTCGGCTTGTCAGTTCCTGGAAGCCCAAGCCCGTACGGACTTTGGGGATCGCTAGGCACTCGAGCAAGTTCAGAAGTGATTAGCGGCGGCTTCTAAGCTAACTGGCTTTCAGAAACGATATTAGACGAGATTTGACGAACCGCGTCCCCCTTGGGACGCGGTTTTCTGCTTGAGTCGCGATGCAATTCTTCTGAATTTACTTCGTCTCCCTTAAGCTCGAGGTGTAGACATGCCGCCGTCAACACCGATGCTCTGTCCCGTGATCCACGTTGAGTCAGCGGCTGATTCATTAACAAGCGGCAGACGCAATGTCATCCGTATGTAGCGGCGTAGCCGTATATCAGCACCAGCTTCCTCATGCTGGTTGACTTTTGGTTCAGTCGGCGGCGGGCGCAGCGGGTTCTCTTGCGGTCCGCGGCCTGTCGACGTTCGTCTTCGCGATAAACGCAGATCGATTCGAGATGCTCAGCCTTCCATCCTTCAAAGAGTTTCTCTCGATTCTTTTGAAAGAACGCACATTTCCACCCAAATGACAAGACGATTTGCTGTTCTTCGCGCGGGAGCATGCGGCTGATCCTACGAGGCGTCAAGCGGTGAAAACTAGATCGTAAGCCGATGATAAAACACTTCGAACACAGCATCGACAAATAGGCAAACGACAGCATCTCTTTCGGCAAGCGGATTTCAGCAACGTCGGGCGATGAGGCAACTCGATCGGGTGTTCGGCGACACGTGCCCCAGCCCGTCTGATAAACTCGTACGGAGCGCCCAGTCGTCCTGAAACCCCCATCAATGGTTGTTCCTATGTGGCCGACAAAGTTCAACACATGGTCGATTCGCATGACAGGTATCCGCTCAACTGATACCTTCATCCATGTTCACGCCTGCAATACACAGGGATCGCAATTCGTCTCGATAAGGCGCGATCTCGTGCGTGAATTTGTCTTCTTGATTGCATGTGTCAGTGCAGGTCTCTGTGGTTGCAATAATCACACCTCAAACATCAGTGAACGTGACTATCTTCGTTGTGTGCTGCCGGACTCCCTCATCGAAATGGCGCACCTCGAAGTAGCGACGCATCAGAGCATTAGTATTTTGGGCGAAGGGAACTCACAGCACTTGGGTCTGCATGTGTTTCGAAAACAACCCAAGGTCTCTGGAGGCATTCGAGCTGAAGTAACCGTCGACTATCCATTCCAGCAGAGTGACGTTATTCGCTACTCATGGCGGTTCATGCTGCCTGCCGATTTCGTGTCCGACGCTCCTCGAAATCGTTGGTGGGTGATTGGCCAGTGGCACGACCAGCCCAATGTGACACTCGGCGAGGATTGGGACAACTTTGAATCGCGGAGTCCTCCGGTGCTGCTCGGTCTCGGCGAACTCGACGGTTCATTGGCGTTTGGACTCGACTACGGACCCACGCACGGAGATCACAAACAACGATCGTTCGGGCCAGTGTTTCTCGAGCGTGGTAAGTGGCATCAGATCACGACGGAGATTCGGTGGTCCGAAGGGCCTGAAGGCGAAGTGCGGGTGTTTCTCGATGAGAACGCGGATCCGGTCATGTCGGCAAGTGGTCCCAACATGAACAATAATTACCAGCACTACTTGAAACTGGGGATGTACCGACACCCGGAGATTGCAACCGACAACTGGATCTATATTGATGACATACAGATTGTCTCAAACCCGTCGCCCTAACCAGTTAGACGCTGGCGAGTTCATGGCTGAGCGGCAACCGGATGGTGAACTGTGTTCCGATGCCTGGTGTGCTGCTGACACTGATCGAGCCTTGGTGCTTTTGGATGATTCCATAGGCAATTGACAGACCGAGGCCCTTGCCTTCCCCTTCTTCTCGAGTGGTGAAGAAGGGTTCGAAGATGTGGTCGATGTGGTCCGCCGCGATGCCGATACCGTTGTCCTCGACGATCAAGATGACGTTGGATCCCGTCGATTCGCTGCGGATACAGATTTGACCGTCCTGGCGAACGGCCTGGCCTGCGTTCAACAGAACTCCAGCGATGACTTGGCCGATCTCGCCAGCATTGCAAACAATTCTCGGCAGCTCGCCAAGTTGCTTTTCAATGCGACAATCACGCGGCAGATTGCTTTCGACCAAGGAACAAGTACTTTCGAGGATCATATTCAAGTCGGCTTCGGCAAACCCACCGGCGTCGGTTTGTGCAAAGTCTTTGAGGCCTTGTACGATGCTCTTGATTCTTGCGATGCCCTCGCTCGTTTCTCGCATCAGTTGCTTGGTGTCTTCCATGACAAAGTCGATGTCATGTTCTTGGCTTTCTTGGCGGACGAGGTTGAGTTCTTCGACCCAGCTTCCGTCGCTGCCTTGCAGTGAGGCACAGAGTTTGTCGTAAAGCCCAAAGATCGACTCGATGACTCCGACATAGTCACTCAGTGCGGTCAAATTCATGTCGACAAAGAATAGCGGGCTATTGATTTCGTGAGCGACGCCCGACGCAAGGATCCCGACGGAGGCCATTTTCTCCGTCAAAACCAATTGAGCCTGTTGTTCGGCGAGATGGCGATTGGCTTCCTTGAGCTTGGTGTTGACGTCGAGCAACGTTCCCATGGCTTCTTGATACGACGTTGCGAGGTCGAGCCGCATGAGATCGAGACAGAAAAAGCATTCAATCTCTCCAGCTTCGCAAGTGAGCGTCGTTTTGCCTGTCTGGAAACTCGGGTAACGAACTTGGCCAAAGATGATGCGCGGTGCGGTAATCGTTAACTTCGCATAGGTTTGTTGGAGGTGGACGATCGACTCGCCCACGATCGTGTTGAGCGTTTCCGCCATGGCATCGCAAATGCCTTCACGCACTTCTTCACGGTTCTCGTCGGTGACGGGTTCGTCCATACCGATGATCCGAGCGGCTGTGCCTTCATCCATCGCCAACATGTATTCGCCGTAGACTGTTCCGGTGTAGTAAATACTCACGAGGAACGTCTTGGACGTGATCACCGAATGGTTCTGTTCAGCCTCAGGATTCGCTTGGACTTCGAGCCCGAACATATCACTGATCGTACGAGCGGCCACGTCACGAAAGACAGCAGCTTGTTCTAGAAGATTGCTCATGTTGAAACTGATTTACCCACCGCGTTTTCAAGAGTTTCGCACAATCGATTCAAATCTTTTGGGCTACCACGCTTAATCGGCTTCTGGAGAAATGCGGTGGCTCCGAGATCGAGGCAACGTTGGATGGTGCTTGGATCCTGGATTGCGGAGAGCATGACGACGCGAGCATCGCGATCAAGCTCAAGAATTTGTGCAAGGCAATCCAGGCCGTCCATGTTCGGCATGGTGATGTCAAGCAGCGTCACTTCGGGATGGAGTGCCTTGAACTGTTCGAGTCCTTCAACTCCGTCGTGCCCAAAGCCTATCACTTTGAAGCCGATGTCTTCCAACACAGTGCCAAGCGCCTTGGCCATGAACTTGCTGTCGTCTACAACGAGAACTTCTATCACGTAATCGCCCCTTACTTTTATTTCCGCTGGTCCAGTCGTATCCATGCGGTTTGCTGGGCGAGATCTTGATCGATCAAAGCCACGACCAATGAAAAGGTGTGTCGAAATCGTCTGGGCCGCTGAGCAAATCGCTCCGAAATCAATCGGGCTGGACGAAGTCGTGACGAAAGTGCTGCGTATGCCGAATGTAGGGTTCGCGCAGCGTGCAATCTCATGCCCCAGTGACGCAGCGATCGATCGCACTATCTTGGCAACGCCACCATTGGCGGCATGGGGCATTCAAGCAAGTCCGCAATACCGCGAAGCAGTTCCGCTTCACGAACTCGAACGATTCCGTCTGCGGCCACGCATGCGGCACAGGCATCAACGACTTCTCGGCGACATCGGGCCGAGGATTGCCTCAGCCGAGTGAGGGCCGCTTCCAGTTGCTGGAAGTTGCAATGCGAGACTGGCAAAAGCGTCGGTTGAACGTGTTGCAAATGCCCCCGACCGACCACAAACGCGTTTTCGACTTCCGCTTCGCTGTGCCCGACGCGAGCGAGTGTTGACAGCAGCACTGAAACTTCTTGGTCGAGCTTCGCCAGGCTGTGGAAACGCGTAAAGATGCCTTTCGCAGGAACATATTGCGTGTGCAAATTTCGTCGGAGAACTTGGGCAAGCGTCCATTCAAAAATGGAGATTTGGTTGTCGGCTTTCACGAGGGCGTCGAATGCACGAGTGAAGTCACGGTATTGCGACTCGGACATGCGACGCAACATGGCCAACGACATGTCAACAAGCGGCAACCGCATGGACTCTGGCGATCGAGCAACAATCGGCGCAAGCCGAGCGGTCAAGAGCACGAGTTGCGGTGGTGCACATTCTCGAAGGCTCGCGATTTGCTTTGATGCAATCTCGGCGTCGCGATCAAGCAACAGTGCAAACACGAGGGCTCGGGCGGAATACGGATCGTTCGCAGCCTGACGTAGTTGCACGTCCATTCGAGCGAGCAACTCGGCGGAGTACAGTCGGTGAACTTCTTCGGGCGAACCAACTTGTTCAACGCTCTCACGCACACTTGAGAGATCGACAATCGCATTCGTATCTTGCGGACTTGCCGTTGCGTTTTGACCGGACGGTGCAAATCCAGACGCGGCGACAGAAACATTTGGCCTGGCGCCGCTTGCGCTCGTGACTCCGCTTGCTAAAGATGCGTGGACTGGCGAGGCCTGGGACACCGCAGCCTGAGACACCGCCTCGTTGGTTTGTGCAACAAACTCGCCAAGCCGCCCGTCCCAGTTTGGTTCAATGGCAAGGATGCGTTTCTTGAGCGGTGGATGCGTCGCGAGCAGTCCCGTGAGTCCTTCGAAGACGCCTTGCGAGAAGAATAGGTGGCTCGCGACAGACGCGTTCGGGTGTTGCAGCTGGCCATGCGCCGACCATGAGGCAATCCGTTTGAGCGCGCCGCCAATGCCGCCTGGGTTGCGTGTGAATTGAACGGCCGAGGCATCCGCAAGGTACTCACGCTGGCGACTCACAGCCGCTTTGATTAAACCGCCGATGAAATGTCCGATGCCTCCAATCACTAGCAAGGAGATGCCGACGACGAGTATCACGATGATCATCCCGCCGCCCTTGTCGCCACTGCCTCGCGACCGTCCGCCAGAAAACCGCATTGAATGGAAAATCAATCGACCAATCAAACTCAGCAACAAGATCCCGTGAAGGATACCAATCATACGAATGTTCATTCGCATGTCGCCGTTGAGTATGTGGCTGAACTCGTGTGCGATGACACCTTGCAGTTGTTCTCGATTCAGATTCTCGATGGCACCGCGTGTTACGCCGAGCACGGCATCCGCCGGCCGGTAACCAGCTGCGAAAGCGTTGATCCCCGGCTCTTCGAGCAAATACACCGGCGGAACTGGCATTCCGGCGGCGAGAGCCATTTCTTCGACGACGTTGAGCAATCGCTTCTCAAGCCCAGTGGCCGTGTCAGCAATGAGCGGACGTCCGCCGATACTTTCTGCGACCGAAGACCCGCCGCCAGCGCGAAGTACGATGATTTGGTAGAGCGAGCCAAGCAAGATGACAACGCCCGTGATACTGCCGACGATCGCCGCGACACCGATCGGGTCAAGGGATTCTTTGAGTTCCGCGAACTGGCGAGTGTGCCCCATTCCTGAGGCAGCAAAGTACGCCGCCGTCGATGCGACACCGACGATGCCGACAACGGCGATCGTGAAAAGTACAACAAGCCACACGGTGTTCGTGCGCGCGGCTTCTTGGCGTTGGAAAAACTGTGTCGACATGCGGTTAGCTGAACGACACCTTAGGAACTTGGGCAATCGGTTCGTCGCCAAAGTTGAGCAATTCGCGATCGACGGTATGGCCCGTTGCGTTGGCGATGAGCAAGGGCGGGAACGTTTGGCGATACGTGTTGTACTCCGTCACCGAATCGTTGTACGCCTGGCGCGCAAAGCCGATCTTGTTCTCGGTACTGGTCAACTCCTCCGTGAGTTGCGCCATGTTCTGGTTGGCCTTCAAATCCGGGTACGCTTCCGCCAGAGCAAACAGCCGACCGAGCGCTCCGGAAAGGCCTTTCTCGGCTCCAGCCAATGCGATCATCGCGTCTGGATCACTGGAATGGGCCGACGCATTCTGCAGCCCACTGGCCGCTTGGTTGCGAGCGTTGATGACCGCTTCAAGCGTCTCTCGCTCGTGAGCCATATAGCCTTTCACCGTTTCGATGAGATTCGGGATCAAGTCATAACGGCGTTTCAGCTGGACTTCGATTTGAGAGAAAGCGTTGTCGACGCGGTTTCTCAACGCTACCAGCCGGTTAAAGATGCCGACCCCGTACATCAAAACCAGAAGTACAATGCCGAACATTGCGGCAAGAACAACCAAAAACACGGCCATCGCGGGCGATCCTCAAGAGTTGGTAACTGTCTCGGTAGCATACCCTGGCTCGCTTCACAGGCGAACCAGGCGCGCTTTGATGAAATATTGAAATATTGTGGAGTGCCGAAATAGTGTGGCGTTTCCCGGCAGCCTCACTTGCTGACGTTATCGAACTTCAAAATTCGGCCATGGACGCTGTACTCCGCCACGTAAAGACCACCGGACGCGTCCATCGCGACTCCGTGCGGCGCGTTGAAGACGCCCGTGCGCCACTTCGCTGGGTCCACTTTGTTCGTCGCAAATTCTCCTGGTGTCTCATTGCTACCGAGCGTGGACACTCGATTGCCGTCCTTGTCGAGCACACTGACGCGTCCTTCGATCTCACCCACGATCGCATAGTCTCCGTGGATCACCACAGCCGCCGGACGACGCATCTCAGGAATCTCGCCTAGGACATCACCATCGAGCGACAAACGCACCAGCCGTCGATGCTCGCGATCACAACACAACAATTGAGGCGGATCAAACCTCGTGTCAATTGCCAATTTGTGACACGTCTTGAATCCATACGGAGCCTCGCGGCCACCAAAGCTTGTCACATACTCGCCTTCTTTGGTGAACGTGTGAATCAAATCGTTTCCGTAGCCGTCCGCTGCGATGATCCGACCATCCGGAGCGACCACCACACACGTCAGCCGCTTTAACTTGCCGTTGAACTTGTCCTTGGTCAGTCGCATTTCCTCCGTGCCGTCCAATCGCATCTTCACGATCGACTGGCCATCCGACGGAGCTCCGATAATGAATTCGCCCTTCTCGTCTTCAGCGATCACAAACCCATGAAAGTCGTGGTCATACTTGGGCAAGTTGTGAAGGTAGTCACCGCTCGCCGAATACACTTGGATCCCCGGACGTGGCCCACCACCGACACTGATGAAGATGCGGCCGTCTTTGCTCACTGCGATGTCGCCATGCATATTCCCAAGTGTCGCCATTTCACTGGGCAGATTCAGTGGACTATCAACGGCATCGAACTTCGGCGGGTTATCCGCAGCAACAGGCAAAGTGGCTGCGACAGCCACGTACAAGACAATGCCTAAAGTCAATCGACTCATTTTTGAATACTCACGTACAAGTGGGGACGTTCAACCATTCACCAAGTGTAGCGGAGTTGCACTGCTCGAGCTTGATGTCTACGGATTTTGGTCCATCGCCAACGCCATTGTCGCCGTCTCGCTCTCAGCCGGCTTTTCGGTCTCGGAACTCTTGACGTAATGCGATGAACGAGGCAGCATCGGCCGCTCCAGGAAATGCCACGACAAGTACGACGCAACCATCGCCAGCGTCACGCCAGTCGTGAAAGCCAACCAAGGCGCACCCGCGAACAACCCCACCGCCGCAACGATCTGCAAAATCGGGTAGTGGTAAATGTACAAACCGTACGAGAAGTCACCGAACCGTGCAAAATTACCAAGGTAAGGAAAGTAGTTGGCAAAGTAGATGACGGCTACCGCCAGCGCCGCCGGATAAACCGGCGCCAAACCGACCGTGAAGTGCCCCACCAAAATGATCACTGAGACGGCGAACCATCGATGTCGGTTGCGCATGAATGCGTCTTGGTAATAGTGCAGCGCCCCGCCAGCGATAAAGAAACACATCTGTCCTGGCAGTTGTTTCGCAAGCACTTCGAACGCATTTCGCTCCGTTGCCGCATAGGCGTATTCAAAACCGAGCTTCCACGCCAGCGACAGTATATAGATCAACGCAAACAGCCCCGCGCGATGCGTCCGAGTCGCAAGCATCGCGATCACGGGCACGCACACGTAAAACATGACTTCGATTTTGATCGTCCACAGCGGACCGTTGACGTAATCAACGAAATTCTCTGTAAACACACCTGGCAACGAGTTCTGCAAGAAACCCAAGAACACCAAGTTCGCGCCGACGTACTTGAAAAAATCGGGATTCGTAAAGTAGTTGCGCGCCGAAAGTTCACTGACCAGACACAACCCCATCGCACACGCAAGCACCACGAACACATACGCCGGCAGAATCCGCCGTGCTCGTTTTTCCGCGTAACGCCCGAGTTTCGGTGACAATTCCCAGCTACGAAAAATCAGAAACCCACTGATCACAAAGAAGCATTCAACCGCCGACCGACCACCCAAGAAGTAGCGATCATCAACCAACGGAAGTTCCAACCCCACCAGCGCGCCATGGCACCGCACCACCAATAGCGCCAGCGCAAGCCTCAAAAAATCAAAGTTATTACCCCGCACCGACGCACGCTCAATACTTGGGAACTGGAAAACGCAAAATGCCAAGCAACGTCACTCGACGTGATTGAACGTGCTTTACTCTAATCGTAACCCACACGTATTCCAGCCTGCGGCGATTTACGACGCGAGGTCTGGGGCCGGCTCTTTCAAATGCTCCAGCCCCGCGAAAGGCGGCATCGTCGCGTGCTTTTCCGCGCTGACACCCGAACGCGAAAGAACCGTTGTAACCGTCATCACCAGGATCTTAAGGTCCAGCAGAAAGTTTTGGTTCTCGACATACCAAACATCCATCTCGAAACGTTCTTCCCAGCTCAACGCATTGCGACCATTGACCTGGGCCCAACCCGTCAGCCCCGGCAGCACATCATGCCGCTTTTGCTGGCGTTCGCTGTAGTGTGGAAGATACTCCGGCAACAAAGGCCGAGGCCCCACCAAGCTCATATCGCCACGCAGAATATTCCAAAGCTCTGGCAGCTCATCCAAACTCGTCGCACGCAGCATCTTCCCAAAGCTCGTCAAACGCACCGAATCCGGCAAAAGCATTCCATCCGCACCAACCTCAGAAGTCATCGATCGAAACTTGTAAATCTTAAAAAGCTTCCCCCCACGCCCCGTCCGCGTCTGTGTAAAAAGAACTGGTCCCCCAAGCATCAATCGCACGGCGATCGCAACCGCGAAGAGGATTGGCGTCGATATCAATAACGCTGGAAGCGAGAGAAATATGTCGAGAAATCTTTTCGTCATCCGACGTCCATCTGTCGATGCGGCATTGTTGGTAGCCGTGAACGTTACACGATGCGTCGCAAATCGTCCTGACAATTAACGTGCAACCGCAGTTTTCTGGGATTTTGTTTGCTATTTCGTCAGCAGGCTTATGGATTTGCGGCTTAATCCAGCGATAACGCTTTCGCTTAAATCGGTCCCCTGCCAACTTATTTGCAACCTCCTTTCTGAAATTCTCTATCCTGATGGAGCGAAAAATGACGTAAGGCGTTCAGTCGACATCGACGAAAGCTCCATGGCTTGAATTTCTGCCAAGTGCGTTTGAATATTGTACTTCAAAGGAGTCAAAGTGAAGTCAATGCGTTCGCTTGCAAGATCAATTGCTAAGATCGTCGATATTGCTCGGTCGTCTCGCGGTTGACCAACCGACCCCGCGTTAACAACAGCGGTCTGAGATGAATCGATGAATAGTTGGCGTTCCATATTCGTGTTCGCATCGTCAATTCGTATTCCGTTACAATACATGCGACTGCGATGTGTATGCCCAAAAACACCACCCGCAATTCCGCGCTGCCTTATGGTCTCACTTGCTTCAATATAGTCCGCATCGTTTTGAAGATAGCGCCAACTATGCCACGGATTGGCGTGAGAAAACAAAACTGAATGGATCTCGCACTCACGCTCCCAAGGAAAGCTCGCGAAGCGATTCATGTCGAGTCGCTCAAATGTCCATCCAATCGTTTCACGCAACCAATCGGGCAAGCTCTCAAAATACTCAGTGACCCCTCGGTTCAAGTCAAAGTAGAGTTCCTCATGGTTACCCATGACCCAGCGGGTTGATTGACGCTGCGCTAGTGATTCAACGCAATCGAGCACCCTCTCAACACTTGGCCCATATGTCAGGAGATCGCCCAGGATCACGAGCTGATCCGGCGCGAAGGCATTGACGGCCTGGACGGCCGCTTCGAGCGCCACGGCATTTCCATGAATGTCGGATAGCACACTGATCCTCATCACGATTCCTCAGCAATCATTTTGGCGATCCCATCGTCAAGCTTCGTGGGGTACAGCCCCAACGTCGCAATCAAAGTCCCTACGTCCAGTGCCGAAAAACCCTCGTCACTTGAGTTGGCTGGTTGCAGCGAAATGAGCTCCTCAAAAGAGACACCCAGCGTCTTCGACACCACTCTCGCCAGTTGAGCAATGGTTGTTGCTTCGCCAGCGCCTACATTGAGGATTCCAGTACTCTGATGCGTTGACCCCATCAGACAAGCGTTAACTACATCATCTACATAAACTAAGTCGGATGAATATCGGCCCTGGTTCTGCAAGACCACTTCTTCTCCAGCACGCAAACGGTCGATGAGCAGTCGGACGATCCCTCCTTTCATTCCTGGACCGTAGATTGCCGAGGGACGCAAAACCAAGGCTTTTAATCCGCGAGTCGCGAAATGGCTGCCCCAGATTTCACCTAACAATTTGCTCCCAAGATAAAAACTGCTCCGCTGGTCAGGATACGTTGGTGACAACTCGGATGCCGACGCCGCCTGTTGCTTGTAAACGTTTCCAGACGACATTATCGTTACGTGCGCACAGCCAAACTTTTCCGCGGACAGCATCAGAGCGAGTGTGCCCATAACATTAGTCTGCACACAAGCCTGGGCCTCACTCGCATCGGAGTAATTTTTTGGAATGTACGCGGCCAAATGAATCACACGCTCCACGCCCTCGAGTGGCGGCAGTTCGCCTGAGGAAGCATTCCAGTATCGATATTCGATATGCCCTGGATCCGCCCTGTGGCAATAAGTCTCATCGCGACGACGCGACAACAAAACAACTTTTTGTTGACGGCGAATAAGTTTCTCGGTCAGTCGTCGTCCGACGAATCCTGTGCCGCCAGTAATTGCAATCATGACAAAATCTCGCCAGGACGCACCACCGTCTCAGACCAATGCCTCAGGATCGTCACCGACTCAATCTCCGGTTGGCAAATCGGTTCCTTAAACTTCACATGTCGGATCACCATATCAACTTCATCAAATCCAGCGAGCTTGCGAAGCGGTGTCGTTCCTGAAAATCGGCCGTTGATTTCGAAGACTTTCGGTCGGCCCTGAGCATCAATCCGAAATTGGAAATTTGCCGGGCCATACGCATCCAGCGCCTCAGCCCACTTGCGAACAACTTGGGCGAGTTCTCTTGATGGTTCGACAAATGCACGATACGTATTCCCGTCACGCAAATCTCGCCGCATCACAATCGCGGCATCACAACGGCCATCGAACGTGATCGCTCCTGCAGTGTACTCCGAGGAATCGGTGCCGACATATTCTTGGATTACGGGTGAATGAGTGACTCGAATAGCCTCATCTAGTTCTTGATGGTTCTTAACCATTCGAACTCCGATCGATCGAGCGCCAACGCGAGGCTTTACAATCAACGGGAAACCAACTTGCTCAAGTATGGCCTCTTCTTGGCCAGGTATCCCGGAAACAGGAGCATCAAAACCATTGCGAAGGAAAAACTCGGCGGTTTGATACTTGTCGTCGGCGATATTGATCACATCCGGACAAGCGACGACAATATGGGTTTGGTATTTTGCTTCCAAAAACTCTCGGTGGAGTGAGAAAATCATCAGCTCAACGTCGGTTCCGATCAAAACAACATCAGGCCGATATTTTCCCAACAACATTTCAATTCGAGGCAGATACTCTGAGTCATTTGCGAACGGTACTAGTTCCGCATAGTCAGCCCAATAAAGCCCAGCTGACAGCGGGGACGGATCAACCGCTATGAGAGTCGGCCTCAGCGATGAATTTTCTAGCGAGCGAAGAATACCTTGACCAAGTAGTGCTCCAGCGCCAGTTACCAGAACTTTCATCTCCCTACCTTCTTTCGCTAGCAAACCGCTAGTCTTTGTGATCAACTCGGCTAGAAATGCAACTTTCTCTAGAAACAGCAATTTCGCCGATTCATTTTCTTTTGGTGGTCACCGAAATCGGCAGAAATGATAGCTTGCGATGCGGAGTGACGCTGCATGGTTATAGCTGCTAATCCGCTGCAAGGTATGACGAGCCTGCGGAGCGCTCATGAACTATTGCTGCCAACGCTACGCGATTGCAATTCAATACGCTTGCCTTTCACTGTGATCGTGCAAATTCGCTCAATCGACGTTTGGCCAGCGGTCCCTCGCGCTACCTTAGTCATTCGGCAACGAATCGATACAAATTGAACCGTTTGTTCGGCGGAATCTTCTGTGGCGATCATCTTTGTGTCCCTGATGAATCGGTTGTGGAACACTTGTCGACCCTCGCAATCGTTGTTGGCAAGCGCTGTGTACGCCTTTGCCACTGGTCAGATCGATGACAGTTTGGCACGAGTGAGGTCGGTTGCCGCCGCCCCCAACGAGACCCCGCCTAACGACCAAGATGACGTTTCGGGTTGTCGGTGCGATCGACGCCGAATCATATTCTCGTCTCCACAAAAACGGGTTCCTAAAACTCGCCTACATCCCAATCCCGTGTGCAAAAGTGCAGATCATACGCAGTTTACCTCCGAGAGCCACTGAAGCAACCAATCCGTTCACGCACTTCCCAGCGAGGTCATGACAGATTGACCTAGAAACGAAACGAAAGGAATGTGCACACTGCGATCCAATTATTGACCAATACTCAATTGCTAGTAATTTGTGGTCGTCTTACGCCTATCCACCCCAGTGCAATAGCAGCAATGTCGCCAAACGTGTCACACCCAGAGAGCGGAGCTTTGACATCGCCGGATTACTGGCACGAAGTTTGGGCAGCACGATCAGAACCTCACGAGATCATCCGTCCACGCTCGTTTGAGCTAACCAAGCGGGCGCATGAGAGGGCAATCGATTGCTGGCTTGCAGAATTGATGGATAGCTGTGGAACTGGCCCACTAACGATACTGGAGCTGGGTTGTGCACCAGGGCTAATGATTCACAAGATGCATAGCCAGCGACCAAACCACATGTATTTCGGGCTAGATTATGTTGCGGGCGCCCTATCCGACGCCGAGGCATTGTTTTGCAAACACGATATCAAATGCACACTTTATCAGGCGGATTGTCGCGATTTTGCCCCCCCTCACAAATTTGATCTTGTCGTTTCGTTTGGGTTAATCGAGCACTTCCAGGATCCTTTGCCAATCGTTAGGGCACACGCGAAATGCTGCCGACCCGGGGGCTTAGTTGCCCTGACCATTCCAAACTACAGACCGCTTCCAGTTCGATGGCTGATGTCTCGCCTTGATCCCGATGCGCTTGTCGCACATAACCTCGAGCTAATGAGGACTGAAGTACTTAAGGACTTGCTAAACAACGCGAAACTGGTGGATGTCAAATCGGGAATGTGTGGACCATCGTTGATTCGCACAGCACGCGATTCAAGTGCCGACAAGTTAAGCGCTCGCGTATTACAACGAATCGGACAACTCGGTAACATGCTGCCTCCAATGCCATTCTGGAAGTCAACAGTATGGGCTACCGGACAGGTCCGGCAGGATACCTAAGCGACAGGATGAGCCACGGATTTCAAAAGTTTAGAGAGCGATTCGCAAATCGCGGTCATCAACGGGCTAAGCACCGCAGTCTGTTATCCAATATTTACTGGGCAACCCTAGGAAGTGTTCTGTATGCACTCTCTCAATGGGCAATGATCACGCTCCTTGCGAGATCATCAAATCCGGCGACTCTCGGCATATACTCGCTTGCCTTAGCCATTACCGGACCAGTGTTCATCTTTTTCAACATGCAGCTTCGGACTTTCTTGTCCACCGACGTTGAGCGATCCTACGAACGAACGACATACGTCCTTGTGCGTTCGGTATCCACGGTACTCGCCGTCGTTGTCATTGTATCTTTATGCTTGGTGAGTTCCTATACCTCATTCTTATATTGGATAATCGCAGCCGTAACTTTTTCAAAGTCAATCGAAGCGCTAAGTGACCTGTGCTATGGCGAGTTTCAACTCAACCAGCGACTTGATTTGGTTGCGCGGTCGCAGATACTGCGTGCCATTTTATCGCTACTTTTATTCGCAGTGGTATTGATTCAAACACAGGATCTGTTGGCAAGCTTATGTGCATCGGCTCTCGCATGGCTGATCATACTCATCACGCACGATGTCAAGACCGTATTCTTTGACCTGCCCGTAGCGGCGAAGAAGACAGATCAGAGAAAGGCTATCATTACATCGTACTGGAATCAGAGCAGAAAGCTTGCTTGGAAATGCCTGCCCGCAGCACCAGCGGGCCTTTTTGTGGCGCTGGAAACCAATGTTCCTCGGTACTTCCTTGCTGAGGCTCACGATCTGAACCAACTCGGATTATATTCGGCGCTAGCCCAAATCGGAGTAGCGATGCAATTTCTTGGCGTTTCGGTGTTTCATGCTCTTGTGCCAAAGCTAGCCTTGCACGCCAGCGCAGGTGACAACAAGGGTGTGTCTCGGCTCGTCCTCACTTCCGTTCTTGCAGGTTCAACAGCAGGGGCATTAGCGATCCTAGCGACATACCTGTTTGGCGACCATCTTGTATCATTCATCTACGGCACCGAATACACTGGGCATCCCACGGCTTTTGTATTGCTTATCGCCGCAACGGCACTTTCATTTGTCTGGCTACCGCTCGCTGCGAATGTCCAAGCAGCACAAAACCTTTGGACACGCTTGTGGTTGCACCTGGGTAGTCTTTTAGTCATTTGCTTTAGCGCTTATGTGCTAACTCCACCCCATGGAATCGAAGGTGCGGCGGTGGCAATGCTATGTGGTTCCGTGACACAAATACTCGGCTACCTCACCGTTCATTTACTTATAACACGATGGGCGAAGCAACAAGCAAGGATACTTGATAATGATTGATGCCTCGTATTTGCCCGCGATGCTAATTGTAGCGTTTTCCGCCTTTGGATCGGCTTGGTGGTCGTACCGCTATCGCCAAGATATTTTTGACCCAAGAGTGTGTGTCGCATTAGGATTCGCATACGTGACATTGGGACCGGCAATCTACTGCATGATCACCGGGGAGCCTCCAAATCCAGGACTGAAAACGAAGCATCTGGATGCTGTACACCTTTCAGTTGCGAGTGCGATCTTCAGTCTCTTTTGCGGCTGCACGATTGTGCTCGGCGGGAAAAGCGTTAACCGGATTAACCGTCGAACGCTCAGTCAAGTCGATTTGATAACTTCAAAAATTGTTCTGGTCTTTCTATTTGCTGGAATTGTTGCCGGTTGCCTATTATACGCCTTCGCGGGTTTCCAGATTCACGGTGGGGCGGCGAACGGCGGTAAAGCGAATTGGCTGATAAATGCTACTCAACCCCAGGCTAGGCTTTACTACGTTTCGGCGGGAATGCTGTTGCTCGCATGCATATTTTTCGTTGTTCTTGACGCTGTTAGTCGAAGGCAAGGGATTCCCTGGGCATCGATCGTCGTGGTACTCATGCATACCTCGGTTTGTACGTTCAGTGCTGAGCGTGAATTTGTTCTCGTGGGTGCCGTATTCATCGGCGCAAACTGGTCAATCATTCCGCGAAAGTACATCATCTCTGCGGGTGTGGCGATTGGGCTATTGATGGTTTGGATTGCCGCAACACGTGACTCAACGCTCTCCAAACAAGACACGATCGCTGCGATTGCTGGCGAGGAGCTTCCACGCGCGCTTCTGGCATCCGTGACACACATTTCACCGAACGCGCATGTTTTCACAAATGTTATTGATATCATCCCGACTGACGAACCATTCTGGAATGGACGGTCGTATTGGCTCGCGATTCTTTGCTTTATGCCTGGGGACTACGCATTTAAGGAAGAAACGCCCATGCTCTGGTTCCAGCAGGTTTACGATCGACAGGGCGAATCAGGCTTTGCGTTTTCCATTGACTCGGAAGCGTATTTAAATTTCGGGTTCGTCGGTCCTGTCGGCGTTTTTCTTGTGCTAGGAATATTGTTGGGGGCAATCTATTCGCATGCCAGTCGTCCGGAAGCTCGCCCGTTCGACGTCTATTTTTGGTGGTACGTACTGATCATGTCGATGTTTGCAATTCGTTCTGATTCACGAGGCTTTCTTAAGCTTCTACTATTCGGCACCATGGCTGCGTTCTTGATTTGGGGAAGTGTTAGCTCGTACGTGCAAGCAACAACACGTACCGTATCGAAGCCGTTGTCCAGGAGATAGAAGATTGCGTGTTAATATTCTCTGCGATTTTCGTTGCTATCGACTTCAAGACGGTTCGATATGGACAACGACACCGTTTCGGCATGGCTTCTGGTGTCGTTATTTGGCAGAGTTTTCCGACGTATCTGTATTTGCTCGAACGAGCGACGTCAGCAATTTGCCTCCAGCTGCGGGTCGCGTCGATGGAGAAAACGTTACTGTCAGACCAATTCCGCTCTATCAAACGCTCAGTCAATACCTTCGAAATCGGACGCAAATCCGTCAGTGTTTTTCCCAGGTACAGAACTCCCGAGAGGCGGTGATTCTAAGGGCGCCGTCTCACCTCGCGAACTTGGGCTGGAGAATGGCGATTCCCTGCCACGGTGTCTTTGGCGTCGAAGTGGTGGGTGACCCCTATGATGTTTTCAGTACGGGCATCGGTCCCTGGTTTATGCGACGAGCCATTCGCCATTGGTTTACCCGATGCCAACAGAAACAGTGCAAGGAGGCTACAGGGGTCGCGTACGTCACGCAACGCTATCTTCAACAACGGTATCCGTCATCCAAAAATGCCTTCACTACTCACTATTCAAGCATCGAGTTGCCTGCTGACGCGATCGCTGAGCGTCCCAAGACTTTTTCCGAGGGCGTCTCAAAAATTGTAACAGTTGGGTCGCTTGATCAACTCTACAAAGGAACCGATGTGCTGATCGAAGCAGTGGCCTTGCTTATCCGCTCCGGAATGCAGATATCGCTTTCGATCGTAGGAGACGGCCGCTATCGAAGTGAGCTTCAGTCGCAAGCGGAATCTGCAGCCATTGCAAATTTCGTTCATTTTGTAGGAGAAGTCTCAGCAGGCGAGGCAGTACGAGCACAACTTGATTCGGCAAACTTGTTCGTCTTGCCTTCACGCACGGAGGGGCTTCCGAGAGCCATGATCGAGGCATTAGCGCGAGGCCTGCCCTGCGTTGGTACGCGTGTCGGAGGCATTCCGGAATTGATCGAAGACAATGCGTTGGTCGCGTCGGGCAATGCCAAAGATCTCGCAGAGCGAATCAGGCACTTTTTGACGAGCCCAGACGACTATAACCTGTCTGCAAAAAACAGCCTTTCCGTAGCCGCAAGATATTCGAGCACCGAAATTTCCCAGCGACGAAACAATTTCTATCGCTCTCTTCGTGAAGCGACCGACTTGGCGAACCAAAGCGTTTTGCCTCAACCACAACATGAGGTGGATTGATTGAATCGCGATAAATCAACGCCAGGGAAACCAAAAATCTTAATTGTTACCACGGTTCCCGACACATTGGAACTCATTTTAACGGGGCAACCTAGGCAACTCAGTGAGACGTTCGATATTCACTTAGTAACCTCTAACGTGAAAGCATGCGAAGCTCTTCAGCAAAAGGAATCTGTTCCGGCGCACCATGTCGAGATGGCAAGACGAATTTCACCACTACGGGACTTGCTGTCTGTCATACACATGTGCCGTCTTTTGCGGCGATTGCGTCCTGATGCGGTGCATTCCTACACGCCGAAAGCTGGGCTCGTTGCAATGCTCGCAGGCGCTGTTTGCCGGATTCCCGTTCGCATTCATACATTCACAGGTCTTATCTTCCCAACAGCAAAAGGGATCATGAAACCGATCTTGGTAAACTCAGATCGGTTCGTATGTTTCTTGTCGACCCGTGTAGTACCCGAGTCCATCGGGGTTAAAAACGCTCTACTTGCGGGACGAATTACAAGAAAGCCACTAAAGCTAATAGGAAGCGGCAATATTGCTGGAATCGACGTTGAGCATTACTCAAGGAATGCACCGGGAGTTGCAGAACAGTCACAGTGTTTAGCCAAGGAGTTGGGCGTAGCCGATGACACATTCGTATTCTTGTTCATCGGTCGGCTCAATTTGGACAAGGGAGTTCAAGAGCTTGTTGCTGCTTTCATCAGCTTAGTCGATTCACGTCCTAACGTAGACCTGAGGCTCCTTGTTGTAGGACCGCTAGACGAAACAGCGCCGATCGGACATTCGACGCAGAGGGTAATGAAAGAGCATCCTGGAATTCACTGTGTCGGGTTTCAGTCGGATGTTCGACCGTTCCTGTTTCTCGCAAATGTGCTTTGCTTACCGAGCTATCGTGAGGGCTTTCCCAATGTGCTGCTTCAGGCTAACGCGATGTCCGTTCCCGCGATTACAACAAACATCAGCGGATGCAACGAAATCATAACGCCCGACCTAAATGGTTGGATCGTTCATCCCAGAGACGAAGTGCATCTGGCTGAAGCGATGGCGGCGGCATTTGATAATCGAGGAAAATTGCCGGAAATGGGATCTTCGGGTCGGAAGCGTGTCGAGAGAGATTTCGAACGAAGTGCTTACATCGCCAAACTAGTTGCGTTCTACCAGTATGAATTGGCAAACGCAAAAAAGACAATCCAATCCATCTAGCGTCACTTTACCGATGAAGCAGTACGAAAATGATATGCCATATCAACGCGATATATCATGCGAGTCGGCGAGGCACCCCGACAATGCCACATTCGTAACTTGGGACCAGATTACCCAACCAAGTTTTCAGCAATGCCGGGTCGCCATCCGCCAGTTTCAGTAACGTCTCAACGTGAGGGAGGAATGGACCAGTGCCGTAGTCTCGAGGTTTCGCGGCGCGCACTTTATGGTGCTGTGTTGGTACTGTCGCCTCGTCGTCGAAATACAGCTCTTCGTAAAGCTTCTCGCCGGGTCGTATCCCGGTAAACTCAAACTCAATGCTTCCTTGCGGTAATCCACTCAGCGAAACGAGGTCATTCGCTAGTTGAACGATTCGGACCGGCTCGCCCATATCGAGAACGTAGATTTCGCCGCCATTGCTCATTGCGGCGGATTGCATCACGAGTTGGGCTGCCTCGGGAATTGACATGAAGAACCGAGTCATCTTTTCATCAGTGATGGTGATCGGACCGCCTCGTTCAATCTGCTTTTGAAAAATCGGTATGACACTTCCAGCGCTACCGAGCACATTTCCGAATCGTACAACGACAAACTTCGTGTTGCTATGTTCGGAAAATTCATGAACCACTCGCTCGGCGAGGTGCTTGGTGCACCCCATGACACTCGTTGGGTTCACCGCTTTGTCACTGCTAACAAGTACAAAGTGGCCAACTCCCACTTCATCGGACAGCATCGCAATGACTTTCGTGCCATAAATATTGTTTTTGATTGCTTCGCCAATGTGCGTTTCCATGAGCGGGACATGCTTGTGAGCCGCGGCGTGGAATACAATGTCTGGCTTGGTATTCCAGAACACTTTTCGCATCGCGCGTTCATCCGTGATCGATCCGATCACTTGAGTCAATTTAGTCTCCGACTGGTTCGCCCGTTCGCGAAGCTCAAGGTGAATCGCGTGGATTCGATTTTCACCGCGCCCTACCAGCACTAACTCTGCAGGGCCGTAATCCATTAGTTGCCGGCAAATCTCCGACCCGATACTACCTCCAGCGCCCGTGATGAGAACTTTTTTTCCCTTAATCAACTGGACGAGTCGATCGGTATCGAGTGAGACAGGGTCGCGTTTTAGCAGGTCATTGATGTCCAAAGGACGAAGTGGAATTTTACTTGTTCCCTGCATCGCGTCTTCGAGACGCGGCAGAACTCGCAAGGTCAATCCATGTTCATTGCATGCGTTAACGAGTCCACGCAGCTCTCGCCCCGTTATCAGTCCAGCCGATACAAGCACATCGTTGGCGCGATACTTCAATGCGACATCGGCGATATCTGCAATTGTCCCTGCAATTGGAACGCCTCCGATCGTGCCACGGTGCCACTCGTCGCCGGGGGCTAGTAGCGCTTTGACTTTAATGTCGAGGCTTTGATTTGAGTTGATATGTCCAACGAGTTGCCCCACGGCATGGTCAATGCCTACCATGAGCGCTGGACGAACAGCGCGGCGGCGCATTAGTGGCCCAAATTGTTCGTCAATGTAACGCCAGGAACACCTCAGCCCACCGACGACGATTATTGTGAGGAGAGTGTCAAGTAGAATCGAGATTCTCGGAATCTGGCTGGTGAACATCAAAAAGAAATAGTCAACAAACGCGACTGTGATCATCGACATCAGCGAGACGCGAAGCAGGGCGCTGAGATCTGCAAAATTGACATAACGCCACCAACCGTGGAAGTGTCGACCAAAGTAGAAAACAAGCAACTTGGTGAGGACGACTGGGGGCAAAGTACCTCGCAACAAGTTCCAAAGACTTGGGGTTAATTCAAAATCAAATCGCGCACCAAATGAAAAGGCATAAATCGCGGTGAACAGCACGACGTGGATCATCACCAGCAACGGCACCCGGATCTGTGGTTGGCACAGATGTCGCGTTAGACGTCCAACGAGCGATTCCACTCGATGGAAGACGGCGAGGGTGATGGGATGATTCATGACGACATGCAAAAAATGATTGGAAGTCTTAAAAAATGTTCGGCGACTGTAAAGGACAAATTTGAGCTTGCAGTTATCTCGGACGAACGCTTCCGACGGCGATATCACGAGACGCATCGACGGTTCTCGCGGAATACTTTGAATGGTAGTGTCCGACATAGCCGTATCCGTCGCCCTTATAGGCGCCATAGCTGTACGACTTGTTCGCTCGCCCTTCGACGCCGTTAACAATCACCGCAGTTGGTGTGAC
>JBGSNA010000182.1:0-125251 GCA_041739875.1 Pirellulaceae bacterium
GTCTAAGGGCGGAACGCCAACCACACGGCTCGTTTCTCGAACCTTCGGACGGCGTAGTTGGTTCTAGCCCATCCTCGAGAGATGCGCCCCAAGCCGCTAAATCACTTTGAAACCTCATGAACAATAATCAACCTATCGACTGGGCTCGACGCACGTTCTTGTCCAAGTCGTTTGCTGGGATCGGATCGTTCGCGCTGGCGTCGATGCTGAGCAAGAACTCAATTCGCTCGAATCAGTTGCACGGAGCTGGCCTGTTGGCGGATCATCCTTGGCCCGCGCTGCCTGGGTTTCCGAATCACGCGCCAAAAGCCAAACGAATCGTGCACTTGTGCATGGCTGGTGGACCTTCACACGTTGAATCGCTCGATCCGAAGCCGGAACTGGATCGTATCGATGGCCAACCGTTTCCGGCTTCGTTCACGAACGGCCAGCAACTGGCTCAACTTCAAAATACGGAGCTGAAAGCTCGCAAGTCGTTTGTGAAGTTTAAGAAGTGGGGCAAGTCGGGTTTGGAGATGTCCGAATTGTTTCCGCACATTGGCGAATTGGCCGACGACCTCTGTCTCATCCGGAGCATGACGACGGAACAGATCAATCACGACACGGCTCACGCGTTTATGAACAGCGGATCGATCATCAAGGGTCGACCGAGCATGGGTTCGTGGATGCTTTACGGCCTAGGCGCAGAGACAGATAATTTGCCTGGGTATGTCGTGATGACGTCCTCTGGGCCAGGTGCACAGCCGGTATCGGCGCGTCAATGGAGTGCCGGTTTCTTGCCGAGCAAGTTCCAAGGTGTCGCGTTTCAAGCGAGCGGTTCACCAGTCCACTACATCGGCAATCCCGACGGTGTTTGTCAATCGACTCAGCGACAAGTGATCGATGAGATTCAACGTATCAATGGCATGTTGGCTGAGCGACATTTTGATCCAGAGATTGAAACGCGGATCGCTCAGTACGAGATGGCTTTCAAGATGCAGACCGCTGTACCCGACTTGGCCGATATGTCTCAGGAATCGCAGGAGACGCTTGACGAGTACGGTGTCAAGAAACCTGGCGATGGTTCGTTTGCGTCGAATTGCTTGCTCGCAAGGCGATTGCTAGAGCGAGGTGTGCGTTTTGTCCAGCTTTACCACCGAGGATGGGACCATCACGGTGACTTAGTGAAGAACTTCACCATCGCCGCCGAAGCGACTGACCGACCATCGGCGGCGCTCGTGAAGGACCTAAAGCGACTCGGATTGCTCGATGACACGCTGGTGCTTTGGGGCGGCGAGTTTGGACGCACTCCGATGGCACAAGGCTCCGGTCGCGATCACCACATCAATGGTTTCAGTGTCTGGATGGCCGGGGGCGGCGTGAAAGGTGGGATGGCTTACGGAGCCACGGATGAGCTCGGTTACAATAGCGTCGAGAACATTGTCCACGTGAGAGATTTGCACGCGACCATGTTGCACCTGTTCGGTGTCGATCACGAGAAGCTCACGGCACGTTTCCAAGGCTTGGACTTGCGGCTCACCGGCGTCGAACCCTCACGCGTCGTTCGCGACATCATTGCGTAGTCGGATCATTTCCTAACGAATCTTCGATACTACGCAGCTCAGTTACGCTTAATAGCAACAATAATTTAGATACTTCCATGAAATACATTCATTGTTTTGCGATCGTGTTCAGCTTCACGTCATTTGCGTGCGCCGCAGGTACGAAGAAGGAACTGCCCGAACACGTTTCCTTCAACGCGCATATTCGGCCGCTGATGTCGAACACATGCTTTACATGCCATGGACCCGATGAAGAGGACAACGAGAGCGAGTTTCGCATCGATTCATTCGAGAGCGCGACGGGCGCCTTGCCATCGGACGATAAACTCGTCGGCATCAAACCTGGGGATGTCAGCGCCTCGGAGGTCTATGCGAGGATCATGGGAACAAGCGACGGCGAACAGATGCCTCCGGAGAGCTTTCGTCATCAGTTGACGGATTACGACCGAGCGTTGATCGGCCGCTGGATCGAGCAAGGTGCGACGTACGAACAGCACTGGGCATATTCGCCAATCGTTCGGCCTGAACTCCCCAAGTTGAGCAAACACCAGAAACTTGTTGCGAACCCGATCGACGCCTTCGTGCTCGCAAGACTCGAATCCGAAGGCATCGAACCCAGTGCGTTGGTGGATCGTGCAACCTTGCTGCGTCGATTGAGTCTCGATCTCATCGGGCTTCCACCGTCGGCTGAGGAAGTTCTCGAGTTCACGAACGATGCTCGCGAGGGTGCGTACCAACGCCAAGTGGAACGATTATTGGCGTCCAAGCATTTCGGCGAGCGGATGGCAAGTTTTTGGCTCGATTTAGTTCGTTTCTCAGACACGGTGGGTTTTCACGGAGACCAAAACCAACGGATATACCCCTACCGCGACTATGTCATTGACTCGTTCAATTCAAACAAACCGTTCGACGTTTTCACGCGTGAACAACTTGCTGGAGACTTGCTTACCGGAGCGGATGGACGTGGACCGTCGCCCGAGCAACTGACCGCCACAGGCGTCTTGCGGTTGAACATGGTCACACGTGAAGGCGGGGCGCAACCGGGTGAGTATCTGGCGAAATACAAAGCTGACCGGGTACGTGCGATCGGAACTGCGTGGCTCGGCTCGACGTTGGCGTGTTGCGAATGCCACAACCACAAGTACGATCCATTCACGGCCAAAGATTTTTATTCCATCGGCGCGTTCTTTGATGACCTGCGCCAATGGGGTGTGTATTCAGACTACGGTTACACACCCAATGCGGATCTGAAGGGATTCAACAACGATTACCCGTTCCCGCCCGAGCTTCGAACGAAAAGCGAGTCAGCAGTCGCCGAGATCCAGACACTGGAGCGGGAGCGTGACAAGGAACTGTTCGCAGCCCTAGGTACAAAGTCGCTCGAGTCCAAGGATGGCAAGGCTTGGCTCGAAGCAGTGCGGCAAACACTTGCTCAACATTCGGATGGTTGGGTTCCAACTCGAATTCTTGAGTTGCCGGAGGCTAGCCAAGGGACCCTGCGATTGCTCGACGACAACAGCGTGCTCGTTCACGGAGATGCCAAATCGTTTGAGATTCCGGTGAGCGTTGAGCATGCGATGACGTACGCGGCAATCCGTGTCGAAGTGTTGCCCGACGAATCACACAAGGGAAATGTCGGTAGAGGCGAAGACGGACATTTCTCGCTCAGTCTCTCGGCAAAGGTTGAGGACTCGAGCGAGAACGTCAATGATTCGAATTGGGTTCGCCCACGATACGTGCGAATCGAACTGCCGGGTAAAGACAAGACTCTTTCGCTCGCCGAAGTCGAAATATTCGCGGCATCCGAATCTGGTGAGCTAACGAACATTGCACGCAATGGCACAGCGACACAATCGAGCGACTACACCGATGGAGGAAAAGCTCCGCTAGCGATCGATGGCATTACAGACGGTATTTACCGCGGTTCAAATTCAGTTACCCACACGAGCCTAGCGAGCACCGACCCATGGTGGGAAGTTGATCTGGGCCGCGAACAACGCCTCGCCAAAATCGTGATTTGGAATCGCACGGATGCCCAGTTTTCGGAACGATTGAAGGACTATCGCGTGGTGCTACTTGGTGAGGATCGCCAGCCACAATTCGTCGCGTCTCCCGAAACACCGAAGCCGTCACTGGAAATCGCTGTGCCGGAAAAATCGACGTTGAAAGATTTGGATAGTATCCAGTTTGCTTGGTCGGAAGCCGATCGACGGACGCCGTCCAGCTTCAACAGCGGACAGGAGCCAGTCAATCTTGAAGAAACGTGGCGAAGCGGTCCGATGCGCTGGCAACTTCCCGCGGACGAAACAAAACTCACGCATACCGCCGTGTATCACTTCGCCAAGCCACTGCAATTGTCCCCGGAACATCGCATGACGGTGACGTTCAAGAGCGGCGACGTCGGTCGTGTGCGATTGTCGCTGACGCCGATCGGTCACGCGGTCGCCGGTATGTCAGCTGTGAGCGACGAGCTTGCGGACGCCGTTCACGTGGATGCGGACAAACGGTCGCAGTCGCAAACGTCGCTTCTTGTCAGTGCATTGCATCGTGCGACGGTGCCTGTGGCTGCGCAGCACGAACAGAGCCAATACTACCGCGATGAGATTTTGAAGTTGCGAAGTGGTATGGCGATGACGTTGGTGGCGCAATCGATCCCAAGCGACGACATCCCAGTCAGTCGCGTGCGCCCTCGCGGGAATTGGCAAGACGAGTCCGGCGAGTTAGCGCCTCCTGGGTTCCCTGAATTTTTGCCAGGTGGCGAGCGCACGAGTGAGCAACGATTGACGCGTTTGGATTTGGCGGACTGGTTGACGTCACCAACCAATCCGCTGACATCACGGCATTTTGTGAATCACACGTGGAAGCAATGGTTCGGCAGTGGTTTGTCATCGAAGCTTGATGACCTCGGTAACCAGGGCGAATGGCCCAGCCATCCACAGTTGCTCGATTGGCTCGCATCGGAGTTTGTGCAAAGCGGTTGGGACATCAAGCACATTGTGCGATTGATGGTCACAAGCCGAACGTATCGCCAAGCCGCTGCAGTCCGCCCGGAATTGGCAGACCTCGATCCTTACAACCGACTTCTATCTCAACAATCGCCGCGACGATTGGAAGCTGAGATCGTTCGCGACAACGCGTTGGCGATTTCGGGGCTCTTGCAAGCGGGCTATGTTGGCGGGCCGAGTATTTTTCCGTACCAGCCAGGTGGGCATTATGTGAACATCCAGTTTCCAAATCGAACGTATGTCGACAGTCGCGATTTTCGCCAGTATCGACGAGGCGTGTACATGCACTGGCAACGCTCTTTCTTGCATCCAATGCTCGTGAATTTTGATGCTCCCGCCCGCGACGAGTGCACTGCGGATCGGCCGCTATCGAACAGTCCCCAGCAAGCGTTGACGCTGTTGAACGACCCCGTTTTCGTTGAAGCCTCGCATGCGATGGCCTCGCGTGTACTAGCGACCAAATCAGGCTCAGATTTCGATGAGTTGTTGGACTTCGCGTTCCTGGTCGCTGTCAGTCGCGAGCCGAACGCGAAAGAACGCCTGTCTTTGCGAGAATTGTATGCTCGCCAATTAGCGTACTATAACGAGAATCCGTCTGAGGCGGAAAGAACGATCGCGGTCGGTAATATGCCGTCCACAGCTTCAACGGAGCCCGCAAGCCTGGCTGCTTGGACCCAAGTTTGCCGAGTGATTTTGAACCTGCATGAAACCATCACGCGATTCTAGGGAACCGTCGGTTCATCAGGCGATTTGGCGGTGTGGTCGTGTACGATTCTCCAACCTTCGGGAAGACGTTGGAACACGAGTGTGAATCGGCCTCCCATGGGTTGATCGCTTTCAAGGTGCCACTTACCCAGAACTTGCATGGCTGAGCCACCCAGCGACAAGAACTCGAGATCCGTGAACGTCAGTTTGCCCATCGCGTCGGGCGTTGGATACCGCAGTTTGTAGCGAGCCAGCGTCGCGTCGTATCCTCGCGTGATTTCGCCGCCGGACGAGAACGTTAGCTGGTCACTTTTCCAATACGCTTGCATGAAGGCGTCGATGTCGCCGGCGTTCCAGTCGCGAGCTTGTTGTTTGACGAGCGATGTGATCTCGGTCTCGGTTGAGTTAGCTTCAGATTCGGGTGGCACTCCGCCGTTCTCTAGAATGAGGTGCGTTTCGAATCGCCCAGTGCTATCCGCTGCGCCACAGCTCATTCCGGAGGTGTTGTGTTGCATCACCATCTCGCCGTGTTGAGAAACGGCAATCAGCCCACCGATGCCTGGTTGCAAACGTTTTGTCATGATTTCCGTTACGGACGATTCGAGTGACTTATCGGCGTATCGCATTTGTGCCGCAATGTCATAGGCGACGCTGTTACGAATGTACTCTTCGCCAACACCTGTTCCTGAAACCGCACAGAGGCCGTTGGATGCGTAAGTGCCGGCGCCGACGAGCGGTGAATCGCCGACGCGTCCAGGCAGCTTATTCGCCGTGCCGCCAGTACTCGTTCCGGCCGCGAGGTTTCCGTGTGAGTCAAGCACAACGCAGCCGACGGTGCCGAAGTGTAAATGGGAGGCATCTTGGGATGCGGAGGCGATGTCACCCACGCGGATGTCACCCACGCGGATGTCGTCTCGCTGGGTGATGAAGTAGTCGGGTTCGACAAGGGGCACTTGTTGGGTTTCCGCAAACAGGTCCGCCCCGCGTCCAACTAGAAGTACATGCTTGGTGTTCGTCATGACTCGACGGGCTAGAGAGATCGGATTTTTGACCTTGGTGACGCCAGCAACCGCGCCACACCCGAGGGTCTTGCCGTCCATGATGGATGCATCCAACTCGGCCGAGCCGTTCTCTGTCAACACCGCACCGCGACCTGCGTTGAACATCGGATCGTCTTCCATGATTCGGATCACAGCTTCGACAGTATCCATCGCTGATTTGCCCTGAGCCAGCAGGTCGCAACCTGTCTGCAACGCGTTTCGCAGTCCATCGGTGCGCTTCTTGCTCGACGCTTCACCCAATTGCGATGGTGAACTTCCCGCACCACCGTGAATGACAATGGCCCAAGTCGGCTTCGCAGTGGACTCGTCACCGTAAGTTGGGCGAACCCCAGCCATCGACAATCCCACGATGGCGACAAGCACGATTGCATTGAACTTCATGGCGAACCTCTTGCGTCGTCGACGCACAAACAGATGGATTTGAACTGAGGCGAGTTGCATTAAAACGAGGCCGGGAATGACAACCATCGGCCTGGTGATCAAGAACCGATTGCGAATCGGGCGGCAGCGAAGTTCAGGTTGCTCGTGGCGAAAACTCATTTGCATTGCCTTGACGGTGTTGCCTCAGACTCCCGCCGAACCCCTCTGCGGTGGCACGACCGTTCTTTAAGTGCGTCATTCTTTTTTTCTAGGCGGATTTGTCTAACTGTAGCGGTTGTGACGGTCGATACCAATAAACAAGTAATTCAGGTACGCGGCGGGACACGTTTCTTTCGCGACACCTCTGTTCACGATCTTGACGACCGTACATGCTGAGCCTAGACTTGCGAACTGTTAAGTTGAATGCGGCAAAGGGTTTACAACGATCGAACGGCACCGCAAGGTGAGTTGCTAGGGAGTCATGAGTGACGAAAAAAGACATCGTGCGAACGATTTCCGAAGAAGTCGGACTGACTCAACAACAGACAAAAGAAATTGTCCAGAAGACCTTTGACGCCATCGTGGAGTCCCTGGTAAGAGAGCGACGGATTGAGTTGCGCAACTTTGGAGTTTTCGAAGTAAAACCCCGAGCGGCACGCAAAGCGAGAAACCCGCGAACTGGACAGCAAGTAGAAGTACCTCGAAAATTCGTGGTCACTTTTAAGCCGGGCAAGACGATGGAAGCCCGGATGAATGAATTGGATGAGTCTGAACTCAACGAATCGATTTCTGGCAACTCGAATGCTGGCAACACAATCAATTCTGAGGTTTCGACGAATCTGAAACCCGGTGGCATGCCACCAACAGAGCCACGACGGCTCAATACCGAACACGATCGGATGCCACCAACACCACCGCGCCCAAGCGGACGTTGGGACACCGAGTAACCGCCAAGTTTGACTGACGCAAGGTTCACGGAGGAACGCACGATGCGACGCCTATTGCAATTCGCCTTTCTCGCCGTTTGTTTGACAACAACGGTTGGATGTTTTGTGCCCATCTACTCCACACGGCCGGAACGCCGCGTCCAACAATTGCTCTACACCTCCGAAGACATGCGATCGCTTGTCGACGAATGGGAGCGATTCTGGTTCCTTGACTCGCCAAGTCACATGACCCCCATCCGCACCCACGGCGGAATCATGTAGGGTCTTCGGACTCTCGTAATCCTCTTCCAAACGTACGGTGGGTCAGATCGCTTTGTCGCTGACCCACCGTAATCGGATTGGGCTCGTTTGCTCGCGGTTACCTTGCGACACGCAATTCAGTTTGCGTCGCGCTCAGTTCGGGTCGCGTTTGATACACGGCTCGCTATCTCTCGCGGTTGTCCACGCCGCATAGACTTTCTTGCCGATGCTACCGAGCCAAAGCGTTACGGGGCGATCGCCACAATCCCGAAAAGTGCGTATCACTTTGATTGGATCGCGATCGACACCGCGCACTTTCACAACGGCCGGGTAGACGCTTCGAGCTCGCATTTCTTTCTTCAGTCTTCGTTCGTCGCACGATCCCGACCACTCAACGCGACCCACGATCGCCATCCCAAGACTGACTGCGTTGACACCGGCTGCTCCGAGACCGCCAATGCCTGAGGCCGTGGTCAGAAAACCGCTCGGTGAGCCAATCACCCGCAATCCGTTCGTGTTGGCGAACGCGTCGGTCAGCCCAGCTGCTCGTATGGCTGGGTCAGGATCGATCATCCAGTCGCCAGGTTCGCTTGCGATCATCGCGCGGCGCTCAACCGCGAACTGCGATTCGACGCTAAAGCGTTGTGTGGAACCATCGCTACGAATTGCAATCGCAGACCGTGAATCCTCAGGCAACTCCGCCCGCGCCAATGCATCGCCAGCGAGAAGCGATTGTTCTCGAACACTACCGCGAAGCGAAATCCAGGTGCGATGGGAAGGACCATCCAGTGTTGAGCAATCCACGTCGGCGGCTGGCGCGAGTTTGACGATTGCGGCCGACGATTTGTTGACGACTCGTGTGACATCCGACCATGCAGGCAAATAGTAATCGGGTGAGCTCGTCCGTTTACCGCCAGCTCGCCGATCGGGATCGATATGAATAGCCCCGTTCCAATCCTTGGCGAACGAGATCGCGTCAGCACGGATGAACTTTGCCTCGCCAGCAAACGTTGCGGAGCGGCAGTTGGCTTCGGCGAGTCGCACCATCATCGCGTCCAAGTCGACCGCGACCACCGGCCCTCGTTGAGCCAACCAGAACGTGTCGCCGCCGATGCCGCAACATAAATCAGCCACCGGAGTATCCCCGAACCAGGATGCCTTCAACAGAGCGACCTGCCACGGCGTCGATTGCTGGAGCGCCCGCTCAGTCACCCACCAAACGCCGCCACACCCAGCGTCACCGGGACTAACACCGACACCATTACCGACACTAACACCGAGACCGACACCAACAAAGGCACTGTCACCGACACTCGTTGTCTCACCGAATTTGTGTTGTGCTTTACGCTGGAGTGATGCGGTATCCGCGATCGCGCCTTCTGCCCGGCTGCCGAACTGGCTCCTCAACGATTGGCGAAAATTTTCTTCGACGTTCAACGTGATACTCAAACCCGGCCACCAGCACTGACACTCGACAAACTGACACACAGCCTATCCAATGCGTCCCCGAACCTAAACCCAACAAGAGGAAATACGCATTGTCCATGGCGTCTGAACCGTCACTTCCACCGCTGCCGAGTGAGCAACTGCTCATCGACGCCCTCGACGCGAATCTGTTTGGGACGTGCGAATTTGATCAGTGTCTCGTCGTTTCGCCTGGTCGGGGGCAAGCGGGATGGCACGCCAAAACCCTGTGTCCGTCCGGCAACGTGACGCTTTGGTTTGTCGACGCCTTCCGTGCGGCCCAGGCTCAATTGGCTACGACCGAGTCCGGTTCCGATGTCACGGTGACCTGCTCAGCCGATTTGCCCGAGGACAAAATCCAGCTCGCTTTAGTCGCCGTATTGCGGCGCGGTGAAGCGGAAATGACACGCGACTTATTACAGCAAGCGCACGATCGACTCGATATCGGCGGCCGGCTCATCGCGGCTGTGAACAATCCGAAAGATCATTGGTTGCAAGAACAGCTGCAGCTTCTCTTCGACAAGGTCAATTGTCGACAAACGGAAATCGGGTGGGTCTATAGCGCCACGAAACAGCGACCGCTTAAGAAGCATCGCAACTTTGACGCAGAGTTCATGTTTCGCGACGAAGAACGTTTGGTGCGAATTGTGACTCGCCCGAGCGTCTTTTCGCATCGCTCGCTTGACGTCGCGGCAAGATTATTGGTCTCGCACAGCAACGTTCAAGCAGGTGACCTCGTCCTTGACTTCGGTTGCGGCAGCGGAGCCGTCGGCATCGCAACAGCGATTCGCTTGCGCGAGTTGAATCCAGAGGCTGGGCACGTGTATTGCGTGGACTGCAACGCGCGTGCGGTTCAATGCGCGGAACGTGGCGCTGCGCTCAACGGGCTCACCAACGTTACAGCCATTTTGAATCACGACGGTGTGTTGCCTGACGTTGCGTCGTGCGACCTCGCGTTATTGAATCCGCCTTACTACGGCAGCTTCACGATTGCTGAGCATTTCATGTACAGCGCAGCGGGTGCATTGAAAGACGAAGGGCGAGCCATCGTCGTGACGAAGCAACTCGATGAATACCACATTCGCAAATGGCCAAAGATGTGGTGGGAAGGCGATGCCGAAGCCAGCGGATTCCAGCTGCTCACGTATCGCAAACGCGATTTCGCTTAGCTCATGCAATTTCATGCGAAAATCCGTTCGATCGCATTGAAGCGAATGTCTCGACCCAGTGAATTGACGGCCCGAACTCGAAAACCCGTCGTGATCCGCCTGTCTTGAGACTCATCATTCGCAGAATCTGAACTGACCCATTCCATCGAAATCCCGAATTGATTCCGCTATACTATGTTCGGACGAGACTCCGTCAACCTACGAACAGGGACAAGCATGAATCACAATCAATGCGATCCAGTATCCGGAGAGCGGAATCGATTCCGTCATGCAAATTGCTTTTTGCTGGCTTGTGCGTCATGCGTTTGCTTTAGCCTTTGGATTAGCGGCGAGGCTCACGCTGAGGATGCAACGAACGCCGCAGAAGAGATACTGTTCGTGCGCCGAGTCTTTCCCTTGCTACAGGAGAAGTGTCTTGGATGTCACGGCAGCGATCCTGATACGCTTGAAGGATCACTCGACGTTCGCTCGTTAGCTGGATTGCTTCGAGGAGGTGATAGCAACGAGCCATCGATCGTCCCGGGGAAAGCTGACCAGAGCCCACTCTATTTAGCCGCAACGCGCGGGAGCGATGATTGGTCGGAGATGCCGCCCAAGGAGTCCGAGCAGTTGACCACCGAGGACTTGAACTGGGTCCGGAATTGGATCGATGCCGGTGCGCCATGGCCAGATGACGAGCGGATCAAACAGATCCAAGAAAAGTACGTTGAAGGTGAACTTGTCCCAACCTCGAAAGCGTTATCGAACGATTGGCAAGATCGACGCTACGAGTCAAGCAAGTTGTGGGCTTACCGACCCTTGAAAGTTGAGGACGTTCCTGTCGGTGAACATCCGGTGGATTGGTTCATCAATCAACAACTTCAGGAATCTCAATTGGAACCTGCGAGGCCGGCGGAACCAGGTACGGTGGTTCGGAGAATCAGTTTCGGCTTGACCGGATTGCCTCCAGAACCACGTGAAATTGTCGCGTTTGCGGCGGCCTATAAGACAAACCCAGAATCAGCGGTCCGCAACTTTGCCAAACGTCTGATGGAGTCTCCGCATTACGGTGAACACTTTGGATTGCATTGGCTTGACGTAGCTCGTTACGCAGATTCAGCGGGCTACGCGAACGATTTCATCCGACCGAATGCATGGCGGTATCGCGATTACGTGGTGCGCGCATTCAACAACGACAAACCATACAACGACTTCATCCAGGAGCAGATCGCTGGTGATGAAATGAATGCGGATGATCCCGAGCATGTGATCGCTACCGGATTTCTCCGAATGGGTCCCTGGGAGCAAACAGGCATGAGCGTTTTTAAGGAAACTCGCCAGCAATGGTTGGATGACGTCACAGATTCTGTGGGTCAAGCGTTTCTCGGCCACGCGATGCAGTGTTGTAAATGCCACGATCACAAGTTTGATCCGGTACCGACACGGGACTATTACTCCATGATGGCAGTGTTTTCAACGACGCAGTTTTCAGAGCGGGATACGGATTTTCTCGATTTCGAGAACCTGGCGGGGTTCCAGCAATCCGACGACTGGGTCCATGCGAAACTTGAATCTTATTCTCGGCAAGAGGCTGCTCTCAACGAACACATTGCGAAGCTGCGCAAGCAAGAAATCGGTGAAGCGAAAGTCGGCGACAACGGTCTTGATGCCGGTGATGAAGCGTCATTGGCTCGGATGAGCAAAAACATCAAACGCCATCAATGGGAACTGGATCGCACCAAACCAATCGCGTTGAGTGTTCACACGGGAGGAACCGTCCAACGCAAGAACGTTGATACTCGCATCCCGTTGCCCAACCAACCGTGGGCAAATGCCAAGTTCGATACCGATACGATTCTGACCGGTGGCAGCGCGTACTCGCCCGGCGACGCTGTCAACCCTGGTGCACTCAGCGCAGCAGAGTCGCTTGGTGATTTCCGTCCACCACCGTTTCCCAACGAGAAAGGCAAACGGCGGCTCGCATTGGCCCAGTGGATCGTCGATCCGAAAAATCCGCTGACAGCGCGGGTGATGGTCAACCGAGTTTGGTCATGGCACTTTGGCAAGGGACTTGCTGCGAATCCCAATAACTTTGGTGGAACTGGCGGCGCTCCAACGCATCCTGAGTTACTCGATTTCTTGGCCGATTGGTTCATGCATCATGATTGGTCCGTCAAACAACTGAATGAGCTCATCGTCACCTCCGCCGCTTTCCGCCGCAGTTCGCTGCATCCGGCTCCCGAAGAAGAGTCCAAACGTGATCCCAACCGACACCTCTACGCATCATTCTTGCCTCGGCGTCTCACCGCAGAAGAACTGCGTGACGCGATGCTTGTCGCCAGCGGCGAATTGAATCGCCAGATTGGAGGGATTCCGGCGCGACCGGATATAAACTTGGAAGTCGCCTTTCAACCGCGACAGATCATGGGTGGCGCTGCATCCGTTTATGAACCGGATCCATTGCCGACCCAGAGAAATCGGCGCAGTTTATATGCAGAAAAACTGAGAGGCTTGCGAGATCCCTTTATGGAGTCGTTCAACCAGCCTGGACCCGACAAGTCCTGCGAGCTGCGGGAAACGTCGACCGTTGCCCCCCAGGCGTTGACGCTCTTTAACTCCGACGAAGTCCTTGACCGAGCGATTGGATTGGCGATTCGATTGATCAAGGAAAGGCACGATGACGACCGTACGGTCAATCGGGCATTCGAATTGACGCTAGGCCGCAGCGCTAGCGACGAAGAAAAAGCGACTTGTGCGAGACACTGGGACAACGCAGTCATCGAAGAATCCAACAAGAACTATGAAGTGAAAACTTACCCGATCGAAATCCAACGCACCGTGATGGCGGAAAAGACCGGTGAGCCCTACACCTTCACCGAAGAGATGCCGGCTTACATTCAATACCAACCCGACGTTCAACCCGCCAACCTGGATGCACAGACTCGCGGACTCGCGCAGGTCTGCCTGGTCCTTTTCAACCTCAACGAATTTGTTTATCTGGATTGATCATGAGTGCCAAGAACTCCATCGCGTTCGCGTCGCCCACACGGCGTGAAGCATTGTTCGGACTCGGCGCCGGCTTGGGCTCGGTCGCGTTCACATCGATGCTCCAAGCGGAAACAACCGGGCAAGCTGAATCAAACGGACAAGCTGAAACGAGCAGTGAATCCGAAACGAGAGGTGGACTTCGTCATCCCGCAAAAGCGAAACGTTGTATCTTTCTCATGATGGAAGGCGGACCGTCACATATCGATACTTTTGATCCTAAACCCGAGTTGACAAAACAGCATCTGCGGACATTCAAGCGAAGCGGTGACATGGAAAGCGCCATGTCGTCGGGTGATCGGTACTTCGTGAAGAGTCCCTTTGATTTCATCAAGGCAGGAGAGTGCGGCGCAGATATTTGTTCCAAGTGGGAACACCTTCAATCACACGTTGACGATATTTGCTTCTTCCGTGGTGCTCAAGTCGACTCCGTCAATCATCCGACCGCTTGCTACCAATTGAATACGGGAAATCAATTCGGCGGTGACCCCGCCGTCGGAGCCTGGGTGACTTACGGCATGGGAACGTTGAACGAAAATTTGCCAGGTTTCGTCGTCCTTCCAAAAACGAGTTATCCACAGGGCGGTGCGGGCAATTGGTCAAACGGATTTCTGCCTGCCGGTTTCCAGGGAACGCCATTGCGAGCCGAAGGGAGTCCGATTCTTAACTTGAATCCGCCAGAGGGAGTCTCGCGAGAACGGCAACGCGAAAATCTGGATCTGTTGGAGCAACTCAATCGACAACACCTCGCGTCACGGCCGGGACGTAGCGACCTAGAAGCGAGATTATCCAGCTATGAATTGGCGTATCGGATGCAATCAGAAGTTCCCGACGTGCTTGATCTCAAAGGCGAATCACAAAGCACTCTGGATGCGTATGGAATTGGAAATGTCAAGACCGACGCGTTCGGTCGCAAGTGCTTGCTGGCACGCAGACTCGTAGAGAAAGGCGTCCGATTTGTTCAAGCCTATGCCGGTAACTGGGATAGCCATGATTACATCGAGAAGGCTCACGGAGCTTTGATTGAATCCGTCGACAAACCGATCGCAGCATTGCTCGGTGATCTGAAGGATCGTGGCATGCTGAACGATACGCTTGTTGTATGGTGCGGAGAATTTGGACGGACGCCAGACAATGGTTTGCGAGGCGGCGGCCAATCGTATGGTCGCGACCATAATGCCAAAGCGATGGCCATGTGGTTTGCTGGCGGCGGATGCAACGCGGGTCAAACCATTGGAGCCACAGATGAAATCGGTGCGAAGGCTGTACAGGAAGTCCATCACATCCGCGATGTTCACGTGACTCTGTTGCGTCTGTTGGGTCTCGACGACAACAAGTTAACGTACTATCACGCTGGACGATTCAAACAACTTAGCCAATTCGGCGGCAAGGTCATCGACAAACTCATCGCGTGAACTGATGCCGTCGTGAACCACCACTCGCCTCGCAAGGGTAGTAAACCTGGCGAAAAAACGATGAATGGACATCGACTTTGGCCCCGCGCGAGATGTCTTTGTCCGTTACGAAGGCGATGGTTCGATCACGAACGTAATGAACTTCCTGAAAGTGGATCCAGAGCAAGGAACGCTCGAAAACGACGCATGATGATTAACGTTTGATGGATGCTAAGACGTTTCGATAAATTGCTTCGGCTTCGGCATAGGCTTTCTCAGCGGCTTCGCGTTCTTCCTCGCGAATCATCGATTTCTTGGATTCCCAGCACTGCTTCACTGCGTCGATACACCACTGGGCACTTCCCGCGTCCGCGTGAATCGGTGCGCCGTTAACGTGAACGAAAATCGGATTGGTGTGTACCGACGGCAGAATCCGGATCGCGACCCACGACGATTTGTCAATCTTGACTGGGACACTGAATGGTCGCATCTCGCCATCGGCTTCCAACTCGAGCGTCGCAGCCACGCGGCCGTTCACAATCACTTCAACAGGAACCCTGCGAGTCTCGCCAACACGGCATCGTTCAATATGCCAGTACGGTTTGTCATCGAGTCGTTTATTTTGGAGAAGTCGTGTTGCTTCGTTTGGCTCAGCTTGCAGCAACGCAGCGGCCTCGAAAGTCACTTCCACTTCACCTGGTTCCTCCAGGTCGAGACGGCTTGCCGGAACATCGGCCTTGACTCGGGTGCCCATTTCGAAGCCATTGATTTTGAAGTCGACGATATGGCTCATTCCGTCGCCACAGTAGCTGCGTCCGTCCTTCAGCCCCTCCACCCAATCGTCGTAATTGAGTTCCTTGTTATCGTCAAGTTTGACATAGACGCGGCCTAGCCCGACGCGATCTCCATAGATGCAAGGGAAGTCGGTCTCGCCGCTGATGCGTGTCGTCATTCCGCAATTCAGTGTGTGGTACCAAATGTTCAACTCCCAAATTGCGGGCGTATCGACGGCGGAGATGAAATCACAAACACCATGAGCTGCGGTGACGATGAACTCATTCGCACCGATACCATCGAACAATGGCATGGAATAGTCAGGCAGTGTATTCGCTGAGATGCCATCCCATTCGGCATTGGCCCCGCCCCAAGGTCGCCCGACAAACCGGCGACTCCCGTCGGGCATCACATCCGGTAACGCTAAACCCCAACCGCTGTGGCTGTACCCGACCACGCCTCCTTGGTCTTGACCCCATTTCAGCACCGGGAGTGTCCAGCTTGGCCACTGCTCGATGACTTCCGTCCCTGGATAGTCGTCTTCGGCGAGTTTGAGTAGGCATAAATGCCCCGCGTGTGAGGACGGAAACCCGCTGACTTCGACGTCGTAACGCATCAAGTTCGTAGGCGTCGAGAGCTTTGACAAATCACCTTCAAAGAATGCTTTTTGCGTGTACCAGCACGGTCCCCAGCTGAGTACGCAACCGACGTTCAAGTCTTCGCCAAGAATATGTCGCATCATGTCCGGTGGACCAACGCCTTCGGTGGGGCTGTCGTAGTGCGCACAGCCAGCCGCGTGAACGTGATGGTCACCCGAAAACCAATTTCGATTGGCAAGATGAATCCAACGTTTCAGTTCGACATCAACGCTATGCTTCTTCGCATCAGGAACCGTAAACTTCAAAAGTGTTGGCACGTATTCGGGACCACGCGTGACCTTGGTCGTGTACTCACCGGGTGGCAAGGAAACGGATTCGCCATCGCCCCGATAGACTTGATGATGAAAGAAGAAATCCGGCGCCAATCGTTTCGCGGGATTTGGATACACGCGGCCTTGAGCGTCATGAATTTCCAATGCGGCCACGCATGATTCGCCGTCCATATCTTTGATGTTGAACTGTACGTCGACGGCCGGTTCACAGTCAAACAGAATCGGAACGGCGTTTCGAAACCCTATGTCTTGGGTTCCCTGGCCGATATTGAACGAAATCAGCGCTTCGTGCTTACCCGCATCACGAGCGAACAGCAACACAACGCGGTATTCAACGCCGAGACCAGACAATCGACGCGTCATCGGTTCGCGATTCAGCATCGCGAGATCGAGCCAGCGGTTCGAAACATCACTTGCATCAACGAGCTTTTCATCCGATCGAGGCTTCTGGCGTGCGCCGCGGCCTTTTTCGTAAACCGCAGCGGAATTGGGGCTCTCGGCAACGAGCTCAGGATTGATCCCAGCCTCGTTGTGCACTTTAACGAGAAACGCTCGCCACCCTTGCTCCAACAGTCGCTTTGCAACTGGACCTTCGCTCACCTTGACCCGACTCTCTGCGTTGATGTGAACCTCCACCAGACACAAAGGATCTAAAATCGATTGGATCTCACGGGACGCCTTGCCCGCCTCTTCGAGCTTCCCCGCGTCACGCAAACGCGAGACAACAGATGGCTCAAGCGGCGATCCCGAGAACTCCAAAGCCTCGATCAACCGATCCGTGGCTGACACAAGCGGTTGACGAGCGACATCATTGACCACAGCAAGTTCATCACCCGAAACGTACTCCATTCGGCACACGAACAACAAACCAATCATCGTTGGCCATGCCAAGCAAATGAGACCACGCATGGACGTTTTCCTAAGTAGTGTTGAGCAAATTTAAACACTGATCGTATCGCCTATGGAAGCGACAAACCACACCGCAAAGAAAAAGCCAGCTTCAATTGCGGCCAGCTGCTAGGGCTCCCTGCTGTGTCAGAAGATAGGCGAGTAGATGGTTCACGTTCGTGGCCCCAATGGCTTCATGCATCCCCGTTGGCATCAGTGATCGTGACGTCGTTTGGCGGGCTTCGATTTTATCGGCATCAAGTTTCTTGGCTTGGCCATCGTTGAGCATGACTTCGATGGTGGTGGGAGTTTCGTTACGCACCAGACCAATGGTGACGGTCCCGTCGTCAAGCACAAAGGAGCTGGCTCGAAACGCTCGGTCCACGTTGCGGTCCGGTTGCAAGATGTCTTCGAGCAGGCGTGAAGCGCCGCGGACGCCGATGCCGTCAAGTTGCGGACCGACAATCGCACCGACGCCTTGGATTTGGTGGCACGCGATACAGTGCTTTTGGAACACGGCTAGACCCGCAGCGGCATCACCACCACTCGCTTGAAAATGTGAAAGCGATTCGGAGACGAGCTGGGCCTGCGCCTTGTCGTCGTCTGGCAACGTTGCCAGGACTTCATCTGCTTGTGTCATAAGCTCGCTCGATGCGAGACTGGCAAGTGAAGATTCCACTTCCTTCAACCTCAACACATCGCCGCTGACCCAACCTTCAGTTGCTGCGGTGACGAGCCACGGCAAACTCTCTCGTCGCTTTGCGAGCGTCTTGGCGAGCGACTGTTGCTCGGATCGAGTCAGTCCGCTGGCGGCCGTTTTCAGCCAATCCAGCGCAAACGGCTCTTCGACGCCACCGATGATCGTCGGCTCGAGAGTCTGCAGCAGACTTGCTCGGTTGGATAGCGAACGAATCGCGTCGACGACGGCAATGGATGCATTCGATTGGCGAAGGTTCACCAGTCCAGCCACAAGCTCGAAACGGCTCTCGCTGGAAAGAGTGTGGGTGTTTTGAAGTAGCAAGGCGATGTCTGGAACGAGCTCGTCTAGCTTGTATGCCGAGACGATTTCGAACCAGCTTTTGAGTTGGTCGGTGAGTGCATCATCGTTGAAGCGAGCGTCGCTGAACTGGCCCAATGCGATCCAAGCGTAAGAAGGCCTCGCATTACCGTCCTCGACTTCGATTGCCACGTACTGGCCAAGCACGTCGCTTAGGTTCCATTCGATTTGTATCGCTTTGTCGTTTCGCGGAGGTGCTACGCGGCGAAGGACGGCCCCAGTGTTCGCATCGACGAGACGCACTTCGTTGCTCGCGTCACTAGGCTTGCCCGGTGGCCCGTCGTGTCCCGCCAGTTGGAAAAGGAGTGAATCCGAGGCCACAAACGGCTCACTTCGGACGCTCCCCACGTAGGATTCGCCGAGTTGGAAACTGGAGTGATAGCTTCGCTTTTCACCATCGGCGGATTCGCGCAATTCCGTTGGCCAGTGTCCAATGGAATCGCTGCGCCGCCACGACAATGGCGTTATCGGTTGTGTCGTCCGTGGTGCGATCGTCTCCAGCCACTCGGATCGGCTGAGTTTCAAGGCCCAATCGCGAGCGGAGGATGAATGTGAAGCACCAGCTTTAGAAATCTCAAGCAAAATTTCTTTGGCGTTGGGCACGTTATCACCGATACGTTCGCGGAGCTTCTCGACGAGACCAGGGATTTCGTCGGCGGGCAGCGTTTCGATCGCATGTCGGATGATCGCCATTTGATCGTTGAGTTTCGTCGTGGGTTGATTCAGGTAGGATGCCAGCCAACGACCCGCATCGGGACTCTTGGTGCCTAGCAAGATGCTAACGAATGCGGCGGCATTGTCTCCGCTTAGCTGTGCCGACGCGTTGAACGTCTTGGCAACTTCCGGGTCGAGCAAGGAATCACGAATGGCGATTCGAATCGTTTGGATCATGATTTTGTCGCCAACGTCGACTTCATCCAGTTTCCTGAGCAACGGAACGACAAATTCAATGCCCGGGTGGCGGCCACACGCTTCCGCCGCCGCACGAGCGACAAAGGGTTCTGGGTCTTGAAGACGTTTTAGTACAGCTTCACGAAAACCAGCGGACCAATCACTAGGCGTCTCCGCGGCGACAAGCATCGCGTGGGTTCGCATGCGAGGATCCGCGTGGTTTGCTGCGGCGATCCATTGCAATTCGTTCAGTTCATGGTGGCGGAACCGCAACCAGAGTTCCTCGAGCGTATCAACCGATGTTCGTGCAAAGATCTGCTGGCGAATGGATTCAGCATCCGCGTTTGGAGAGTCCGCAATATAATTGAGATTTTGAAACTGCGTTGAGAAGTCGGTGCCAAAGGGGCCTGCGTCAGCAACGTTTGGCGATGATGCCGAATGGCTGATTCTCCAGATCCGGCCTCGATGTCGGTCACGGCCTTCGTGGTCCAATGGGACTTCATAGTGGCCGATGATGCGATTGTAGAAATCGGCAACGTAGAGGCTTCCGTCAGGCGCGACTTGCAAGTCGACAGGGCGGAACCACGGGTCGTCGCTTGAGAGGAAGTCAGCAAGTTCATTGGCTTTTAGTGTGGCACCCGTTTGTGTGATCGCATTGCGATTGATGCGGCTTGTCATGACGTTGCCGCTATAGAATTGATTGCGATAGTTCACCGGAAAGTTGTCGGAATTGTAAAGGACAAGACCCGAGATCGCGGTGCTTCCGTGGAGGTGGTCCATCATCGGCGGGACAAAACCGAGTCCATCGTCAGGGCGTCCGAAGCTCGAGTAGTAACCACCGCGAATCAATTGCGTGATTGGCTTGCTGTGGCAATCCGCTGTGAACCAGTTGCCCCATTCATCGTGCGTCATGCCGAAAGGATTGACTTGACCGTGCGTGACATGCTCGACGCGACTGCCATCGGGACGAAAGCGAAACGTGTTACCGCTGGACATCTCCACTTGCCAACCGTCTTTGCCTTGGACGACGGATTGGTTATTGAAACCGTGGCATGCATAGATCCATCCATCATATCCTTGACGCAAAGAGTTCACCATGCCGTGTGTGTCGCGGGTCGTATCGAACGGTCCGAGGATCACGTCGCGGCGATCGCACACACCATCGCCATCCGTATCGCGAAAATGGTAAAGGTTTGGGATACTGAAGGCGATGACGCCGTCGCCATACGGAACGAGACCGATGGGTACGTTGAGCTTATCCGCAAATACGGTCACGCGATCGGCGCGGTGGTCACCGTCGGTGTCCTTGAGAATCTTGATCGAATCTCGTGATTCACGGTCGTCGGGTGCTGGATAGGGGTACTCAACCGTATCGGTAATCCAAAGACGCCCCGAGCGATCGAACGCCATGTTGAGTGGCTTAGCGATCTCCGGCTCCGACGCGAAAAGTTCAATCGAGAAACCTTCGGGGAGATGGAATCCAGCGAGCTCCTCCTCGGCTGTTCTTGCTTCGGTCGGTCGAACGGGAGCACCGAACCAATCGGATGGAGAGGTTGGCTCGGCGGCGCCAGGGCTATTTGAAACGGATGGCAAGGCGTTGGACGTCCGTAAAATGTCGTCAGCTTGGCTTGCATCGTCAGCTTGGCTTGCGATTGAAACGGTGCACAGAAAAACCGCAACAAACAATGACGAGACGTGGTTCCGCATTGCAATGAGTCCGTTGGGCAAGTTTGGTGGGGCGGGATTTTGAGACGTTAACAATCTCGAAAAAGAGTTTACACGGGATCGCACCCCGACATGATCGAAAGTCAATTTCCGACTAAGATAGAGGAGGTAACATCCGTGTGGTTTTTTGCAGTGTGGTCAGAATGCAGTTCAGTCGACGAATTCGAGTGTTTGGGTGGGCAAGTTCCGTGGTCGCGGTGTTTGTGTGCAGCATGGTGGTGTTGGAAACCGCAGCCGTTGCATTGGAACCAGCTCCACGGACACTGGTTGCCGATGCGGTCGCGGAGACCGAGGCCGAAATGAAGCCGTATTCTGAGCCAATTCAATACGCCAATGTGTCAATTGACATGCTGCCGATTCCTGGCGGTACGTTCACGATGGGAAGCCCCGAGAGTGAAGCAGATCGTCGTGAGGATGAGGGACCACAGCATCCAGTGGAGGTCCAGCCGTTTTGGATGGGCAAGTACGAGATTACGTGGGACCAGTACGACGCCTGGAGCGAGCGACTGGACACCGTTCGTCGTGAGCTGGCTGGTGTGAAAGCAACTGAGCTGGATTTGATGGTGGACGGCGTCACTCGACCAACTGAGCCTTACACCGACATGAGCTTCGGTATGGGCAAGGGAACGCGTCCAGCGATCTGTATGACCCAGCACGCGGCGCGAACGTTCTGCAAATGGCTCAGTGCCACGACGGGTCGATACTACCGATTGCCAACCGAGGCGGAATGGGAATACGCCTGTCGCGCGGGCACAACAACCGCCTACTCGTTCGGCGATGACCCAGGCGACTTGGACGAACACGCATGGTTCTTCGACAATACGAACGACGAATACGAGAAAGTCGGCAAGAAGAAGCCCAACCCGTGGGGATTGTTCGACATGCACGGAAACGCAGCGGAGTGGGTATTGGACCAGTACCATGCGGATGCCTACGGCAAACGAACGGACGGTGTGACCAAGAATCCACTTGCCGTGCCGACCACGCTTTATCCTCGAATTGTCCGTGGCGGAAGTTGGCAGGATGACGCGGAAATGCTTCGAAGCAGCGTTCGTGTCGCCTCAAACGCCGAGTGGAAAGAGGAAGACCCTCAAATCCCTCAAAGCATCTGGTATCACACGAATGCATTGGGCGTGGGTTTCCGCATCGTCCGTCCGCTCGTGGAGCCTTCTGAGGACGAGAAGGCTGAGAAGTGGAATAATACCCAGCCCGTGCAACTTGATCCCGTCGAATAGGCATATAATCCTGATCGGCCCCGCCTTATGATATACAGTTGATTCTTTCCACCCCGCCCCGGAGTTCCCTTCGATGACTCAGTCCAGCAAACCATCTGCCCCACAGACGACGCCATCACGTCGCGACTTCCTAAAGAAAAGTGGCACAGCCGTCGCTGCAACGACACTTGTTACGTCCGTGTTGACCCCCGCAGTGCACGCCGCCGAAGACAATACGATCCAAATTGCATTGGTCGGCTGTGGTGGTCGTGGTTCGGGTGCGGCTGTTGATGCGTTGTACGTTGACAATGGTCCCATCAAGCTCATCGCGATGGCAGACGTTTTCGAAGGCCACATCTCGGGCAAGTTGAATGCGATCATGGGGCAAAAGGAGATTGCTCATAAAGTTGATGTTCCCGCAGAACGCCAGTTTGTTGGATTCGATGCGTACAAGCAAGCGATGGATTGCCTCAAGCCAGGCGACATCGTGATCTTGGCGACTCCGCCAGCGTTCCGATGGGTGCACTACACCTACGCGATCGAAAAGGGATTGAACGTATTCATGGAAAAGCCCGTGACCATTGACGGTCCAACCAGCTTGCGAATGCTCGAACTCAACAAAGCTGCTGTTGAAAAGAACCTCAAGGTCGGTGTGGGTTTGATGTGCCGTCACTGTAAAGGTCGCCAAGAGCTGTTCAATCGAATCCAAGACGGTGAGATTGGCGAAATCAACATGCTTCGTGCCTACCGATTGGCCGGACCCACAGCGACTGCGGCAGTCGGCCCAATGCCCGAAGGCGAAAATGAACTGCTTTACCAAATCAAGAATTTCCACGGCTTCTTGTGGCTATCGGGTGGCGCAGTCAGTGACTTCCTGATCCACAACATCGATGAGTCGTGTTGGATGAAGAACGCTTGGCCAGTCAAGGCGATGGCGGTCGGCGGTCGACACTATCGCGGCGATTCCATTGACCAAAACTTCGACAGCTACGCAATCGAGTATACGTTCGGCGATGGTGCGAAGCTGTTTGTTGATGGCCGAACAGTTCCAGGCTGCAAGCAAGAGTTTGCGAGCTATGCACACGGCAGCAAAGGGATGGCAGTGATCTCGACGGCTTCGCATACGCCGGCAAAGAGCCGAACTTATATCGGCCAAAACATCGAAAAGTCGAAGCAACTCTGGGCGTTCCCGCAACCGGAGATCAGTCCCTATCGTATTGAGTGGCAAGACTTGGTGGCTGCGATTCGCAACGACGATTCGTACAACGAAGTCGAGCGAGGCGTGATGGCGAGCGCCGTGACCTCGATGGGACGAATGGCTGCGCACACCGGCCAAGAAATCGAATTGGACGACTTCCTCCAAAACGACCACGAGTTTGGGCCTGGTATCGATAAATTGACGTTCGACAGCCCCTCGCCACTCGTCGCCAAAGCTGATGGAACCTATTCGATTCCGATGCCTGGCTTGGTCAAAGACCGCGAGTACGCATAGCGTCAACGTGGCGATTTGATCGCTAAGTTTCTTCTGTAAACAATGCGTCCCCGGGTATGCATACGACCTCCAGCCGATCGCCACAGTGCGATCGGCTGGTTTTGTTTTTTACAAGCACGACGCAGTTCGCTCATGCGATGACTTTACGTACCGCCCTTCCATGCCAAGTTGTACTTATGCGATCCAGGCTCTTGGTGTTGCTTTCGCTTGTGTGTTCCGTTTCTTCTGTGTTGGCCGTCTCGCCGACCGGCCCACTGGAAATTGCCGAGGGTGACAAGATTGTTCTCATCGGCAACACGTTAGCCGAACGCATGCAACTGGACGGTGCATTTGAGACGTTGTTGCAATCCCGGTTCGCCGGCAAAAATCTTGTCGTTCGGAATCTCGGTTGGTCCGCCGATGAGATCGACTTGAGGCCGCGCAGTGCGAACTTCGATGGTCACGGTCACCAACTCCGCGATCACAATCCGAATATTGTCTTTGCCATGTTTGGCTTGAATGAATCATTCGCTGGGGTTGATGGGCTCGAAGACTTTCGCAAGAGATTCGCCGCTTTCCTTATCGCGACACTTGGCGACGCGACATTGGGCGACGCGACACTGGGCCATTCGAAAAGCGAACCGCAACTTGTTGTGTTCTCGCCAATCCCACACGAAAACTTGCATCGCCGGACGCTTCCTGACGGAAGCTCAACAAACGCCAACATCGAACTCTATAGCCATGTGATGCAAGAAGAGTGCGAGAAATCAAGTATTCGCTTTGTTGATCTCTACAAGCCGCTAAAAAAAGCGATGGAACAAGATGGTCCGCAATTCACGATCAACGGCATACACCTCAATCGGTACGGTAACGACGTGTTGGCATCTGTCATGGACCAGGCGTTATTTGGAACAACCGATGCTCCCCATCTTGATACGCTTGCGCCGCTTCGCGAGGCGGTGATCGAGAAAGACCGCCAGTTCTATTACGACTATCGCGCGGTAAATGGTTACTACATTTATGGCGGTCGGATGAATCCGTATGGCGTTGTGAATTTTCCTGAGGAGTTTGCAAAGCTGCGAAAGATGATCGCCGTTCGCGACGAAAGGATTTGGAAAATCGCAAGAGGCGAGACGGTGTCGCGAACGATCGACGATTCGGAAACAGGCAATCTGTCACCGATCAAATCGAACGTTGTTGAACAGCCGATCTATCACACGCCTGAAGAAAGCAAGGAGCTATTCGAGCTGCACGAAGGCTTTGAGATTGATTTGGTTGCGTCGGAAGTGGAGTTCCCGGATCTCATGAACCCGGTCGCGATTGACGTCGACGCACGCGGTCGGCTGTGGGTGACGACAACACCCAGTTATCCCCAGTACCTGCCGGGCACGCCGGTCAACGACAAGATCCTCATCTTCGAAGACACCACTGGTGATGGGCGTGCAGATAAACAGACAGTCTTCGCGGACGGCTTGCATTTGCCGATCGGCATCGCTCTTTCGGATGGTGGCGCGTACGTGTCACAACAACCGAATCTCGTTTTCATGAAAGACACCGATGGCGACGATCGTGCCGATGAGCAGAACATTATTCTGCACGGGTTCGATTCGGCTGACTCGCACCACTCAATCAGTGCCTTTGTCGTGGGGCCTGGAGGTGAGTTGTATATGCAGGAAGGGACGTTCCACCACACACAAATTGAGACGCCCTACGGCCCCGAGCGAGTCAAGGATGCAGCGGTGTTTCGTTACGAGCCACACACAGAGCGATTGAGTATTTACGCGTCATACAGTTTTGCGAATCCGTGGGGCCACTGTTTCGATACTTGGGGTCAAGATTTTGTGGCAGATGCATCACCAGGTGCAAACTATTTCGCGGCTGCGTTCAGCGGCGACGTGGATTATCCGCACAAGCATCGGCAATTGCAGCAGTTCCTCAAGAAGCAATGGCGTCCGACCGCTGGGTGTTTAATCGTCGGTAGCAGCCAGTTTCCCGAACGCAATCAAGGCAACTACATCATCAATAATACCATCGGTTTTCTTGGCACTTTACAGTACAAGGTCAGCGACGATGGCTCCGGCTTCAAGGCGGATCCGGTTGATCCGTTGGTGTCGAGCCGCGATGCCAATTTTCGGCCCATCGGTATGAAATTTGGTCCGGACGGTGCATTGTATATCGTTGATTGGTTCAATCCGTTGATCGGTCACATGCAACATAATTTGCGTGATCCCAAACGAGACAAACACCATGGTCGAATTTGGCGAGTTCGAAACAAGAACAAACCGCTCTTGGAAATCCCCAAGATTGAAGGCGCGTCGATCGAGGCGCTGCTGGCACTGCTAGACCGCTTCGATGACACGGTTCGTGAACTCGCTCGACGCGAACTGCGCGTCCGACCGGCTGAAGAGATCGAAGCTGGCGTTGACACGCTTCTGGCGAACACGCACGGCAATGACGAAGCCGCTGAGCATCGTCGACTCGAGGCGTTGTGGGTGCTCCAAAGTCATGATCTCGTTCGGACGGACGTGTTGTCGCTCGTGCTCGAGAGCCATGATGCACGAGCTCGTGCTGCGGCGACACGAGTGCTTTGTTACTGGCGAGAGCGAATCAACGGCAGCACACCGATGCTTGCGAAGATGGCTTTAGACGAGAACCCTCGCGTCCGTTTAGAGGCCGTTCGTGCTGCAAGCTTCTACCGTGACGCGGACCAGGGACGCGAGATCGTTGGGAATGCTCTCAGCCACCCGCTTGATGAGTATTTGAATTACGTGATTACGGAAACGATGACGACGCTTGATCGTCGTGGTGGTACTAAGCAAGGTGGCGATTCAGCGATGATCGAAAAACTTGCCCGAGGTGACGTTGCTGATGGCCAACTCATCCAAATCACTCAGCTTGCTGTGCGCGACGCGGGTAAGCCGCAATTGGCACAGATTACCGATTCACTTCTGAGTGGTCCGTTTCGATCCGATACGGTCGCATCCGCACTGAACGAAGTGCTCGCGACCGCCAAGACGAATCGCATCCAGGCAGCCATCAACGTCCAGCTCGCTCTATCACGCTATGCCATTGCACAAGAGCAACGTGATGAAGCATTGTTGGTATCGATCGCAAACATGGCCAACCAATGGGGCATCGAAGAACTCACGCAATCCATGCGGGCGGCGGTTCACGACTCCAAAACACCTGGCAAAGCAATGGATGCGGCACTTGATGCGATCGCAACATTCAAATCACCTTCGGGAAACGATTTCCGTGGCGAGATCGTTCGAACGAATCTGCCGAGCAGCACGAAACTGCGTTTTGCTCGTGCGATGGCAAGCGTTTCAACTCAACAAGCGGTACAAGCACTGGGGCAAGCCCTCGCGATCGGCGTGACTGCAAACGATAGCGAACTACTTGTCATCGCAGCCGACGCGGTGCTGGCGACCAAGAATGGACTCCAGGATTTGACGCTTGTGCTTGAAAGCAACCCGCCCAATTCGGATGCAGCGAAACTGCTGCTTCGAGCGGTCTATGCCAGTGACGTAACCTCGGGACCAGTCGTTGAATTGCTCAGCCGTGCAGCTGGCATCGGTGGCTCGGCCAAGAAACTTGGTGATGACGAGCGGCTTGCTCTGATTGAGAAAATCGACAAGACCGGTGACCCACATGCGGGTCAATGGGTGTATCGCCGCAAGGAGCTGAACTGTGTCCAGTGTCACGTGCTGTCGAGGGCTGGTGGAATCGTTGGGCCTGACTTGAGCGGAGTGGGAGTTACGAGCCCGACGGAGTATTTGCTGGACAGTTTGCTGGAACCGAGCAAGCAAATCAAAGAAGCCTATTTGACGCTCAACGTGGTCACTTCCGGTGGCGAGATCGTCCGGGGTGTGAAAGTCGATCGCGATGACAAGCGACTGATTTTGCGAGATGAAAACGGACGCGAGACCATCCTGGCGGTTGATGACATTGAAGCCGAAGCCGAAGGAAAGTCGCTGATGCCGGAAGGTATGCAGCACTTGGTCACCGAGAAGGAACTCATTGACCTTGTGGCTTTCCTTGGATCACTTGGCAAGCTGGGAGATTTCGTGGTCAACACTCGACCGACCATCCAACGTTATCACTATCTCGCGGATTCGCAAGAAGCTGAACGTCTAGCTCGTTTACCCGAAGGCCAGCTTGAAGGTGAGCTTGCCGAGATTGATGAATCCAAGTGGTCGATCGCTTATGCGTTAGTCAATGGCGAGTTGCCGGTGGTTGCGATTTCGCTGCGGCCAAGCATATTGATTCTTCGAGGCGAAGTGGATGTCGTTGTCGCTGGACCGATCGGTGCGAGGGCGACAAGCGAAACCGATGTCCAACTCGTAATCGACGGCAAGTCCATCGCGAGTAACGGAGTCCAAACGGTTGAGAAAGCTCAGGGCCAACATCGCCTTTACTTCGTGATCGAGTCACCTGAAAAGTTCCAATCGCTGTCAGTTGAGATCACGAAGCCAGCGGGAGCTTCGACCCAGTTCACCGTCGTTGGAACGAGTAGGTAGTCCGAACACCCAGCGGCATAGTCGGTACACACCTAGCGACCGAGGGTTCCGACGATCTCTCGGACGCTGGTTGCTCCAAGTTCCGCCAACGCGGCGGGAAGTTCGTCAAGGATTCGCATCGACGCTTGCGGATCGTAGTAGTTCGCGGTGCCGATTTGGAAGGCGCTCGCGCCAGCGACCAGGAATTGCATCGCGTCGTCAATGTTTTGAATTCCACCAATGCCGATGATCGGAATGTCGACGGCTTGGCGAACTTGATGGACACAGCGAAGTGCAATCGGCTTGATGGCGGGACCACTCAATCCACCCATTCCATTACCGAGCATCGGTCGACGACGTCGCCAATCAATCGCCATCGCAAGCACCGTGTTGATCAAGCAAACAGCATCCGCGCCACCGGCTGCGGCGCCAGCAGCAACATCAGCGATTCGCGTTACGTTCGGCGTCAGCTTGGCGAGCAGCGGAACAGGGCAACGCTTGCGACACTCCGCGACAACGTTCTCGCAAGATTGAGCATTGGTGCCAAAGTCCACGCCACCGCTGACGTTCGGACACGACAGATTCAGCTCAATCGCAGCAACGCCTGGTTCGTTTCCGACACGCTCGGCGAGTGACACGAAGTCTTCGGTGCTACGCCCAGCGACGCTCACCACGATTGATGTTCCGATGCCGCGAAGATAGGGCAAATGATGCTCAAGAAAGACTTCGACGCCGTCGTTGTCCAGACCAATTGCGTTGAGCAATCCAGCAGATGTTTCGACTGTTCGCCAGGGCGCGTTGCCGATGCGCGGCTCGGCCGTAATCGTTTTCGGCAAGACGCCGCCCAACCGCGGCACATCAATAATGTTCTCCATTTCGCGAGCGTAGCCGAACGTACCCGATGCAACCATCACGGGATTCTTAAGCTGCAAACGGCCTAGAGTAACGGTGAGATCCATGTTGTCGTTTCGAGATACAGCGAGCGGGGACTATGATTGTCGTATCAGACGCGAATCAATTTCTAGTAAAATCCGCCCAGCGACTGAGCGTTTATCGCCAGCAATTTGGCACACGACTTCGCCAGCGGGGTCAAGCAGTTCGACATCGTTCATGTCCGAATCGATTGCTTGCGGACCATTGCTGACCATGAGATCACAATGTTTGCGCTGGAGCTTCACAATCGCTCGAAACCGTCGATCTTCGGTTTCAAGGGCGAAGCCCACAACCCATTGGCCAGGGCGTTTGTTTTCGCCAAGCGTTGCGACGACGTCCGCAGTTTCAACGAGTTCAAGTTGCAGCGCCTCGCCAGTCTTTGCAATCTTTTGCGTCTTCACAATTCGAGGCATGTAATCGCAAGGTGCCGCAGCACCAATGGCGCCATCACAGGTCCGGAATTCGCGAATCGAAGCTTCGAGCATGTCCTCCGTCGTGATGACGGGAATCATCGTCGCGGCAACTGGATACGTCACAGAAACTGGACCGCTGACGATGATGACTTCATGGCCCAGATCGAGAGCGGCCTCCGCAAGAGCAACGCCCATCCGGCCGCTGGATGCGTTGGTAAGATAACGGACCGGATCCAAGAATTGGCGTGTCGGTCCCGAAGTGATCAGGATGCGTGCCACGTTCAGTCATCCGACGCCGGAAGCGTCTCGATTATGAGTTGATCGACATCCACCGTCGAAAGTTTCATACGCACAGCGGCGAGTGCGAACAACCGCTTTTCGGACTCAGCCAAATAGCCATCAGCAGCCATCATTCGGATAAGGTCCTTCATTAAGGATTTGCGTTCCTCAATGTCCGAAGGGATCTCGACAGCCGCGTCGTCGTCAAGTCCGAACTCGATCGCTTTTTGCAGGTCGTCTTCGTGCAACCCGAGTTGCTCACAACGATCCGCGATTAAGTTAACCTCGCGTTCGCCAATCGATCCGTCCGCGAGCGCCATCACAATGAGATTGCGGAGTTGGCGTTGGCGTTTGGTAAAGGATTCGTCGTTCATGCCGATTAGAATAACGCATCGAGATTCACCATGGAAGCTACGGTTCGTCAAGGCAAGATGATTACTGGGATCGGATTACCGGAATCAGATTACTGAGCGACGCGTTGGGCTCGGTTCGCCATCACGTGCGGTGTATCCATTCCGTTGACGAACCCTCGCTGGCCTTCGATGCGGATGTAATTATTCAAGTGCATCCGCAAATTTGTCCCGGGAACTGGGGTCACGTAGGCAAGCGTACGCCCTCCATTGTCTGTTAAAGCAAACGGCGGGGTGTTCGGACGAGCCGAATACACCTGGACAAGGAATCCCGTTTCGCTGATCCAATTCCCGGCCACCGCAGGGTCCGACGGAGTATCCGCCGATGGAATCGACGACACCAAGCCTTGGCGACTTGAAACGGGGATGGCTGGAGTTCCAAACGGACTTTGCGGCTGAGGCGGCATTTCCGAAAGCCGGACGTTGGCAGCAGGTATCATCGGTGGGTTCGAACTTTGGCTGACGGGATGGCCGTCACGTCGTCGAGCAACGCGTTGGTACTGACGTGTCCGATCCGCAACCGCTTGGGCACGACGTGCTTCCAGATCATCATTCGAGGTGCGAGCCAAATACTCAGCGGTCATTGCGATTGGCTCCGCTTCTTCACTCGAGGCACCAGCCGCCATGATTCGCGAAAGCATCAATTGAAGCTTCTCGATGTCCGCTTGCTTCGCTTCAGATTCAACCCTAGCAACCGCCGCGGTATCCACTGTGTGAATGGTCTGGGAAACAAACCCGGGTCCATCGGAGAATGCAGCGGCTTGTGCAATCAATCCTGGTTGCTCCGCAAAGGCTGGCCGAGATGTTGGATTCGGATTCGCATTGGACGGTTGCCGTGAACCACTTCCGACCCAATTCGCGTCACTCGCCATCTCGGTCACGGCGGGTGTCATCCTCTCGTATGAAGTTCCGATGTTGTGCAAGCGTGGTGCCCCCACAAACGAGAGTGACGACGGTGACACTTCGTTTTCAATTATTGGTTCAGGCACCGGTACTTCAAGTGGACTGGGGCGATTGGCAAGTGAATCGACCGCTCGATCGCGTGTCTCGTTCGCTTGCCAATCATCGCGAACTCCACTGCCAATCGGTGTCTCGTTGTGTTCGGATTGGTTCTGAGCGGATTGGCTTTCGCGAGGCTTTGCGGCTCGGCGTGAAGAACCGACTTGTTCTTCCGAGTTCGCTGCCAACGTGACTTTGGAATGCACGTCCGCAGGTTCCAGTTCGTTTTTAGCCAGTTGCTTGCGCTCGGCAGATCGGTCCGACCGTGGACTTGGAAGAAACTCGATGGTGTCGTCTTCCGCTTGATTGCCTGCGACACTCGCGACGAGTTCTTCAGGCGAGGCGGCGATTTGATCTCGGTGGATCCAGCGAAATTCGCCTGAGGGTGGAACAATTCGGTACCACATTTGAGGCCCATCGGGTCCGTCGCGTTCGCTTTTGCCAACAATGCTGACGGATTCGCCTTCCGCCAATTGAACTTGCCAACGATAGCTGCGCGCACGGCCCAGATGCGTACCGATCCATGCGACGGTGTGATCTTCAGTCACAGTTGCTTGGTCGCTGGTTCCGCTCAGCTCGACGCTGCTTGCCGGGATCCAACAAAAGCTGTCATCAGGCGGACGGATTCCAAGCCAACCGTCAGCGGTTTCCACATAGACTTCAAGCTCTTGGCCGTGTCGCAGCGGGTCCGTGCGATAAAAGTCTCCCGATGGTCCACATCGAGCAAACGCTTCTTCGTGAGCGACATAAACGGTATAGGGTTCCGCAGAAAGCGATCCGTCGGGAGCAACTTCGTCTTGTCCGTCAACGCTGGTTGAAGGTGCGATCATCGAGACAATGAACATCAACAAAGTGACGTTCATTGTTCTTAGCAAGCGTCCTGCTAGCCCAAATGTCGGTTTCATCTTGAACGCATTCCCATGTATCTCAGTGCGTGGATTCCCTTCCAAAGAAAGTCGATACCCAGAAACACAGGTCACTGACAAGGCGAGTTTGGTCTCGATGGCTGAATCGGGTGCAATTTGAATGGCTCCCGGAGGTTTCATCCCTGTTTCGAGCCCACACTGAGTTTCACGCATTGGACGTTGGGGCAGTTTGCCCAGACATGTTCAGTCGGCTGGCTCACGCCACATTCGAACAACGGGCGAGCGATTCGATATCCAAACGGATACAACCATCGTTTGCGGCATGTCAGTCTCCTGGCATGCTTGAACCGATGGGTCAAACCCAATCGTGTTCGGCACTCCGCTTGCTCCGTCACCTGCGATGGTGGATTTTTGCGAGGCTACTGGGCCAGCAGATACTGGGGCCAGCACGCTCAAGCAGAGGAGAAGTGCATGGCTTTGAGTTGGACACCGCGCAGCATCAACGACAGGCGAACATTGATTGCAATGCTCCCTGGTTGATCTTTACTCTTTGGCGGCTTTGCCTTCGTCCTGCTGCTTGAGTTATTCAAGATGAGCGATGATCTCTTCCTCGCTCACTAAGCCCATGAAGTAACAGTTGATCAACTGGGTATCGCCTCTTGAGGGCGCATGTATTCGCGGCCAATTGTCAGCTAGTTTCAGCGTTTGAAGCGCAACATCGAATCCGCACCGCATTGACGATCAAGCTCGCAGCGCAGGCTGACACTCGCGTGCCGCTGAGCAGAATCGTTCGCAGCGTCAGAATTCGGCTGGCTCCTTCATGACTCCATTACTTCGCAAATATGCAGTCAACAAAGTTATTTACGAATTTGTGCAGCACAATTGACCCCGTACGTCCAGCTTCCCGTAGGCCGGATCAAGCCGCTTCGGCGAAGATCCGGCACCAGCCGTTCCACAACCGCATGAACTGCGAGTCCTCGCCACCTTCAGGCCCGATTTTCAAACCACTGTTCGCTGCCCATGCAAACAAGTCGTTAACCCAAACCCCATGAAGACTTGTGCAAGGGAATTCGATTGACGCAACCATCCATCCCCCCGATACTCAAACTGGCTGGCGAACCAGCGATAAGTTCGCCACGAACCGGCGATAAGTCTGCCCACGTCACCCAGCGTACCAAAGGTCCAACCGGCGATAAGAACCCTCACCATTACTTATCGCCGGGACAACCAGCAATCATTATATTGTTACGCTACAGAGGAGATTTTTGCGATGACACTACGCGTTGGCTCATTTTACCGCACCTTTAGATTTGGCCTGGTCGCACTATTCATGTGCTCAACATTCTTTGCGCTAGGCGTCGTGACGGAACGTCACTTCGGCAATCAGATTAGCGGACCTTCGATAGCAGCCTTTCAGAAAGTCCTATCCGGAGATCAAAAACGGATCGAAGATTTGCACGCACAGCGGGATAAAATTATCACCGATCTCGTTCTTCGCATAAGAAATGACCTCAAAACAGAAACTCCGGCCACGGACCTGGCAACGACTCTGCGTAATTCCTACCGCAAAATGCAACGTGTCCAAGACATTGATTTCGAGGTCACACTTCATCAGAAAGACATTGAAAACCGAACGACTGCATACGTGATGGCCGAGAATCGATTTGCGAATCGGCAATAGTCGCGTAACCATCCCGTGCACCGCAGGACGGCTTTCGCGTTTACTCGAATGGAATCTCAACCGTCCGTCCGTGGTAACGGGTAACGTTATTCGACTCAATGATGTCTGCCGACAACACCAATCAGTACTACCCCCTCATCAATCCAAAACGAATCAACAGAAGTTCGTACTCGGTATCGCATTATACCAGCGTTTGCTACTTTTAGCCTGGGGTTGACTGGCCTCGCGATCGGGCTTTTCGCTGCGGTTGTAATGGCTGAAAATGCAGTAACTGGCAATGCAAGCGGTTCATTGCGTGGCATGCTCGCTGTATGCATTGTGTTTTTCGGTTTTGGCTTGTCTTGGATGCGCGCGGGATGGTACTGCTGGCGGCGTCGATTCTTCAGTGCTTTAATCCTGACCACTGCTGGGATGCTGTTTCCGATGATTCTTTTCTTGATCTTCGGAAGATAGCTATGGTGACTGACTCAATTAGACATACACTCGAGTTCACGCTGGCGGATAGCAAAGACATGAACACAGAGACGCCGGTCCCGCGTTTCCAAATGGATCATCAACTGCGGCGGCCCGGTTATGCCTACACATCGAAGGAGCACACTTGTGAAAAGCCCTGCCAAACATATCCTCCCGTCAATACTAATCGTTTATGGCGCGGACGGCTGGATGACTTCCGAGCCACTAGCATCTATTTCTTCTAAGCTCACGTTCGATGCCGATCACTAACAAGGTGGCAGAACAAAGCGATGAACGCGGAGTGGCCGACAGCGTGTTTACAAATGGAAGATCAAACGAGGCCATCCGGTTAACGCAAACGTTCGTTTCAACCTACAGGAACTGTCAAGATGTTGCGTTTCCGTCAAATGAAGGCCGAGGCAACACTCAATCGGATTGGTGCGGTCTTTTCGTACGAGCACGAATGGGACGTGTCACGAGATTGTGGTTCGGGCCTCCCGATGCCTGGCCGTCAATGGGCTCGGAGAATCCTAGGTGACTCGTACTTCGCTAGGCCGCACGGATGCATTATTTACGACTATTCGGACTCGCTCGATTGTCTTCGCTGGTTGACTTTCCTTCCATCGCTGCGCGAGATTGCAATCATTCAATCTAAGGTCGGCGACGAACTTTGTGAATACCTTCGCGAGCTACGGAACCTAAGAAGCATCAGCCTTCACGGCACGTTGGTCACAGATCTTGGGATTGCTCGATTGGAAGTACCGCGAAATCTGGATTTACTTGTTGTCGGCGAAACGGCGGTTACCCAGAACGGATTGAACGAATTGGAACAACGATTGCCCAAATGCAGAATTGTTGACTCGGTTCCCGTCAGCTCCCAGGCAGCGTAAGATGCAACAAACAAGGATTGGTTTCGCGTGGGGTCTGGCAGAGCGTCCACCGTGTCGTTGTTGTTCGTTACGAAGATTACCTAGCTGGACAGCGCCAACTTCGTTTAACCGTTAGCCGAAGGCGAACGAGCGCATCGTTCATAGTACGCCTGCGGCTGACTGTTAAACAAACAATCGAACTTGGCGCTGTCCAGCTAGCGAGCGCTGCGACCGTTGGTGGACAGACGAAAAATCACCTTCGGTCATCGCGGTAAAACAGTTGGCCATCGGATGACAGTGATGAGGCGACTCAACACAGGGCGTTCGACCAACAGCTAGGGACGATCCGCAGCGCAAGCACTTGTAAGTTGGTCTGAATCCGATCCAGCAACCTCGATCGAGAAACCGAAACGGTGTTACAATTTAAGTAAATTGAATTGGCTTTGGACGCATGTTTGTTTCCATTCGACGTTTGGGAATTACCTCTTTGCAATGCCTCGCATGACCCATTCCGGCCACGAATTTTCAGGAACTTTAGTTCACGCTCCCTGGTTCTATAAACAGTGGATGTTGCGTGGGAATCCAGCTCTGTTCTTTGACGCGATTGTTCAAGAGTATGGCGATTTTGTTCATTGCCGTGGTCTATTGGATTTCTATCTTGTCAACCACCCGGCGTTTGTGAAGCAGGTGCTCCAAGAGACTCACGAATCGTTTGATAAACGAAGCGTGATTTACGATCGCTTCCGCAACGCTTTCGGTAACGGTCTCGTGGTGGCGGAGGGTGATCGTTGGAAGCGACAACGAAAACTGATGCAGCCGATGTTTGGTCCCAGTGCCGTCAATCGCTATTTTGACATGATGGCGGATTGCGTGACCGCGATGTGCGATCGTTGGACAAGACGGGCAAATGCGGGAACCAGTTTCAACATTGCCGATGACATGAACCAGGTCACCCTCGAGATTGCTGGGCGTGCATTGTTTCATGAGGGGTTTGATGAGGCGGCCGCTCGAATCCGCGAATGGACGCACACGATCAATGTCTACAGTGCGAAGCCACCGTTGCCAATCATTCGGAGCTACTGGTTCCCCTCTCGAATCAATCGAAAACTCAAGCAAGCACTTCGAGAGTTTGACGAGTTTCTGCGAAGCATAATCGCTAAGCGAAATGCTCAATCAAGCGAACACGATTTGCTCAGTATTCTATTGAACTCTCGGCATGAAGGGTCGGGGGAACTGATGACCGAGAGTGAAGTCATTGAAGAAGTGCTCGGCATGATCATTGGCGGCCACGAGACCTCCTCGAGCGCGTTGACATGGATCTGGTACGAGTTGCATCGGCATCCAGAAGTGCTTGAACGGTTGCACGACGAGATTGAGCGTGTTGCCGGCGGACGTGCTCTGGAGCTGCGTGACCTGCCCCAGTTGGTTTACACCAAAATGATTGTGGAGGAAACGCTCAGACTCCATCCGCCATTCTGGTTCGAGAATCGCAACGTCAACCAAGACATTGAGTTCGGCGGAGCGAGGCTTGCAAAAGGCTCATTGGTTGCGTTTAGCCGATATTCATTGCACCGGCATCCGGAATTCTGGCGTGATCCCGAGCGATTTGATCCTGAGCGTTTTCGACCAGGAACGGAAGAGAACAAACGCTCGACGTATGCAAGTGTTCCGTTCGGTGGCGGTCCAAGAATCTGTATCGGGATCCATTTCGCCATGATGGAATTGATTGTCGTTCTGGGATTGGTCTCTCAACGATTTCGCGTTGTTGTCGACAAGAGTGACCGTCACCAGATGAGCGCCGAACTGACCATGACACCCAAACACGGAGTCCGCGTCCATTTGGATAATCGAGCGTAACGCATGGTTGCGCGTTACGCTTTGCTAATTGCTAATTGCTAATTGCTAATTGCTAATTGTGTCAAAATTCGGATTGTGCCGAGTCTGGCGGCGTGAAAAGACGAAATCAAGCAAATTCAGCTCAATCCTTAGCTTTTGCCTAGCCCGGAGACTCTGCGTAGCCCATATCTACTCGGCAAAATAGATTCGCAGTTCCCGTAAGGATTCAGTGGGCATGAACGCAACTCGACCAACTACCGAACGTAAAGCACTCGCTGTTAACCTCGATCAACGTCGCTATGGTTCGTTCGCCGAGATCGGTGCTGGGCAAGAGGTCGTCCGATGGTTCTTTCGCGTCGGTGGTGCGGCAGGGACAATCGCCAAGAGCATGTCGGCGTACGATATGTCGGTCAGTGATGCGATTTACGGGCACTGTGATCGATACGTTTGTCGCAAGCGTCTTGAGGATATGCTCAACCACGAGCACTCGCTCAATCTCGAGCGACTTCGAGAAAGCCGCGGTGACACCACGTCGTTCTTTGCGTTCGCGGATACTGTGTCGGCTAGAAATTTCCATGGAACAAACGATTGCCACGGCTGGATGGGCATTCGCTTCCAAGCTCACCCACGCGACCAAGACAGCGAAATCATCATTCACGTGCGGATGCTCGATACCGAGAACGCACTGCAGCAAGAAGCACTTGGTATCGTGGGAGTGAATCTGATCTACGGCGCATTCTTCCTCAATCATGAACCCGATCAATTGATCGAGTCCTTGTTGGACGAACTCACGACCCGGCGCATCGAGATCGACATGATCGAGTTCTCTGGGATCGCGTTCCGTCATGTTGACAATCGCGTCATGAGTCTGCGGTTGGTACAACTCGGCTTGAGCAGTGCGGCGATGTTCTCAGCGAACGGCGCCGTGCTTCAACCAAGCGAAGTGCTCTACAAGAAGCCCATCCTCGTGGAACGCGGGAGCTTCCGCCCGCTGACGCACGTCAACGTGGACATGCTGCGAGCTGCGCAAGAAAAATTCCAATGCGAACCAGATGTCGAAGGCGAACAAGTCGTCACGTTGGCTGAGATCACCATGCGTAATCTACAGGCCCACGGCGATATCGATCTGCAAGACTTCCTCGCTCGGGTCGATATCCTCGCCGCTTGTGGAATGACGGTGCTCATTTCGGATTACTTCGAATACTACCGGCTCGCGGCTTACTTGGCTCGATACACCAAGAAGAAAATCGGCATCACCATGGGAGCTGGAAGCCTGTACGATTTATTCGACGAGAAGTATTACACGAAGCTCGACGGTGGGATTCTCGAGTCGTTTGGCCGTTTGTTCAAGAACGATTTGAAACTGTACATCTATCCGCTCCTGAATCGAGAAACGGGTGAGATGACGACCGTCGAGAACTTAAACATTCCGCATGAGATCCGCAGCCTCTACCGATACCTTGTTGAAAAAGGCGGTATTGAGCAACTTGAGAACTACGATGCGCGACACCTCAAGACGTTCTCGCGTGATGTGCTGCGACAGATTCAATCAGGCGATCTAGGATGGACCGAGCATGTGCCCACCGAGGTTGCCCACTTGATCCAAAATCGCGGATTGCTCGGTTGGCGTCGGCAATCGGCAAAATCCGGCAACCCCGTCGTCGCACCCATGTCCGCCAGCCCATCGTCAGTGGTGAGCACCGCAGCGACGTACTAGCGCACCGAAACGTGTGACTCATTCAAGCCCGTGCTCTGGGATACCGAGCAGTGCGGGGTCGTCGGTGTTGGGCTTCGTGATCTCGGGAATTGGAAGAAAATCGAACCAATGCGATAATGGGATTTCATTTCCTTCGGGAACAATGGCGTTTCCAGGAAGCAATATTGCCCCCATCCACAATTCCGACGCGTCGGTCACTTTACCTTCGTCGAACTGAAGATCGTACTGTATGCCGAAGTGAGCTGTGTCTTGGCTGTAGAGATAAATCAGGCCCATCAGATGTTGCGATGAAGATTGTGCGGTGAGCTTGAATGAGGCAGCCCATTGATCGGGTGACTCGGTGGGGCTGAGATAGACTGGCATCACACTTGCGTCGATTGTCCTCGAGCCAGGTGCGGTCGTCGACAAGTAGCACCCTTGGAGTATTCGCTCATTGAATAGCTCGGACGTCGTGAACGGTGCCTTCTCCACAGCGAGACGTACAAAACATTGGCTTGCATTGAGCTGATCGCCCCAATGGACGACTCGATCGTCGGAATCACGAAGCGAGAGTGTCATCGTTGCCGTTCGGTAAAAGCCTCCGTTGAATAGTTTTTCGTTGCGTTCATCGTTTCCGCGATAATACACACCCCCGAGTCGCGGAGGATGCTGCGGGCGATAAGGTCGAGACAAATTGTCGGCGACGCCGTCATCGCGTCGCTCGGAACCGAACGCGTTGGAAGCAGCTTTCCCTTGAGCGGATTCAATTTTGCTTTGTAATTCCGCGACGCGCCGAACGTGATAGAGCGAAAAGCCTGCCAAGACAATCACGAGATAGACGCTGAGGTAGTGAGTGCTGGTGGCACTGCATGCAACACGATCGAACCATTTGGACGATGTCTCGGCACTTTTGGGATGGTCCGAGTTTTGATTCAAGCTTTCGAGCTTTTTCTTTCTTCGTTCGAGGACCAACATCACGGCGAGGAAGATCGTCATTGGGATTAAGATCACGCGAATTTTCTGGTGAACGTCTTCAAGCGCATTGAGCGTCCGCTCGGCAAACGGCACGTTTCGCGTCGCGATAGGCGAATGATTATTTCGGGGCTTGGTCTCTGGGAACGTGATGACTCCAGCGTCTGGCCAGGGCGTACCAGCACCTATCCAATCGCGAATCAGCTCCATTTGCGACTCAGATAATGGAATCTCGTCCTTCGGCATACGATAGCTCGTATCCGTGCTCGCCAGGCGGCGCAAGAGTTCGCCGGATTCACCCAAGATTGGATTTCCTGTGTGGCCACCAGCGAGAATGACGTCCATCGTGTCAATGCGAAATCCACCGCCAGGACTTGTTCCGTCACCCGTCTTGGGACCATGGCACTTCAGACACCGCGAGCGAAAAATCGGCCAAATTTGGGACTCAACGTCGAGTGATGCTTTGGCGTTGGACGGTTCCAGTGAAAACGAATCCTGAGCCAGGGTGTCGAACATCATGAGGCTCACGATTGCCATGAACATCATCGGCGACTGGATGGTGGATGTTCTTGAGGTCATCGCAACGGCACGCAAAACAGAGATCATTTAGTCGATGTGAAGAGACGTTCTCTAGCAGACTCCGAAATTGCAACCACGGCCGGGTGTTGGAGTCGGCGTTCGACAGAGATGGCATAAAAGCGTTCTTTGATTGAAGGAATCCGTCCGATTTGTTGCAAAGAATATTGAGCGCCGACCTCACGAGCGACCACGGTCGGGACGACAATCATGCCCTGGCCCGCTTGGCCAAAAACTTTTACCAGCGCGCTGTCTTCGATTTCATGCACGGTCTTGGGGCGAATTCCAGTATCGTCGAACCACAATTCTAGCGCTCGCCGGAGAGTCGTGTTTTGTGTGGGGAGCAGCATTGGGGCGCCATCAAGTGAATTTGGGAACCCGCTTCGATACTGATCCGCGATCTCGGGGGTCCCAAAGACAGTGACATCGCACTCGCCGAGCAAATGATTGAAAGCACGGACGTTCATGTGGGGCGTAAGCGGTGAGTCCGACAGAACAATGTCCACACGGTGAAGCGCCAGGTCGCTGAGCAAGTCCGTCACTTTGCCTTCATAGCAAACGAGATGGACCGATTCCTCAAGTTGTAGTGCCGGTTTGAGAATCTCGTAAACGAGGAGCTTGGGAAGCACGTCGGGAACACCGACAACGAGTTGAAGCGTGTCGGAGGTTGGACGCCCTCGGATCGCGTCCGTCAATTCGCGTCCCAGACCAAAAATCTCCTCTGCGTAGCGGAATACCATTTGTCCGGTGTCCGTAAGCACCATCGATCGGCCAGTTCGATCGAAAAGCTTGACACCCAAGGATTGCTCGAGCTTCTGGATTTGAGTGCTCAACGTCGGTTGGGACAAATGCAGTAACTCCGCAGCGGGAGTGATACCCCCCTCTTTTGCAACGACCCAAAAATAGTGTAAATGGTGGTAATTAAGCCAATCAACCATAACAATTCCTGTGTCCGGCCTTAGTTTTTATCTATTAGATGCTGCTCCATTTTCTATTTGCCTAAGCATAGACTTGCGAGCTACATTTGAAAACTACAATCCCGCGATCTCGGGTTGCACCGGATGAATTACCAACGCGAGTCAAAATCGCCTTAAATGTCAGAATCTGAACCCTCGAACCAACCATCCGCGTTGAAGATCAGCGACGACGCAATGTTTGAAGCGTTGTGCCGGATTGGTTCGACATTGGGATTACCTGTCAAGCGATCTGATTTAGACGTGGCTGGTCCCGACTCAACGGGCACATCGGAAGAAGTGATCGCTCGTTTCGTGGCAAACGCGACACAATCGGGCGTCTTGATTCGTGAAACCTCCTCGATGACGGTCGATGAAGTTCGTTCATTTATCGGGGAGGGCTATCCCGTTGTGCTTTTGCTCAGCAGCCAAAGTTCAACGGGTGCTGGCCGTCTTGCTGCCGACGCGACGATCGTTGTGTTGGAGAAACTTGCTGGGAGAAACATTGAAGCGGTCCAGATTGGCGCCGAGATTCGTAATCTTGAACTTTCCCACCGTGATCTGAAGAAACTTTTTTCGGCTGATCCGCCACCCAGAAAATTGTTGTGCAAGAAGGAGCTCGAGTGTGATTCGATCTCGTCGTTGGGTAATCAAGGTAGTCACGCACGTCACGGAAACGGGCATGGTCACGGAAACGGGCATGGGCACCCGACGCCATTGAAGCGATTTATGGGGCTTCTCAAGCTCGATAGTGCTGACATATTTACGGTGGTATTGTTTGCGTTTGTCGCTGGGACCTTGTCGTTAGCGACGCCCTTGGCCGTCGAGTCTTTGGTCAACGTCGTGAGTTGGGGAACTTACTTACAACCCTTAATTGTGCTGGGCTTAATTTTACTCACTTGCCTAGGGCTAGCGGGATTCCTTGGCGTCCTTCAAGCGGTGGTTGTGGAGTTGATCCAACGCCGCCAGTTCGTGCGCATCGTCGGTGACCTTGCTCACCGATTTCCGCGAGCGAACCAGGCCGCGCTTACCGGCGAGTTTCCGCGTGAACTAGCCAATCGCGTTTTCGACATCATGACGATCCAGAAATCGACAGCGGTACTACTGCTGGATGGCGTGTCGATCATTTTGACGACGTTCATTGGTCTGTTGCTACTCGCATTTTATCATCCGTTTCTTCTCGGTTTCGACATTGTTCTTTTGATTGCAATGATTTCGATTACTTGGGTATTAGGTCGTGGCGGTATTCATACCGCGATCGAGGAGTCGCTGACGAAGTACCGCGTTGCACACTGGCTTCAAGATGTGCTCTCGTCACCGGGTGCCTTCAAGATGGGCGGTGGCGAATCGCTTTCGATCCAACGAGCGAACCAGTTAACGGCGGATTACTTGAACGCACGCCAACGCCAGTTCCGAGTCGTCATTCGTCAGATCTCGTTTGCGATTTCGTTGGAAGTCATCGCGTCAACCTCATTGCTTGCTTTAGGTGGCTGGCTTGTCATCGATGGCCAACTCACTCTAGGTCAGTTGGTCGCAAGTGAATTGGTGGTGACGGTGGTCGTCGGCGCCTTTGCAAAAGCAGGAAAGTCGCTGGAGAAATTTTATGATTTGATGGCGGGTGTCGATAAAGTTGGCCACTTGATTGACATACCAACGGACGCGCGGCATGAAACCTACTTACCAATGGATGAGCCTGCTGGTGTGACTTGGACCCATTTGGAGTATTCGAGCGCTGCCTATTCGGCAAAAGTAGATTCAGCGACCATCGAAGCAGGAAGCCGAACGGCCATTGTTGGTGACGATGTGGACGGGCGATCGCTTCTCGCTCGAACACTTGCGGGGCTTGCCTCTCCAACAAGTGGACGAGTCCAAGTGGCTGGGTTGGATCCGATCCAGTCCTTGCCGCGAGCTTCGGGGCGGCTTGTCGGTTACGTCGGTCCCAATGACATTTTCCATGGATCGCTGCGAGATAACATCGACTTGGGGCGAAACGGCGTGAACCAAAACCACGTTCGCAAAGCTATCGATGACGCTGGGTTATCGAACGTGTTTCTTCATTTGCACGATGGTTTGGAGACGCAGTTACAAACAGGAGGTTATCCGTTGTCCGAAATGCAAACAAAGTTGGTGATCTTGGCACGAGCGATTGTGACCAAACCAAAGTTGCTCGTCATCGATGGCCTTTTCGATCTGTTGGCCCAGGACGAGCGACAAGCGATCTGGGCACGTCTTACTGAGCCGGATGTACCTTGGACGCTCGTCGTGAATACGAACCGAGAAGATGTTGCAATTCTCTGTAATGCTCAATTGTCGGTAAGGAAATCTTAGTCATGCTTAGCAGACAAGTTACCGCTGATGACTTCCCCATCATGAACATGGTTCGAACGGGCAAGTTAGTTCGAAGACTTGGTCGCGCTACCTTTGTTATTTTGATTATTTCCTCCGTGGGACTCATTTTTGTGCCGTGGCGACAAACGGCACGCGGTCTCGGAACTGTGGTTGCGTTGGACCCTCAGGAGCGACCACAGCCAGTGCTTAGCCCTTCCAAAGGAGTCGTCAGCTACGTCAAACCTGGACTGAGAGAAGGTAGCTATGTTGAGAAGGGGGAATTGTTGCTTCGGATGACTCCTTTTGCAGCCGAAGGTGTGCTGCAAATTGACACGCAAATTTTGAGTACCGAGGCCAAAGAAGCGGCTGCGATTTCAAGTTTAGAAGTGGCAAAACAGGCGGCTGTGTTGCAGGAAACCAGCGGTCTGAACCTGGCTCAGTCACTCAAGCAGGACTACGAAGCTGCCAAACAAAAATGGGAGCAAGTCAAAAATGAAGTCACGTCAATTCAAGCGGAGCTAGAAGACAAGCAAAATCAGTTGCGAATTGCGGAGGAGGTTGCAAAACGTGGGCTGGTCTCCAAAGAGGAACTGTTCACCAAGCGACAAGCGGTGCAGTCTCAACTCGCGAAGGTGACCAAAGCTGAGAATGCCGTGCACGAGTACTACGCATCGCTGCTTTCCAAGGAAGAGGAAATCGAATCAAAGATGCAGGAAATTGATATTAAAAATCGCACAGCCAGCCAAAAGGTGCTGGAGTCGATGCAAAAAATCAATGCGATCGAGAAAGAGATTCAAGATCTCCGAAATAAGCGTGGCGAGTTTGACCGCCTTGAAGTGCTCGCACCCCGATCGGGATACATTCAACAATGGTTCGGGCTTGAGGGAAGCGACACGATTAAGGAAGGTGACCAGCTTTTTGTGATCGTTCCGGATACCGAAGAACTTGCTGTCGAAATGAAAGTGAGCGGCAATGACATGCCGCTCTTGAAAGAAGGCGACCCCGTTCGGTTGCAATTTGAAGGTTGGCCAGCCGTCCAATTTGTGGGTTGGCCCTCCGTCGCGATAGGTACGTTCGGCGGTAAAGTCAACCGGGTTTTCCCAACTGATGATGGCTACGGAGATTTTCGTGTCGTTGTCACGCCCGACAACCACTTTGAACGGGAGGATGGCTGGCCGGATGACCGATACTTACGTCAAGGCGTGCGCGCCAATGGATGGGTGCTACTGAATCAAGTTCCGCTGGGTTACGAGATATGGCGTCAGCTCAATGGATTTCCGCCAATCATTGCGAACGAAGAGCCAAGCAAATCGAAGGACAAAGGCAGCAAGGTCAAGCTGCCAAAACTTTAGTCGAATTGCGGATTCTCGCTCAAATTGGTTTGATCGCATTCGTGGGAGCTGGGTCGGTACATGCCCAGACTCCTGGTGACTCGTCACCCAAGTCGTTCTCGCAATTTCTGATGACGATTGACGACGAGACCGCTGCCCAAGACAGGGCCAAAGCAACGTCTGGGGTTAAAGACGTTCCCGAAAATGATGTGCTCAAGACAGACGGCACAAGCGGCAAGAAGTCAGGCGATGATTCAACAGGCAACGCGACACAAGGCAACGCGACGCAAGGCAACGCGACGCAAGGCGAAGCCGCAGACCAGATGCAGGACGTCGCGATCGATTCGGCCACGCCGCTGGCCGTTGTTGAGCAAACTCTCTCACTCGCAGACGTCGTCGCGAGCCTCTACGGGTCCTTCCCCGAAATCCAACGAGCTCGCCAACAGCCGATGATTGCTGGTGGTGAATTGCTTTCGTCGTACGGGGCGTATGACACCAAGTTTCTCGCTGAGTCGTTGAGCGAACCGACGGGGTTTTACGAAAACTATCGCAATGGCCTTGCGCTGGCACGTCAAACTTGGTGGGGCGGTTATGTCGGGGCGGGTTACCGCATCGGCCGCGGTGATTTTCAACCGTGGTACAAAGAACGCGAGACAAACGATGCCGGCGAATTCAAGGTCGCTTTCTCGCAACCACTGCTTCAAGGACGAGCGATCGATGCTCAACGTGTCGCAGTGTTCCAGGCGTCGCTCGCCCAACAGGCAGCGGATCCATTGATTCAACAGACGATATTGGATGTTGCTCGAAGCGGCGCTTTTGCTTACTGGGACTGGGTCGCGACAGGCCGGTTTCTTGTCGCGCAGCGAGAGTTGCTCGATCTCGCAGAACAGCGAGGTGAACAATATGATGTTGGATTCAAGGCGGGCAAGTTCGCTGAGATTGATGTCGTTTTGAACCAACAGTTGATTGCCGAAAGGCAAGCGAAGGTGCTTGAGACGGATCAGAAATTTCGAGACACCTCGTATAAGCTCTCGCTTTATCTTCGAGATGACAACGGACGTCCCCTCGTGCCCAGTGAAAACTGGCTTCCGAAAGATTTCCCGTTGATCCAACCCCAGCCACTGGATAACCTTCAAAACGATCTCGCAGCAGCTTTGACACGGCGCCCCGAGCCTCGAATGTTGCAGCTCGAGATACAACAAGTTCAACTCGATCGCCAGCTCGCACAAAATGAGATGCTGCCGAGGTTCGATTTCGTTAGTGAAGCGTCACAAGACATGGGACCGCCTGCGACGTCGAGCAACGATAAGGGCGACTTTGAGCTCGTGATTGGCTTTTCGAGTGAAGTGCCGATTCAGCGTCGGAAAGCTCGCGGAAAAATTCAATCAACTTCGGGCAAGATCGTCCAAGTCAGCGAAAAACTGCGTCTAGCTCAAGACAAGATTGCTGTGGAGATCCAATCCGCCGCGAATGCATTGAGAAATACGGAGCTAATCGTCAAGCAAAACGAAACAGCTCTTAAGGCGGCTCGCGATACATTGAACCGTTATCGATTCGCATTTGAATCCGGCAAGATCGACTTGATCTATTTGAATTTGCTGGAAACCAAGCTGAACGAAATCGAAATCAAATTAGCTGAGGCCCGACGCAATTGGTTTGCAGCTCTTGCCAGCATGCAATTCGCACTCGGACTTGACCCACTTGACCAAGCGATGCAGGTTTCAGTAACCGAGTTTGGCGAGATGCCGATTCTCCTCGATGAAGTGCTGGCTGCCCCTGTAGCGCAACCGCAGTAACGAACGCGATGCGACGAAACGGTCTTGAATCAAGTTCAGCGGTGGCGGGTGATCGCCCACCAGTTGCCTCAGGGACTGGTTTTCAAACCAACCCGACGCAAGCCAGCGAACACGACGCAAGCCAGTGAGCAACGCACGGCAAAAACGTGCCACCGTGCAAAAACGCCTCATCGCGTTATTTAACGATGCCTTTTTGGCGTAGCAACTCGATGACGGAATCGGCACACTCGTCGATAGTTAGTTTCGATGCATCAACGACAAGTGCTGGATTGGCTGGTGCTTCGTACGTTGCTGTAACGCCGGGGAAATTCGGTAGGTCACCGGCATCCGCTTTGGCGTACTGGCCCTTTGTGTCACGCTCGCGACAAACTTCGATGGGCGTTGCGACATGAACAACCAAGAATCGGTCCGCGCCAATAAGATTGCCAACCTTATCGCGTACTTCAGCATTCGGTGCAACAAACGACGCGATACAAATCAAGCCTGCTTCGTTGATCGCGTGAGCCAAGTGGGCACTACGGCGCAAGTTCTCGCTTCGATCTTCCGCAGTATAGCCAAGGTCGCGACTGAGGCCCCGTCGCACAGCTTCGCCGTCGATAATCGCGACCGAACGTCCGCGATCAAACAGCTTGCGTTCTACAGCTTGGCTGATCGCGGTTTTGCCGCTGCCGGTCAATCCCGTCATCAGCACGGTCGCAGGCATTTGGCCGTAGCGTGCTTCTCGCTCTTGGGCGGTGACGACGGAGACATGTTCTGCGGCCTCGCCGCTCGATGTCGCCTCATCATCCCAAACGCTGCGTCGGTTCGCGTCCCCATCACGATCGAGGATCATCCCCGCGGCAACGGTCGCGTTGGTGATTCGATCAACGATGATGAACGCACCCGTGCTTCGATTTCGGCGATATGCGTCGTAATGAATCGGCGCTGACAACGTGATGCTGACGCGACCAATTTCATTCAACTCGAGTGCCGGTGCAGGCGCTCGGTGCAGTGAGTTGACATCAACGCGATATTTGAGCGTATCAATACTGCCGGGCACCGTTTGCGACGTGTGTTTGAACAGGTACGTTTTGCCTGGCACCATTCCCTCACCGCTCATCCATACCAACATCGCTTCGATGTTCGCACTTGATTTCGGGACGTTGCCGGGGCGAACGATCATGTCACCACGGCTTGCGTCGATCTCGTCACTGAGTGTCAGCGTGATCGACTGGGGTGTGAACGCTTCGTCCAAATCACCATCGAACGTGACGATTCGTTTCACGGTCGATTTTTGACGACTTGGGAGCACCATGATCTCTTCGCCTGGGCGAATCGTGCCCGATGCGATCGTGCCACAGAACCCACGGAAATCCAAGTTCGGACGATTGACGTATTGAACCGGCATACGGAAATCTTGCAGGTTCCGGTCCGAGCCAATGTAGACATTTTCCAGGAAGTTCATGAGCGTCGAACCTGTGTACCACGGCGCTTTTTCACTGCGGTCGACGACGTTATCTCCATCCAATGCGCTCATTGGAATGAAGTGCAAATCTGGCAAATCCAAGCGTGCTGCGAACGAACGGTAGTCATCACAAATTTGTTCAAAACGTTCTTCGCTAAAGTCGACCAAGTCCATCTTGTTGATGGCGACGACCACATGGCGAATACCAAGTAGTGAAACGATGAAGCTGTGTCGGCGAGTTTGAGTCAAAACACCGTGGCGTGCGTCGACGAGGATGATCGCCAAGTCAGCCGAACTCGCGCCAGTCGCCATGTTTCGAGTGTATTGCTCGTGGCCAGGCGTATCCGCGATAATGAACTTGCGTTTCGCGGTGCTAAAGTAGCGATACGCGACATCGATCGTGATGCCTTGCTCACGTTCGGCTTTGAGTCCGTCCGTCAACAGTGCGGGATCGAATTTCCCGCCCGTAGTGCCGATGATTTTTGAATCCGCTTCGAGTTGAGCAAGTTGATCTTCGTAGATCATTTTGCTGTCGAAGAGCAGTCGCCCGATCAGCGTGCTCTTGCCGTCGTCCACGCTTCCGCACGTGATGAAGCGAAGCAATTGCTTCTGCTCGTGCTGCTTGAGGTAAGCTTCGATGTCGGTTGCGATCAGATCAGATTTGTGGGACATGTCTTAGTCGTCGTTGGACAGAATTCAGTATTCAGAAAGAGAGGAATCAAGAAGTTTTCAAACCATGCGATCTGAAAACTGATTAAAAATAACCTCGCCGTTTTTTCTCTTCCATTCCAGCGCCGCCTTCGTCTTGGTCGATAATGCGGCCTTGGCGTTCGCTAGTCGTGGCAAGCAGCATCTCTTGGATAATTTCCGGCAACGTGGTTGCGTGGCTTTCAACGGCGCCAGAAAGCGGATAGCACCCCAACGTGCGGAAGCGAACCATTCGTTGTTCTTCTTTTTCGCCAGGAAACAATGGCATGCGATCGTCATCCCGCATTAGCAACGTGCCTTTTCGGTTAACGACCGTTCGCATTGCGGAGAAATACAACGGTACGATCGGAATGCTCTCCAAATGGATGTATTGCCAAACATCGAGTTCGGTCCAATTGCTCATGGGGAAAACGCGAATTGATTCGCCCTTGTTCACGCGACCGTTGTACAGATTCCACAACTCAGGTCGCTGGTTCTTGGGGTCCCAACGGTGGGACTTGTCTCGAAAGCTGAAGACACGCTCTTTCGCGCGACTCTTTTCTTCATCGCGGCGAGCGCCGCCGAACGCAGCATCAAACTCGTACATATCCAGAGCTTGCTTGAGCGCATCGGTTTTCATTAACTCCGTATGTCGCTCGCTGTCTTCCCATGGCCAAATGTTGAGTTTCAGTCCTTCCGTGTTGGTATGAACAAGAAGATCCAACCCGAGCTCTTTCCGCGCGTAGTTTTCACGAAACTCGATCATCTCACGAAATTTATACGTGGTGTCGACGTGCAACAGCGGAAACGGTGGCTTGTCGGGATAGAACGCTTTGAGCGCAAGATGCACGAGCACGGCGGAGTCTTTGCCGATGGAATACAGCATCACGGGCTTTTTGAACTCCGTGACCACCTCACGAAGAATGTGGATACTCTCAGCCTCAAGTTGCTTGAGGTGCGTCAAAGTGTACTCGGACATTGTAAAAACCCCTGGTCAGAGGGGCTCTAATTGCGAAGTGAAGATGATACGAACGCGGATTTAGTTTCGCGTCGGACCCGAGTATAGACACCCATCGAGAAACGACAAAGGTGAAGCAAAAAGATGCAGAGTTTTCTACTTACTCGGGCTGCTTGTTGAACCGTTCGCCGCGCGGTCCCGCAGGCCAAATCTGGAGGATCACACCTTCGGAACTTTCGATGGATGCTGTTGAATCGCCGTTCTCAGAGCCGTCGCTAGACACGGTTGCTGCAACGCCATCGCCAAGCGGGTATCCCGCAACACGACGGAGCTGGAGATTCTTAAGCGCGCCCACATGGCGTGCCTCACCGCGCTCCTCCACCCACTTTGGCCCTTTAATCAGCAATAAGCGGTCGACATTGGACCAATGCGGTTCAATCCAACGACAAAACTTGGCAATACTCCCAACAGCTCGGCTCACGATCGTCGAGAAACGAAAGTCTTCGAGTAAATCTTCGCCACGAGCGGTATAAACCGCCACAGGCAGATCGATCGCCGCGATAATCTCGTTGAGCGCACCGGCTCGCTTGGCGACAGATTCAGCGAGCGAAACGTCCAGGTCGGGACGGAGGATCGCCAGCGGTATTCCCGGAATGCCGTTACCGCTGCCTAAATCGAGTACGAGTTCATCCGGCTCAAGTAGCGGTGCCAGGTGCAAACAATCCCGCAAATCGCGGCTGACGAACAATTCCCAGGTCGTGTGCCGGGTCAGATTCAGCTGCTCGTTGATTTGCCACATCGTCCGTACGTATTCCTCGAGCTTCTCCGCCACTTCGGGCTCCAATTGGATTGAGCGAGAATCGAGGGCGGCTTTAAATTCAGGATCGAGCGGCATTCAAACACATCTGGGACGGCGGTGGGGAACGCCACTAGAATGACGGCTAAACAGCGGTTTGAGAAGTCCAGCGCCGCGTCGCCCATGACAGTCCGCATCGCATTCACCTGCTTTTACCGGGTCGCAAATTAGCGTCTCGGTACGGTTTTCCTGCTAAGATACGTTTTGAAAGCAGGTTATCGGTCCCCAACGTTGCCGTAGCCAGCACTGCTCCCACCTCACGTGCTCACTCGTAGCCGCTCCACTCTAGGACTGACACCACACAATGCGTCGGATCAGATCAACGCGCCAGATCGGGCTTGCTTGTGCAGCCGTGCTCACAGGTTTCTTCTTGGCCCACAGTTTGGTCCACCGCGGGTTGTCGGCACAAGAAATCGATTTCAACAGCGACGTTCGTCCGATCTTGTCGGAGAACTGTGTTTTTTGCCACGGCCCCGACGAAGCGACGCGAGAGGCCGATCTGCGGCTGGATGACTCCGCCAGCGCGATGTCGGTGATCCAACCTCATGCGAGTCACGACAGTGAACTGTATCGCCGTCTTGTGACGGATGCTGCCGACGAGATCATGCCGCCTCCACACTCAAACCGGAAGCTATCTTCGCTACAGATCGAGTTGGTTCGAAAATGGATCGATCAAGGTGCGACATGGGAACAGCACTGGTCGTTCCGCCCCCTCGTCGCCCCGCAAATTCCTGAAACTCGTGACAAGGACCTTGTCCGAAATCCCATCGATGCATTTGTGCAAGCCAAACTCGATCCACAAGGTCTGCATCCGTCACCAGAAGCGGATCGGCGCACGCTCATTCGCCGGCTGTCGCTGGACTTAACCGGATTGCCGCCGACGCCCGAGCACGTCGACTCGTTCCTTAGCGACACGTCACCCGACGCCTATACGAAACTTGTCGATCGTCTCTTGGATTCGCCTGCGTACGGCCAACGCATGGCATGGGACTGGCTCGACGTCGCACGTTACGCTGACACCAACGGATACCAAGGCGACAATGAACGAACGATGTGGCCGTGGCGCGATTGGGTCGTTGACGCGTTCAACTCGAACTTGCCATACGACGAATTCACGCGTTGGCAATTGGCCGGTGACTTAATACCCGATGCCACCGACGAGCAAATCTTGGCGACTGGGTTTTGTCGCAATCACATGATCAACGGCGAAGGCGGCCGAATCGCAGAAGAGAACCGTGTCGAATACGTCATGGACATGTCCGAAACCATGGGCACAGTCTGGCTGGGGCTGACGCTGAATTGTTGCCGCTGCCATGATCACAAGTACGATCCGCTGACAAACAAAGAGTACTACCAATTCTTTGCGTACTTCAACCAGACGCCTGTCACGGGCGGCGGAGGCAACGCACAAACTCCGCCCGTTTTGCCTGTTGCGACGGAACCGCAAAAACAGACCGCAGCGGACTTGCGAGAACAAATCAGCGACTTGGACGTCGAGCTGAACAAGCTCGCTGAGACGCTTGCTCAACAACAGGCTGTTTGGGAACAAGTTCAGCTGAACCGACTTCCTTTGTCCAACGATTGGTACTCCCTAACGCCCAAGCAAGTCTCCGCGACCGGTTCACAATTACAAATTCTCGATGACGGTTCTGTACTCAGCGTCGGCGAGCCGATCCCAGCAAATGATACGTACACGGTCATCACACCAACAAACTCGCTCACTATCACAGGCTTGCGTCTGGAAGCTCTCAAGCACGAGTCTCTCAACCACGGCAGCCTTGCTCGCTCGGACAGCGGCAACTTTGTTTTGACCGAGTTGGAGGTCTCTCGCGTGGGATCCGACAACGACGAAGGACGTCCAGTGACGATCGCGAGCGCCGAGGCGACATTCGAACAGGGCGGATTGGTTGTCGCGAACGCGTTTGACGGAAAACCCGATACGGGCTGGGCTGTTCACGAAGGCCGCATGGTGGACCGTGAACACGCCGCCGTCTTCGTTTTCAATGAACCTGTCACATTGGAAGCCGCCGAGGTGCTAAAAATCGTGCTTCGACATGATTCGAAACACATCGCTCACAATTTAGGCCGATTTCGGTTGGCAGTTTCCAACGCATCCAAGCCAACTTTGGAGGATTCAAATGAAGCGTTCGTCCGTGCATTGACCACGACGTCCGAGGCTCGCACAAAAGAACAGCTTGATTTGTTGCGAATATCGCATTTAGATTCGTCGCCGGAGTACACCAAACGCAAGCAACAACACGACCAACTCACGAAGCAACTCGCTAAGTTGTGTGAGTCGTTTCCGCAAGTCATGGTGATGAATGATATGGACACGCCACGCGACAGTTTTGTTCTGCAACGTGGTCTGTACACCCAGCCGACGGACAAGGTAACAGCCAAAACGCCTGAGTTTTTGCCCCGCTTCAACGATGACGTGAATGAGTCTTCGAATCGGCTTGATTTAGCGAATTGGTTGGTGGATCCGAATCATCCGCTGCCCGCTCGAGTCACCGTCAATCGGTTTTGGCAACAACTGTTCGGCATCGGACTGGTGAAGACAACCGAGGACTTCGGTCATCAAGGCGAAATGCCCGTGCACCGTGAATTGCTTGATTGGTTGGCGGCTCACTTTCGCGACCACGGATGGGACGTCAAAGATCTCATTCGATTGATTGTCTCGAGCCACACGTATCGACAATCGGCCAAGATTACGGATCCGTCGCTCGTGGCATTGGACCCCGACAACCGACTGCTTGCCCGTGGTTCTCGTTATCGCTTGCCATCGTGGATGCTTCGTGATCAAGCTCTTTGCGTCAGCGGATTGTTGTCGCCGGTAACCGGTGGACCAGCTGTGAATACGTACCAGCCCGCTGGTGTGTGGGAGGAGGCTTCGTTTGGAAAAAAAATCTTCAGTCAAGACTCCGGTGAGAAACTTTACCGCAGGAGTCTTTATGTCTTTTGGCGGCGCATCATCGCGCCCACCATGTTTTTTGACAGCGCATCGCGGCAAGCTTGTACGGTGAAATCCAGTCGTACGAACACGCCACTGCACGCGCTCTTGACGTTGAACGAGACCGTCTATGTCGAGTCGGCGCGAATGTTGGCGGAGCGAGTACTGAAGTCAAACGCACCGGATGATCCTGCGAGACTCAACGAAGTATTTTTGCGAGTTGTTTCACGTCCAGCAACAAGCGAAGAAAAATCGGTGTTGCTCCGCGGCCTAGAACGAGCTCGCAAGCAGTACGTGAATGCGCCGGACGATCCAGGCAAGTTGCTTGCCATTGGCAACTCGTCGCGCGACGAGAATCTGGACGCTTCCGAGCACGCGGTATGGACCGGATTGTGCTTGGCGGTACTTAACCTCGACGAGACTCTCAACCGCGAGTAATGACATGAGTCCTTTGGATCGAAATAATCTGCACCTGACTCGCCGACATTTCTTTGGTAAGAACGCAACGGGAATCGGTGCGGCTGCGCTGGCGAGCATGATGTCGCGTGACACGGTTGCTGGGCCAGTCGATGCGGTACCTCGGTTCGGTGGACTTCCCTCGCTGCCACATTTCGCCCCCAAAGCCAAACGCGTCATCTACTTGTTCCAAAACGGTGCGCCCACTCACGTCGATTTGTTTGATTGGAAACCTGAGCTCAAGGCGCGGCACAAAGAACCGGTTCCGCTCTCGTACATTGGCGATCGACGCTTCAGCACCATGACAGGCAAGGCGGACGGAAAGCTGTTGCTCGCGCCGATCGAGCCGTTTGCCCAGCACGGCCAGAGCGGCGCATGGGTCAGCGAGCTTATGCCGTTCACAGCCAAGGTGGCGGATGAACTGTGTTTCGTTAAGAGCATGCACACGGAACAAGTCAATCACGCACCCGCGATCAACTTTACTCTGAGCGGCGGCGAGATGCCTGGTCGACCAACGATGGGTGCATGGCTCACGTACGGACTCGGATGCGAGACGGACGAACTACCGTCGTTCGTTGTCATGACAAGCATCAGTAAAGGTACGAGTTGTGGACAGATTTTTTACGACTTCTATTGGGGAAGCGGCTTTCTTCCGTCAAGATTTCAAGGCGTGAAGCTTCGCGGTAGCGGTGATCCGGTTCTCTATGTCTCCAATCCCGACGGCATCAGCCGTGAGATGCGACGTGGCTGGCTCGATGACATCGCCGCAATCAATGAGTTGAAGCTGCAAGATTTCGGCGATCCCGAAATCGCGACTCGAATCGCTCAATACGAAATGGGCTTCAAGATGCAATCGAGCATCCCTGAGCTCGCGGACTTGTCAAACGAATCGCGAGAGACTCTCGAAATGTATGGACCTGGAGTCGAAGAACCAGGCACCTTCGCACACAACTGTCTCATCGCTCGCCGCCTCGTCGAAAGAGGTTGTCGATTCGTCCAGCTCATGCATGCCGGATGGGACCAGCACAATTCGCTGACGACGGAACTCTACAACCAATGTCGCGATACGGACCAATCCAGTGCCGCGTTGGTGATGGACTTGAAACAACGCGGCCTGCTCGACGATACGCTGGTCATCTGGGGCGGCGAGTTCGGGCGAACGCCGTTCCTTCAAGGTGATATCGAGAATCGACCACGTTGGGGTCGCGACCATCATCCGTATGCGTACACGCTGTGGATGGCCGGAGGCGGTGTCAAACCCGGAACCAGCTACGGAGCGACCGATGATCTCGGAATCAACGTGGCTGAAAACCCCGTTCACGTTCATGACTTCCAAGCAACCGTTTTGCACCTGCTCGGCATCAACCACGAACAACTGACATACAAGTTCCAAGGACGCCAATTCCGGCTCACCGATGTCCATGGAAAGATCGTCAAGGACATTCTGGGTTAAGCCCCAGGCATTACTGCAGAAATTCGAGGAATCAGGTTCGCTAATCGAATTTCCCTTGTTTGCCGCCGGAGACTTTTTTGCTCTCTAGCATTCTCAAGTACTTTTCTTTGAGCTCACGTTTGTAATTCTCAACCTCCGCCTCGGATCGATCGCCCTTCAACGCCTTTCTCGACGAGTCGGGCCCGTCGAAACCAGCTTGCGGCATGGCTTCGATGGACTTTCGTGAATCGCGGTCCTCTCGTTGTTCTTTCTTATCGGAACGTCCCGAGGCTGGAGCGTACGACGTAAGATCTGATGCGTTAGTTGGAGGTGCAGATGTGCTGTCTGGAGATATCGGCGTCTCAGCGACTGCCAATGTGTCGCCCTCTGGTCGGACTCTTAATCCCCAACTATGCAGCATGCCAAAACGTTCGCTCCGTGTGCCGCTGACGACCAATTGCCACACGCCTTGCACGCTTTTCCCTTTGAAGTAATTCAAGCTCGGTTGGCCTTTCAAAATCGCTTCTGGAAGGTGCGCTCCGCTGAAAGGCGCCCGAGCCTTCGTGATGGGCGTTGATGCTTGATCATCAAAGATTGTTTGCTCAAAGTGGTCGTCGCTTCCCCCAACTTCCGTGAACAACTCGATTCGCTGTCCGTCGGGGCCCGTTAAGTAGGCGTCGAGATGCGATACGTACGTATGCGTAATCGTGAGTTCGACGTTGAGGTCGCCGATTAGAAAATTATCGTCGACAACAATTTCTGAGATGATTGTTTTTCGCGGCGGCAAGACTTCGGCTTCCATATTGGAGTAGCTGCCACCCATCATCGCTTTGGACTGGGCAACTTCGAGACTGGTGAGAATCCCGTCTTCGTTCATGTCCAAGGCTGCGAACTGCTCAAGCAACTCGTCTGTCCACTCGTCGGTAAACTCCGCCATCTCGACTTGATCATCGCGATTGAGATCACGTTCAAAGAACCAAGTCGGTAAGCCTTCGGAGTCATCGCCGACCTCGTCTTGCCATTCGCTCAAAAATGCGAACATCTCATCACGCGAAAGCACGCCATCGCGATCGATGTCAATTCGTCCGACGGGAAAGCCAAGCTTCGCACTTTCGTTGGGCTCGAGGCGTCCGTTGCGATTCAAGTCAAATCGTTCCATCACCGACGCGGTCAAATAGTAGCGACTTCCGCCCCGCATCCATGATCGTGAATCATTGAATTGAGAATCACGTCCAACGGGAGTCACGGGTTGAACTCCACTGCCGACGCGACGAACCTTTTGAACTAATTCGTTCTTGGTGCCTTCGAGCAGCCGTCGACGCGCGTAACGTTGCGCAAGTTCCAACCGGCTCAATCGATTGTCTTGATCGGCATCTTCATCAAATGGATCCCGATACCTCCATTCCGACCGAGCGGCTTCTTCGCGATCAATGTAACCATCACGATTGCGGTCGGAGCGTCGAAGTGAATCGTCGGCTTCGTCAAGATCCACTTGCGTGTAGGGAAACTTGATATCCGCCAGCCCGAATTCGGGAACAAGCGGCTCACCGGCAATCGCGCCGAACTGTGTCACCGTGGACTTGTCTGAAGGATCAATGCGATTGCCAGACACGCCGTTTTTCAGTGCGTAATAGATCCGAGCAGCCTCTTGGAGTTTATCAATACCGTTGGGCCGATCGAGCGACAAGTTACGACTCCCAGCGATCCGCTCCAAATACGGACGCGACAGTGGCGTGATTTCACTCGGCTCGATCTCACCATTTTGGTTCCGGTCCAATCGTTCAAGCGATTCCCGCAATCCCGATTGAGCCAACGTGCTTCGCTGGCAAACGAACAGCATCACCAGAGCGGCCAAAGGCAACCATAAATTCTTCATCATGCTTCCTCTTTGCGTCACGCTTGTACTACTCTCGCTCAACGTTCGGTTCTGGATCGCGAGGATGACTCGGATCGTGAAGAAGATGAGCGATTACTGTTCACCTCTTCACCGAGAAGCACTTGTTGCAAGATCGCACCAAACATTTCACCGTTGACTGGCGAAATGACTTCGACAAACTTCTCACCACGCGAGTCGATGATCTGAACAAGTTTCTCAACTTCTTCAAAAAGCTGCTGCGGAGCGGTGATGATGAGCGAATTACTCGCATCATGCACCGCCACGGTCAACTTCGGTTCAAGGTTCTTCGGAGGCGTCTCGGGTGTCTTCAAGCCTTTGGACTTTGCCTCAGCCAGCTCCTTGATCTTGGCTGCGGCTTCAATTGCCGCTTGCTGTGGATTTGTCGGTTGGCCTTGCTTCTTTGAATCTCCAGCAACACGATCGGCAAACGCCTCGCGAATAGACTCCGCTACTTCACTTGCATTGCTGTGCTTGAGTTCAATCACGTGCGACGTGCCATAGGTCTCGATGGACGTTATGCTTGAATCTTTGTCGATGATCTTCAGGTAAGCTTCGATCAACTCGATATCCGCGGTGGTGCCTTGGGCAATGAGCCGATTCAGACGCGAGTCAGCCACAACCGTGATCGCTCCAGAAATCATCGTGGTCGTACCGTCGCGACTTGTCACAAGGGGGCTGAAATAATCACTGGAGCCGCCCGAGGAAACGAAACCGTTCACCAGTGTGCCGGACTCAGACTCCTTGGCTGCTTCGCCACCATCAATCAAATCACCGAGCATCTGCAATGCGTCGTCAGGCTTGGTGTGCTTCAAATAAAATACAACCGGCGGCGACGGCAGCGACTCGACTGGACCCGCAAGCGTACGGAGGTGCTCTTCGAGCCGATCTAACGCAGACGTATCTTCGCATTGCAGCATCAACCCTCGCGGGGTCACTTGGCACTGAATCGCAGGCAATCGCGAGTTCGCACCAGCCGTCAACAACCGAGGCACAGTCGTGTCTAAATGCGATTGCGATGAAGCCAAGACGACCGCACTGCCACGATCGAACAAATGAGTCGCCTGAGTCAAATCCGTGCCAGTACTCGAGTTTGTGTCCGTGCTCCTGCCTGTGCCAGAGGACGGCGACGTATCAACGGCTTCACCGCCAGGAACGCGTTCGCCAACTTCGAGAACAGCCGACGCATTCGGAGGGAAAAGCAAAATTGGATTGGCGGAACGCCAAAACTTTGCTGCTGTTTCAAGCAACTGCTCCGCTTCCCTGCCTTTGAGTGGCAAGACGCGAGTGTCGCTCAAAGTCGGGCTCGTCTCTCCGTTCTCTAAACCCGCAACAATCTTCTTGATCTGTTCAATTTGATGTTTCTTCGCACGAACAAATAGTCGCATGTTGCCTGGGTCCGCATCGATCTGCGGGGTATCTGGATCAAAGTCCTCTGGGTCGTCCAACGGCCCAGGAAGCTTGAGCATTTGCCCCAGCAAGCTGATTGCGAAATACGGATCAACGGTCTTGAGCGGAATCACTTCGAAATCGGCTTCAGACGCTTGCAGTTGCGTCACTGTTTGTGCGATCTCCGCCTGTACCGCCGGCGTGGCTAGAGCAACAACGCTTCCCGCCGTCTCATCCATGGACAGTCGCACGGTCTTGCCCGCCAATAACGTCAAGAGCACGTTGTAAACGGTTTGGACGTTACCGCCTTCGACAAAATGTGAGCGAAGTTCCATCTCGCCACTCTCATCCGCCTTACTCGCTTTCGGACGGTCGACCGCGAGGATGATCCCTTCGATCAGCTTGACTTTGTCCTCGACGCCGGTGACGAAGATATTCTTGCCGAGCAAGTCCGAGGAAAGACTCACATCGATGCCAATCATTTCATCCGTTGCGAGTCCGAGGTGAGGTCGCGCAACGATCAAAATGTCTTCCGCTTGGACATGCTCGAGCGTAAAGCTCTTGATAATGGTTCCGTTGTCCATCGTCGAAGGTGCAAACGATAGCAAAACCTTTCGTACGCTCATCAATTTCGAAACCGTGTCAACGACCAGAAGCTGGTTCGTTTTGGAGAGTATCTTGGGTGCTGACATGAGCCCCAACGGTGAGATCTCTTGCACCGCATCGCTGGCATTGATCTCGCCCAACGGGAACATACATTTGACGACATCGTACCCGCGACCTTCGAGTGCTCCGCTGTCGAGATCGTCCACAGAGATCAACTTTGCAAGTACATCAAGTTTTTGTGTGCTGCGAGGATCCGCCAAATCAATCAGCGAGAGCAGATTGCCGCTCTTGATAAGCGTGAAGCCTTCGGAAACCAGAAACAGATTGACGCGGTCGATCGCTTCTTGCGAGGTAAACGGGTTCAAATCCGAATAGGTGAAACTGCCGGTCGGCAATCCATCAATATGAAGTGCCAAGTCGGACTCATCGGCCAGCCACTTGATCACCTCTCGCCAAGGAACGCCATTGAACGAGAACCTCAAGACGCCGGGTTCACTCGAAAACTCACGTTCATTCGGGTCACCCAGTTGCATGGGGTCAACCAGTTCACTGAGATCCAAGTCGGATTCCGCAGCAATCTCAGGCGTGAGCACGCCTCCAATCGTGGGTTCATCAGCGAACGCATCCGCGAAAGAATCAGTCCAACATGCGGCAGCCACAAAGAATGCGAAAGCCCAGCGAATATGCGACGTGCTAATCATACGAATGCTTCTACGCATGCTCGACACTGTCCAACCGGAGTCGAACTTTGGTCCAGCCGATTGCATGGTGGGTTATGGGGTGGGAATAATTGCGATTTGCTTCGTTGGATCGGAAACATCGATCACTCTCGCAAATTGCAGGCGGGTCTTTTAGGGTAGCAAAATTACCATAAAAGTCAACGTAACTTTACCTATTCGCCGCTTTGATGTGGCGTCACGGGTATCGATCCGTCCCGCACCGTAGCCAGACTTCGGGCACGCATCGATTGACGAGTCGCATCGTTTTCGCGTCTTTGTTGATGTTCTAGCGTCATATTTCACAAAAATCGACCGCCGCATGACCCGCGAGCGTCTCCAAAACAATGCCCAAGTCAGCCGATGCAAAAAACAAAGTTCCGCAGTTTCAAGCTGGCTTTTGAGAACCGCGACAGCGCCGAAGCGATGATTCGGCAAATCGATGACTTTCCTTCGTTCTTTACGCCACAAGACGATCGTCCCCTCATCATTGACTGCGGCTCGAATATCGGCGTCTCAATGCTCGAGTGGAAAACTCGCTGGCCCGGCGCGCGAATCGTCTGCTTCGAACCGGACCCGTTTGCGTTCAAACTCTTGCAAGCGAACGTGGACTTGAACGATCTGCCCGACGTGAAATGCGTCAATGCGGCTCTCTCGGATATCGATGGCACGGTTTCGTTCTTCGGCGATATCTCTTTGCGAGGCGATGCGCGAGGCAATTCAATCGACCCAGCTTGGGGCGAGCGAAGTGGTAGCACTCACGTGACTGTCCCGTGCAAGCGTCTTTCGCCGTACATCATGGACAAGCAAGTTAGCTTTCTGAAGCTCGATATCGAGGGGGCTGAGCAACGTGTCATTTCCGAAATCGCTCCGCATCTTCATCAAGTCCAAGCGATGTACGTGGAAGTCCACGAGACCACCGCGAGCTTGCCATACAACTCGTCCGCAGCAATCGAGCGAATTTTACACGACTCCGGCTTCACGATCGAGACCGAGTCGCGTCACGACGAACACGCGTTGCCACCGCATCTCGATTCGTGGCGACTCAGCGTTGGAGCGAAACAGTCACATCTTCTCGCTTGGCGCTAAACTCGCTCGGCTCTAAAGCTGCGGCCCCAGCTCACGAATGGGACCCAGCTTACGCGAGTAATTGGGATTGCAGTGTTTGCATCGTCGCCAGTTGCCTTGCTTCAACAAACGCTCGCGCCGTCGCAGCTTTTTGCTTCGCGGCCCCGGGGTCCTTTGCCATCGCCAAGACGGTTTGCGGCAGTCGCTTGATATCGTTTTCGTTATCGAAATCGAAGAGCCATTCGTCCAAGCCAATGTCTCGCCACATGAACCCCTTGCTCGTTTGCTCAGCCCAGCGACATACGATGGCGGGAATCCCGTTGCCGATGCTCATGATGGGCGAATGCATTTCGTTTCCAAACAATCCCGCACTGCGAATGTAAGTGGATATCGCTTCGCCGGTGAGCCAGTAATCTGGACGCCACACCACGCGAGCTTTCACGTCGCTCGGAAGCGGGTCATAGAGCAACTCCTTGCCAATCGCCATTTGAGTGCGATCTTCCGGACACACCAAGATTTTCATGTCGGTCATTCGCACGACATCGATGATGGCTTGTCGGTGCGGAAGATGGTCGTGCTCTTTCATCGATTCATTGCGTGCATGCTTGACTTCATCCTTGGTTGCCTTCTTCTCCGGAATCACCCAATACGGCGTATATCTCAAACGCGGAATACAGCACATGAATTTGCCTTCTTCGAGTGAGTGCTGTTCGAGAAACGCCACCGCCTTTTCGTCTTCACGCAAGTCCGTTGCGAACGCACCGTCTGGCCCGAACTCCATCACCGGGCAAGTACAGCCACGGTCTTTCGCGAGTTGCATTGACACGGAGTCTCGAAAGAAAACAAATCGTGCACCACTGAGCAAATCAATGGTGGCTGCAAAGGCGCTGTCGGAGGTTGGCGTCGTCGACGATGATCCTTGGATGGGCAGTGTGATGCCGTAGACACCGTACGGTTTCTTGGTTTCCGTCGCCCAGCGTCGCACGTCTTTCTCGGCAACGAGCGAAGGCCCCGAACCATGAACCAGAAAATCGCACTCCGCAAACGCGGCTTGCAATGCAGCTTCACCTTGCACGAACTTGAGCGTCGGAAACCGCTGTGCCAGCAGTTCCTTGACGCCGTTGTTGACGTTGCTTGGCCAAAGATAAATTTCGGCCGCCGGCAGATGCTCTTCGAGAATCGCAAGTACTCCCGGCGTGTGCGCGATGTCGCCAATATTGACAGTTTGCCACGACGAGCGAAGTAAAATACGTGGCGGTTGGTGGCCTTCGACAGCCTTTAACACCGTCGAGCCAATAGCCGTGGCTACCGCGATTCCTGTTGATTTCAAAAACAGCCGTCGTTCAATCATCGTATGTCTCATGATGGATTGTGGTCATCGCGACCAAGTATACCGAGTTGAAGCAATCGGTTGTACCACGACGTGCGAGGCTGTGGAGCACGTCGATTCACCGGCAAACGCCTTGAGCCCGTTTTTGCGGTACATTGATGCTGGCGAACAATGACTCACGCAAGGAATTTGAACGATGGATATGGAACAGCTGGCTCATTTCAAGTGCGTTGCCGAGAAACGGAACTTCACTCACGCCTCGGAGTGCCTGAGCATTTCCCAGCCAGCTTTGAGTCGATCGATTCAGCGGTTGGAGGAAGAACTGGGACAGCCCTTGTTTGATCGCAAGCCGCGTTCTGTTGAATTGACAGAAGCTGGACTATTGTTCCAGAGCCGCGCTGAACAAATCCTGTTGATTCTCGAAGACACCAAGGCTGAGATTTCTGACGATGGGCAAAGTGGACGCATTCGAATCGCCGCAATCCCTACCATTGCACCGTTCTTTCTCCCTGATTTGCTTCGCCAGTTTGCTGACGCGTTCCCCAAGGCCACCTTGGTCGTTCAAGAAAATACAACTGACAACTTGATGAAAGCGTGCAAGCAAGGCGAACTGGATGTTGCGATCGTTGCGTTGCCTGTCCCAGCCAAGTACGTGGAGGTCGAAGAGTTATTTGATGAAGAACTTTTACTCGTGTTGCCGCTCGGACACGAGCTGGCCAAGAAGAAACAGATCCGCATTTCAGACGTCGAACATTATCCGTTTGTGCTTTTGGACGAGGCTCATTGTTTATCCGACAACATCACTTCTTTCTGTCGACAAAAGTCAGTACACCCGCTGGTGATGGAGCGGGCGAATCAATTGATGATGGTGCAAGAATTGGTGTCACTAGGCCATGGTGTATCGATGATTCCCCAAATGGCAAAGAAGCTCGACTCGTCGAAACGAAGAGTCTATCGCTCGCTTTACGGTGCCAAACCCACGAGAACTATCGCAGCCGTCTGGAATCCGTACCGCTTTCAAAGCCGCTTGCTTCGTGAATTCCGCGAGCATGTGAATGCTTACTCGTTAGCCTTTTCATAGGACGCTGGTCGCTCAAGCTTTCGCACGAACGCGTCGGAAACTTGCGTGCAAGCGATTGAAAGCGGCGCAGTTGAATGGCCAGGCGACTGTGGTAGATTACGCCATTGGAACCACACTAGTGGTCCGGCATCTGATACAAACACGACATCACGTTTGCGGCCACGGTGAATCGTGGCCCGTCAAAAATCTCTGGAAAGCATCTCATGTTGACTTCGACGCTTCGGTTCCTTGCTCTATCGGCTGTTTTACTTGCGGGCGCGAACGTGTCCGGCGCAGACGCGGAATGGGTTTCTCTGTTCGACGGCAAAACACTCGACGGCTGGGAGAAAGTTGGCAAGGAAGACAGTGTTTGGGAAGTGAAGGATGGCGCGATCAGCGGGTCCGGACAAGCCTCGATGTTGGTCAATACAACGGGCTCATTCAAGAACTTTCGCTATCGCGCAGAAATCATGATCAATGACAAAGGCAACTCAGGCCTCTATTTTCGCACCACCGAACGGCCTGGATTCTCCGACGGATATGAAGCTCAAATCGATAGCACGCACACCGATCCGATTCGCACCGGTTCGATTTATGGGATGTGCCACGTTTACAAAGAGCACGTGAAGCCCGACACATGGTTCACTTACGACGTCGAAGTGCGTGACGATGTATGGCGCGGTCGTGAAATGACTCGCATCAAGATTACGATCGATGGAAATGAACTCTACGAGTACCTCGACTTTGAAAAGACATTCAAAGAAGGTCACTTCGCTTTCCAACAGCACGATCCGGGAAGCAAAGTCAGCATCCGCAAGGTAGAAGTCCAACCACTTCCGTAGTTGCGAACTTTTGCACGCAATGTTATCGGGGCTCAACCATGCTACGCGTCTGCACAACCAACGTAAGACTCTAAAATGCGACCTATTGTTCAAATCTCATTGGATCTGACGAACATCGACGAGGCTCTCGAGACAGCACATCTTGCCATGCGAGCCGGCGTCGATTGGTTGGAAGCGGGCACGCCATTGATTCTTGCTGAAGGCTTGCATGGCGTTCGGGCCTTGAGGGCTGCGTTTCCTGGTGTGCCAATTGTTGCTGACTTGAAAACGATGGACGGCGGCTATCTCGAGGCCGAGATGATGGCGAAAGCCGGTGCGACACACGTCGTCGTCATGGCACGAGCACACGAGGAAACCGTTCGCTGTGTCGTGAAAGCCGGCGCCGATTTCGGGTGCAAGGTCATGGGCGACAACATGGTTTGCGAGAACATGGTCGATGGCTCGAAATGGCTCGAGGACCTCGGTTGCGATTTTGTTATCCACCATATCGGATACGACGAACGACGTGGCATCGCGGCGAGAGGGCTGCGGATGCCAAGTCCGTTGGATCAATTACGCGAAGTCGTCAACGCGGTAAAGGTTCCCGTCCAAGCCGTGGGAGGACTTTCGCTTGAACAAGCCATCGAGTGCCCGAAGTATGGTGCACCGCTGGTTGTGCTCGGCGCGCCGCTCACGATCGATGCCGATGCGTTCAAGACAGCTGACGGAGATCTTGAAAGTTCGCTTCGCATGATTTGTGAAGCTGTGCACGCTCAAGAAGTTTTGTAGTATCTATCCACTGTGTTGTAACGATCCACTTTGCCCAAGCGAAGCAGTGCGGATGGTACTGCGAATAGAAATCGAATAATGAAATCAGCAGCTGTTGTGAACTTTGCCCCGGAGAAGGGTTCAGTTGAAATTCGTGAGATCGAGCGACCGACGATCGGACCCGACGACGTGTTGCTGGAAGTTGCGAATGTTGGCGTCTGTGGCAGCGATCTGCATCAATGGACGGCGGATCATTCATGGCCGGTTAACTATCCCGTCGTCCTGGGTCACGAGTTCGGTGGGCACATTGTTGAAACGGGATCCGCCGTCGAAGGCTGGAAAGAAGGCGATCGAGTGGTCAGCGAGACAGCTGCGATCATCGACCAGCGAAATCCGATGTCGCGTCGCGGTCTTTATAACCTTGATCCCACGCGAAAAGGTTTTGGATATGGCGTCAACGGAGCGATGACGCGATTCGTTCGCGTTCCATCGCGGATTCTGCATGCCGTTCCGGATGCCTTGCCGTTCGAGCACGCGTGTTTGACCGAGCCCTGTTGCGTGGCATACAACGCAGTCGTCCGAAATGCGAGAATCGAACCGGGTGACCGCGTCGTGGTGTTGGGCCCCGGAACCATCGGTATTCTGTGCGCAGCAATGGCAAAGCTTTGCGGCGCCGAAGTCGCGCTCGTTGGTTTGGATTCGGATCGACATCGACTCGAAATTGCCCAGAAGCATTACGGATGCGAAGGCATCGTGGGCAGCCCCAAGGAGTGGGCGTTGCAACGCGATGGGCTCGGATGTGACGGCGTGATCGACGCAGCCGGCGCGAGTGCCACTCTCAAAATTGCGATCGATGTCGTGCGACCAGCGGGTTGGATCAGCAAAGTGGGTTGGGGCCCACAACCTCTGAACTTCAATCTTGATCCGCTCGTGCAAAAGAATGTGACGCTCCAGGGCAGCTTCAGTCACAACTGGCCGATTTGGGAACGCGTGCTCGCACTTTTGACCAGCGGACAGCTCGACGTAAAACCCATCATCGGCGGAGTCTGGCCAATCGACCAATGGCATGATGCGTTTGAGAAAATGCACAAAGGCGAAGTTGTCAAATCAGTACTGAAGCCCATTTGAGTGCATGATGCGACTGGAAGGAAAGGTAATCGTTATCACAGGGGGCTTTACCGGAATCGGCAGAGCGATGGCCCAGCGCTGCGTTGCGGAGGGAGCTTCCGTCGTCATCAATGGATTGCAACACGACTTGGGTCAAGCGCTCGCCAGCGAGCTTGGCAACTACCATGCAGTGCTGCACGTAGAAGACCTCACGAACGAGGGATGCCAGCAGCGTCTTGTTGACATCGCTGTGAATGCGTTTGGCAAGCTTGACGCCGTCGTGAACAACGCAGCGTTAATTGCCACAGGCAATATCCATACAACGGACACTGCGTTCTTTTTGAGGATGCTTGCCGTCAACACGCTTGCCCCGTTTCGACTCATTCAAGCCGCGCTACCGCAATTGCGACTGACTCGCGGATGCGTTTTGAATATTGGAAGTGTGAACGCGTATAGCGGTGAACCCAACCTGTTGCCCTACAGCGTTTCCAAGGGAGCTTTGATGACGATGACACGTAACCTCGGCGATACTCTGATGCGAGAAGATGGTGTGCGTGTCAACCAAATCAATCCTGGCTGGGTGCTCACGGAAGCGGAACAGAAACGGAAACTCGAAGAGGGCCTTCGCGAAGATTGGTACGAAGATCTGCCAAAGGTCTACGCGCCATCGGGGCGAATCATTTGGCCGAGCGAAATCGCTGCTGCCGCCGTCTATTGGCTTGGTGATGAAAGCGGACCCATCAGCGGCCAAGTCGTGGATCTCGAACAGCATCCATTCATTGGTCGAAACCCACCCAAAGACAATACCACGATTCCATGAAACGGATGCCATCTCCGTTTCCCCTTCCCTCAAAGTCAATCCTCTTCATGCCAAAACTATCTGCGTTTCCCAAAGCCTACATGCCTGCCCTTTGCAAAGACGGCACGATGAAGCTCGCCGAGTGGTTTGACCTTGCCGCTACTCTCGATGTCGATGGGCTTGAGTTTTATGCTGGGTTCATCGAGATGGCAGACGAATCCAAATGGCCTGAGTTCCGCCAACGCGTCGAGGACCTCGGCATGGTCATTCCCATGCTGTGCTGCTCGCCTGATTTCACGCACCCCGATGCCGCATTTCGCGAGAAGGAGATTGCGAAGCAAAAATACCGCATTGATATGGCGCACACGCTCGGAGCTAGTTATTGCCGAGTACTCAGTGGTCAACGACGTCCCGAGCTGACGAACGAACAAGGAGTGAAGCTAGCCGCCGACAGCATCTACGCGTGCCTGCCGTATGCCCAAGAACGCGGCATCACGCTCAATCTTGAAAACCACTACAAAGATGACTTCTGGGATTATCCAGAATTCGCTCAAAAGATCGACGTATTCTGTGATCTCGTCGATGCGATTGAGCATCCGAATTTCGGTGTGAACTATGACCCGAGCAATGCGATTCTCGCCGGCGATGATCCGATTGAACTTCTCCAACGTGTCTCGCATCGAGTCGTCACGATGCACGCAAGCGACCGTTACCTGTTGGAAGGGACGCTTGAAGATTTGCGAGCCGAAGAAGGCGGCGTTCAAGGCTACGCGAAACGCCTCAGCCACGGAGAAATTGGCAAGGGACTCAACGACTACGATGCAATCTTCCGTGAGCTAAAAAGCAAGGGCTTCGACAGCTGGATTAGCATCGAAGACGGTGTCGACGGCATCGAGCAACTGCGGCGAAGTGCGGAATTTCTTCGCCGCAAGATCGCGGAACACTGGGTGGCTAAATCGTGGCGTTGAATGCACCGAGGGTGATCGGTGGCAAGTGTTGCACCCAAGCCCAACCGTTGCGGCAAGATACGCAGTTTTTAGCGGATTTCCTCAGAGCGATTCACTGAGATTTCGAGTAAATCCATTTCCGCAGGCGAAAACTGTCGAAAACACTCATTGACATCTCGTGACATGTCGATATATTGACACTACGAGCCAAAGGAGATGTTATGCCCGTGAAAACAACCAAAACAGCGAAGCCTGTCAAAACAACGAAGCCAGTGGGGAGCGTTCAAAGCTTCACGGAGGCTGCGGAATGCTTGAAGACGTTGGCACATCCGGTTCGGTTGCGGATCGTTCAGATGCTGCTGCACGGGCGATACACTGTGGGCGAGCTGGCTGCGGATTGTGAAATCCCAGACAACGTTGGCTCGGAGCACCTGAGACTGCTCCAGCGTTGCGGTTTTTTGACCAGCGAACGCGAAGGCCGCAAGGTCTACTACACAGTAGCCGAACCGCACCTTGAACGACTGATGGCGTGCATCGAGAGTCGCTTTTTGCTCAGCGGAGCAAAGGTTCGATAAAGTCGTGCATCGATGAAGCACGCTTTTTTTATTACACATATCGTCACCTTACGACCTAACGAGTGTTTGACGTTAGGACTTTACGAGAATTGAGATTGAACATGCAAACGATTGACGTGAAACAGTTGGCCGAGAAGCACAGCCAGAGCGAAGTCGAATTGATCGATGTTCGTATGCCAAGCGAATATCGCGAGATTCATGCTGAGTGTGCTCGCAACGTTCCGCTAGATTCACTGGACCCCAAATCGGTGATGGCGGCGCGCAACGGCTCGTCCAGCCAACCTCTCTACGTGATTTGTCGCGGTGGAAATCGCTCCACACAAGCGTGCCAAAAGTTTATCGACCAAGGCTACGAGAATGTCGTCAATGTCGAAGGCGGCACGATGGCATGGGAGAAGGCTGGGTTGCCAGTCGTGCGAGGGAAGAAGTCATTGCCATTGATGCAGCAGGTCCAAATCACAGCTGGGTTTTTAACACTCTTGGGTGTCGTGCTGGCGTACTTCGTTCATCCGTACTTTGTTGGTTTGTCCGCATTTGTCGGCGCGGGGCTGATGTTTGCCGGTGCGACGGGCTTATGCCCGATGGCGTCGATGATTGCCAAGTTGCCGTGGAATCAATGCTCAGGCGGGGGTTCATGTTCGGTCTAGCCATCCTGTTCGGCTGTGCCGTTGGCTTTGCACTGGGTTTGACCGGTGGTGGCGGCGGCATCTTCGCTGTGCCATTGCTGGTCTATGGACTTGATGTGATGCCACGCGAAGCCGTGGGGATATCTTTGGCCGCTGTGGCCGGCACTGCGTTTTTTGGTGCCGTTCCGCGAATCGTTCGTGGTGAAGTCGAGTTTCGTACTGGCTTGCTGTTTGCAGTGGCTGGCATGCTCGGAGCCCCGATTGGCTCGTACATGTCGACGCGCGTTCCGCAAAACGTCTTGCTGTTGATGTTTGCAATGTTGATGTTGGTGGTCGCACAACGCATGTGGTCCAAGGCTCGCAATCCTATTCTAGCGAGCGGTGTTTGCTCGACCGAGGGCGAACCGGGGCGGGATCGAAGTGCTTGTCAACGTGATCGCGATGGCAAGTTAAGGTTGACGTCACGCTGCGCGCGATTGCTTGTGCTTGTCGGGCTGGTGACCGGCGTGCTTTCTGGGATGTTCGGTGTGGGCGGCGGGTTTGTGATCGTGCCTGCGTTAGTGATTTTCAGTGGCATGGCTATTCACCAAGCTGTTGGGACTTCGTTATTCGTCATCGTCTTGGTCAGTCTCAGTGGCGTTACGTCGCACATCGCAGGCGGCAATGAGCTGTCATGGGAAATGACGCTGCAATTCATGCTCGGCGGGTTCGCGGGCATGTGGGTTGGGGGCATCGTTGCAACGCGATTGAATGGCCCAACACTTCAAAAAACGTTTTCAATCGCGGTCGTGTTGGTCGCGATGTTTGTGGTTTTCAAATCGGTGGTGCTGTAAGGAATATCGTTCCTATCAAGGGAGAACTAAATCATGTTGCTCAAATACTTCTACGACGAAAAACTCGCACACGCTTCTTACATGGTCGGATGCCAGCGGACCAAACAAGCGGTGATTGTGGACCCAGGTCGCGACATCGAGCAATACATCGCGATGGCAGAAAAACAAGGCGTCCAGATCGTCGCGGTGGCGGAGACGCATATTCACGCAGACTACGTCTCCGGTGCTCGCGAACTCGCGGATCGCGTGAACGCAACCTTGTTTGTGTCCGACGAAGGGCCTGCGGAATGGAAATACTTGTATCTCGATGGATACGATTTCCAAAAACTGCATGAAGGAGATCACTTCATGATCGGAAACATACGATTGGATGTCTTGCACACACCCGGACATACGCCCGAGAGCATCTCCTTTGTGCTGACCGATCAAGGCGGCGGAGCGAATATGCCAATGGGGATTTTTACTGGCGACTTTGTGTTTGTCGGTTCCATTGGTCGCCCTGACTTACTCGAAGAAGCTGCCGGTTTGATGGGTACCGCCGAACCAGGCGCTCGCGATTTGTTCAAGTCCGCCCAACGCTTCAAGTCACTTCCGGATTACTTGCAAGTTTGGCCAGCTCATGGTGCAGGCAGCGCCTGTGGAAAAGGGCTCGGTGCCATCCCCTCGTCGACCGTTGGCTACGAAAAGCTCTTTAATCCGGCGCTTCAGTTTACGGATGAAGACGAGTTTGTGCGCTACATCTTGGCTGACCAACCGGAAGCTCCAACATACTTTGCTGTAATGAAGCGTGTGAACAAAGAAGGCCCACGGATTCTTGGTGCGGGACATCACCACGAAATGCTCGATGTTGCGAGAGTGAACGAAGCAGTCCGATCCGGTACGGTGATTGACCTGGCGGCATCGCGTGATTTCGCGCAAGGCCATGTTCCAGGAACGATTAACATTCCTTTGGGCATGCTGGCCGCGTGGGCGGGTTGGCTGGTTGAATACGATCGACCCACTTACCTGATCTGTGAACCTAGCCAATTGGAAGAAGCGGCACGCGTCTTGCACAAGATAGGCGTGGAGAAAATCGCTGGCGCTTTCGCGACCAACGCCGTGCGATCGCACAACTTGGCGACGCAAGCGTACTCAAGTGGCACACCCGCAGAACTCGTTCACCGCATTGAATCGGGAGAGGTCAAACTCATCGACGTTCGTTCGGACGATGAGTGGAACGAGGGACACATCGATCAAGCGGAGCATCGATTTCTTGGTCGCTTGCCAAAACACCTCGATGAATTGTCACGAAATGAACCGTTGGTGGTTCAGTGCCGCAGTGGTGCACGATCGGCGATTGGCGTAAGTGTCTTGCAAGCCAACGGATTCAAAAATGTGGTCAACTTAACCGGTGGCTACACTGCCTGGACGAATCATAAGTTAACGAGCGCGAAATCAATATCCTCAAAAGAGATCGTATCCTGTAACAACTGTCAAACTTAAGCAAAATCGGTGGCGACCTCCGTGCAGTTACGCTCGCACTCGTGTGCTTCCGTCAATCCTGTGTCGTCTAAATCTAGACTGTGCTGCCCAAGTCATGGGCCGCCCAAGTGAATCGTCAACTATCCATTAACTCAAACCAAATGAGCAACAAGCATGTCGAAAACAACCACGATCGAGAACCTGCAACGCGCTCTGTCGATGGAGCTGACCGCAATGCACCAATACCAGCTTCATGCATGCGTGTTGGATGATTGGGGTCTGGGACTGTTAGCCACAAAGATGCGAGAGGAGTTGCATGAGGAGCTCGGGCATTCAGAAGAATACTTGGTTCGCATTCTATTCTTGAAAGGCGATCCAAAGCTGACATTGGCGAAAACACCTGTTCGTGCAACCTCGTTAAAGCAGATGTTCGAGACGGACTTGAAGGACGAAAAGGAAGCGATCGAGTTCTATACAACGGCCTCAATTCAAGCGAGTGAAGACCGAGACATCGGAACTCGCCAACTGTTCGAACGAATTGCCGTGGACGAAGAGGGGCACGCAAGTTGGCTGGAATTGCAAATTGATTTGCTCGAACGCATGGGGGAACCCGCTTATATCGCAAAACACATGTCGACGAATTCGCAAACTTAGATCACTCTTTTTTCTTCACATTTTCATAGGAGCTATCTCATGGTTCGCAACGCGTCTCTGTTGACTGTTTTGTTTCTTTTACTCATTGATACCGCACCCGTGCCTGCACAGGATCCAGCCGCACAGGATCAATCTGGACAGCGTCGCGGGCAAAGTTTTGGGAACGGAAAAGGATTTCGTGGCGGACAGGGCCCAGGGTTTGGACAGGGCCGAGGAATGATGAATCATGCGAGGCCAAGCGATCAAGCAGCTACACCGCATGAACTTCGTTTTCCCGTGATCCCAAATCATGGTGGTGTGGTTCATCTGCCACAGGCTGCACAGCAACCTCGCGCAGGAACGAAGTTGCTAGTGGATTTGACGAGTGGCGGTGACGCCGACAAGCTCAACTCCGGGCTCGAGAAAGTGGCTAAGTATGTGAACATCTACGCGGGTGGCGGAGCGAAGCCAGCGAAGATGAAGATCGCAGTGGTCTTTCATGGCGAAGCGACCCTTGCCGTGCTCAGCCCTCAAGCGTACTCCGCCAAGTTTAATACTGACGGAAATCCCAATTTGGAACTGCTACAACAACTTCAAGAGTCGGGTGTCGAACTCTATGTGTGTGGCCAATCGCTGATCTCGAAAGGGTCCGTGCCTGAGGATGTTGTCGGGTTCGTCCAGACCGCAGTATCCGCCTTGACGGCAGTCGTGAATCTTCAAAGCGACGGCTACGCGTATCTCCCGATCGCATCGGCGGCGCCAGCCAAACCACAACCAACCTCCGAGAATGACGCAGTCCTCCCGAACCAGGATGATCATGCTCACGGGCCCATGCCGGGCCAAAATATGGGAAGAGGAATGGGGCAAGGAATGGGAAGAGGCCCCGGCGCGATGCAAGGGATGCAAGGCGACATGACAACCTTGCACGCCATGTTCGCTGATCGTGACAAGATCAAACGGACCGTCACCGATCTTGCTGATGGTGCCGAGGCAACGACGGAATCTGACGACCCTGCGATCGCCAGTATGCTGAAAGAACATGTTCCAGCCATGGAAGACCGAGTCATTGGCAACAATCCGCTGCCCCCGATGACATTTCATCCGATCTTCGTCGAGTTGATCAAGCACGCCAAAGATTACTCACTCTCCTATGAAGAAACTGAGAAAGGGATAAAAGTAAAGTACCAGTCGGACGATCCCTTTGTCGTGATGCTGGTTCAGGAACACGCGAAATTGGTCAGCCGTTTTATCAAGAATGGCATGGAGGAAATTCACACTCCGTACACGTTGCCACAATCGTCCAAGGAGCCCGAAACCGATGGGCGTTAACGAAAGCCGATGTATGAACCGAATCCACGCCCTAGGTTGGCGCGGAGCCGTTGCAATGGCTTTTTTCCTGAGTGGCTGTTCGTCATCCGAGCGGGTGCCCAAGACAGTCGACAAGGAAGATCCAATTCCCGTCTCGATTGTGGAAGGTGCTACGCCCACTGAAAATCAGCAAGATCGCATGTTGGCGGCCAAGGAAGCTTTGTTCAAAAAGTTGTCCGCTCGCTTGATGGAGGTGATGACCAGCCAAGGCCCAGCCGCTGCAATCTTAGTCTGTCAAAAAGAAGCACCAAAGATTGCCGTCGAAGTAAGCGAAGAGCATGGCCTTCAAATTGGTCGCACCGGAGTGCGTTTACGCAACCCCAATAACGCTGCGCCCCAGTGGGCCATTGCGTTGACTCAGGCCGGCACGGACACGCCAACATTCGCAACGCTCAACAACGGTCATGCGGCGGCTCTATTGCCGATCAAATTGCAGACTCAATGCTTAGTGTGTCACGGACCAAAACAGACAATCGCTCCTGTCATTCAAGAGCAACTCTCTAAGCTCTATCCCGACGATCAAGCCACTGGTTTCGAAGAAGGTGAGCTGAGAGGTTGGTTTTGGGTCGAGTTAGCCGACGGCTAATCGACGGTCGCTCAGCCACGAAACATTTTGATTTAACGGATTTCTAGTCAACGAGAGTAACTCATGAATACACGAAACGTTCTCAATATTGTCGCGTTCATTCTTCTTGCGAACGTTCAAGCGTCGGTGGCGGCGGCGCAATTCGGTGGTCTCTTCGGTGGCCCCAAGATTGCGACAATTGAAACTGGCGACTTGCACAAGATGCTCCAAGCAAGACAACAGGCCCAAGCAGAAGCCAAAGAAGCCGGCACAGAGCCACCAACGCCAGATTTCGTTGTCGTGGATGTACGAAGCGACGCGGAAGTGAATGTCTCGGTGATTCCAGGAGCAATTACGAAAGCACACTACGAAAAGAACAAGAGCCAATATGCCAACCGCTTGGTGATTGCTTACTGTACTGTTGGCGGGCGCAGTGGTGCCTACGCGAAACAACTTGCGGGCGACGGCGTCAACGTAAAGAACTACCAGGGCAGCATTCTGAAATGGGTTGATGCCGGGCTGCCACTTGTGACACTCGACGGCATGCCGACTAATCGCGTTCACACCTACAGTGACCGCTATCGCATTCCAACAAAATACGAACAGGTGACGGAGTGAACGCACCTTCGAAGCAAGTCGTTCTCCTTGGCATTGGTCACACCAACGCGTATGTCGTCAAGGAATGGGCACAAAATCCGATACCTGGTTGCACGTTGACATGCATCAGCAAGTTCCCGACTGCGACCTATTCCGGCATGCTTCCGGGAACATTGGGGCGACAATTCAGCGACGATGAGATGCGGATTGACTTGCAAAACCTCGTCGATCACGCTGGTGCGACTTTAATACTCGCTGAAACTTGTGGACTCGATCTTGAGAACAGCAAAGTTCACTTCTCGAACCATGATTCAATCCCGTTCGACGCGCTCTCTATTGGTGTTGGGTCTGTCCCTGCGGGATGGAAACAACACGCGGCGTCACCGTTATTGGTGCCGATTAAGCCCATGCAAACTTTTCTCAGTCGATTGAGCGATCGGCTTAAAAAGGCATCGGCGAACAGAAACAAATCGTTACGAATTGCGATTGTCGGCGGTGGCGTCGCGAGTCTTGAAATCGCGTTTTGCTTGCAGGAGCAATTTAACAAAGACGAGGTTCACAAGGACGCGAAAATCGAAATTTTCACGACGAGCGAGCATGTCGCCGACGGCATGCGGAGCCGCAGTGTTGGTCGCATTGAAAGACTACTTGAGTCTCGCGGCATTCCCGTCCGAGCCCAGCATCGTGTGGTTGAAGTGGGCGAAAGCGAAATCGTGCAAGATGATGGCTGCCGACATTCAGTCGATTGTGTGATCTGGGCAACCGGTGCGGAGGCTCCGCCAGTTTTGAGTGCGCTTGGCTTGGAAACAGACCAACGTGGATTCATCGCGACTCTCCCGACGCTACAATCACTATCCGACCCGCGAGTGTTTGCTGTCGGGGACTCTGGAACCGTTATTCAATCTCCATCACCCAAGGCCGGCGTGTATGCCGTTCGCCAGTGCCCTGTGTTGTGGCACAACTTGCGATCGCTCGTTCAAGGCGGAGCGATGCAAGAGTTCAAGCCGCAGCGAGACTTTCTCAAGCTGCTCAATACGGGCGATGGTAAAGCGTTGATGCAATATGGTTGGTTCACCACCCACGCACGTTGGTGCTGGAAGCTCAAGACGTGGATCGACAAACATTTCGTTCAGGAATTCCAACTCACCTAATCTATAAATGACTCATTACGACAGCCCCCACCGAGGAACTCATGGCTAACAATACTTGTGAAATGATTGACGATAAAGTGCTACGGTCGCTCAAGCGGCTCGGCTTCGACGATTGCGAAACTCAAGATTTTCGTGAAGGTCGGCTTGTGCTTTTCTGTCCGAACACAACTCGAAACGATCAAAGCCTCATTCATGTCTCGCTCAGGCTAATCGCTGGGGTGAATTCAGTCGACTTTGTCACCTCGCCGAATAGCTGATCACAGGAATTTGGCGAATCACTCGTACGCACAGGGTGAAGACTTGCGAATCGAGTCCTGCGATACTTGCCAACTGCAACGAAATCAGCACGAACACTTACAACTGGAAAACAGAAGAATGAAACTCACTTTTACCTGTCTAATTTGTATCGTCTTGCTGGGCCCTGCACAGATCGTTTTGTGCCAAGAAGCTTCACCGCCAGCGAAGGCGGTTCCGCCAGGCATCAATGATAATTTCAAGAGCCTCGAACTGAACCTCGACGAGTGGATCGAGAAATTCGAAGTCGAGAGCCGCGAGGTGTTCGCAGCTCGCGAGGAAGTCTTGAAAGCATGCGCGATCAAGCCAGGCGAGAGGATCGCGGACGTCGGCGCAGGAACGGGTTTCTACAGTCGCTTGTTTGCCAAAACGACCGGATGGGACGGATGGGTCTACAGCGTCGACATCGCACCCAAGTTTCTACAGCATATCGCCGCACGAGCGACGACGGACGGAATCGAAAACTTGACGACCGTGTTGGGAACCGATGTTTCCGTGCGGTTGCCGCCCGAGTCAGTCGACTTAGTTTTCATCTGCGACACTTATCACCATTTTGAAAGTCCACAGCAATCGCTATCTTCTATTTTTCGTGCTCTCAAACCAGGTGGTCGGTTGGTGCTCATTGATTTCAACCGAATTCCCGGTGTTTCGCGTGAGTTTCTTATCGGCCATGTTCGAGCCGGTAAAGAAGTCTTCCAGAACGAAGTGATTGAAGCCGGTTTCAAATTTGAAGACGAAGTGGAGGTCGAGGCATTTCAAGAGAATTACTTGCTGCGTTTCACCAAGCCAAACAACTAACCTTCTGGTCAACCCTAGCATCCCAGATATTTTGTCGCGAGATTCCGTATGCGTGGGAAGGCTTCGATGATGTTCAGTGTCTCGTTCGGTAACTTCATTCGATAAGGTGGTTGAGATGGAATCGCAGACTGGCCGCTATGTCGCTTGGACGCTATTCAACGTTGCCTTTGGGACGTTTTGCTTCGTCATCCTGCCCGGGCTCGCGCTGAAACATGGTTCCGTATTCTCAACCGAAGGGGATCCGCTTGAACAAACTTTGGAGCGATCGGAGGGCGACCACTCGAGATCTCTCGCTCTTGTTGAACCGAAGGCGACGACGTTGATTGCGACTTCCGCCACGGACTATCCGCCGGGTCCGTTGGGCGATGTCGTGCGGCTCGGTGAAGAGCTTGTGAATGAAACGAGCTTGCATCGGCTGACGAAACCTTTTGTCGGCAACCAACTCAATTGTACGTCGTGCCACTTGGACGCTGGACGACATCCAAAGGCAGCTTCGTTCATAGGCGTTGCCGCCGCGTACCCGGCATACTCACCTCGAGAGTCCGCGGTCATCACGCTAGAAGATCGCATACTGAATTGCTTTGAACGAAGCCACAACGGTGTACGTCCTCCAAATGGCGGCCAAGTCTCCGTCGCGATCGCGTCCTACCTCACGTGGATTTCGCGAAACACACTCATCAAGATGAACCCGGTTGCGCCACTTGGCCCGAACAGTCTTCAATCGCTAGACGTCACGGACGCTGAGCCCAACATAGTGCAAGGGAAAACGCTGTACTTGGATCGTTGTGCAAGCTGTCATGAAGAAGATGGAAGCGGATCGGATGAGGGTCCTCCTGTTTGGGGAAACCAGTCATACAACGACGGTGCTGGGTTGAGCAAGGTTCCCAAAATGGCTTCTTGGCTAAAGGTCGCCATGCCTCTGGATGACCCCAACCTCACGAACGAGGAAGCTTGGGCGATCGCTGCATATGTCAACTCTCAGCCCCGCCCCAAATTTATATCATCAAGCGTGCAAAGCGAGGAGAACCAATCGCTCCATGGACGTTGAAATACTCAGCCGGTTACAGTTTGCTGGAACGATCATGTTCCACTACCTGTTTCCGCCGCTGTCAATCGGACTCGGTTTGCAGTTGTTCCTATGCGAACTTGCGTACTTTCGAACTCGCAACCCATCGTGGGAAGCGGCCGCGCGATTTTGGACACGGGTCTTTGCCGTGAACTTTGCGATGGGCGTTGCGACTGGGATCGTGATGGAGTTCGAGTTCGGAACGAACTGGGCCGCTTACTCACGTTTCGTCGGCGATGTGTTTGGTTCGGCGCTCGCTGCGGAAGGGATCTTTGCGTTCTTTTTGGAGAGCGGCTTTCTCGCGGTGTTGGTGTTTGGTTGGGACCGAGTTGGACCGGCAATGCACTTATTCAGTACGCTGATGGTGTTTCTTGGTTCGGCTTTCAGTGCCGTTTGGATCGTTGTTGCGAACAGTTGGCAACAAACGCCAGCGGGATACCACATCGTTTGGCACGATGTGCAGGGCGAGATGATGCCGCGCGCCGAAGTGACGGATTTTTGGGCGATGGTTTTCAACCCTTCGTCTGTCGATCGGCTCACTCACACACTGATCGGTGCGCTCGTATTAGGCGCGTTCTTCGTGGCGTCGGTGTGCTCATACTATTTGTTGAAAAAGCGACACGAAGATGTTGCGAAGCGTTGCCTATCGATCGCTTTGCCGTCGGCGCTTGCCTTCTCGCTACTCGCAGCCGCCACGGGACACGACTCTGCACAAAAGCTCGTTGAGACCCAGCCGGCCAAGTTGGCTGCGATGGAAGCGCACTTTCATTCGTCAGACGAACCAACCGGTTTAACGCTGTTTGGCTGGCCGGATACTGAAAACGAAACAGTTCACTTCAGTGTGAAAGTTCCGTATTTGCTGAGCTTGATGGTTTACAACGATCCAACCAAGCCAGTTCCCGCAATGGATCAAATTCCTGTGGACGAACGACCGCCCGTTTGGTTGCCGTTCCAGACATTCCACCTGATGGTCGCCATGGGCACACTGATGATCGGTATCGCTGCGCTTGCGTGCTGGTCTTGGTATCGGGGAACATACGCCAACAAACGCTGGCTTCTGTGGGCAATCGTCTTGATGCCCCTCGCGGCAATGACGGCGAACCAAGCGGGTTGGATCACTGCCGAAGTCGGGCGTCAACCTTGGATTGTGTATCCGTCAGTTCAAGGTGGCGTCGAGATGATGGGGCTCCGCACCGCGGATGGGCTCAGCGAGTCCGTGACCGCCGAGCAAGTGCTCACCAGCATCATTATGTTTGGAATCATTTACTCGTTGTTGTTTGCCGTATGGGTGTATGTATTGAATAGCAAAATTCAACATGGCCCAGAAACTGGCGATGAACTGACGGAGTACAAACGCACGCTAAAGCCTGATTCGATGTCGGATCAATTCAGTCGCAGTGGTAAACCGCTCGGTGGCGAGATGCTTGAGGAGGGAGTCGAATGAGTTACGATTTGCTCACCTTCATTTGGTTTGTTTTGCTCGGTATCTTGCTCGTCGGTTATTCGATTCTCGATGGTTTTGACCTAGGCGTAGGGATTCTGCACCCGTTCGTTGCCAAAAATGACCAGGAGCGTCGCTTGGTAATGAATTCGATCGGTCCATTATGGGATGGCAACGAGGTCTGGTTGGTCACTTTCGGTGGAGCCTTGTTCGCTGCGTTCCCAGTGGCTTATGCGACGGTGTTCAGTAGCTTCTACACCGCATTTTTCTTGCTACTGACATGCCTAATTGGTCGAGCTGTCAGTCTTGAGTTTCGCTCGAAGGTTCATTCGACCGCGTGGAGAAAACTTTGGGACGTTAGCTTCTTTCTCTCATCGTTCACTGCTGCGTTCTTGCTCGGAGTCGCCGGCGGCAACGTGATGGCCGGGATGGAACTGGGGCCAAAGTATCATTACCAAGGCAGCCTCCTGAGCCAAATCTACTGGTATCCGCTTTTGGTGGGCTGTCTGACCGTCTCTCTGTTCGCACTGCACGGAGCAATTTTCCTGTATTTAAAAACGGAGCATGACCTCCAGGCCCGACTGCGCCGTACCATCACGCCATTGTTTTATGTCTTTGCCGGCATGTACTGTATTGTCACACTTGCGACATGGTGGCACGTTCCGCATGCAACAGTAAACATTGCGGAGTATCCCGTGCTGTGGGTCGTCCCGGTACTGAATGCGCTTGCGGTGCTCAATATTCCCCGCGCTATGCACTTGGGTAAACCGGGATACGCCTTTTTTAGTTCGTCCATGGTGATTTTGGCACTCGCATCGCTCTTCAGCGTAGCGATCTTTCCAAACTTTATGTTGTCAACGATCGATCCGGCTTACAGCATCACCCTCGAGAACGCTCGCAGCAGTGCGGGCACACTGCAAACGATGCTCGTCATTGCCGCGATCGGCATTCCATGCGTCGTCAGTTATACCGTGATTATCTACTGGATTTTTCGAGGCAAAGTGAAACTCGATCCGCACAGTTACTGACGACATTCGCGGTTACCCGCATTTCCAAGAAATTCAAGATGAATATACGATTCACCAGCTTTATGAGGATCTTGTCTCGCTGGAGCGTGGCAATTTTTGGAAGCGCAGGCGTGATCCTGTTGCTCATGATGTTTGCGGGCGTGTTCACCGAAAAGGTGCCCCAGTCCGTGACACGCACGACGCGTCAACTCAGCACCGATGCGCAAGTTGTCCAAGTGCGTTCCATCGAGAGACCTCGATTTGAAACAGCCGTCGGTTCGATCCAGCCGGTTCATCAATCGCTAGTTGCGTCCAAACTCCTTGCCAAGGTAGCGGAGGTTAACGTCTCCGCAGGACAAACGGTTGCTGCCGGTGAAGTGCTTGTACGTCTTGCCGATGATGATTTGAAATCGCGTTTGAAACAGGCTGAGGCGGCATTCGATTCGGCGACCGCAAGCGCCGAGCAAGCTCAAGCCAACTACCGACGTGCTGAGCAACTGAAACTCGGCAGCGCAATTTCGCAAGCGGAATTTGAATCGACACAAACAGCAGTTCGAACTTCGCAAGCGAATGTCAATCAAGCGGCGCGAGCAGTTGACGAGGCGATCGTTTCCCTGGCTTACGCGACGATCGAAGCTCCGTACGCAGGAATTGTCGTTGATAAACAGGTGCAACAGGGCGATACGGTTGTTCCCGGCCAGACGCTTTTGACACTTTACGATCCAACTCAAATGCAATTGGTCGCCAACGTGCGTGAATCGTTTGCCAGTAGGCTGAAAGTGGGTCAAACAGTTTCCGCAAAACTTGAAGCGATGGATTACGAATGCGAGGCGACGGTACGCGAGGTCGTCCCGCAAGCGGAAGCGGGTAGTCGAAGTTTTCAGGTAAAGGTCAGCGGCCCATGTCCGCCGGGCATCTACAGCGGCATGTTTGGTCGGATCTCGTTGCCGTTAGATTCAGAAACGATTGTTGTGATTCCCATCGCGGCGGTGAAGCACATCGGACAGTTGACTCTAGCCGATGTGGTCGAGAACGGAAATTTGGTTCGCCGCAGTTTGCAAATCGGACGAACAATTGGCGACGAATTTGAAGTGCTCTCAGGTGTGACTCCAGGTGAGAAAGTCGCGATTACACCACGGATTGTCAATGGAAACGACGAAGGAGTCGCCAAGTGACTCACCAAAAACACCTTGACGGCGGGCAACCGGACGATGGACACACGGATGTGTTGTCAGGCGTCGTTCGGATCTTTCTGAATTCTAATTTGTCGATCATCTTGATCGTGTTTTCTTTGATCATCGGCGTCGCCGCGTTGTTCATCACACCGCGTGAAGAAGACCCTCAAATCGTAGTGCCGCTCGCGGATATCTTTGTCGACTTTCCAGGTCACACAGCCGCGGAAGTGGAACAACTGGTATCCACGCCGCTGGAGCGAATGCTCTACCAAATCGATGGTGTCGAGTACGTCTATAGCATGTCGATGGATGATCGCGCGATCGTAACGGTTCGCTTTTACGTCGGGCAAGATCGTGAACGCAGCCTCGTGAAGTTGTTCAAAAAGCTAAATGAGAATAGCGATGCGATGTCCCCAGGAGTAACGGGTTGGGTGATGAAGCCAGTCGAGATTGACGATGTGCCGATCGTCACGTTCGCGCTCAAGGGTGCTGGTAACGATGGTTTCACCCTGCGGCGAATCGGCGAAGAGCTGGTCGAACGCTTGGCCATGGTGAACCAAGTCAATCGAGCCTATGTCGTCGGCGGCCAATCACGCACAGTCACGATCTCACTTGATCCGGAAGAATTACGCTCGCACCGCATGACGGCACTGGAAGTGTTGCGGTCGGTGCAGGGTGCAAACCGATCGCTGCCCGCAGGCTCGATGACCCGAGAGGATCACGTCATCTCGGTGCGAACGCAAAACGAGCTCAGTAGCGCGACGGAACTTGAGAATGTCGTGGTAGGCGTTTTCGATTTCCGTCCTGTGTTCTTGAAGGATGTGGCTACGGTAAAGGATGGGGCGGAAGAAGTGACCCAATACGTCCGTCATGGTTGGGGGCCAGCACGCGGTTTTGAAACTCATCAAGGCAGCCCCGGTACGGTTGTGGGCGAACACAACCCCGATCACCAAGAGCCACAAGTGGCAAGTGAAACAGCAGTCACGATTGCGATCTCGAAACAGAAAGGTGCCAATGCTGTTCACGTCGCGAATGCAGTTATTGCACGCGCTGAGCAATTGAAGGCTGAAATGCTGCCTGACAACGTTGAGATCGTGATCACGCGAAACAGCGGTCAAACGGCGAATCATAAAGTGAACGAATTGATCGAGGCGCTCGGTGTCGCGATCATCATCGTCGTGCTGCTGTTGACGATCGGTTTGGGATTCCGCGAAGCCATGATTGTGGCGGTTGCCGTTCCAGTCGTCTTTGGGCTGACGCTGGCTGTCAACTTGATGTTCGGTTACACGATCAACCGCGTGACACTGTTTGCGCTAATCCTCTCGCTCGGCTTGCTAGTCGATGACCCAATTGTGGATGTGGAAAACATTGCACGTCACTTTCATGAGCGCAAAAAGGCGACGCGTAAAATTGTTCTGGACGCTGTCGCAGAAATCCGTCCACCACTGATCAGTGCCACGCTGGCTGTGATTGTTAGCTTTTTGCCGATGTTCTTCATCACGGGTATGATGGGGCCGTACATGTCGCCGATGGCATTGAATGTTCCCGTCGCGATGCTGATGTCGATGGTGGTTGCGTTCACGATCACGCCGTGGTTGACCTACCAAATTCTCAAGAAGGGATTTCCGAATGAGGAATCTGGATTGAATGCGGATGACGCAGCGGCTGAGGCTGCGCTGCCTATCTCGCATGCTTCCTACGATCCTGAGGAAATCAAAAAAACGTTACTGTATCGATTCTTTAGACCGCTGATGGTTCCGCTCTTGAAAAGCCGTTTTCGTGCGGTGATGTTCTTGGCGTTAATGGCGGCGTTGACGGTTGCCGCGTCAGGCCTCGGCGCACTTCGCATGGTGCCGCTGAAGATGTTGCCGTATGACAACAAGAATGAGTTCTTGTTGGTGCTAAACATGCCAGAGGGAACGTCGGTTGAGCGGACGGACGCAGTCATCGCAAGGCTTGAAGAGGTCGTTGCCGGCGAACCAGAAGTAACGGACTTCACAAGTTACGTGGGAGTCTCCGGGCCGATCGATTTCAATGGCATGGTGCGTCATTACTATTTGCGCGGCCAGTCTCATCAAGCCGAAATGCGTGTAAATCTTGTCGGCAAGAAGAATCGCGATCTGCAAAGTCACGCGATCGGCTTGAGAATGCACGATCAATTGACTGCGATCGCTGAGGCCGTTGACGGTAAACTGCAAGTTGTCGAACTGCCGCCGGGACCGCCCGTGCTGGCTTCGTTGGTGGCGGAGGTCACCGGCCAGCCAGAGAACACTTACGAAGAAATACTTGACGGTGCCGAGATCGTTGCAAAGCGAATGCGTCAAGAGCCAGGCGTGTTCGAGGTCGACACGATGCAAGAAGCTGATCGAGTTCGATTGACATTTGTGCCCGATCAAGAGAAAGCTGCGATTGCCGGCGTCTCCGTCGATACCATCGCGCAAACGATCGCAGTTGCACTTGGTGGCGACCGTGAGCAAACCATTCGTGTCGAAAGCGAACGGATGCCGTTGCGTTTGACTTTCCAAATGCCCAAGTCGCTTCGAAGCAGCCCTCATGATCTGTCGCAATTGCCGGTGAAAGGCGTGAATGAAAATATGGTCCTGCTGGCTGAACTTGGTTCATGGATTGAAACTCGCGTGAGCCAAACGATCTATCACAAGAACCTTCAACGCATCGCGTACGTGATGGCGGAGTGCGCCGGTCGTCCGCCGGCAGAATGCGTCATCGATCTACTGGCCGATCAAGTTGAAAACGTGTCCGCCGGGTTTGTGGATACCCATTCGCCGCGTCCGGTGTCGGAGCGAAGCTATCTCTCCAACGGCAGCGGGATCGAGTGGGGTAACGCGAAGGATCTGTCCGTCACATTTGCAGGCGAAGGCGAATGGAAGATCACGTTGGACGTGTTCCGCGATCTGGGGCTCGCGTTCGCCGCCGCGATGGTGATGATCTACATCATCCTCGTTGCACAAACAGGTTCGTTCATCATTCCTTCAATCGTCATGCTGGCGATCCCGCTTACAATTCTCGGCGTGATGCCTGGGTTCTATGCGCTCAATCTGTTTGCCAACGCTAACGTTGGCGGGTATCCCGATCCGATTTTCTTCACCGCAACCGCCATGATCGGTATGATTGCCTTGGCAGGCATCGTGACTCGCGATTCCATCATCTTAGTTGACTTCATGGAACAATCCGTGGCATCCGGTCGGCCACTCTTTGACGCAATTCTTGAGAGCCGCGTGATTCGATTACGTCCGATTTTGTTGACTGCGAGTGCTGCGTTACTCTCCGCTATTCCAATTACCCTCGATCCAATCTTCTCTGGACTTGGGTGGTCATTGATCTTCGGTCTCATCGCCTCGACCCTGTTCACCTTGTTCGTCATCCCCGCCACGTATTGGATAATCTACGCAAAGGCAGCCGAATGAATCTCTAGCCAGTCTCACGGATAGGATTTGATTCGCAATCGGCCACAAACGAGGCAGCTCGTTCGGCGAAAACCCGATCATTTTCTGAACACGATGTGGCTTGTAAATTCCGAGCCTTTGCGAAGGAGACGTAGGGAAGCTGTGCCCGTTTGGTCTCGCGCCGATGCAACCAATTCGCTCAAATGGACACGCGAATACGGTGTCACTTGATTGACTGAAAGGATGCGGTCTCCCGCAAGTAATCCAAAACGTGATGCTGGGCTTTCCGGATAAATGGATGCAATCTCAAACCATGGATTTCCCCCTCGCACCTGGACGCCCAAGATCCACAACGGCTTGGCAAAAGAACTTACTTGATCTCTAGCAATGTGCTGCTGAGCGGCGAGTTTTCCATGAGAGGCGGATGTAGCATTCACGACCAACGGCTTCCACTTAGTGCTGCCTTTGCGATCAGCGGGTTGATAAATTTTCAGATTGATGTTGGCTCGCAACGTTGTTTGTTCGAGATTGAACTGCAGCTCCAGTCCGCGGAGCCAATCGAGAAATGAGAATTTCCAAGACGCGGGCGTTGTGGTTTCTGTGAAGAGACTAGCGGTTGGCCAGCGGGTGCCAGTCCAACACGAATGTCCATCGCCATGATTCAGCTGAAAGTCACCACCGAGCGGGCAACGAAGTTGCGTGCCCAAGACCGTCTCAATTGACTGTCGCGACTCTTCGATTGGCAATTGCAGCCATTCAGTTGCGTCATTCAAGAACCTTGAATTCTCGTAGGACGTTCGCCGTGATGCCAAGTATGTATAGGCTTGTATGTAAGGTTCCACTTTTGAGTTGCTGAGTGAGCCAACTCGCAGTCGAACCTGTGGCGCATCATTCACCCACTCCGTTGCAATTTCCTGAAGAGCCTCTTCACGAAGCGATTGATTGAGAGAAGCGACGGTCCATTCGTAGTTCGAAGCAACCGGCAATAGATGCTGGAGCGTGTCCTTCAGCAGGTTGTGATTGTTGTTAACAACAACGCCAGCAATAAGGAATCCAAGCAGGCCAAATGGACCAACGCCATTTGCCGGTGGTCGAGGTGCTGGTGGCAGTGGTGCGACGGCGACTTTGCGGACATCGTGCTCTCGCTGGACTCGATTGAAAACTGACGCCAAGAACTTAAGCATCTCATTGCTCGGAGGTGAGATGGCCGCGTATGAATTATTCTTCGCATAGCTGGTGCCTCGAGCTTCATTGAGCAATTCAATCTCGCCGTGTTTTAACATGAACGGAACATCGTCATCACGTAGCCCCAAGTAAAGACGATGTGAGGAAAAAGAATCATGTTCTAAACGAATCGATGTGTCGAGACTTACAAGGTCATTTCGCATTGGCGCGACACGTTGTCCGCCCGCCGTGGCCAAGTGCTCTCGCAACGTTGCATAGTGCTGCTGGGCATACGGTGTAATGACGATATCCAAGCCGACACGAAAGATGCCGTTGCCATCAGGTTGGTCGCTTGAAAAGACCACGGTCACCGGGTCGATCTTCCTCCATTTCTGACTGTACTCCACGATGAACTGTTGATAGGCAATCACTTCAGTTCTGGTCGCTTGTTGCGGCGGAACATCCGCGATCGGCGTGAAATACCCCATGGCGCCACGAAGGGAATCCCGAAGATTGCCACGTTCAAGGATTAAATAGCTTGCGTCGGGGCGTGTGCCAAAACGCGGAGGAAAGTACTTCAATTCGATCAATCGGTCAATTGTTGTTGCGTCTAATCGTTCCGACTTGGCCATCATCAATGCCAATTGGAATTGCCTCAGCTCATTTTCAGCCTGGTGCCGGCGAGTCAGTTCAATTCGAAAGCCGGGGCTTATCAGGTGTTGAAAAAACGGATCGGACAGATAGAGCATTGCAAGCGGCTCTTGATTCAGCCGTCGTTTAATGATCTGGGACGTTTGGCTGCGCGCGTGTCGAAACTCATTTAATGCACCCAGTGAGTTGATTCCCTGACTCGCCTGAATGAATCGCGATACCAAGTGCTGTGAGTTTGTGACGAGATGATAGTTGTCCTTGATCGTGTAAAACGATCGAATGCGATTGTCGTTTGATGTTATGAATGAGACATCGTGACCTTCAATTGACACTCGCTTCACTTCAGAATTTGGGACTCGCAAACTCGCTTGATGCCGATGCTCTTTGATGACTTCTGCAAGTTTGACGGATTCCGTTGCCTGGAAAAGAATACCGACCGCTGCCCCGTCGTCGAACATGGGGTCCAAACCAATCAGCGCCATGTCAGTGATCAACGGATCGAATGTCTCAGCCCGAATACTATCGGGCGATATCCCCAGCTGACCTTCGATCCTCTCTCGTGACCTGTGATCCATCGCACCATTGGAAACGATATCGTTCAAGTCTCCGCCCCATCCGAGCAAGAACTGTCGAAATTGTCGATAGTTTGCCAAACCCCCAGTTCGCAAGTAGAAGCATTCGGCTGGCACATGCTTCGCGATCGGCTCAATCCAAGTGTCGTGAGGTGCCGGCTGGATAGCTACGCTTTCAAAGGGGCGAAGCGGAGGGAGAGGCTGGTCGGCTTTCTCAACACGACCCGACTCGCTTAATGTTGCCTCCGCTTGCATCGCCAACGTGACGGACTCGATGCCAAATAACATTCCAATGCCACGCTCAAACTGGTGCTCGAGGCTTGATTCGTTTGCCGCATCGTCCGACTGAGTCACGCTCGGCCAGGGTCCAGGAAGCTGGAGTCGGCGGGACAAGATGTCGAGAATTGTTTCCTTGAGTTCCCTTTGTTCAGGTCCGTAGCTCGCGGGAACAACAGAAAATTGGCTCCACCACTGGCGAAGCAGCTCGCGATGCCGAACGTCGTTCTGACTCATTTCGATGTCCTTCCCGTCAAGAAGTACACCACTCACACTTGAGAGCGAAACTTGGCATGGGTCCGCGCCCCGTATCAAAAAATTGATGCGAATCCGATCGACCATCCATTTCGCTTCGCCGTCTTTTCCTTGATACGTGATGTCAAATGTTGCGTAATGAACGCGTTGGTCAATTGCGTCCAAGAATAAATGATGATCTGGAAAAACAATGGGGCCGTGCCCCGACTCGAATTCGACTTGAAGGCTCCCTGTCGAAAAGGGCTGGCCATGAAACGCTTCGCCGTCAACATTCTTGATTCGTATTTCTACCGGCACGAATTTGTCTTCGAAGGCAACTTTCTCGACAGCCATCGCACCTGAACCCGAGGTTGCAACACCGTTGCGTTGTTGAGTCTTGGCGGAATTCGTCTTCGTAACTTCTAGTCGCCTGGCAAACTCCCTGACCAAACCGCTGTTCAGTTGCTCACGTGAGTCATACAGCTCACTAATCGTCTCCGGCATGGCACTGTCACCGGCAATCGAAAGCATCTCCTCACTGCTCATGTGCTTTAACCATTGCTCAAGCTTTGTCTGCTTGGCGTCTGGCTTGGGCTCGTCGCCGTTGACCGACGTGCCGGTGCTCGCAAGGCAAGCAAAGGCGAATCCGAAGAGAAGCACCAACCACAAGTTTGCTGAGCACCTAAATTGATTCATGATCGAAATTCCCTAAACCAATGAAAAGTCGTTACTTTGTCAATCTATATCCAAGGATGCCAAGACAGAGGGGATCAACCGCTTAAAATTCGAATTTTTTTGATTCGCGGAATGTTTCGCAGATTCGGTGACACTGCGTGCATTGCCGCCCGCAATCGCGATCGCAATTGCATCTGACGCTGCGAAAAACGGGTGACTGGAATACTTTACATCTTGAATCTCAGCAAGTCGCCGTCTTTAATCCACAGCATGTCCAATCACTCGCCGCACTGCCGAACAATCGTCGAAACCGACTGGCCGGCGATCCTGCGCATCCAAAGCGAGGTCTATTACGAATTCACCCCCGAATCCGAAGCCGTGATGCGATCCAAGGCAACTCGCGGTCCCGCCACGAGCTTCGTTGCCTTGGATCAAGACGCTAACGTCATCGCATATTGCCTCGCTCATCCGTATCCTCCAAATCGAACCGCAGTCCTCGGTATCGCTGACTCATTACCGTTGACTCCAACGGAAAATCTTTTCATTCATGATCTGGCAGTGCAAAAAGCGTCAGCTCGCTGCGGCGTGGCGCAAGCCTTGTTCAACCACCTTACATCTGTCGCCCAAAGCGACGGCTACCGAACGATGTCGCTGGTCGCCGTCCAACAAGCTGCCAGCTTCTGGACACGGATGGGGTTCACGCTATCCACGTTGGGCTCGATCAATGATTCCTACACCGGCGACGCCACCTTCATGACCCGCGACCTCTAAACTTTCGCTCTTCATTGCGATCCAAATCATTGCAGGAGTACTTCATGGAATACCGCTGGGACTACCGAGAACACCTTCACCTTGGCCTATTTATTCTCAAGTGGTTGGGTATCTGCATGCCGCTAGGTGTGCTGGTCGGTAGCTCGGTCGCATTCTTCCTTTGGGCACTTGATCGTGTGACAGAGATTCAATGGCAATACCCCTGGTTGCTTTACTTCTTGCCTGTAGCAGGAATTGTTTCAGGACTGTTGTACCAATATCTCGGCCAAAACTCTGAGGCCGGCAACAATCTGGTGATGGACCAGATTCACGAGCCCGGAGGCGGCGTCTCAGCTCGGATGGCACCATTAGTTTTGCTTGGCACATTGATTACTCATCTCTTTGGTGGCTCGGCAGGTCGTGAAGGCACGGCCGTGCAAATCGGAGGCAGCATCGCCTCTACACTTGGCCGTTGGTTGAGTCTCACCTCGGCCGACGTACGAATACTTTTGATGTGTGGGGTCGCATCAGGCTTTGGCGCAGTCTTCGGCACGCCGCTCACCGGTGCGATCTTCGCTCTGGAAGTTCTATCGATTGGGCGTGTGAACTATCGGTCGCTCATCCCATGTTTGATGGCATCGGTTATCGGCGATCAAGTAAACAATGCTTGGGGAGTCGGGCATACGCACTATCAGCTAGTCTTCGCAAATGGGATCAACGTCTCGGTCGAGCATGCACCGACGCTGAGTTGGCTTCTAACTCTGAAGATCACGCTGGCCGCTTTGTTGTTCGGATTGGCCAGTGTGCTGTTCGTCGAACTCACACACTTGCTGAATCGGATGTTCAAGCGGTTCATTGCCGTGCCTTGGCTGCGACCTGCGGTTGGTGGCTGCATCGTTATCGCCTTGGTTTGGCTGGTCGATGGTCGCGACTATCTTGGTCTCGGTGTAAAGGCCAACCCCGCGACACCAGATGCGGTGAGCATTCAGTCTTGCTTTCAAATCGGTGGCGCGGCATGGCTGAGTTGGTGGTGGAAGATTCTCTTTACTTCCGTGACCGTCGCCAGCGGTTTCAAGGGCGGAGAAGTAACCCCGCTTTTCTTTGTGGGCGCTGCGCTTGGCAACGTGCTCGGAGTTCTCTTGGGAGTGCCGGTGGACCTGATGGCAGGCCTCGGGTTTGTTGCTGTATTTGCAGGAGCCACCAACACGCCGTTGGCCTGCACCATCATGGCCATCGAATTGTTCGCCCCTCACAGTTCTGGAATCATGGGATCTGGATTCGTGGTGTATGCAGCCATTGCATGCTTCTTATCATACTTAATCAGTGGGCACTCGAGCATCTACAAGTCGCAAAGCATTGCCGAGTCCAAGATTCCTTTGCCAACCGGATGCACAAATGGCGCAGCGGAAATAAACATCGTTACCGTCGAAAGCATCGATCGTTTGGTAGCGACGGACGACCACGCAGGAGACAAATGAACCATGGACCAGAAAGAAACTGACCCGATACTCGTCCATATTCTGACCATCGAAATGCGACCATATTATCGCATGGGAATGAGCTGCTTCGCAAAGATGATCGCGCGGCATTCGCTCGCCTCATTCTCGAAAGAGAAATACATCCGCGTGTAGAGTTCGCATATTGGCACCAAAAAGCGAGGTATCTGCGGAACTCGAACTACTTCGGCTTCAAACGCGCTTCGGTCCCTTCGATATTACTAAGGCCCCACTTGGCGACAGATTCAAGAACGGACCTCAACGATTTCCCTTTGGTCGTCAGCCGATAAGCTTCTCGCCCCAGCTCGGCGTCCGGCACCCATTTTTCCGCGATCTCATTCTCCACTAGCTTCTCTAAACGATCTGCCAAAATATTGGTGGCGATCTTCTCTGGCGATTGGCAAAATTCCTTGTAGTAGCACTTACCGAACAGCATGTCGCGGATGACTAAAAGCGTCCATTTGTCGCCAATCAGATCCAATGTACATGCGACAGGGCATGGCGAGCGTTTGTGATTCGGTTTCTTCATTCGCTTGAATTCTAGTTCGTGACCCAATCCGCATTACTCTAATGCTCTTGACTATATCCCGATCACTTGTAAACTGCAAGTACCGTGCTTGCAGTTTGCAAGTGCCGGCAGGCCTAAGTGAGATTTGCGGAGTCAACGATGCCATCTTTTGACAATCATCCAACCGTTCATGCTGTTCGGAATAAACCCATTTCTGCAAAGCCGACCCGCATCGACGTGCAGACGCTTCGCGAGTGGTGCCTGGACGCAGGTGCGGACGATGTCGGCTTTGTCAGCATCAACCGCCCAGAGCTCGATGACGAACGAGCTGATATCTTGCGGGTTTTCCCTGCGACAAAGTCATTGATCAGCTTCGTCAGTCGCATGAACGCTGATTCAGTCCGCAGCCCAGCGCGCAACATCGCCAATCACGAGTTCCATGAAACAGGAGACGAAGTCAACGACACCGCCAGACGCATCGTCGCGAGTCTGAACGATAATGGCGTGCGGGCTGTGAATCCACCGATGGCGTTTCCAATGGAGACGGACAGGTTTCCGGGCAAGATGTGGGCCGTTTCACTCAAACCTCTTGCAGTCGCCGCCGGGCTCGGACAAATGGGAATCCATCGAAACGTGATCCATCCCAAGTTTGGCAACTTCATCGTATTGGGCGTTGTCTTATGCGAGGCCGAAGTATCGGACGAGGGGCAGCCGATCGACTACAACCCATGTTTGGGTTGCAAGCTCTGCGTAGCAGCGTGCCCCGTCGGTGCGATTTCACCCGATGGCGATTTCAATTTTTCCTCTTGCTACGCACACAACTACCGCGAATTCATGAGCGGATTTACAGACTGGGTGGAGAACATTGCGGACAGTAACAGTGGTGCTGAGTATCGCAGCACGGTTACCGATGGCGAAAGCGTCTCGATGTGGCAATCGCTCGCCTTCGGCCCCAACTACAAAGCGGCTTACTGTCTCAGCGTTTGTCCCGCCGGCGAAGATGTATTGGCTCCGTTCCTGCATGATCGCGGCGGCTTCATTGCCAGCGTCGTCAAACCACTTCAACAAAAAGAAGAAACGCTTTATGTCCAGCCGAATTCGGATGCCGAGGACTATGCCAAGAAACGGTTTCCTCATAAGAAGACCAAGCGAATCGGAGCCGTGCTGCGACCCGTTTCAATCGATGGTTTTATCAAGTTGATGAAGCATGGCTTTCAGCCAGGACAGTCGAAAGGCCTGACCGCCAGATACCACTTTCGCTTCACGGGTACTCAACCTGGCGAGTGCACGGTAGCCATTCAAGACGGACGTATCACGGTTCACGATTCGATCGTCGGCAGTTGTGATCTGCGAGTTACCGCGGATTCGAGTGCCTGGTTGCGAATGTTGAGAAAGGAAGCCTCCACGCTTTGGCTACTAGCTACGCTGAGAATTCGACTGTGGGGCGATCCGAGGCTGCTGGCTGCCTTTGGCAAATGTTTTCCCTGATGCTCACAACGCAGATAAACACATGGCATTCAATAACGTCTGAGGTGATGACTTGCGGTAACGACGGATTTGCACTTATCTCGCCATGCTTTTGAGTTCGTCAGCCATTTCAAGTGGCGTCAAGCTCGCAAATTGCTTTCGCCAATCGGTTCTCGCGGCATCTGTCAACTTCATCCGTTGCTCAGTTCCAGTCCTGTTAACGTCCCGGTGCTTGTGCCAAACGTGTCTGTCTCGATCCCAATTCTTTGGAGCATGTTGACATAGAGATTGCACAATGGCGGAGGGTTGTTGACGTCGAAGGCCAGGTGCTGACCGTGCTGGAAGCCGCCGCCGGCAAGGAGTACTGGAAGGTTCTTGGTGGAGTGGCTGCTGCCATCGCCAAGGTTGCTGCCGAGGAAAACGCTGGTGAGATCAAGCAGACTGTGTCCTTCTTCTTGTGACTGATTAAGCTTGGCGAGTAGGTCGCGCACGGTCTTCATCGTTTCCAGTTCGACGATTTTAAGCTGTTCGAGTTTGCTGGGATCCTTGCCGTGGTGGGATAGGTCATGATGACCAAGTGACACGCCCTCGATCGGCGGAGCGAAGCTAGAGCCCGCGAGCATAATGGTGATCAGTCGCGTCGAGTCGGTTTGTAGCGCGAGATGACTGAGATCAAAGAGCAGACGCGTGCGGCCGATCAGGTCAGCCGCGTTGGGGATGTCTTTAGGGGGCTCGACATTCAGCTTGGGCTTCGGCTTCTTCACCCAACTTTCGTCAACGATCATGCGTTGTTCAAGTGAGCGGACGCTGCTTAGGTATTCATCGAGCTTGTCACGGTCTTCGCTACCGAGATCGGAACGCAGCGATCTGGCTTGATCACTGACATCGTCGAGAATACTGCGCCCATCTTCGAGACGACGAATTTGCTGCTGCACGTCCTCCGCGTTGCCTTCGAGGAACAACCGCGCAAAGACTTTGGACGGTGAATTATCAGCGGCGATCAGTGCACCGGTGCGAGTCCACGACAGGCCCCCGGAACCTTCTCCGGACAATGCCAGACTGGCGAAGCGAGTCTGGGTGCCGATGTGATCCGCAGCGAATTGATCCAGCGAGATTGTGTTGCGGAAGCCAGGCCTCCCGGCACCCGGCGCGCCGGTGAGGAAGCTAGCAGAGGCCTGATGCGCGAAACTGGATCCCATGCCGGCATGAGCCAAGCCAGAAATGACAGTGAACTGGTCACGATATTTCTCGAGAATTTCGAGGTAGGGCGAGGGTGTGTAACTTTTTCCAGCACGTGTCGGAAAGAAATTGTCGGGATGCAGTCCGAGAGGTGCGCAAATGCAAATCATGCGACGCGGTGGCGACTGGACTTTCGATCCGCCCCTGGTGTCATCAGCAAAGACGTTCAGCCATGGGAGAGCAAGCGAGATGCCAGTGGAGCGGATGAACGTACGACGGTGGATATTCATATTTGTGTACTTCTTACCGATGACTACTTACGCTGAAACAGAGGACTCTGCACGATCTCATGGATCAACGATTTGAACCCGTAATTCTTATCCCGGAGGCGACTGACAATAATTTCAATTTCCGGGCTATCCGCATGACTTGGCGCTGCACCCGTGCCATATGTCAACAGTTTTTCAGTGAGGTTGCGAGCGAGTTGGTCTTTATCTTCGAGAATGAGTTGTTTGTATTCGTCGATGTTGCGAAACGGTCGTCCGTCGGGTAGCACATCTCCAGGATCCACTGGCGGACCATTCCAAAATCGAACTCTTCGACCGTTGACTTCTCTCGGCTCGCCGGTGGCGCGGTAGTGTTCGCGCCATCCACCGATGACATCGAAGCTCTCGAGTGCGAAGCCGGGAGGGTCGATCTTCCGATGGCAACTTGCGCAACTCTCGACCGTGCGATGCTTGGCCAGTTGTTCGCGGATCGTGGTCGCACCGCGGATGTCTGGCTCAATCGCCTCCACATCGAGGGGCGGCTTTGATGGTGGGGTACCGAGAATACGTTCGAGCACCCAGGAACCGCGGATAATCGGCGAGGTCGTGGTGCCATTGGCCGTAACCTTCAGCACACTCCCCATCGTAAGCAGGCCGCCGCGATGACTGTCACTCGGTAGCGTCACCTTGCGCATTTCCATTCCTTCAATCCCGGGAATGCCGTAATGCCTGGCCAAACGTGCGTTGAGGAATGAAAAGTCAGAACTGACAAAGTTGGTCAAAGACAGATCGTTCTTCAAAACTTCGTCGAAGAACAGCAAGGTCTCCTTCAGCATGGAGGTCTTGAGTATGTCGTCGTACTCGGGGTAAAGGGTGCCGTCCGGCAACGTGGCGTCGATGGCGCGTAGGCTGAGCCATTGGCCAGTGAAGTTAGTATTGAATGCCTCGGCCTTGGGGTCACGCAGCAACCGCTCGACCTGCTCACCAAGCACATCGGGGTCGTGCAGCCTTTTCTCTGCGGCGAGTTGGAAGAGCTCCTCATCGGGCATCGAACTCCACAGGAAATAAGAAAGGCGGCTCGCTATCTCAAAATCGTCAAGCTCGGGCGCTTGTTCACGGAGGAAAAGGAAGTCGGGCGAAACCAGAATGCCTTTGAGACCGACCCGCATCGCCTGTTCGAAGCTATCGTCTTGATCCAGTTTTGCCTTCACCCGCGCAAGAAACGGCTGAATATCATTGTCACTGACATTGCGGCGAAAAGCGCGACGTGCAAAGTTGCGAAGGATGCGCTCCGCATCAACCATAGGCTGGTCCGAGACGACTTCAAAGCGGTCGCGCGAGATGCGAGTTTGGTCCAGGTCACCAAAGATAGCTTGGTGGCTCGGCGGCGGCCAAGACTCCAGAATCGGACCCTCTACATCTACCCACTGAATCACTAGCCCGGGACCGCTGTATTTGTCGGCACCGACTTTCTCAACCGCAGGCGGGAGTGCAGGGAGGCCTTCGGCGAGTATGCGAATGCGGTTCTCGGGTTCCAATTGTTCGGTGAATTCGACCACTGTCGGTTCGTCGGCAGGAACTGCGAAGTAGTCGATGAGTCGTTCCTCAGTGACTTCTTTCAGCGTTCCGGCCGTGACTCGGAACGTGATCGGCTTGCCTTCGCTTTGGAATCCATAGCCGGAGATGCGGAAGCGATATTTGCCGCGCACGTGAGAGCGGAAGTTCCACATGGTAACGCGAATGTTCGCGGACTCCCAAGTGGCGAAGATGGCCACACCGTCGTCGGTATGCCGGTAAACACTCCCCGTGGCTTGAACGGATTTCTCCTCCCGGATGTCGAAGCGTTTCTTCAGAATCCATGGCTCCGGCTCGTTTGCAATGGCTTCATCGAGCACGCGATCCGCAGCATCGAGGTAGTTGCGCATCAGAAACGACGAAGTATGCAGCAACTCAGCGTTGTTGTCGAAGCCATTGGTTGATGTGTCCAGCGGCAACAGGTCCGCCAAGTCCACCTCTACGCCCAGCAGATCGCGGACTGTGTTTGCATACTCCGCGCGATTCAGACGCCGCATCACCACTCGACCCTCCGTCTCTCTGCGAGCGGTCTCGGCTTTCCCCGCTTGTGTGCTGATCCAGTCGATCACGTTTTGAACGTCGCTCATCGGTGGACGTGACTTGTCCTTGGGTGGCATATTGCCCTCCTTGAGCTGCTCCAAGACCGATAGCCACCGCTCACGGTTCTGCTTGTCATAAAAATCATCCGTCAGACTCGTGATTGCGAAGTCTCCCTTCAACTCCACACCGGAGTGACACTTGTCACAGTGCTGGGTGAATAATTGTCGTGGTGGAAAGTCAGCCTCAGTAGCTGAGCTGATCGATGTGACGAACGCCATCACGACGCAGCCGAAGTGAATCCCCATGATGCTGGCAGCACGCCAACAAGAATTTGTTGTCTCAGAGATTTTGTTACCAGCGCCGATCGTCTTGGGCAAAACGGTATCGGCATTGAAGCAGCGGAGCAAAGTGCGGACTACGTTCATCGTATAATTGGCCGAATTTCGACTTGGACTCTTGAGTCAGGCATTCCAGAGGTCATTTTTCACCACCGAAACCTCATCACTTTACCGTGTATTCCAGTTCAAATGTAAAAACTTGAATTTCATCTGGGAACGCCTTCCATGAACTCGCCTGATTGATGAAGCACCGATTGATGAAACGCTGATTGACGATGCTTGGTGAAGACCGAGAAATTGTGTGAAGACTGCAAAACCAAGCGTCGGCTCGTCGTTCACTGCGGTATTTCCAAGGATTCTCGCGAAGTTCCGTTTTCACGAAATCCAGACGCAGAGCGAGCAATCGGTTACAATCAACTTTCGGTGTTTTTTTCGCGTCTCGGGAGTCGTTCGGAAATGCTGCGTTCAATCCTTTTGCTGCTTATCGGTATTTCGCTTGCCTCGGTGTCTTTGGGCCAGGACGCATCGCCACCTGATCAACCGGCGGTGGCCCCTCCTCCAAGTGCTTCCACGCCTAAGGTTGGCGAGGCGAGTGATTCGGATGCAGGTACTCGTTTGGCTCTGTATTTGAGCGGTTGCAAGTTTGTCGGCAAGTTCACGATTGATGGCAAGGATTCGGCCAAGACGGAAGAGTACACGATCTCGAAGTGCGAGAAGCTTGCGGATCCCGACATGTATCGTTTGACGGCGCGAATCAAGTACGGCGACATCGACAGTGAGTTGCCTCTCGAATTGCCGATTCGTTGGTCCGGCAATACGCCCGTGATCACGCTCGACAACTTCTGGATCCCTGGCATGGGAACATTCTCCGCTCGCGTCTTGTTGCACGCGGACCGATACGCAGGAACGTGGCAGCATGACGCCGTCGGCGGTCACATGTTCGGTAAGATTGAACGCGTCGAGAAGTAGCACTTGAGTTGAACACCCTACCGCAGATTAAACGTTCTTTCATGCAACCAGCATTCTCAAGCGTCATCGCGATTTTTCTCGTTAGTCTCCAAGGCGTTGCCAGTTCGGCTGAGGATGTAAGCTTCAGTCGTAATATTCGCGCGGTGCTTTCGGACAAGTGCTTTCAGTGTCACGGACCCGATGAAGGCAACCGCAAGTCGGATCTTCGCTTGGATGTGCGAGACGATGCGTTGTCGGCTGGAGTGCTCATTCCAGGTGATGCGAATGCGAGCGAGATTGTTGCGAGGATGACGTCGGACGACCCCGACCTCGTGATGCCGCCACCGTCGACGGGAAAAGAAATCACAGCCGATGAAGCGAGTAGGTTTCGAGCTTGGATTGAGGAAGGAGCCCCGTATGACGAGCATTGGGCGTTCGTGCCGCCAACACGTCCGAACCTGCCTGAGGTGAGCGATCCGTCTTGGTGCAAAAACCCGATCGACTTTTTTGTGATGGCAAAATTGGATGGGGAGAGGCGGACGCCCGCACCGGTCACCGATCGTAACTCGCTTTTACGACGCGTTTATCTGGATTTAATCGGATTGCCGCCTAGCCCTTCAGCTATAGCAAGCTACGCAAATAGTGATGACGTGGATGCCTATACGTCGGTGGTCGACTCACTGATGAAGTCCCCGCATTTCGGGGAACGTTGGGCACGTTGGTGGCTCGACGCAGCACGCTATAGCGACAGCGACGGTTACGAGAAGGACAAACAACGCGAGGTCTGGTTCTACCGTGATTGGGTCACCAAGTCGCTCAATCGTGACATGCCGTACGACGAATTCGTGGTGAAACAAATTGCCGGTGACTTGCTGGCGGGCGCAGGTCAGGACGAGATTGTTGCGACAGGCTTCTTGCGCAATTCAATGGTCAACGAGGAAGGCGGTGCAGACCCGGAGCAGTTTCGCGTCGAAGGCATGTTTGACCGGATGGATGCGATCGGCAAAGCGATGCTGGGGATCACCACGCAATGCGCTCAATGTCATACGCACAAGTTCGATCCGCTGACTCATGACGAGTATTACAGCATGTTTGCAGCTTTGAACGATTTTCATGAAGCGATTGCAACGGTGTACACGCCCGATGATCGCTCGCTGCGTGAGAGTCTGCTTGAGGAGATCGTTGCGGCGGAGAATGCTTTGAAAGCGACACACCCAGACTGGGAAAAGGAAATCGTCGCTTGGCAGAACACTCTAGCCGCTGGAAATGCGAATTGGACAACCGTCATCGCGACGGACTTGCCGTATGAGGGCCAGAAGTTCCGGTTACTCGATGATGGGTCGATCCTGAGCGAGAGCTATGCGCCGACGAAAATGGACAATTCGTTTCCATGTGTGGTGGAACCAGGCACCGTCACTGCTGTGCGTCTGGATGCCCTGATGCATCCGCAACTTCCGCATGGTGGACCTGGGCGTTCGATCGATGGGACCGGGGCGTTAACGGAGTTTGAAGTTACCGCCGCGCCACAGAGTGATCCTAGCAGGTCAACCAAGCTAAAGATCTCGCGAGCTATCGCTGACGTGAACCCGGATAAGGCATTGCTACCGCCAGCGTACCGCGAGAAAGATGCCGCCAACGACAAGCGATCGACAGGCGGTATCGAAATGGCGATTGATGGTGACAACGCGACGGCTTGGTCGACCGATAACGGTCCCGGTCGCCGAAATCAGGACCGTCATGCGGTATTCGTTTTCGATGAGCCGCTGGTGGTGACCGAGCCCACGATACTCTCGTTTCGCTTGGTGATGAAGCATGGCGGATGGAACTCAGACGACAACCAAAACTATTTGATCGGTCGCTACAAGTTCTCAGTGACAAATCATCCATCGCCTATCGAGTCGTTTGTGACGAGTGCGATCGAGCACGTGATAGCGACTCCTTGGGAACAACTATCAAAGGCGGAGCAGGCCTTGTTAGTGAATCACTGGCGAATGTCCGTTGACAAGTTTGCGGAGACGAACGCGTTGATCGAGAGCATGTGGAAGTTACATCCTGCGGGGACGAGCCAGTTAACGGTGAAGCATCTCGATGAGCCGCGAAAAACATTCGTTATGTTGCGAGGCGATTTCTTGAAGCCAGGCATCGAGGTCAAGCCAGGGACACCGGCGTTTTTGAACGCGATGCGAGATTCCGACGAGCCCGATCGCTTGCGTTTTGCACGTTGGATCGTGGACGATCGCTCGCCGACCACTGCGCGTGTGATTGTGAACAGGATTTGGCAATCGTACTTCGGTCGCGGGATCGTATCGACGCCAGAAGACTTTGGATATCAATCGCCATCGCCGACGCATCCGGAACTGCTTGATTGGCTCGCTGTGGAATTGATGGAGAACCAGTGGCGTTTAAAGCATATTCACCGATTGATCGTTCAATCGGCGGTTTACCAGCAATCGTCGGTGATCACACCGGAATCATTCGCGGTGGATCCGTACAACGAATGTCTCGCTCGCGGTGCGCGGTTCCGCGTGGACGCGGAACTCGTCCGTGACATTGCGTTATCGGTGAGTGGACTGCTTAATGAGAAAGTTGGTGGACCGAGTGTGTATCCGCCTGCTCCGGATTTCTTATTCGAGCCACCAGCGAGTTACGGCCCGAAAATTTGGAACGCAGCGGCGAATGAAGACCAGTACCGACGCAGTCTCTATGTGCATAGCTATCGCAGCACGCCCTATCCGACGATGCAGGTATTCGACGCGCCCAAGGGTGACGCAGCCTGTGTACGTCGTGATCGCAGCAATACGCCGCTGCAGGCGCTCGTCGTTTTGAACGAACCGCAATTTGTTGAATGTGCCCGAGCGATGGCGACTCGGATTCTGAGAGAGTCGCCTGGTGCGGATGACGTGTCGCGAATTCAATTTGCGCATCAATTGGCGACGGGTCGAAATGCGCTGCCAGATGAAGTGCAAATCCTTGGGAAGCTTCTGAAAGAGCAACGCAAGCGAGTCGCTTCGGGCGAGATTAATGTGCCGGACGTCGTGGGTGTCTCGGAACAGCTCTGCAAGCAACTCACGGGCGTTTCCGCGAGCGAGACGTTGCCGTGGATCGTGCTGGCGAGAGTTCTGTTGAACTTGGATGAAACAATTACCAAGAGCTAGTCGCTCGCGATCAGGATAACGTGATATGAACTTTATTGCACGCCGATGGTTTCTCGAACAATGCGGCATCGGGCTTGGACACGTGGCGCTTGCTGGTTTACTGGCCGGAGAGTCGAACGCTTCAGAGGTTAAGGCGGGGCCCGTTGATGCGGGGCCACACATGGATGATCCACTTTCGCCCAAGCAACCGCACTATCCAGGCAAAATCAAGAATGTCATCTTGTTGTTCATGGGTGGCGGCCCGAGCCAATTCGAGCTGTTCGATTACAAGCCGACGCTCGAGCGACTTGATGGAACGCTTCCGCCGGCGGAATTACTCAACGGCTATCGCGCCGCATTTATTAATCCGAATTCGAAGCTGCTCGGACCCAAGTACAAGTTCACGAAGCATGGCGAGTCGGGTGCCGAGGTCTCGGAGTTGCTTCCGCATACGGCGTCGATCGTGGACGACTTGTGTATCGTGCGTTCGATGACAACGGATGCGTTCAATCATGCGCCTGCGCAATTGTTGATGAGCACGGGCTCGCAACAGTTTGGTCGTCCGAGTTTCGGATCATGGGTCACGTACGGCTTGGGAAGCGAGTCGAATGATCTCCCCGCGTACATTGTGCTCAACAGCGGTAAGAAAGGACCCAGTGCAGGGAGCGGTAATTGGAGCAGCGGTTTTTTGCCCACGGTTCACACTGGCGTCGAGTTTCGAAGCAGTGGTGATCCGGTGCTTTATCTTTCGAATCCAACCGGTGTGGATCGGACGATGCAGCGTCAGACGCTTGATGCGGTGAACGCGCTCAATCGCACTCGATTGGAAACGGTCGGTGATCCAGAAATTGCGACGCGGGTGGCGTCGTATGAGATGGCGTTTCGGATGCAGCAAAGTGCGCCGGAGGTGATGTCGACGAAAGACGAACCAGCACACGTGCTGGAATCGTATGGTGTCAAGCCAGGCGAATCATCGTTCGCGAATAACTGTTTGCTGGCCCGTCGACTGGTTCAACGTGGCGTGCGGTTCGTCCAGCTGTTCCATGAGTCTTGGGACCAACACGGCGGGCTCAAGAAAGATCTCGCGACGAATTGTTTGGATACCGACCAAGCGTGTGCGGCGCTTGTCAGCGATTTGAAGCGCCAGGGAATGCTTGATGAAACGCTCGTGATTTGGGGCGGAGAGTTCGGGCGGACGCCAATGGTTCAAGGTGGTAATGATGGCCGCGACCACCATCCGAATTCGTTCACCATGTGGATGGCGGGAGGTGGGACCAAACCGGGGATGGTGTACGGATCGACGGACGAACTAGGTTTCAATGTGGCTGAGAATCCCGTGCATGTGCATGACTTGCACGCCACAATCATGCATTTGCTTGGGTTCGACCACAAACGGCTCACCGTCCGTTTCCAAGGACGTGATTACCGACTTACAGATGTTCATGGCGAAATCGTCGAGGCATTGTTGGCATGAGATACTCGATATTTGCGAGCGTGATAGCTCTCGTGTTTGGAGTGGCGCTTGGGGTACCCTGCGTCGCAAAGCAAACTTCCTCCGTCGACTTTTCTCGCGATGTCTTTCAGGTATTGCGGCGATCTTGCTTTGAATGTCACGGTCACGAGAAACAGGAAGGTGGATTGCGACTCGATGAGAAAACGTCTGTGTTCGATTCCTCCGTGATCGAAGCAGGTAACCCAGACGCGAGCGAGATTGTTCGGCGCATTGAATTGCCAAAGAATCACGACGAAGTGATGCCCGTAATTGGTGATCCGCTCTCGAAGCGTGAAGTGTCAGCAATTCGCGAGTGGATTGCCGATGGCGCAGTGTGGCCCGATGAGTTCCAACCGCCGCCGCATTGGGCTTACGTCGCTCCGAGACGTGCTGCTTGGGTCAATGTTTCAAATGAAAGCTGGATCCAAAACCCGATCGATCGCTTCGTACTGGCTCGGTTGGATGAGTTGAACTTGACGCCGTCAACCAAAGCGGACGACGCAGTACTGCTGCGTCGAATCTATTTGGACTTGATTGGATTGCCTCCTACGCTCGATGAAGTTCGCGCCTTTGAAGCGGATCCTTCACCCGTATCGCTGGAACGGACCATCGATGAATTGTTGTCGCGGCCCCAATTCGGTGAGCGTTGGGCACGGCCATGGTTGGATTTGGCTCGTTACGCGGATTCACACGGTTTCCAGCGTGACGATTTTCGCGACTTGTGGGCGTATCGAGATTGGGTGATCCGAGCATTGAACGAGGACATGCCGTACGACGTGTTTACGATCGAGCAACTCGCCGGCGATCTTTTGCCGGACGCGACCCAATCGCAACGAATCGCTACTGGTTTTCATCGTTGTGCGCCCACGAATGTTGAGGCGGGTTCGTTACCTGAAGAAACACGCATTGAGCAAGTGATTGATCGCGTCAACACGACAGCCTCGGTTTGGTTGGGGTCAACACTCGAATGTGCGCAATGCCACGATCACAAATTCGATCCGTTCACCGCGAAAGATTATTACCGGTTTCTCGCGTTCTTTAACAACACGCAACTGGAAGCCGATCGCCAGAACCCCAACAGCCCCAGTTCGATCGCGTTTATCGGTCCCTCCATGGCGATTGCTAATGACGAACTGGACAGCGAGCGGAGCAAGATTCAATTACAGCGAGTGACGCTGAAATCCGACCTTGCGAAGCGACGAAGTGAATTGGAGGTCGATCTTATTTCATGGGTTGCGTCGCTCGCCGAACGCAACAAACAAGCTCCCCAGCAGCATGCGATCGAGGTGGTGGGTTTCGAATCCCGAGGGAACACGGACACCTCCGAGATTCGCGACGATGGGGCGGTATTGTTAGTGGGAAGCGAACCGCCGCCGACGGATACGTACGTAGTACGCGGGAAGCTCAGCGCGAGTGATGTTCAAGCGATTCGCTTGGATGTTTTGACAGATGAATCACTCCCAGGCTCTGGTCCGGGCCGCGGCGATTCCAAGCGTTCGAATTTTGTGCTTCATGAGTTGACGGTATCGGTGGTCGGTGCGGACAAGCAACTCAGGCCGCTGAAGTTCGTCAAAGCGATGGCGGACTTTTCCCAGACGAATTGGGATGCGGCGGGTGCTGTTGATGGTGACCCGAAAACGGGTTGGGCGATCTCGCCGGAGTTTGCAAAGCCACATTGGGCGATGTTCGTGCTGGATGAACCGCTCAATCCGGTAACCGGCAATGCTTCAGCAGGCATTGAGCTGCAGATCGAGATGAGCCAGCAATTTGGACAAGCTCGAACAATCGGTTGCTTCAAGCTGTCGGGCATTTCGGGAAACCCAAGTGCCGAAAGTGTCGATTCCAACATAGTCGAGATCGCAGCCCTCGAGCCGAAAACGTGGACGATAAAACAACGCGAGTCGTTGTTGGACTATCGTGCTTCGTTGGATTCTGGCACGCAAGCAATCGAACGGGAACTAGGAAAGAACAAGCAAGCGCTCGATGAGTTTCTCCCGGACACGACGCAGATCATGGTGGAACTGGATCAGCCTCGCGAGTCAAGTGTGTTCATGCGAGGTGACTATCGGACGCCCGGTGAAGCAGTCCAACCGGGGACACCAGAGTTCTTGCATGCGATGAAGGAGATGAACGGTAGGTCGGTGGATAGTGATTCGGTAGATAATGAGTCAGTGGCAAATCGGTTGACGCTTGCGCGATGGCTCGTGGATCCATCGAACCCATTGGTGGGTCGCGTTGCCGTTAATCGCTGGTGGGGCGAGCTGTTTGGAAGTGGGCTCGTGCGAACACCCGAAGATTTTGGTCTCAAGGGCGAAACGCCGACGCATCCAGAATTACTGGATTGGTTGGCGGTGGAGTTCACGCAGAACGGTTGGTCGATGAAACACATTCTCAAGTTAATCGTGATGTCGGCGACGTACCAGCAATCGTCCGCCGTGTCACAAGAGCTTCAAGAACTCGATGACCAAAATCGATGGCTCGCTCGCGGGCCTCGCGTGCGCTTGGATGCGGAGTCAATCCGTGACAATGCGCTTGCGATCGCCGGTTTAATTTCGCTCAAGCCTTACGGACCACCGATTCGACCCTACCAGCCGGACGGAATTTGGTCGAAAGTTGGCGGGCAAAATTATGCTTACGACGTCAGTCCCGGCGACGAAAAGTATCGCCGCGGGGTATACGTCGTGATCAAGCGTGGAGCGCCGTATCCAAGCTTTGTTAATTTTGATGCGGATAACCGATTCGCATGCACCGTTGAACGTTCACGCAGCAACACACCGCTGCAAGCACTCACGTTATTGAATGACCCCGTGTATGTCGAAGCTGCGAAAGCGATTGCGATCCGTGCGTGCCGGGCGACAACGAGCCAGTCCATCGAGTCCGCCATTTCGGACGAGCTTCGGCGTTGTACGGCAAGGATTCCTGGAGCGGAGGAAGTTGCGGTTCTCAGCCGACTTTACGAATCACAATTACTCGAGCTGACGGAGGATTCTGCGAGAGCGAAACGGCTGGTTCGGGATGTGTCGCTTCCCAAAGAGATCACGCCTGCGGAGTTTTCGGCATGGTACAGCATCGCGTCGGTGCTTCTCAATTTGCATGAAACGATCACGAAGGAGTAAGCCGATGGACGTTGAAAACAGAATGGTGAATCGACGGGCGTTTGGTCAAAGCGGCGCCGTTGGCTTGGGGTCGATTGCACTCGCCAGTTTGTTTAAGTCGGCGTCAGCCGAAACAGCGAATTTGTTGGCAGCGCATTCGCCGCATTTTGCACCGCGTGCGAAGCACGTGATTTACTTGCACATGATTGGTGCGCCGTCGCAACTGGACTTGTTCGACGAGAAGCCAGAGCTGTCCAAGTGGCATGGTGAGCCGTGTCCCCCAGAAGTCACGAACGGTCGCGATTTTGCGTTCATTGGAAAGACTTCGACGCTTGCTGCGTCGCCTTGGAAGTTCAATCGGCATGGTGAATCTGGCCAAACGATGTCGGAGCTTTTGCCGCATTTGGCAACCGTCTCGGACGATATCGCCATAATTCGTTCGATGCACACTGACGAGATCAATCATGCGCCGGCACAGATGTTTCTGCATAGCGGTTTTGGTCGAGGTGGTCGGCCAAGTTTTGGGTCCTGGGTGACGTATGGACTGGGCAGCGAGAATGAAGACATGCCCGCGTACGTGGTGCTGTTGAGCGGGCCAGCCGGTGGTGCCGGAACGAGTTTGTGGTCGACCGGTTTCTTGCCGAGCGTGTACCAGGGGATCCAATTTCGTTCGTCGGGTGATCCGGTGTTGTTTCTTTCTAGCCCGGACGGACACGACGAGACCGATCGGCGCCGAGTGCTCGACACACTCGGTCATTTGAACCAAAAGCATTTTGAGAGTACTGGCGACGTTGAGATACAAACACGGATTGCCCAGTATGAAATGGCGTTTCGAATGCAGGCGTCGGTGCCTGATTTGATGGACATCAGTGGCGAGACGGCTGAGACGCTCGATTCCTACGGAGCAAAACCAGGTAAAGCCTTGTTTGCGAATAATTGTTTACTCGCGCGGCGTTTGGTTGAGCGCGGTGTGCGGCTGATTGAGTTGTATGACTCGGATTGGGATCATCACGGCGGTTTGACGACCCGATTGCCCGCGAAATGCAACGACGTAGACCAGCCGATGGCGGCACTGATCAAGGACTTAAAGCAACGCGGGCTGTTCAATGATACGTTGATCATTTGGGGCTCGGAGTTTGGACGAACGCCGCTTGCTCAAGGCAATGCGAGTCGCAATGGCGGCGTTCCGGGGCGGGACCACCACAAGGACGCTTACACGATGTGGTTGGCCGGCGGCGGGATCAAGGGCGGAGTCAGCCACGGTTCCAGCGATGATTTTGGGATGGATATCGCCGAGAATGGTGTTCACGTTCACGATCTGAACGCGACGCTTCTGCATTTGCTTGGCCTGGATCATGAACGGCTCACATTCCGTTATCAAGGACGTGAGTTTCGGTTAACGGACGTCCACGGTAAGATCGTGCGAGAAATATTGGCCTAGCCATTCACGTTCGCCGTCTTCCGCCGGTCCTTCATCGCAGCCTACTCGTATGCCATCCGCCCGATCGATCGCCGTCATCATCCCAGCTGCGGGTAGCGGCAGCCGTTTTGGTGACGTACGCAACAAAGTTTTTGCGATGCTTGCCGGCAAGCCGTTATGGATGCACTGCGTCGAACGTTTCCATGCGAGAGTGGAAGTGTCACGGATCGTACTCGCGGTCTCCGATGAGGACCGCGAAACATTCGAACAACAAGCCACCGACTTAGCAATTCGTGAGAAAATCGCGTTTTGTCGAGGTGGAAGCGAGCGGAGCGACAGTGTCGCTGCGGCGCTCGCGACGCTCGATAGCGACAATAATGTGCAATGGATCGCTGTGCACGACGCCGCCCGACCGTTGGTGCAAGACGAGGACCTGAGTGCGGTATTTGAAATGGCGAAGCTGACCGGGGCAGCGATTCTCGCGACGCCGATTACTGGCACCGTGAAACGTGGAATGGCTGACGCAGTCGGCTGTACGACGGTGGATCGGCGTGAACTTTGGACGGCTCTGACACCTCAAGTTTTTCGCGCCGATGTGTTACGCTCTTCGTATGCTCGCCACCATGGCTTTCCCGTCACCGATGATGCCCAACTCGTCGAACGGGCCGGACACTCCGTCGCATTGGTGCATGGCGCCGCGGATAACCTGAAAATCACCTTCCCCGAAGATCTCCAGCTCGCTGAAGCGATACTAAAACGATATGGCAATCGATAAGAACTTGATCGAAGAACTGCGTTGGCGTGGCCTGATTTCGCAGATGACGGACGAAGCCGGGATGGCAAAGTTGCTCAGCGAAGGGCCTCAAACGATTTATATCGGGTTCGACCCAACGGCGTCGAGCTTGCATGTTGGTGGGCTGATGCAGCTCATGATGTTGCGACGGTTCCAGCGTGCTGGACACCGACCGATTGCTCTCGTCGGAGGCGCGACGGGAATGATCGGCGACCCGAGCGGTAAAAGCGAAGAACGCAATCTTCTCTCCGCAGAACAATTGCAAGCGAACGTCGATGGTGTCGCAGCTCAAATGCGCCAGTTCCTGGATTTCGAAGGCCCGAATGCGGCCCTGCTGTTGAACAATTTCGAGTGGATGAAAGGATACGGTTACCTCGCGTTTTTGCGGGACGTCGGCAAGAGCTTTCCCGTGGGCGCAATGATGGGGAAAGAGTCCGTGCGTTCGCGTTTGGAAAGCGAAGCCGGTCTGAGTTACACCGAGTTCTCCTATATGTTGCTCCAAGCGTATGACTTCGTGTACCTCGCCAAAGAGCACGGTTGTCGGATCCAAGCTGGTGGTAGCGACCAATGGGGTAACATCACCGCTGGTATCGATCTTGGACGACGGATGATCAGCACACAATTGTTCGGACTCACCGCGCCGCTGCTAACGACAAGCGACGGTCGCAAGATGGGTAAAACGGAACGTGGCGCAATTTGGCTAGCACCCGAGCGAACGAGCCCCTACGCGTTCTACCAATACTGGATCAACGTCGCCGATGACGATGTCATGCGTTGCATCGCGTTCTTGACCGAAATCGATCGCGATGAGCACGACGCGTTGGCGGAACAAACAAAGGCAAACTCCGGAGCCCGCGCGGCCCAGAAACGGCTTGCTGAGTGGATGACCCAACTCGTCCACGGAGATGCTGGCTTAGCATCTGCCAAACGCGCGACCGATATCTTTTTTGGTGGCGAATTTGACGATGCCAGCGACAGTCAACTATCGGAAATCTTTTCGGACGTACCGAGTTGCGATGTTGAACGATTGAGCCTTGGCGGTGAAGGCTTTTGGATTGTCGAAGCGTTACAGAAAGCCGGCTTGGCAAAAAGCAGCAGCGAAGCGCGTCGCTCCATCCAGGACGGTGGTGTGTACATCAATAATCGACGCATCGACGACGTGAATCGACGTCTGAGCGAAACCGACCTAGCCAGCGAAACGGTCATGGTTCTTCGCAAAGGCAAGCGTAATTACGCGCTCCTGCGTTTCGCCAACCTAGCGTAACTTGCTTGTTTTCGATCCAAGCAAATCATCGCAACGATTGCCGTAAGGAAACGTTGGAGGGCCCATACGGCTTTGCCGAATCGACTCACGACCGCAGCACTAGCCATTCTCCATCAGCCGAGCAGAATTTTCCTTGATGTAGTCGTCTGCGTCGTCCATCTCTGCAAATTTGATCGCATCGGACGCAATCGCGGACCAGTTGTTGCCAGTCCATATTTGGTAAATCTGGTCGTTCACTCGTTTTGGTGCAGTCTTGCTTGGCGAATCGCCCAATATGCGATCAGACGTGATCACGAAATGTTCATCTTGCGCGCGTGCCATGACACCCATCGGTTCATCCTTGTCTCAAGTCTAAGCGTAATCAAATGTAAAGTCAGGAGAAACTGAAGCATCGTCCGGCGTCTTGTTCGGCACTCTTCGACGTTGTCTCCTCTCGTTCGCTCAGTATAGGCACATAACGAGAGCTTGAACGACCGATTGAACGATTATCCGAAAGTCGTTTCAACTGCCATTAAAAACAGCGTTTTTGAAATGCTTGGTATGAATCTCGGCATTCAAAGAGTCCGAGTTCTCACCGGTTGTTGCCGCAGACGACTCTCCTTGATCATGCTTTATCGTCGCGCACGCTGATACTAGCACGGGCTCATACTGGCACGGGCAGCGTTCCCAAACATCGCTCGGTCTCCGTTACGAATTTCGGAACGGCCTCTCAAGCGACGAATGCTCATAGCTAACAGCTAACAGCTAACAGCTAACAGCTAATAGCTAATAGCTAATAGCTAACATCTCATTGCTTCTTTCGATTGTTCTCGATGTACCGCTGTTGGTCGAGGTGAAGTTCCGCGAGCTCAGATTCCTTCTTGCACGTGCACTGGAACGTGCAGAGCAACATTTCGTCGGTCGAGTCCTCGCCCCATTGAACAAGTTTTGGTGGGGAGTTGGGGTTCAGCGGGTTTTCGCTGGAGTTATCAAACCACGCGTCGACATTGATTCGCGTGCCTTGGGGGAGCATCATGGGTCGAGTGAAAGCGTATTGGCCTTGCCAGTTGAAGTCCCACTCTTTGATCCAAAGCATCGGCACGACGCGTCCGTCGGGCAGTTTCGCGGATACTTTGATTTCACTGCCAAGCACGTGCATGTGCGGTACGATATCGAGCACGAGCGTCGGTACGGGGAGTGTGTAGTAGGCATGCTCAATGTGATGTGCGTTGCCCGCGGGGATGTTGATGCGTTTGTTACCAACCTGGATTTCAGCAACGACTTGTTGAGCGGACGTTGGTGCGAAATACAATCCGATCATGGACCGGTCGTGTTCGAGTTTTCCTGTCGTGACATAATGGATCTCAGCAACGATATCTGCATCACGCTGAATCAATCGCCCCATGCCGTCGGGCAAACGGTGGGCTCTCATTCCTGGAAACCAACTGCTTAGAGTCCCTTGCGATTCGAATCTCGGGCCGCCGAATCCAGCGTAGCCAGGTCCTGGGGTCGCTGCGTCAAGTTTCCGACCCATGTGCTTCGTATCCAGATAGAAACTGGCATGGTGAACCGACTGTGGCGTTCCTGGATGGAAGTCGATTGCGGAAATGAGACGGCCTTCGGCCAGATTCGACGGTATCACAAAGTAATGACGAAGATCCGGGCCGCTCGCGGGAATGGTGAAGACATCTTTCATGGAAAGAATTAAATCCGGCTCGCCAAGTGGCCAGCCCTCACTCACCGTGGCCGGCGTCGGTAAGTCCGCGACATCGCCTTCGGCTTTCCCGCTTTCGACCCACGCTTGGACCAACGACAATTCGTGCTGTGATAGACGTTGTTCGTCGCGAAACGGTGCGAAGCCAGTCTCAGGTTTCCACGGTGGCATGAACCGAGAATGAGTTACCTCGATGATCTGGTTCGCATGCGCGCTCACGTCTTCGAACGTTAGCAAGTCAAAGGGGCCCGAACGATTTGGGCGATGGCATGATGTGCAGTGCGATTGAATAATCGGCGCGATATCGCGTGTGTACGTGACGTCACCCGACGTAATCTTGTTCGGTGGATCCTCGAGTCGACATCCGACTGGCGACGTTTGCGGTGTTATGATCGGTGTGCCGCTCGCGGCGGATTCGATCGCATCCAATAAATAAGATTGCTTGGCAACACTTAGCTTTTGTCCCACGCGAACATAAAGGTCGTCGATCGCGCCACGGTACAAGACACGATTTGATCGATCCAGGACAAAGGCTTCGGGTGTATGCGTAGGGGCGAGGGCCATTCGCAATTCGCCGGAACCATCAAACAGCACTGGGAACTGGATCGCGTACTTCGTGTGGTGATCGCGAACTTTGCTCAACGTCACCGACGGATCTGAGACAACACCATAGAACTCGATGCCACGCTTGCGATTCGCATTCGCGAGTTCGCCGAGTTGTGGCAAATATCCGTTGCTGATGGGACACACGGTTGAAAGAAACACAACGACCACAGCTCTCGTGCCCGGTTGGTCGCCAAGCCGACACAACTTGCCAGTCAAATCGACGCACTTCATTGGTATCGCCGACACTGGTTGCCCCATGGCGATGGGAGAACGGTGTGACAGCAGTGGCACAGTGACTGCGAGAGCAAACAGCAGCCTCGCTTCGGGTCGGGAAAGGCGGAACGATCGCATCCAACGCAACGCATCCATGTCCGGGTTTCGATCGTAGGAGAGAAGAGAAGAGAAGAGAAGAGAAGACAGACGTGACGTGTACTTTATCCAGAAAGTCTCTCCCGATTCTAACCGCTGACCCGCATGCTGTGGGGTGAGATCTTGTAACATCCGGTATTTTGTGGTTGACGGACCACATCGCAGCGTGCCCATGCCAATTCGCGATGCACAACGCACGTTCCCCGCTCGTCGCGCAAGGCAAGGCTCCTCGGTACCGCAGCGTTGTAAGCCGTTAAGTATGATTTCCCTAGCTGGGCCGGATGGGAAGGTCGTTCCGCATGACATCGACGACATCCAACGCCCTGTCGCCCACTTCAACCGTAGTCTGAGTCATGACACACAGCGAGTTTGCCGCAGACAACTTGTGGGGAGGTATCGGAACCGCATCGGCAGACAGTGCTACGGCGATTCCACCAGCAGCCAGTACAACTCGATCGAATTTCGTCTCTTATCGCTCGTCGGTCGAGCACCCTCAGACCGACTGCTTGCTTCGTTCCAAATGGTGGTTGATCTGGCGCAGTACATATGGTGCAAGCGATGCTAACTTCCGATTAGTTCAACGGTGGGGTTTGGCAAAGCGACGCAAAAGCACATAAAACACAGGCGTTAGAAACAATCCGAACAGCGTCACGCCCAACATGCCGCTGAACACTGCGGTGCCCAGTACCCGCCGCATCTCGAACCCGGCTCCCGTTGCGACGAGCAATGGTATCACGCCAAGGATGAATGAAAACGCAGTCATTAAGATAGGACGCAGTCGCAAACGACACGCAGTCACGGCGGCGTCGAAACGATTTTTACCAGCGTCCTCTTCGGCTTTTGCAAACTCGACAATCAAAATCGCGTTCTTGCAAGCCAAACCAATGAGGACGATGAAACCGATCTGCGTGAGTACGTTGTTGTCCATGCTTCGGAACCAGATGCCCAAAATCGCAAACAGTAAGCACAACGGCACAATCAGAATGATCGCGAGCGGCAGCAGCCAACTTTCGTACTGAGCGGCCAAGGCAAGAAACACGAACAGCACAGCGAGTGGAAAAAGGAACACAATCGTATTCCCCGCTTGTCTTTCTTGATACGCCAACTCAGTCCATTCAAAACCGAAACCAGCGGGCAAATGCTGTTCGGCTAAACGTTCCATCGTCACTAACGATTGCCCGGAACTGAACCCTGGTACCGTTGACCCGTTCAAGTCGGCAGCCGGAAACAAGTTGTATCGAACCAAACGATCCGGTCCCGCAGTCGTCTCGACATCGACGACTGAACCCAACGAGACGCTCGCACCACGAGCGCTTCGCGTCCGCAGCTTCACGATATCGTCCGCATCGTCTCGGAATTCGGGTTCGGCTTGAGCTGTGACTCGGTACGTTCGCCCGAGAAAGTTAAAGTCGTTGACATACATCGAGCCCAAATAAATCTGCATTGCATCAAATACATTGCCAACCGGAACATCAAGCATTTGCGCCTTCGTTCGGTCGACGTTTGCGTAAACTTGTGGGACGTTCAGTCGCAAATTCGTAAACACTTGCATGAGACCGGGGTCGGCATTTGCCTTCTCCAACATCGTGTCGGTGACTTGACCGAGCGTCTCCAAAGTCGCTCCACTTCGATCTTGCACGTACATCTTGAATCCACCCCCTCGGCCGATGCCACGAATGGGAGGTGGCGGGATGATCAGGATCTGAGCCTCGTTGATCGCTGCGACTTTCTCGCGAAGTTCCGCAGCGATCTTATTCACGCCGCGATCACGTGCGGCACGATCCTTAGCGTCTTGGAGCGGCAAGAACGTCACCGCCGCGTTCGGCTTGATCGTAAATGTTGCTCCCGAAAGACCCGCGATTCCGACAGAGTGAGCAACCCCGTCAATCTTTCCTCCGATCTCCGCAACTTTACGAGTGACTTTGTCTGTGCGAGCCAACGAAGCGCCATCGGGAAGGTTGATCGCCACGATGATGTAGCCTTGATCTTGATCCGGGATAAACCCAGTGGGAACCAGGTTAAAACTCAGTCCCGTGCAAACTAGCAGCAAAACATAGACAACAATCGCAAAACCGGATTTCTTGACTAAGCTCCCAACAACACGTGCATACACGTTGCTCGTGAAGTCGAACGTGCGATTAAACAGTCGGAAAAACCATCCAAAGAGCAGATCGAGCAACCGTCCGAAACGATTCTTCGGTGCCGACTTTGGCTTCAACAGAATCGCACACATCGCCGGACTGAGTGTCAACGATACGAAGGTCGAGATGGCGGTCGATATCGAAATGGTCAATGCAAACTGCTGATAAAACTGACCGCTAATACCTGGCACAAACACCGTTGGCACGAACACTGCGATCAATACCAATGTCGTCGCGATCAATGCCGAACCGACTTCGTCCATCGCCTTGTGCGTCGCTTCGCGAACGGGCATACCCTCCGCAATCAGCCGCTCGACATTCTCGACCACCACGATCGCGTCATCGACGACAATACCGATCGCAAGCACTAAACCAAATAGCGATAAAGTGTTGAGCGTGACCCCGAGAAATTGCATCACCGCGAATGTGCCGATCAACGAAATCGGAATCGCGATCACTGGGATGACCGTTGGCCGCCAACCGTGCAGAAACAGGAAAACGGTGAGCACGACAAAGACCGTCGTTAAGAATAACGTCGTGATGACTTCGCTGATGGACTCTTCGACGTAGTCCGTTGGGTTGTAAGCGATTTCATAGCCGATGCCTTGAGGGAAATCCTTGCTCATATCGGTCATCGTGCGCTTGACTTCTGCCGCAGTATCCACAGCGTTCGTTCCCGGTCGCTGATACACCAACACCGCGATTGCTTTCTTACCGTCGAGGTAGCTCAATCGCGAGTAGTCTTGCGCACCAAGTTCGACGCGAGCCACATCGCGTAACCGGGTCACTCGACCGTCGTCACCGCGCTTGACAATGATGTCACCGAACTCATCTTCTTTCACAAGACGGCCTTGTGTGGTGACGTTCAATTGAAAGTCACCCGTGTCACTCGTTGGTGGCTGACCAAGAACACCAGCGGCGACTTGGATGTTCTGATTGCGGATCGCTTGGACCACTTCGCCCGCCGTCAGGTCGACATGCGTCATTTTCTCAATATCGAGCCATACTCGCATTGCATACTCATTGCCACCTGCGATGCGAATCTCACCCACGCCGTCCAAACGCATCAGCGCATCCCGTACTCTCAGAAACGCGAAGTTGCTGATGTACAGCTCATCACGGCTGTTGTCGGGCGAATTGATGTGGACCACCATCAACATGTCGGGAATTTGCTTGGTCGTTGTGACGCCGATTTGACGCACTTGCTCCGGAAGTCGTGACTCAGCAATTGCGACGCGGTTCTGGACCAAAACTTGTGCGTCATCAAGGTCAGTCCCCAACTTGAACGTGACTGTCAATTGCATGGTGCCATCGCTACTCGATGATGACTCCATGTAGAGCATGTCATCAACGCCGTTCATCTCTTGTTCAATCGGCGTTGCGACCGTGTCAGCGATCACTTGTGGCGTCGCACCTGGAAAACTTGCACGTACCAACACGGTTGGCGGAGCTACATTCGGGTACTGTGACACCGGCAATGATAGATAAGTAATACCGCCGACGAGAACGATCAAAAACGATAGCACGGCAGCAAAAATTGGCCGCTCGATAAAGAAGTGTGGGAATTTCATCGCGATTGAGCCCGCGTTAAGTTACGAGCGTCATGCGTTCTGCTTGTGAACCTGGAAAACTCAGAAGCGGGAAGATCCACACTCGCCGATGGAGTCAATGAGTCTTTAGCCGGCGGCAGTGGATCGGGAACCGGCGGCAAAGGATCGGGAGCTGGTAACCATTCTTCATCCTTGCCTAAATTGATGACATTAGGCAGCCCATCATCGATCGCTTCGATGCTCGCTGGTGGGCTCGGGAGAACCTCTGCCTTGTCTCGTGCTTGAAGCAAGCCCTCGATGACAATCATCTCTTCACCCGTCAATCCTTCGCGAATCACGCGTAGACCGTTCACGATCGGTCCAGTCTTGATTGCATGACGCTTAATGTGACCATCAACCACAGAGTAAACATATTGAGACGATTGGTCCGTTCCGATCGCGGAATCTGGGATCAAGACCGTTTGCTTGGCTGCACTTCCCGGAATACGAATTCTTGCGAACATGCCTGGTAACAACAATTCATCCTTGTTCTCGAAGACACAGCGACCTCTCATGCTTGCCGTGTCAGTGTCAAATCGATTGTCAACAAAGTTCATTTGCCCGAGATGAGGAAATCCCTCTTCGTCGACCAGGCCTAGATACACCGGGTTCTTCGCCACACGAGAGCTTTCTCGGCCACCTGCTATAGCGAGCCGCGTGTACTTCAACACGTCCTGTTCGGTGGCATCGAAAACACAATAGATTGGCTTAACCGACGTAATCGTGGTTAATACTGACGACGAAGCCGTACCACCAGCGACAAGATTTCCTTTTGTTACCAGTTGTCGACTGATCAGACCATCGATGGGGGCGCGAATCTCAGTATATTCTAAATTCAGCTCTGCAGTTTCGACACCAGCTTTCGCAAGCTCGATCTCGGATTCGGCCGTCGCGATAGCCGATTCCGCTGAATACACGCTTGCCTTAACAGCTTCGATATCCGCCTTCGCCTGCAAGTACTCGGCCTCACGCTCATCGACTTCCTGCTGGGACGATGCGTTGCGTTCACTCAGTTGCTTCGCTCGCTGGTAGCGAACGTCAGCAAGATTTAATTGAGCATTGGAACGAGCCGTTTGAGCTTTGGCTTCATCCAACATCGCTTCGGATTGTTTGCGCATCGATTCAGCTTGTTGTTGTTTTGCTCTCGCCGCACTCAGTTCGGCCTCAAATGGACGCGGGTCAACGACGAACAACAAATCGCCTTCCTCAACCACTTGTCCTTCATCGAAATGGACCGATTGCAAATAGCCGTCGACACGAGAACGAATCTCGACGAAATCGATTGCTTCGAGTCGCCCGGTGTATGCATCCCACTCAACAACCTCTTTCGTGATCGGCTTGGCAACGGTCACCGAGATTGCCGGTTTCGACTGAGCCTCAGCATTGTTTTTGCTGCAACCAGCAAGCAAGAAGCTACCGGCAACCCATGCAATTGCGAATGTCGCGGTACGTGCCGAATCGTGCCTGGTTTGGTTCATGTTGATTCCTGGCTCTCGGAGATCGAGAGTCGCGTTTTGTCTAGAAGTGCGATCAAGGTTTTCAGCTCGGTGCGAGTCAGTCGTCGCAGTAGCGATTGTTCTAATTCGGCAAGGGGGCCCATCAACGCGTCCGCCACGTCACGCCCTCGTTTGGTAATCTGGATATGGACTACTCGCCGATCTTCACAGCATCGTTCTCGCTCAACGAGTGCCTGCTTCTCCAAATGATCCACTAACGATGTAATCGCCGGCACCAATTGCACCATCCGTTCCCCGATCTCGCCGCAGGTGAGGGGGCGCTCGGCCAAAATCAGATTTCGCAAAATATTGAATCGCGAAACGGTTAGCCCATGTTCACGAAACAACCGTGAAAGTCGGTTATCGAGCTGGTCGCCAACACGCAGCAAGTTCACCAAAGCTTCCTGCTGTGGCGAAGCAAACGGCACAGGTCGTTTCAACTCGTGTTGTAGTTTCATTAATAGGCCGCCTCGGAGATTGAAATCTGACCAAACAATATCTTACTAATCAAATATTGGTTCGTCAATTAGTCTGGCGTTCGGCTAAAGAGTCCATGCCGGATCAACCCGACTCGACCAGCTACTTTATCGCTGTGCTTGGCATGCTTTCTGGAAAATGCTGGGACTGCAAAAAAACAACTCAGGAATTCAATTTTCTTGTGCACCGGAGTAATTTTTCGATGGTCGTTGAGTTCAACTGCCGCGACAGCCTGAAACAGCGACCCCCTGGGCCCCAAATGAATGTGAAACACTGTTTCTCGCTTTCTGGTTTGAGTCCCAACTGGTAACTTAAACGAGGTGTTTCGCCTGATCCAATTAACTCTTTTGCTTAGGGCTTCTGCAACATGTCTCAATTCTCTTCTTCAATGAACCCTCGTCGGCGGTCCATGTTAGTCGCTGGCGGTGCTGCTGTTTTCACCAGCCCATTCTTTACCAACCGAGGCCTCTTTGCAGAGGAATTGTTGGCGACGCCTCCGTTGACCGAAGGCCCGTTTTATCCTGATCATTTACCGCTCGATCAAGACAATGATTTGATTCTGATCAAGGATAGCACGACACCCGCAGTCGGCGAGATCACTCATCTGACAGGCCGCATTCTTACCAAAGCAGGCTCACCCGTGCGGAATGCCACGATCGAAATATGGCAATGTGATGCAAACGCCGTTTATCTCCACAGCCGAGATAGTGATGGCAAGAAACAGCAACAGGATTCACACTTCCAAGGCTTTGGCAAATTCGAAACAGATTCTACCGGTCAATATCGCTTTCGCACGATCAAGCCGGTTCCGTATCCCGGTCGACCGGCACCACATATTCACATCAAGATCAAACAGAACGACCGGGACGTCTTGACGACTCAATTGATGATTCGCGGCCATGAAGGTAACGAGCGAGACGGCGTCTTCAAACAAGCGGGCGATTTGAGCCAGCGTGAATTGTTGATGGCTGACTTCAAACCTGTTCCTGATTCGAAAATTGGCGAGTTCGCTTGTAACTTTGATATCGTCCTTGGTCGTACACCCGACGACCGAAAACTTGAACGCTGAGCATGATTGCGGGTCCGGTTGAAGAGCGCTCTTTGAAGAACCCTCGTTGACTAGCTTGGTAGCATCAACTTGGCTCGATCTAGCGTCTTTGCGGAATGGAAAACCGGGTGCCGATTCAGCAACATCGACAGCGCGGGAAGCTGTGCATCGGCAAGCCTTACAAACTCCGCTTCACTTACGCCTGACTTGCTCCGCCGGCCGTCAAAGATCGCTTGATTCAGTAGCGCGCCGTACGGGCCATAGGGAAGCTGCACTAATGTCTTTGATCGAGCAGCAAAGTAGGAATCAAACGATCGTCCGACGTTTGGTTGAATTCCCGTGAGTAACTTGCTCGCCAAATCGTAGTTGCCAGACTCCTCATAGACATCGAGTAACAATCCAGACGCGAATCGGTGATTGGGAAACGCATCCAAAATCTGTAGCCCGGCTTTGATGACCTTGTCTTCCGAGCCCGCAAACCACTCCAGCCGAGCTTGATCCGCTCGAATCATCCCCGATTGCGGATTCAACTGGGACGCAAACAGCAAAGATCGAGTGGCTGCCGAGTCATCACCCTGGGTTGTCTCCAACAAACCGAGTTGGTGCCGAATTCGCCAATCATTCTGGCGCTCTATCGCAATATCCTCTAACGCGTCATGCGCAGCCTCATATTCAAACATCGTTTGCCAACGCAAGATTGCCTGTGCCAAACGTGCATCAAGCGTGGATGGATCAATGAGCAACGCTTCTTCATATCCAGTCCTCGCTTGCTGGATCCGTTTCACAATGACACCAACATCCGTGTCATTTCCACGCGTCGCAATCGCAATCTGTGTTAGCGCAAGACCCGCGTGGGCATCGGGAAAACGAGCGTCTTCACTGAGCGCGTGCTCGAAACATGCAACGGCCATCTCAAGCCCCTCAACCGTGTTGTCTGGATCGAGATACGTATGTCCTTTCGCCAAACATCCAAACGAACTGCCGGTTGGTGAGGGGACGGATGCATCCGCTCTCGGTATCAAACGCTGGTTGATCGACTCCGCCAACTTGGCAACAAGCTGATTCTGCTCGATTAAACTAGTGGCTTTCTCTGCGACGACTCGTTTGGTCCAAATTTGATCTCCCGTTCTTGTCGAGACGAGTTGTAACGTGATCTCAACAAACGATTTCGAGCCTCGTTGGTCATTGTAATACAGCCCGGTTAAAATCGCGTCGACGTCCAACTCTCGTCCAAGCGCTCTGTAGTCCTCCGGTGTTCGTACAACGATTGGTCGAAAGGGTCGTACAACAAGGCTCGGGATTCGCTGCAGCTCTTGCGCGAGCATCCCAGCGACTTCTTCTTCTCGCAAAAGTCCGCGATCCCCCACAGGCGTCTTTGCTGCTGTCGAAAAATCCTCGGGCGCAAGCGTGTCTCGCGCGCCGTTAAACGAAACGACTGCGATGCTTCGGATTCGACTAAGTTCATCCGAGTAATCCTTAGCTAAAAACGGGCCGCCAATGGCACCTACCATCGCGCCCGCAATCGACTCCACGAACCGTCGACGAGTCGTTGCAACACCGCCTAAACCTGTCTCGACTGCACTCGTTTCCACATAGTCATTTCGCAAGGCGCTCGCGATTTCCGCAGCCGTCTGGGGGCGATCCTCCATTCGCTTGGCCAAACACCGATCAATCAGCCATGCTAGTTCTGGGTCGTCCCGCCGCCGCACCTCGTCGGTGATCGGATTGGACTCGAGTACCGCTGCAAATCGCTGACTCGAGCTCTCCCCGTCAAACGCACGCGTACCATAAAACGCTTCGAATAAGATGCACCCCAGTCCAAAGATGTCGGTCGCGTACGTGACTTCCTCACCACGCGCCTGTTCCGGCGACATATAACCGGGCGTACCCATCACGGTACCGAGTTTCGTCTTACCAGTATCGGCGTCGGCGTCGCGTTCGCGGCGTGACAGTCCAAAATCAATCAGCTTGACGATCGTTGTACGTGACCCGATTTCACCAGATGCTTTTGCGATAACTGCGCTTGCCACGGGCGAGTTTGCCACAGGTGCGTTTGCCGCAGCTGCAAGATCAAGTGATCTCGCCATGCCGGACTTTTGTCGAGCAAGTGAAACGCCGCCCTCGCGTTGAACCAGAATAATGTTGTGTGGTTTCAAATCGCGATGGATCACTCCGCTTGTGTGAGCCGCTGTCAGCGCGTCCGCAATCATCGCGCCCAATCGACGAACTTCCTCCGCAGGAATGGCCTTCCCATCGAGGCGATCAACAAGCACATCGCCACGCAAATACTCCATCACCGCGTACGGCACTCCATCAACCACGCCAACATCAAAGAGCTCAACGATGTTGGGATGGCTCAATCCGGCAACTGCTTTTGCTTCGCGTTGGAATCGATCTGCAAGCGCTTCGGTGTTCTTGCCCGTCACAGCGAGCATCTTGATCGCTACTTGACGCTCCAATCGTGTGTCCGTCGCTTTGAATACGATGCCCATTCCGCCACGACCGAGTACTTCGCCAAGCAAGTAAGGTCCCACCATGCGTCCCGGCGTCGGCAGCGTCTCGGTTGGGCTGTCTTGCCCCATGCCTGCTGACAGATTTGCGAACTTGGATTTTTGCACTGGCGGTGAAAATGGGTGGACACCATCGACATCTTCGCCAGCAATAAATGGAGCGCGAGTTAGCTCGTCGGCAGCTGAGATCTCAAATGCAACTGCCTCCAGTTCCGCTTGAAGGATAGCCGCATACTTGCCTCCAAATTTCTCAACGACAACCTCCACAGGTTCCGCGGTGCCCCGTCTCAGTTTTTCTTCATACTCGAGACAGATCGCATCGATCCTGGCCAACTCCTTCGCCGAAAGTTCGTTTATGTTCATAACGCTTCGGACCACAACTTACGAATTAGCTGCAATCGTCGCTCCACCGCGCGTTTGCTCAATTCGAGCATGCTTGCGATTTCGTCAACGAGGTACCCGTCCATCCGCATGATAGCGATTTGGCGAAGCTGCTCATCAGGTAATTGGTTCAGTAACTCGTCGCAAGCTTCGGACAATTCCATTTGTACGTCGGGTGTCTTGTCGCCAGCCGTGAGATCCCCCATCCCGGCTCCGATCACCTCTCCATCTGGCGAGGTAAATACCGACTCGCCGCGAACGTCGCCGCCTCCGCGTTTCTGGCGAGTTTGACGACGCATGTGGGCATGCACCTTGCGTGTTGTCAGTGTCATCAACAAGCCCCAGAGATTTTCTTGACCCGCTAGATCCGGAAACTTATCGCCTTGAACGCCTGCAACAAAACTGTGAAATGCCGAGAGCGCAATGTCTTCCTCGTCACCCACGCGACGCAGATTCCCTGGTAAGCGTCTCGCAGCAACTCGAACAAGCCGCTCAAAATAGGTCTGCCAAAGCGCCGCCGTCGCGGTGTCGTCCGCTGCTCGCACTTTCGCTAACAACTCTTCGAATTCATGGATGGATTCTGACATAGGCTCTATCGTGACGAATTCGAGACGAAAGCGGAATGTGACGATTCGCCTTATGCCTTACGCTTGCCGCTACAAAACCGTTCCGTTGACGACATTTCCGCTTGCTGAATCGATCCCCGAGGCACTCGAGCCCGAGCCGAAATGACTTCGCCGTGTCATCGCCCAAGCGAAATATGCCACCGTCTCGACCTGGGAAACCGCTTCTTTTGGCACATGAGTCGACTTCGCGATGCTGGTTAATCGAGCGACGGGCTTACCATCGACGTCCAAGGTCGTGCCCGCCACAGCCATCGCATCGAGCGACCAACGCACCAGCTTTTTCTGGACCTGCCCCAACGCATCCAAACGAGCGATCGTTTCTTGGCCCAGATAGCAACCTTTGGTGAAGCAAATCGTTTCCGCGTCTCGATTGGCTTCCTGTGGCAAATTCGTCTCGTCCAAGTCGATGCCATACCACGGTATCGCGGCCAACGTTCGCTGTCGGTGGAACTCTGCCTCATCGTGCCACGCGTCACCGTCGGTTGCCAACGAGGCTGCCACCTGTTCGCTTGTCTCACGAGAAACCAACAACAGCACCGCAGACGCGCCGAGCCAATTGACGTCATAGGAATCAATACAACGACCTGCGACGTCAATCAAATCGTGTCGATAAACGAGACTCTCGTCGACGTCCGTTTCTGCCGGCATCAACTTCGCAACATTCAACTTGGCAAGCGAATCACCGGAAACTAGCAATCCACACCACTTGTCATCTTCGACGCTCGGGTGCGAGTCTTCGCGGATGGTGTAACGATCAATGTGGGCGACTATTTTCTCTGACTGTCCGGATGCACCGATCAGTCGATAACCCGCGGTGTTGCGGTACGCTAAAACGTGGCCCAACATCTTGCCACGCACCTCCGTAATAAACGTCTCACACCCAGACGAAACGTCGAGCGCACGCACGTGATTCGTCGTCAGGTTGTGCAGAATTTTGTCGGCCTCGGACCCAACAACATCCACCACGCAAAGCTGATTCAAGCGGAATAACATCTGTCTCTTTCTGTCTACTGACGGCTGTCCAAGAACGACTGGCGACGGTTCGCTATGTCCCTATTCGCTGTGCGAGTACAGCGGCATGTGCCGATAGTAGACTTCAAGACAGTAAATCGACAAGCACGTTGTGTAGAGTCTTCCGGCCGTTCCGCCCCAATCGTCTTGTTGCGGTGACCAACTGCCTTTCTCTGCACCCTGCTTGACCTGCGCACGTGGCAATTCTTGACTCATCACCGCGTTCCATCGCTTCCACATCGGACCACCGTAGTGATGAAGTGCTTGAGTCGCGTAGTACCAATAGTAAACGTCGCGATCACTCAAGCTCATCATGTGACCGTCGACAAGCGTCTCGAGCCCAAGTCGCATCGCGGGAACGTTCTTTTCCCATCCCAGATACTGTCGGCACAACAATCCTTCTGCTGTCATCGCTGGCGATGCTTCACGTCGTTGTTGATAGCCATAAGCCGCTCCGTCATAGCTTTGTACAGAATCAAGAAAGCGAATCACGCCGTAAAATACTTTTTGCTTTACAGGAATTCCGGCCGACTGGGCGCTCTTGAGCCCCATCAAGAACCAACCCGTGACCGACGTGTCCGAGTCAAAACCAGGTTCGTATCGCCAACCACCCTCAGCCGCCTGGGATTCCGTTGCAAACTCGACCGCTAACTCGGACGGCCTTCTCAGCCAGCTGTCTTGCGTCATACCATACAACTCACAGATCGCAATCATCGCCTGAGCCTGGGCATACATGCGTTCGTGGTCTCGAGCCGTTTTGGCCATGAAGCCGTTTCGATCTTGCTGGCCAACCAACCACTTGATGCCACGATCCACTTCCTTGGCGTACGGTCCATCAAGGTGTGTACTTCCAGCACCCATAAACGCGATCAGTGCCATCGCTGTCGCCGCACAATTGTTCTCACTCGTGCCGCCGTCGTTGTACGGGCCTCGCAAACTCCAACTGCCATTGCGTTGTTGCTGGGCCTTGAGCCATTGCAATCCAAGCTCAACCGCGTCCTCGGTCTCTTGGGTGCCCCCATAGATCGCAAGCAACGCCTTCCGCATCGCACCACTGCGGCCGCCAAACATCGGCTTCGTAATGTTCAATGTCGCTGACTCACCCGTTTGCAACTCAACCGGCTCAGTCATGTTTTCGCTAGATTCACTTTGTCCAGCCTCCGTCATCAGGATGGGCACATCCATCGTGACCTCCGTCAACAAGCTTTCAATGTCCAAATCCATTGGTGTGTCTTCCAATGCATCCGAATCCGTCAGCTGTTCTGTGGCATCGATCGAGAATTCATCGAGCTCCACCGCTGTCTCACGCTCGCTTTGCCCGATCGTCAACAAGACACGTGAAAGTCCTTGACCCGGCGGCAATGAAATCAGTGCAAGGATCAATAGCAGCAGCAAGTGCAATACCGTGCTGATCAACCACGACGGAATCGGAGTCGTGCGATGAACCGTTTCGAGCGGATTGCCGTCTTCGTCGCTTGCACCACCTGCCGTCGCTCCTGCGGTTGAAGCACCCGCCTTCAACGATGGAGTTGTCAAAGAAGGAATTTCGTCTCGCCAACGACCTGACTTTGCTGAACCGACACCCGATACAGCCTTCACAGCAGCTGGTTGATTTGGGAGGTTCGACGAGCCAGCCCCGGAAGTCGACGACGGACGAATTGGCGGTAACGTCGCGCGAGTGGGCGGCGGTGGCGGGATGGGGCGAATCCCTGACGCCCTCGGCACATTTGCCGAAACGGGGTCTGCTGGCTTTCGAGTAGGTAGCTCCGTAACCGAAGGAGCAGCAAGCGTAGGCAGAGCAAGTGGCGGCGGAGCAAGCGGCGGCGGAGCAAGCGGCGGCGTATTACCCATCGCCAACGGCGGCGCAGGCCCCACGGCAGTCGAATCCGACGTATCAGAAGAAAAAGGTGTATTTGACATAGCCTGAGGCAATCGAGCGAATCCAATACCGCTGCCGCAAGAAAACGAACACTGCAGGTCCACGCAACATTGTACGGCATCGAAAGCTCCCGTACGCGATCTAACCGCAACGAATTTCAATCAAAAGTGCAAGGATTGTCAGCTACCCCACGTCTACCGCCTGAAGCTGAGTCGAGCCGCTGGCCAAGCTTGAGCGACATTCAATCCCATTGAGACGAATTTCGGATCAACTTCGAGAACCAAAAAAATCGGAAAATTCAGAAAAACCGAACTTCTGCTCGACACAAACTCGCAAGACCAAAGAAAGTAGCGAGCATCCCGTTGACAGCGCGAACCCAAAACTTCATAACCTCGTCTCACTTGCACGCGACTGAGGTTTTCTTCAGCCGTTCAAGCACCTCACCGCGGGGTGGAGCAGCCAGGTAGCTCGCGAGGCTCATAACCTCGAGGTCGCAGGTTCGAATCCTGTCCCCGCAACTTCTCTGTTTGGTTAGGAAACTGACCGCAGTAGGTT
>JBGSNA010000216.1:0-33706 GCA_041739875.1 Pirellulaceae bacterium
GATTGGACAGAGGTTTATGACCTGAAGAACGATCCTTATGAGCTGCGAAACCTTCCGGCTGACGGCCCTTTAGCGACTCAGCTCAAGGCTGAACTCGAGAAACAGATGTTGGCCGTCAAGTTCCAACCTTTCCAAAGTTAAGTCCTGCATTAAGTGCAATTGGTAAACTTTGCAGTTGAGAACGCTCGACACCTGTGCGTTCTTGCCCGATTTGTTCCGGTTCGATGGTGAGGCCAACTAGGCCAACTAGGGCCAACTAGGGCCAACCAAAGTGTTTTGCCGGGTTCTAGGAATTTTGGTAGCACTGTGACTAGAACGCTCCAAAGACCCCCGGGGTCTTTTCGTAGCCCTGCCAGATTTGTTCCGGTTCGATGGCGAGGCCAACTAGGGACAACTAGGGCCACACAAAGTGTTTTGCCGGGTTCTAGGAATTTTGGTAGCACTGTGACTAGAACGCTCCAAAGACCCCCGAACGCTCCAAAGACCCCCGGGGTCTTTTCGTAGCCCCGGGGTCTTTTCGTAGCCCTCCAAGGCGAGATGTGTGCCCAGCGAGCTAGGGAGATTTACGACGAGCAGGCCAAGGTGCGGCAGCGAGCGTCTGGTGGCGATCACGCACAAAAGTCGGTTGTGGAAAATTTGCCACATCCGAACACCAAAACCCGCGATGCAGTCGGCTAGTCGGTATCACGCAACTGAATGTTTTCTGGCTTGAGATCGTAGTAGTAAATTTGAATTGACGCCAAATCATCGACAACTTCTAAAACTCGCTCCTAGTCTTCAGGACTGTAGTTCTCGCGAAAGGGAATATCCGGGGCCATCCACATGCTTTCACCATGTTGCGGTTGTTCGATAGATTGCCAGCGTGAACGTCGTACTGCGGAGTCGCCTGATGCCTCGGAACCCTCGAAACGGAGTTGCGACTCGGGCGCAAGTGTAGATCTCTTATGCGGCGCTTAGCTGCGTATGACGCGAGTGTCTCTGTCAAAAACAATCAGGTTGAAACGCTTCGGGACCGAGTCGCTAATGGAGAAATGCATCGAAAAACGGAAATCCAACAGTTCGAGACTTGTGGACCGTGCTTGGCCCGATTGCGTGCTGAATAATGACGTGAGATCCGTGAATCATGGTTGGGTCTCCTTTTGTTTAACAGTCAGCCGTAGGCGTTCATGGTGGTGAAGACGGGAAAGAATGCGTACGCCTTCGGCTGACGGTTAAACGATTTGTCTCTAGACGGGAAGTTCGACGTGAAGCTAGGGCCATTCGTTGTGAAATCTGCTGGCGCTCAGGCACTGGTTGAAGCGCTGCATCAGATGACGTGAGTAGCCCCAGGTGTTGTCCAGGTATTGCTAACTGGTGAACTTTGGGGCTGGGTGGTGCCTGGATATTCGGCACGATGCCTCGTAAAGGTGCTTGAACGATGATTTGAAAGTTTCGCTAACGGTACCAGGTTGGCTGTATCACGATTTAATGGGGATTAACGCCGCATTGAGGCCAAATTCGAGTCGTTGCATCGATCGGCACGTAGTTTGCCTTTGTAGATCGCCAGTACTTGTGCGCGATTTCTGGGTTACGTCGTTGCCGCGGCAAGTGCGATTGAATTCGCGACCGGATCGAACGAACCGCTAGGAACTGTTGACATGGCCATTCAAGCGACACCGTTGACGGACACAGCTCGAGGGCCTCAGTCATGGTTTCATGTTCAGCCGGGGCAGCCATGCGATTTGACGCTCGAGATTGCTGATCACAAGAGCGGCAATTGCGTCGATTGGTCAGGTCACGTGCCACGATTTCGAGTTTACAGCCAGTACGTTGACCGATGTGTGGTCGTTGAGATCACTGACCCCGCGAGATGTTGTTTCGAGCCGGGCGGGATTTGGAAACTGCATTTGACTGCGGATGAGACTGCGGCGTTGCCGCGTGGCGGCATGGTTTATACGTTGGAGCATCGTGATGTTGACGGCACTTGGCAATTGGGAATCCGTGCCGGGATTAGCTGTCGAGACACCCCGTCCCGCGATACAGCGTCTGGGCATATCAACCCGATGCATTTGAAGCCAGCGCATTTGAAAACAGCGCATTTAAAACCAATGCACGCGAACACACGGCCGAAGTGATTCAGCCGCGTCTTGTTGGCGATCGAACTGGGTGGAACGATCCTCAGTGCTTGGCAATGCGAATCGCTTGATGCCACGGGCTCCAGTCGGATGTATTGCCGAGGTCATTCGTTTGGCGCACTCGGAATTGGTAGGTGTGGTCCGGAGTCAGCGAGCCTTGGCTTTTCAAGTCGCTTGAGAAGTCGCCTTGTTCGGCATCCACTCGCACCGAAACCGACCCAGTGACTGGCTTTGAGCTCCAGACGACAGTCGGCTGATCCGCCAGCGTACCCGCTTGCAATTGCCAAGACGCGAGTTGTCCAGCGGCTTGGTAAGGCGTCCTCATCACAGTCGGGTTCTTGGGACAGACGACAGGGCCGATCGGTTCGGTGGCGACAACCAAGTTATCCATCCAACGTGACTGGGTAACAGGCGATCCATCATTCCAATACGACTCCAGGAATACTGCGTTGATCCCATGTCGATCGTAGTCGCCTCGCCAGTCGAGATTCACTCGTTCGGCTTCCAATCGCCCGTCGATCCACAGTTGGTTGATACCGTCTTTCTTTCCAGGCGAGTTCAGTTTTGCGCGGGCTTCCACGCAAACCCAGCGACCCGCTTCGTCGGTGCTGTGAATCAGAAAACGGGATGCGGGGCGATTACCAAGCCATCGAAGATGGTCAAAGTCATTGTATCTGGAGGTTACGATTTCGCCTTGCTTGACACCCGTTGCTGGATCGAGCGTGAGTGCTTCGCCGCTGCTCCAAACGTGAGAGATCATCGCCTGGGTCCAGTTCGGCGACGTCATGCTTGTCGCCCGAGACAATTTGTCGGGACCGCCGCCTTGCCAGCCGACTTGGTGTTTGACGTAGATCCTCCAGTACACGTCATCAAAGGACTCGCCGCGTCGGACGACTTTCCCGCTCGGGCTGTCGCCGAAGAGGACTTTGCGATTTCCAACGCCCCGGCTGCCTTGATCGTATTGTGACAGCATCGAACGCCCCGACCCGCCATAGGCTTCGCTCGAAACGACGGGGCCTTGTGCTTCCGTGTACGGCTTTTCGGCACCATCGAAGTCGTCGTACCAGATCGTCGATGCGAGATCGGCGTGTGGCTGGGTCGCCGTCATGACGACCCAATCGATCCTCGGAGCAGGCAACACAGCAGGCGACTCCGAAGGCAGCGCAGCAGGCGAATCAGCGGCCTGGGTCGCGACGGTTGCGAAACCAATATGCATGAACGTCAGTACAAGAATAAAACGATCGATCATGGTCCAGATGTCCGGAATCAGAAGGCATATACGAGGTGTGCGAGAGCGTTGGATCAAGATACCACGCGGGCGTTGCAGCTTGGTGGGCTGCTCTTCAGGCATTTCGCAAATCGCAGAGTGAGAGAGATTGGACCGCAGGCTTCGTCAACGCGGGTCACAGGCGGGATGCCATCTCAGCAAATTCTGGGTTGGCGGCTCGGATTCTGGGTTGGCAGCTTGATGCCTTGGGGAGCGTGAGTGTTTACAATAATGAAGTGGTTGTGCGCAGCCATCTCTTCTCTCTCATCCGTTGGTGCTCAACATGTATTACAAGCTCGTGCTCAAGAATGAAGTCGATGGATTGAAAGGGCGTGCATGGACCTTCCGCGCGCCAGCGACGTTGGGTCGCGAACCGGGTTCGGAAGTTTGCATTGACCACTATTCGATTAGCCGCCAGCATTGTTCGTTTGCTCTCAATGGCGACGAAGCGCTGGTTGTGAAAGACCTCGCATCGACCAATGGGGTTTACGTCAACGACAATAAAGTCGATCACCAAGTGCTGGCGCCAAACCAGATTTTGCAAGTCGGTGCATTGCAGCTTCAGGTTCAATTCTCGAGCGAAGACGAGGTTCGATCAGGACAGCTTCAGCGGGCACCCGGCAGTGTTGACAAGACACGTGCCATGCCCGTGATCCATTTCGACCCGCCAGCGGAGGAAAAGTCTTGGTGGAAAAAGTTCATTGGCTAACTGGACAGCGCCAAGTTCGATTTTTTGTTTAACAGTCAGCCGCAGGCGTACTATTAACGATGCGCTCGTACGCCTGCGGCTAACGGTTAAACGAAGTTGGCGCTGTCCAGCTAAAAGGTCTCGGCTAATGATCTTTCCAAATCGATGCTGGAAGGCATCGCAAGGCCAGCGTCATACGGTGCGCATCAGACGACTTTCCAATCGATATTGTTCAATTCCGCGAGTCCGAGCAGTAAGGCTTGCGTGCCACATCGACCATGGCCGTGTGCCGCGACGGCTTGATAGAGTTGGTTCGCTAGACCGAGGCCAGGCAGCGAGAGATGCATCGAGGCGCACTCTTCTAGGATGATCTTCATGTCCTTCAAGAAATGTTCGACAAAGAAGCCGGGTTCGAAATCGCCGCCAATCATTCTTGGCCCGAGGTTCGACAGTGACCAGCTTCCGGCGGCACCACTGGAGACACTCTTGAGGACAGATTCGAGGTCGAGTCCAGCTCGATGCGCGTAAAGCAATGCCTCGCACGTACCCATCATGTTATTCGCAACAAGGATCTGGTTCACCATTTTTGTATGTTGGCCACGGCCAGGCGCGCCTTGGTGGACAATGGTTTTTCCCATCAGCTTGAACAAGGGTTCGAGCGCAGCAAATCCGCCGGAATCGCCGCCAACCATGATGGAGAGCAAGGCGTTCTTTGCTCCGATATCGCCGCCGCTCACCGGGGCATCCATGGAGGTTACGCCAACCGCAGCAGCCTGTTTCGCAATCTCGACCGCCAATGAAGGCTGGCTTGTCGACATATCCACAATGATCATTTCGGGCTTGGAGCCAGCGAGAACGCCACGTTCACCCAAGATCACTTCGCGAACATCCGATGGCATGGCGACAACCGTGAACACGATATCGCTTTGGGAAGCGACTTCGCTTGGCGACTTGGCCTTGTTGGCTCCGCGTGCGACGAGCCCATCTGTTTTACCGGACGTGCGGTTGTACACCGTCATCTTGTAGCCTGCGCTGATCAAGTGCCCGCACATGCTGTAGCCCATCACACCCGTCCCAATCCAACCGATCCGTGTGTGGACTCAGGCGTCACAGTTTTGAACTTCATGTTTGGGCTCCGCAGAAAAAGATGATTGTCATAGATGAGTATTGAACCATCGGAATTGTACTCCATAAACGATGGTCCGGCATCAAGTTGGCAACCCGATGGTGAAGCCTTGCGGCCCACACTTTCGAGCGACCGGTTCTGAACGTCGCTGGAGTGTTGGCGTAGCCAGAAAACATACCTCATTAAGATCGGATTTGCGCTGGCAAAGTGTCGGTTGTACAGCAAGTTTCCAGAAGCTCGACGCTGTAATCCGGAGGTTTGGTACACCACGATCTTGCGAGTCCACCATGATCTTGCAATTACACCGCGAGGTTCGTCGTCGTTATCATCCAACAATTCGTCGCGGGATAAACTTCGCCTGTCCTTTCCCTCACCACGGGTAGCGATGGGTTATACTGGCGGCTGCAAAATTCACGCATTGAGGTAGAGAATTGAACAAAACTTCTCGCGATCTTCCGTCACGTCAATTCGAGCATCAGTCGCTTTTTGCGGAGATCCAGACGCTCTCGGGAGTTGGTTCGTTTGATTGGAACCTGGAGTCGAATGAGCTGCATTGGTCCGATCAACTGTTCGAGATCTACGGCATGGAACGCCAAACGCGTCCGCTTCGACTGGAGGATTTCGTCGAGCGAATTCACCCAGACGATCGGGCGGCGGTTTGGCAAGGAATCCAATCCGCATTGAATGGCACCAAGACTCTGCATCAAGAGGAGCGAATCATTCGATCGGACGGAGTGGTTCGCAAATTGGAGAGCCGCGGATCGGTCATTCGTGATTCAACAGGCAAAGCGATCCGATTCCTTGGTGCCTGTCGAGACATTACCGACCAGCGAGAGACGGAGTCGGCGTTGCAATGGCAAGTGACCGGATTGGCCCTGTTGTCCGACATCGCGAAGGAGCTCATGGCGAAGACGGCTTCGGTGGCGGAAAGAAAGCTGCTTTTAAAGCGTTTGGCCAAGCATCTGCATTGCGACAAGTTTGCCAGCTTTCGTATGGAGAATTCGCAATTGTCTTGTGAATTGTCGGACGGTCTTGGCAACGAGCTTACCGACAAGCTCAAACGGAACAGTTTAGAAAATCGACAATTCAACTCGACACTTGAACAAGGCGAGATTGCTTATTGTCCAGCGAACGCGATTGACGCTAGCCCGTATGCGAAAGAGTTTTTGGAGCAAGGGATCCGGTGCTACATTCACGCACCGCTCGTTGATTCAGGTGAGTTAATTGGTGTGCTGGGGTTCGGCTCGACAACGAGACACTCGTTGTCGCAGTGCGAATTGGATTTTGCTGCGGCCGCGAGCGAGGTGTTTGCCGCAGCCATGGCTCGCGGCAACGCGGACGAGAAGTTGAGGGCCAGTGAAGCGCGTTGCCAATTGGTCATTGATCACGCCAAAATTGTGATCTGGGAAGCGGACAAGAACATCGACCAGTTTTCTTATGTGACCGAGTCTTGCGATGCGTTCTTGGGATTTAGCGAATCAGAGTGGCGAGAGCCTGGGTTCTGGCGAAGCAGGATTCATCCAGACGATCTGCAAGTCGCTGAGAGTGCTCGCAAGCTCGCTGAAGAGAGCCTTCGGGACTATCGACAAGAGTACCGAATGAAGCGTGAGGACGGTGAGTTTTTGTGGGTGGAGCATGTCATTAAAGTCTTGGTTGAGAACCAATTCGTTGTGGGGCTGCGCGGAGCGCTGGTTGATGTGACAGATCGCAAAACGCTGGAACGCCAATACTTGCAAGCCCAGAAGATGGAAGCCGTTGGCACTTTGACCGGCGGAATCTCTCACGACTTTAACAATTTGTTGACTGCGATTGTGGCAAATCTCGAGTGTGCCAGAATTACAGCGGTACGAAATTCGAGCGACAAGACGCTCCCGACAATTGTGGAACATTTGGATCAAGCAATTCACGCATCGGAGCGGGCGGCGGCGACGGTCCGCCAATTGCTTGTTTTCTCACGCCGCGATGCGAGCGAACGCAAATCAACGTGCCTCAATCAAGTCGTTCACTCGGCGACACAACTACTCTCCCGAGCCATGGATGCGTCAATCCGTATTCGCATCGATCTCCACGAGCCTCTGCCAGAGGTCTTGGGCAATGGGCCGCAATTGGAGCACGTCATCTTTAACCTGTGCAACAACTCGCGAGACGCGATGCCGGACGGAGGCGACATATTGCTATCGACGAGTATCTTGTTCCATGACGATCGTGAATGGGTGGTGTTGCGGATTCGAGACACCGGAACAGGCTTGGACGACGAGACACGTGCTCGGATGTTTGAGCCATTCTTTACGACAAAGGGCGTCAATCACGGAAGCGGCTTAGGTCTCGCGATGTGCTATGCTGTCATGAAGCAGCACCAGGGAACGATTTCTTGCACCTCATCCACGGAATCTGGGACAGAGTTTGAGATCCTATTGCCAGTCTATGCAACTTGCTCGAACGAAACGCAAGTGTCGTCTGTTGCTCCGGAGGCGAATCGTTTTCTGCAATCGCTACGCGTGCTCATCGTGGATGACGAGGATGCCGTGCGCGGTGCCATTTCGGGGCTGCTCGAGAGCCATGGAGTGAGCACGTTCCAGGCAAGTAGTGGTGACGAAGCGGTGCAGTTCTTGCAATCCTGGCCAGAACTGATTGTCGATGCCGTGCTGCTTGATCGCACGATGCCAGGTTTGGATGGATTTGAAACGATGAAGGAAATCGGACACATTCGCCCAGGCCTTCCTGTGATCTTGTGCAGCGGTTATCTGCGTGAAGACAAGCCGCATGGCGATGTTCCTGCACCAGCCGGCGTGCTGCAAAAGCCGTTTACAATCACTGATCTGGCTCATGTTTTGCGTCAAGCGTTGCATTCACCGGATCGTTCGAAGCCGGGCAAGTAGACTGCATCGAAAATTTGCCTGCATCGGCAATGCCAGTGCATCGGCAGAGCGACTGTATCGGCACTTAAAATGCATCCATTGCGCATCCAGTTCCAAGGATTGCTGTCCGAAACGAAAGGTCGTCGTTGCTTGCGTGCAACCGATTTTTTTAATATTTTCTTAATTTTATCGAAAAACGCACTGCATCGCTGGAGGGGTAAACGGAATACTATTGCGTGATCTTTCCTTCGTTCCAGCCGAGACTCCCGATGACCGACTTGCAATTCAATTTCCTGATTCAGGTTGCACAGGTGACTCCGGAGCAAAGAGAGGAGTTTATCGCTCGCCCCGATTATCAGGATATCGTGAAATCGCTTGGAAACGTCAGCCGGGAGGTGCTGAATGTCTTGCTCGGAAACCGTGTTGGCGGCAATGTGGCCAAGGCATGGTTATCGTTAGTGACACAAGCCGCATCGCAAGACACTGCTTCGCTGAAAACGAAAAGGTCGTCGTAACGCGTCAGCGGTGGGATAACCGACGCGATCACGAGAAGAAGTACGGGGGTGCTGGCATTCTTGGGGGATCAATCCGTGACGCGTTTAGGTGCCTCGCACGTGTGTTTAGGTGCGTCGCACATCTCGGAAACAGCTGACGACAAGACTGTGCGAGGCTACGCCGACTGGGAAGTTTAAGTTTTGGGGGCTGGGGACTGGGGGTTGGTTTGAGGGCGGAAATAATGGGAACGCTGGGTACGTAGGTCGATGGCAGTTTAAAAAACTGCACTACGTTGGATTGCGGGCTGCGCAAAACCTGCTGAACCATTTGTTTTTTGAATGTACCTACGTGTGTACATCTATTTGATCTAAAGCAATACCCGCCTGTACCCTAAAACAAGAACATTTGGCGTTCTCGAGAGGTGAGTGACTGATTTACATGGGGTCGGGTTGCAAGGAGTATCGATAGCACATGGTAATTTGGCTGATTGTTGGCGTGTTTGTTGCTGGCTACGCGGCCATCGCACTGGAACATTCAATTGGGCTGAACAAGGCAGGATCGGCGCTCGCGACCGGCGTGGTCTGTTGGACAATTTATGCGCTCAGTGTGAATGGACAATTGCCTGGCCCCGCATTGCTAACGAACGAGCAAGTCCCGGAATGGTTCCAGATAAAGATCGCCCTTGAAGATCGCGGGCAATCGCACGAGAGCTTGCAGTACGGCAGTGTTGAGCATGCATCGACGTTACCGCCAGCTCAGCCGGCGGCGAACCTCCATCAGACGCACTCGGAGGACTTCATCCGTTTCTTGGAGTCCATCCAGAAAAGCGATCAGGATATTGGCAACCCACCTAGCGAAGCGTCGGTGGTGGAACATGGCAACTTAGCGTCGGAGTATCTGCTCGAAGAACAATTGTTGCACGCATTGGGTGAAATCTCAGGCGTGTTGTTCTTCATTTTGGGCGCGATGATGATTGTCGAGTTAGTCGACGCGTTCGAAGGGTTCAAGGTCATTACCGACCGAATCCAAGCCACAAGCAAAGTTAAACTGTTGTGGATTTTCTCGATGTTGACGTTCTTCATGTCAGCCGTTCTGGACAACCTCGCGTCAACGATTGTGATGATCTCGCTCTCGAGAAAATTGATTTCGGATAGCGAGACACGCTGGTTCTACGCAGGGATGATTGTATGCGCCGCAAATGCGGGCGGCGTGTGGTCGGTGATCGGTGACGTGACGACCACCATGCTGTGGATCGCGGGAAAACTTTCGCCAATGACTGTCATCACTCACCTGTTTCTTCCGAGTCTCGTGTGCCTGCTTGTGCCACTGATTGTGCTCTCGTTCAAGCTGACCGGCATTGTCGAGCGCCCCATCAACACCCATGGTTCCGAACACAAGAATCTCAAGTCATGGCAGATTCATTTGATGTTTTGGCTCGGGCTGTTTTGTTTGTTGGCGGTTCCCGTGTTCAAGACGATCACGCATCTTCCACCGTACATGGGCATGCTTCTGAGTTTGAGTCTGATATGGTTTGTGGCGGAAGTCATGCGGCGTGATTTCGACGACACGACAAAAAGCAGTACGCATGTGCTCGAAATCTTGCAGCGAATCGACACCAGTAGCATCCTGTTTTTTCTCGGCATACTTCTCGCCGTTGAATGCCTCGCGTCCGTCGGAATGCTCGAACGGCTCGCTCGCGGTTTGGACGCGACGGTGGGGAATCAAAGTGTGATTGCGCTGTTGATTGGGTTCTTGAGCAGTGCCGTTGACAACGTCCCGTTAGTGGCTGGGGGGATTCGCATGTACGATTTCCCGAAAGACCACCGGTTCTGGCAAATCCTGGCGTACTGTGCCGGAACAGGCGGAAGCTGCCTGATTATCGGCAGCGCCGCAGGCGTGGCTGCGATGAGCTTAGAACGCATCGACTTTGTTTGGTATTTGCGAAAGATCAGCTTGTGGGCTGTCCTCGGTTACCTGTCCGGCGCAGCAACTTATTTGGCGATGGAGTCCTTATGGACATTGTGATTCCAAATTCAATAATTCAATGTGAGTTGGCGGTTGAATCAGCATGAGAAATGCGTTCGTCTTGGCGGCTGTTTTCATTCACACGCTGTCGTACGCCGGCGACGCGACGATTCCGGGTGAGGTCTCTACACCGTTTCCCACGATCACGAATCTCGCCGTCCAATGGCAGATTGACGGGGACGATGATCTCGACGCCGTTTGTACTGTCCGATTTCGTGCTCGCGGAGCGGATCAGTGGCAGCCGGGAATGCCGTTGCGCCGGGTTCCTGCGGGGGCGAGTGTCAAGACATCTCCGATTCTGCATTGGACGAATCGGCTCAGCGGCAGTGTTTTTAACTTGCAACCAGATACGGAATACGATCTTGAGCTCAGTCTACATGATCCGGATGGTGGATCGGCTGAGCGAGTTGCCCGAGTGCGTACTCGCCCGGTGCCTGCGGCCGCGAAGGACGCTCGTGTCGTGAACGCTAGCCCAGGCGAATTGAATACGGTAAAGCCAGGTGATGTCGTCTTGCTCGCCGATGGCAACTATGGCGACGTGTACCTCAATAAAGACGGCGAACCGGGCAAGCCAATCGTCTATCGATCCAACAGTGGCAATGCGATCTTCAGCGAAGTCGGAATGACGAATCGGAAATGGGTTTATCTCGAAGGCGTCACCGTCAATGGTCCCGTTCGACTCAATGGCAGCTCCGATTGCGCGGTGATGCGATGCCGAATCAATGCCCAGTGGGGCATCAAGGCGTACAAGCCAGGCATGATGAATGGCTACATTGCCGACAATATCATCACAGGTATCCGCAAGTGGGATCCGTCGATCATGGGTGCTGACGGCGACAACGAAGGTGATGGAATAGAGATCACGGGAAGCGGAAACGTGATTTGCCACAATCGCGTCAGTGGCTTTCGCGACTGTCTTTCGCACAAGGAAGACGAAGGCGCCGTCGAGCAGATGTGTAACGACTTCATGAACAACGACATTCGAGTTGGACTCGATGATGGCATCGAAGCAGACTTTGCCTCGAGTAATTGTCGCGTGATGAGCAATCGGATTACAAACTGTTTCGTTGGTATCAGTTCACAGCCGGGACTCGGAGGCCCCAATTACTTTATTCGAAACGCCATGTACAACCTCAGCTACAGTGGCTTTAAGCTTCACCGGGCGAGCCAAGGTGATGTCATTTTGCACAACACGGTCGTCAAGGCGGGTGATGGCTTCGGCAACTACACAAGCGATCCCTTCGATCATGCGTTGGTGTGCAATAATTTGTTTGTCGGTGGCAAATCCAGCCAAGACAGTTTTGGCGGCTACAGTGCTGGTACGGGGCGCGCCGTCGATGTACAAAATTTTGGTGCACATTGCCAATTTGATTACAACGGGTATGGGACGTATGGACAACCGTTGTTCGGCAAATTCCGTCAATGGACGTTCACTCAACTGCCAGGCGTGGAGTACGAACCGCACGGAATCCAACTCGGTGAGAATCCAATGTTGACGTTCGACCGAGTTGCTTTTCCCGATCAACCTAACACGCTCTATCCTCCCGTTGACCTTCGACCAGAATCGACGAGTCTCGTCGTCGATCGAGCGTTGATGATTTCAAATGTAAACAACGAGTATCTTGGCCAAGGTCCAGATATCGGAGCTTACGAAAGCGATCAACCCCTCCCCATTTACGGACCTCGACCGTGATCCAATTTCAAGACGAAAGGCTTCCCGTGCAACATCGGCATCATCGAATTCTAGCGATGGGATTCCATATCTCGCTGGCATTTCTCATTACTTTTTTCATGGCTTCATTGCTGGCACAGCCATCGGCAGTAGCAAAGAATTATGAACCAGCGTGGGCGTCCGTCCAACCCAACCGAATTGTGAAGGTGCTCGCCCAGCCGAATGCGACGCCGACACAGAACGGCGACGCGCTCGTCAAAGCTGTTCAAGCACTCGTTCCAGGAGACCAACTCGTGATCGGCACGGGAACCTACAGCGTCGATCGGTTGTGGGATTTGTCGATCTCAGGAACCGTCGAAGCTCCGGTTTGGATCGTCGCTGAACCGGGTGCGGACGTGATCATCACTCGTCCGGATGCTCGGCAGAATATCCTCAATATCGGCCACGGCCAACCGGTTGCCTATGTGTGTCTTCGTGGTTTGGAGTTCACCGGTGGTAGCCACGGAATTCGTCTTGGCCAATGCCGCAACGTGTGGATCGACCAATGCCATATCCATCACACGCAAGAGGTTTGTCTCAGTGCAAACTCCGCCGACACGAACCAGCTCTATCTGACACGCAACACGATCCATGATGGAAACGGGACCGCCGAAGGAATGTATCTCGGTGGAAATAACGGCGATGTGATCATGAGCGAAAGTGTGATCGCTCTGAATCATGTCTTCAATTGTCGCGGAAGCCAGGGCGACGGAATCGAAGTGAAACAAGGCTCTTGGGGGAATTTGATTGCGGAGAACCGAGTCCACGATTGCAACTATCCGTGCATCACAGTCTACGGGACAAACGGGAAGCCCCAAAACGTGATCCAGCGCAACGAGTGTTACCGCAGTCTCGATAGTGTGATGCAGGTACAGGGTGAAGCGATTGTCCGCAACAACCTTCTCATCGACGGCAAGAACGCAGCATTTGCGAGTACGGATCACCAGGGCAAAACGAGCAATCTCCAGGTCATTCATAACACGATGATCAACACCGCGCACGTGTTTCGAGGTGGTTCATGGAACGCGCGATCCAACATGGTTCTAGCGAACAATGTGATTGTCTCGCGTGAGAACAACGCATTGCACTTCGCCAACGGTTACGAGGGCGTAAAGATTACGGGAAACGTCGTTTACGGTGATGGCCCGAAGACGGGCTCGACGCTCGGCCGCGGTTTGGAGGATTTCCAACACGTGACTTGGAACGCCGAGCATCGCGATGCAACGCCTGTGGCGGAGGAAACGTTTCGGCATGGTGTTGCGGAGTTTAGTCTTGCGGAAGATTTACTCGGCCGCCCTCGCAGTGCAAGTTCCATCATCAGCGGTGCGGTTGCCCGATAGACGACCGCATCACGTCACGATTCGCTTTCCCAGTCACGTCATGCGTCGATGCCGAACCGCCCACCCAGTCGATCACGCTTGTGTGCGAGTAACAGTCACGGAGGCGGGATGTATCCATCGGGTGGCGTCACGACTTCGAAATCAGACGCTTTGACTTTCCGCAACTCGTCGTGCATCTCCGCAATGCGTTCGTCTGGGGCAATCGAGATCGCCAGATCGATTCCGTTGTCGGCGGTGAGCATTCCATACCTTTTCAATGCCTCCAGGATCGTCCTTGCATTGCGTGAGAAACTTGACGAATCAAAATCTTGGCGGAGTCGGAAGCGTTCGCCCATTCGCGGAAGGTTTTCATCCGTCTTGCTGCTCGCGAAATGCGTTGCTGGATAGACATAGGCGCGGCGAGTGTTCTTGAAAGTGACTCGCATCGCGTGCTCGATCTTCCCACGCTCCAACTCGTCAAAGCGAACGACCGAAGGGAAAATAGGTAGCCCCGCCGCATCCGAACTCGTCCATCCGTCGGGCCTCAGTCGATTCGACGCGAGATCGAATATTGACGCTTGCTCGGCTGACCAACCATGATCGGTTTTGGTCAGTCGATAGAACTCATATAGTTTTCGATTGACGGGATCCACGACAATTCCATGACGATCCGCATCCAAGTCGGGTTGACCGCGTTGGACATCATCCAGAGTGAGGCTTTGCGTATCGGCGTTACGTTGAAACGAAGCCGGCCAGCCTTCGATGGGCGTGTTCGCGGGCACGGGATACGGTCCTTTGTCAGACTCCGTGGCGTATTGCGACAACTTCACGTCCAGCTTCGGTTGACTCGGCGGCACGATCACGAATCCCATATCTGGGTTGCATCGCAACGGCTTGTCAGTGCCGATCGCTTGAATCATGGCAGAGGAGTTCGAAGCCAACGGCCACGAATCAATGGGAATGTTCCAGGGATTGTCTGGCGGAAAAACTTCGATCGCGGACAGGATCGCGTCCGCAGATTCCGTATTGAAAAGCACGGGTTCGTTAATCGCCGGCATCTGGGTTGCCTTTAATCGAGCCAGTCGATCAGTGTCGATGACCACGCCGGGTGATTGGGCGACGACCGTCGCGCAGACCAGAACGGTACTGAGACTGATCAAGCGATCGTAACGGATGCGAAACATTTTCATTGTCGTGTCCGAGGGTCTTGGGGGGGCAGACTTTGTCAATTTGATTGGCCACCTTTGCTTTTGTATAACCCGCCGCTTATAAGTGTCAAGGTTTTAGTTTTCATAGCTAGCTCGAAAATTCGAGTGGAATCATAAGTAATGGTTGACCCTCAAAATGCATCTCTCGCGAATCAAACTGCTGATCGTTTTCTCCATTCAATGGACTGTCGTTGTCACAGCGGCGGATTCTTGGCAACGCGTGTCGGTGGCGAGCACTGCTGAAACGGTTGCTCCGATGACCGGGATCGTGTTGTGGGACGACAATGACAAGAACAAAACGGACGCGATCCAGCTCGAGTATTCCTATGTGGGGTACGATCAAGTCGTTTCCGAAAAGGGTGCGTACGATTGGCAAGCGGTGGACAAGAAACTCTCCGCCATCGCTGGCCGCGGACACCAGGCAGTGCTGAGGTTCTACTTTGTCTATGTCGGCAAACCCACAACGGTGCCAGCCTACTTAAAGCAACTGAGCGACTACGCTGAGGTCACGGCCAAGAGCGAAGGCAAGCCGACTGGATTTTGCGATTGGTCACATGAAGCGCTACAAACGTTCGCGATCGATTTCTACAGCGAGTTTGCGAAACGATATGACAACGATCCTCGCCTCGCGTTTCTGCAGACCGGTTTTGGCTTGTGGGCGGAGTATCACATTTATGATGGACCGCTCGATGTCGGCAAAACGTTTCCGAGCAAAGCGTTCCAAGCTCGATTTGCCAAGCACTTGGACGCGACGTTCAAACAATTGCCTTGGATGATTTCGATCGACGCCGCCGATGATGAATGGTCGCCCATGGCCGAGGACGACGAGTTACGAGGTCTCGGATTCGGGCTGTTCGACGATTCGTTTCTCAGCAAGGAGCATCCGAAGGTCAATGCACTGAATTGGAAAGCGTTCGGAGACGATCGTTGGCAACGAGCACCTGCGGGTGGCGAATTCAGCTATTACAACAAGCGTGACCAACGAATGGCGTTGGCTCCGCAGGGCCCTAACGGCGATAGCTTCGAAGATGCAGCGGCTCGCTTTCATATTTCGTTCATGATCGGCGACGACCAAGCCAAGTATCAATCGCTCGATCGACTACGTGAGGCGGGAATGCAAAGCGGCTACAAATTTCACCTTGAATCGCTAGAAACCAACGGCACCCAGACGCGCGGGATCATCGCCAATCGCGGCGTCGCACCGATTTACTTTGACGCCTATCCAGCGATCGTGCAGTCTGGCAGCGAGATTCGGTCCACCGTTTCGCTGAAACACTTGCTTCCGGGCGAACAACGCCAGTTTACAATTCCGGCAAAAGCTGGAGAATTGAGTTTCCGAATCGCCTGTGATCGCTTGGTCGAAGGACAGGTGATTCCGTTTTCGTCCCAGACATTGACTTCCCAGAATTAAACCGTCGGCGCCAGTTGCATGCAGTCATTGACGATTACCACGCCAGACGATTTTCACTTGCATGTTCGCGATGGCGAGTTGATGCGGCTAGTTGTGCCACATTGTGCGAAGCGATTTGCTCGTGCGATCATCATGCCGAACCTGGTGCCTCCGATCGTCTCGACCGAACTCGCCGCACAGTATCGTGAGCGGATTCTCGCAGCGGTTCCCGCCGACGCGAGCTTCGAACCGTTGATGACGTTGTACTTGACGGAGCAAACACCGTCGTCGGAGATCGTGGCGGCCAAGGCAAGCGGGTTCGTTCATGCGGTAAAATGGTATCCTGCTGGTGCGACGACGAATTCGCATCATGGTGTGCAAACGATCGCGAACTGCTTTGATGTTCTCGAAGCGATGCAGGACCAGGACTTGCCGCTACTCGTCCATCCCGAAACGACGGATTCGACGGTCGATACGTTTGATCGCGAAGCGGTGTTCATTGATCGTGTTTTGGCTCCCGTCGTTAAACGCTTTCCGAATCTTCGAGTGGTGTTGGAGCATGTGACGACCCAGCAAGGTGTGCAGTTCGTTCAGTCGGCTTCGGAGCGCGTGGCAGCAACGATCACGCCGCATCATTGTTTGCTCAATCGAGTCGCCTTGTTTGAAGGCGGATTGCGCCCGCACCATTACTGTTTGCCGATTCTCAAACGCGAAGAGCACCGTGTGGCCTTAGTCGAAGCGGCAACCAGCGGGCATCCTCGGTTCTTTCTCGGTACGGACAGCGCACCGCACTCTCGAAATGCGAAAGAAGCCGCTTGTGGTTGTGCCGGTATTTACACGGCACACGCAGCCATTGAGCTCTACGCAGAAGTGTTCGATCGGGCCGGAGCACTCGACCGACTCGAAGGCTTTGCGAGTTTCCACGGCGCGGACTTCTATGGTCTGGCCAGGAACACGGGGACAATGACATTGGTAAGAGAACCTTGGACGGTTCCCAACTCGTTTTCGTTCGGTGAAAACTCCCTCGTCCCCTTTCGTGCGGGCGAGCAAGTGAGTTTTCGACTCCAACTACCTGCGGGCTGTTGATGCGAACGTGCAGCATGCGAACGTGCAGCATGCGAATTTACAGCATGTGAATTTGCAGCATGTGATCGAACTGAGTTTCGGCCGTTTGTGCGCATATTCAAGTGAGATGTTGCGAATCGAACAAGCAACGTTGTGCGGGGCGAGATACACTGCGATGCCCTGTCGATAGGGCCGGGGGCTAGCGTCCAAACCGCTCAGGTATTGTTGGGTTAGCGTTCTATTTGAAGGAGCACGCGATTGCAATCTAGTCGCATTGAGTTCATCGATTCGCATACTGAAGGCGAGCCTACGCGGGTTGTCACTTCCGGCATTCCTGATTTGGGCGACGGCTCGGCAAGTGAGCAACTGCAGCAACTCAAAAACCTTGACTGGTTTCGACGTTGCGTCATCTTGGAACCCCGAGGCTGGGACGCGCTCGTTGGCGCTGTGTTGTGCAAACCCAAAGACACGAATTGCGCTGCTGGTGTGATCTTCATCAACAACACAGGCTATTTAGGCATGTGTGGTCACGGCACCATCGGCTTGGCGGTTACACTGCATCATCTTGGACGCATCGGTTTGGGCAAGCACCGGATCGAGACCCCCGTCGGTATCGTTGAAGTCGATTTGCTAGATGCCAACACGGTTGCGATCGAGAATGTACCGAGCTATCGACTTCATCGTTCTGTGTCGGTGAACGTCGAGGGTCTCGGAAGCATCACCGGTGATGTGGCCTGGGGCGGCAATTGGTTCTTCTTGGCCGATCACTCGCCGTGCAACATTTCGCTTGCCAACCTCGCCTCGTTGACTGAATCCGCTCGACGAATACGAGTTGCTTTGAACGAACAAGGCATCACGGGATCGGACGGCGCAGAGATCGATCACGTCGAGTTTTTTGAGCCAAGCATCGTGCCCGGGGTCGACAGCCGCAACTATGTCTATTGCCCAGGCGGCGCGTACGATCGCTCGCCGTGTGGAACGGGTACAAGCGCCAAGATTGCCTGTTTGGCCGCCGATGGAAAACTCAGCCCCGGTGAAACATGGATCCAGGAAAGCATTATCGGCAGCCGTTTCGAAGCGAGTTATACCGTGGATCAAGACGGAATGATCATTCCGCGTGTCGTCGGTCGTGCATACGTATGCAGCGAAGGTACACTCGTTCGCCAAGCCGATGATCCATTCGCTGACGGAATTGGCGACAAGTAACTCTCGGGACAATCGTCTGTCATCGACTGGTTGGTCGCCGCGCAGTATCACTTGGGACGTGTCGGGCGGCGCGGTACTCGATGGGTGACAATCCCGTCGCTCGACGAAACTGGCGAGTGAACGCGCTCTGGTCGGAGTAACCCGCTTGTTGCGAAATCGCAGCGACGGAGATCTTTGTTTCTTTCAAGAGACGTTGCGCCGCATCCAAGCGAACCTTCAGCATCCATTGGCCTGTTGCCAAACCAAACACGCGACGCATCCGTCGATCGAGCTGATACCGAGACATCTTGGCGATCTCGGCGAGCGTTGCAACCGACGGTGGCGTCGCCAGGTGGCGTTCGGCGAATGCAATAGCCGAGGCCATTTGTTGGTAATCTTCTGTCTCGATATCAGGAATTCGGAGGTCTTGCGAAACTCCGACAAGCCCAACGATCGCTCCCGAATGATTGCGTAGTGGCAACTTGGTGGTGATGCACCAGCCGACGTCGCCGGTGGGATAAACATGCAGCTCGAGTTGCGACAATAGTGGCCGACCGGTGTCAAGCACATCACGGTCTTGAGCCGCAAATCGATCGCCCAGCGGCGCGCGGAGCACGTCAGCGGGTGTGCGGCCGATCAGCGATTGTTTGTTGGCAACACCACATCGCGCAACCAACGTTTCATTGACGACGAGGTACGCGCCTCGCGAATCCTTGATGAAGTAAACGATATCCGCTAGGTAATCGAAAAGCTCTTCGCCGGTAAGTGGCGGAACCAGCTGCTTGAGGAATTCAGAAATCATCACGGGGCTCGCTTGGGCGTCTCGTCGGCTCGTGCCGCACGCGGGTGGTTTGCGACTATGCGCATTTTTAAGTTGGCTGTCGAGATTGAAGCAAGACGGAAGGACGAAAACGATGTAAACTTTGTGCTTCACCGTGTTTTCGTCGAGTCAATTTTGATACGAGGTGCTGACTGTGCCCGCGAGTTCGAACATTTTTCAAGGCTGTATCCCCGCCCTCATGACTCCCTGTACGTCCAAGGGTGAGCCGATGTGGGACGCATTGGTAAGCAAGGCACAAGAGCTCGTCCAAGTCGGCATGCGAGGCGTTGTGTATTGTGGCTCGATGGGCGATTGGCCGTTGTTAACCGATGCACAGCGTCAAGACGGCGTTCGCCGATTGGTTGAGGCGGGTGTCCCAGTCGTTGTGGGGACGGGGGCTCAAAATCCGAAACTCGCGGCCGAACACGCAGCTCACGCGAAGAAAGTCGGAGCCGCTGGTTTAATGGTGATCCCGCGTGTGCTCTCGAGAGGTTCATCACCGGCGGCCCAGCGTGCTCACTTCGCTGGGATTTTACGCGCGGCGGATGGTTTGCCAGCGGTGATTTATAACAGCCCGTACTACGGATTCGAAACCAAGGCGGAGTTGTTCTTTAACTTGCGATCCGAGTTCCCTGGGCTCGTGGGATTCAAGGAATTTGGAGGAGCGGATTCGCTCACGTACGCGGCGGAGCATATCACGACGGGACATGCGGAATTGTCGTTGATGGTCGGCGTCGATACGCAAGTCTTTCACGGCGTGGTGCGTTGCGGAGCAGTCGGCGCGATCACCGGAGTTGGCAACGCAATTCCGAAACAAGTTCTGCGCCTTCTTGAGTTGTGCATGCAAGCGGCCAAGGGTGATGCCCATGCACGACGACTTGCTGAGGAACTCAATGAGGCTCTCACGGTCTTGTCGACTTATGACGAAGGCCCCGATCTCGTGCTGTACTACAAGCGACTCATGGTGCTTGCGGGGAACCCCGAATACGAACATCACTTCAACAGTTCCGATGCGCTGAGTATTTCGCAAAATGCGTTTTTAGAACAACAATGGAACCAGTTCCAAAGTTGGTGGAACGGTTGGGCCGGCAAGTCATGATGCGTCACGCGAATCGTCCAACGAGAGTGGAGCGGAAACTTTGAACAGTCGTCCAGAGAATGAGTCGGTGATCGTCGTCGGCGCTGGCGTGATAGGGATCGCGTGCGCCCACTATCTCTCGCGTGCTGGGTTCAAGGTCACGGTGATCGATAAAGGGTCGATCGCGTCAGCATGCTCATACGCCAATTGCGGATATATCTGTCCGAGCCATGTGCCGCCATTGACGGAACCGTCCGCTCTACCGGTTGCATTCAAATCGCTGTTCAATTCACGATCGCCGTTTCGTGTCAAACCGACGCTTGATCCCGCAGTCTTGAATTGGATGTGGCAGTTTACAAAACGTTGCACACACAAACAGGTGCTGGTGTCCGGCAAGCATTTGCAATCCATTCTCGATGCGTCGATGAACGAGTATCACGACTTAATCGCCACGCATCGATTCAATTGCGATTGGGAAGAGAAGGGGCTTTTGTACGTATTCCGAACGGAACACGCGTTCAATGAGTTCGCGAAGAACGATCGGATGCTGACCGAGAACTTTGGCGTCTCGGCAAAGAAGATCAAGGGTTCGGATTTGACGAAGATGGATCCAGGATTGCAAGAAAATCTTTTCGGCGCGTTTCATTATCCGCTCGACACGTCGCTTCGCCCGGATTTGCTGAACAAGCAATGGTCGGACTACTTGAAGCAACAGGGCGTGGCGTTCATCGAGCATTGTGAATTGGTCCGAGTCGAGAAGGAACTGGGGCGTGTCACTCGGCTAGTGACGTCCCACGGTGACTTGTCGGCGGGTCAGTTCGTGTTCGCGATGGGTGCATGGAGTACCCATTGGTCCAAACAATTGGGGTGTACCATTCCGATTCAACCCGGCAAGGGATACTCCGTCACCATGGATCGCCCCGAGCACTCGCCGAGTTTTCCGATGCTCTTTCCTGAAGAAAAGGTAGGTGTCTCGCCGTTTGAGACGAGTATGCGATTGGGTTCGATGATGGAGTTTGTGGGGTATGACACGTCGATCCCGGAATATCGGATTCAGCAACTTCGTGATGCGGCTCGTCCGTTTTTGAAAGCGTCGGTCGATGGCGCGGCCAAAGAAACGTGGTACGGATGGCGTCCGATGACCTGGGACAGTCTACCCATCATCGGTCCGGTGCCTGAAACGAGCAACGCGCATCTGGCGACTGGCCACAACATGCTCGGCATGAGTCTCGCCACATCGACGGGACGCTTGATCGCTGAGATGCTCTCTGGTGACACCCCTCACATCGATGTGACGCCGTTCAGCCCCTCACGTTTTGCGGGCAAGGCGAAACATGCCCGCGCGAATGCTTAGCGGTACGCGTGTGGCTTATTCGAATTCCACACGCTCCCATTTGCCTTGTTCGTTGTAGCGATACGACTGGCCCTCGTCGATTGCGACTAAATGCAGCCAAGCACCGCAAATCAAATTTGCAACCATCTCGTGCTTATTGATGACGCGTTCAATCATGGCGCGAGGAGCTGCAATGACGACTTGCAATCGAAGCGGGAGATGTTGGTAGGCCTCGCCCGTATGCAGCGATTGCCACGGCAAGCCTGTCATTAAGTCACCGCTGTTGCCCGACAGCACACCGAACTTTCCGACAACGTTGTGTACCGTCTTGTTGCCGCTTCCGAAATGATGGTTGTCGACTGTCGAAGCGTAGTACTGCATGTTGATCCAGTTCGCGACAATCATTGGCGCCGTCATGATCGTCTCGAGCACCTTACCGCCGTCGTCTTGGGTGAAGTCGTAGCTGTGCAAGAACGTGCGGCCATCGAGGTTCGCGTTCATTGTCAAAGCCCGCGGCGCGACGATGAAAGCGGCGTTCCCCGCCAATCCCCACTCTGGTCGAACTTCTGACCAATCGCCGGCGCGTCGGAGCAAATCATGGAGCGTCTTGCTCGCCACCACTGGCAATCGTTCGGTTCGCGTTTGCTTCGTTGCCATCGCACAGGTGCTCATGAGCTCTTGAAGTGCTGACTCGTGTCCCGTTGGAACTCTGTCAACGTCGAAGAGCTTGATTGCGTCCGTCGTGGTGTTGTGCAGTCCGCCCAGGAAGTGCGTGTCCGCTGGGATCTCAATTCCGCGATTTGACAACAGCTCCCGAATGGCGGACTCGTTACAAAGCAACGCTGCGAATCTCGCGTTCGGTTCACCGGAGTGACCACCGCAGGCTCCGCAATCCAATCCAGCCGCCAGCGGATTGTTTTCTGTTTGGCAAGCGTGGCCACAGAACACGACCAACTTCGCGAAGTTCTTCGTCAGCCCCAAATTTCGCAGCATCGCCTCAGCCATGTCGGCTTGTTGCGACGTCGAAACGCCTTGCTCGTGCAATCCCCGTCGTGTCGGACCAAGCTTCTCGCGAACGTCCTTCGATAAACCCTCCAAACTCGACGCATCGAACGCTGTCATTCCCAATGCGCGTTGAAAGAGCCTGGCTCCATACCACAACCCTGTCGTTTCCACGAACGAGAAGCAACCAACGGCTGAGGTTTGGAAGCTCTTCCAAAGTGAACTCCACGAACGGTACTGAACGACTTTCTCTTTCGCTGCGTTTTCATCGTCCGATGCAGCGTTTCCTGCTCTCTCGTGGAAACCCTCATGCACTTCAAATTGCGGCTTGAGCAACACAGGCAATTGCGAGTTGCCAGACGTTTGTCCGAGCGTTACATAGTCGAACGACATGCCAAAGAAACCTGCGAAACCGAACGTCTCAACATCAAGGGACCGCGACTCCAGTTGTCGCCGAATTCGCTCGGAACGCACATCGATACAAAACACTATCTGGGCAAGTTTCCGTGCGGGTTCCGTCGAGCTCTGGGCGTCGTTGGTGATCGCCAGCGATTCGAGCAATCGGTTGCGGTAGCCAATTTCGCTCGCTCGCAACAACGTGTAGCGGAGGGACGACGCGATTTCCGAACCATGACTCGGTACCGTCGACGGTGCGTCAAAGTACGCTGGATCGTGCAATTCAAGCGATGTCCAATCCAGTTTCAATGCGAGCACACTCGCGAGCGCTGCGTCATACGCAAGACGGATGGCGAGCAAGGCCGTCAAGTCGTTTTTGGGTTCAGCGGCATTTGTCCAACTCGTTTGGTACTTCGCCCAAGCACACCACCCAGGAATCGAGAACGCTTGGCACAGCAGGAACTTCGACCACATCGCCCGGGGAATTTCGAGTTGCTGGAGCAAGTGGCGAATCGTCGTCTCCGGCGTTTTTGGCAGTCCAACGACGAAGGCTCGAAAGCCCTTCAAGCCGAGAATCTCAATGTTACAGTCATGCTCCGCCGCACTTTTCCAAGCCTCGAAAAGCGGCATGTCACGAAAAGGGCTGGCCCATGTGGCCTGGCCCTGGTCATAGTATGCGGAACAGTGCTTGGAGATCTCATCCACGATCGCTTCGCTCCAATCCACACCATGACGCGCGGTCGCGTTCTCGGCGACCGATCGAATGGGACGATCCGGGTTGGGTGTAGCCGCTGGTTGGTCCAGAGTGCTACCGACCGGACCAAGTGCACGCAGGTTCTCCGCGATCTGGGCCGTCGATATGGGTAACTGTATTGCGTTTGCCGATAGTTCAGCGATCGCCTCATCGATGTCGCGTGTCGAGAACTCGCCTCGATTGAATTCGGCGGCGTAGTGCTCGATCGGCATCAGCAGTTCGCAATCCGAGAATACTTTCATGAACGCACGGGCATCCATAAACGAACTTTGCGACATTCCGGCATACGGATTGACGGCGACGTAATCCTTCAGCGGCCAAACCGGAGCGATTGTCTGCGTGACTTCTTCAATCAACGCCTCCAGCGGTGGAAACGTTGCTTGCACGTCGTGAATGGACGGAGCAATCGATTCGTTGCGGTTGCTAATTGCGATGGACATGACTTGTTTGATTCCTTGATGGTTGATTTGTCGTACAGACGGCTAGCCCGGTGAGTTTTGAACAGAGACTTGCGGGAAGCCTGGGTTACGTTCCAAGAAGTGAGCCGAATATCCGGCGAAGCGTATTTTCCACATAAAATCCGTTGGCCGCGTGGACGTACCATCCGTTCAACGCGGCCGATGGTTGGTGACGTGTGAGCATCTTTTGCAACATGAACATGCCGGCGAACCCAGCCGAAACGATCGCCACAACGAGCCACAACATCGTGGGTGCACTGGCGATCGGAACGCTCTTGGCGACGAGCTTATCCACCATGGAGTAACTAGCCGCGTAGACCACACACAACACTGCGGACAGTGCCAGTGATCGCATCACAAGAGCTTCGTCGCCGTTGCGAGCGGCTTGCCCGATCCAATACGTCAGTCCTAAACACAACACACCACCGAGCAGCAGTCCTCCCGGTTTCGTGATTGGATCGATCCCAAAGACAGTGAGAGCAAGACTCAAACATGCAATCATGATTGCTCCAACGATGGCGAGGTGGAGCATGGAGACGGGGCGATTCTCCGTGGGCGTTTCAGACATCGAGCGTTCCGCAATCACACTGCCGCTGCTCAAGAACGCATACGCTTTGTAGAGCGAGTGAGCCAAAATGTGGAGCATCGCGGCGGAGTACGCTCCGAGCCCGCATTGAAACAACATGAATCCCATCTGAGCAATCGTCGAATAGGCAAGCGACTTCTTGATACTGGTTTGAGTCAACATCACCACGGCTGCGAAACACGCCGTAAAACCACCAACGATCGCGAGCATCGTGAGCGCCGAGGGTGCCAAATTCACTAGAGGGCTGGTTCGGATCATCAAGTAACCGCCCGCATTGACGATCCCCGCGTGCATCAGCGCAGAAACGGGCGTCGGAGTCTCCATCGTTTGAGGCAACCAGGTATGAAACGGGAATTGAACGGACTTGGTGATCGCACCCGCAACCAAGAGGAACGACGCGAGCTGGACGGACCACGGCGCACTCGCAATCGAGCCAGCGGCTTTGAACAAAGCGACGAAGTCCAGCGTGTTGAATTCGTAAAATAGGATTGCCATCGCCAACAGGAGTGCGGAATCACCCAGCCGACTAATCGCAAATTTTGTCCAAGCCGATCGTCGCGCCGCAGCTCGGTGCCCGTAGTGCAAAAGCAACTGATGCAATCCGAGACTTGTCATGATCCATGTTGTGACAAACAACACCAAATTGCCCGAGATCACCATCAGCGAAACAGAGCCGATCGTAAACGCAGTCCAACGGAAATAACGTCCCTGTGTCGCTTCACCATCGAGATAACGAATGGAGTACCGGCAAATCACCCAGCCCACGAAACTGACCAGCGTGAACATCAAGCTAGCAACTCCGTCGTAATAGATGGTGACTTCGATCGGAATAGCCGCAGGGATGCGAACGAGTACCGATTGAATCACATCCACCGAGCCCGTGATAAAGGCGACAAAAAAACTTGCCGCCACTATGAACTGGAGTCCGGCGACGGCCGTTACAATTTGGCGAAAAGCCGCAACCCGAGACGCCCGGGCGCGGGTGTTCACCCAAGAGTTCGGCAAAGCGACGATCGCAATCAGCATCGCGGCGGGAACGGCCAATAAGACGGAAATCGCATCACTCATCACCAGAACTCCAATTAGCGGCTTGCAATGCACGAATCATAAAGCACGACATGTATGTCGTCAATCATACTTCGTGCTTCTGGCAGTGTTTTCTTGAGTTCATCCGTGCTCAAATCACAAAAACAAGCGGAAAAAGCAGTTCTTCTTGTGCCGCACTTTTTTTCGTGAATTTACTTTCGCGAATTAAACGGTATAATTTCCAAGCAATGGCTTCGACCGTGACGTGCAGTTCTACCGGCCAGCACTTTTTCTTCTAACTCACCAGGCGGGGTCGATAGAATGTCCCAATCCAACGTTCCCGCGACGTCGCATGGCTCCGAAGTGCCGTTGGCACCGCAAGTATCCACCCATCGTTGGACCTTCCTTTCGAATCACGCTCACGTTTTGATCGCTTTGTACGCCCAGCCGGATTTGGTGCTTCGCGAAGTGGCGTTGAAAGTGGGGATCACAGAACGCGGCGTTCAACGAATTGTGCAAGATCTGGAAGAGGGCGGCTTCATTCAACGCGAGAAGGTTGGCCGCAAGAATCACTACCAAGTCATCACCAACCAACCGCTCCGTCACCCGCTTGAGGCCCATCGCGACATCGGTGATCTGTTGAAGCTCATTTCCGGTTAGAGAGAGTTACCGGTTACCGGTTACCGGATACCGGTGAGTGATTCCTCAAATTGGACGGATGCTTCCATTGCTCCTGCTCGTTTTTCCAAACCAGTTGTTCGATCAGCATCCGGGGTTCGTGCTGAATCCGTCACGTGTGATCGTCTGCGAAGACTCATTGTTTTTTGGTGACGCACGCTATCCCGCGAACTTCCACCAACAAAAATTGTGGCTGCATCGAGCGTCGATGAAGCGTTATGCAGCCTCGCTTGCGCAACGAGGAATCGACGTCGCGTATTCAGATGCGTGTAGTCTCGCTTCATCCAGCCACGCGTCCACCAGTCACCTTTCACTATTGGAGCAACTCCGACGAGCCACTGAAGACCTCGACATCCACGGCCAAACGTTGGCGGTCGTCGATCCAGTCGATTTTGTTCTCAACATGCGTCTTCGAGTTGCGTGCGAATCGCTCGGGTTGACGCTCCGGATCCTACCCAATCCAGGGTTCTTCAATTCGACGGACGACAACATCGCTTATCGCTCCCATCACAAGCGTTGGTTCATGGCAGACTTTTACAAGTCACAGCGCAAGCGTTTGAATCTCTTGATGGACGGCAACGAACCAGTGGGTGGTCAATGGAGTTTTGACGAGCAGAATCGCAAAAAGGTACCCAAGAAACTTCTTTCGACAATTCCACCGTCACTGAAACTCGCGCGTGATGCGTTCGATGAGGAAGCGGTCGCGTACGTCGAGTCGCACTATCCCCACCATCCCGGCTCACTTCAAGAACTCCACTATCCGACCTCGCACGCCGATGCCCGACGTTGGCTCCAGTACTTTCTCGAGCACCGATTCCAGCAATTTGGCGATTACGAAGACGCGATTGTGGAGGGCGAATCATGGTTATGGCACAGCGTTCTGACACCGTCGTTGAATATTGGATTGTTGACCCCTGCGGAGATCATTCAAGAGGTCATCGCGTATTCCGAAACGCATGACGTACCACTGAATTCTTTGGAAGGCTTCATTCGCCAAATCATTGGTTGGCGCGAGTTCATGCGAGCCACGTACGAAGACCTCGGCGTCAAAATGCGCACCAAGAACCACTGGGGCCACAACCGGGAGATGCCGACCAGTTTCTATGATGCGACAACGGGCATTGCGCCGATCGACGACACGATCAAGCGGCTGCTGCGCACGGGCTACTGCCACCACATTGAACGGTTGATGGTTCTCGGTGGATTCATGTTTCTTTGCGAAATCAACCCGAACGCCGTTTACCGCTGGTTCATGGAAATGTTCGTCGACAGCTATGACTGGGTAATGGTGCCCAACGTCTATGCGATGAGCCAAAACGCGGATGGTGGTTTGATCACAACAAAACCGTATTTCTCAGGCTCATCCTATGTACGCAAAATGAGCCACCACAAACAAGATGCGTGGTGTGACGTCTGGGACGGGCTGTATTGGCGATGGATTTGGAATCATTCGGACGAACTAGCCAAGAATCCGAGATGGGCCATGATGTGCAGTGCAGCACGAAAAATGGATGCTGCGAAACGCAATACCCACCTGGAAAACGCTGAGAGATTTCTCGCACAACTCAAGCCCTAACGCGATCAGCTAAGGACGCAAACGAGCCAGCCAAGCTTTGCAAGTCTGACGTGACGACCGCGAGGATGCCCTCGTGTCCGCCAACTACCGAACAATGATTGCTGAGAAATCGAATGCTGGTGTGACGAAGGAAACCAGTGTTATCTTTCGGGTAGCGCGAGACGATCACTTCGACATCGTGGTCCAGGAGATCGCGGTCAACGAGACTCAACATCGCCACCAGTGCCTCCGGTCAGATTGGTTAAGAACTTCGCTGGCACATGATCAGTCATCCAGACACCGTTCGCTGACTGAAAGAATAGAAACCCATCTTGGTCCATCGCGGATGAGGCGACATTAAAAATGACTGGCTTAACGCGTCGCATGCCGACCTTGGTCGCCGTCTCTTCGTCGCCTGATAAGTGAACATGGTTTCGAGATCGCTTTTGCAAACCCTGCTCGCGAATGCTGGCGACAAACGCCGCGACGGTGCCATAATAGAGAAGGTCTGGTGGTTTGACCGGAGTAAGATTCAGTTCGACGTCGGAGATCGAATGTCCCTGGTTGGCTCGAATGCGAAGCCCGTCGTCGCTGAGTGCAAATCGCTTTTTGTCGCTCGTGACAACGACCTCGTGCAGCAGTTCAAGCGAGAGTTCGTGCCCACGTTCATTGGCATTGCCAACTAATTCGTCAATCGTCAACCAGCCTTCGGAGTCAAGTTGCATGCCAATGACTTTCGGCTGATGACGAAGCACGAGACTGAGAAACTTACTGGTTTTGATGAGTTCATTCTTTATCACTAATCGCATTCCTTCGGATTCAAAGAAAACTCACCAACGCTACCATTCAGTCGTTCGTAGGTCAGTCTCATGGAAAAAGCATCTGCGACTTTTAGTTGGAGAATACTTGCATCTGAAATTTCCTTCAGGCTCTTGCTAACTGCTGTCGCGTTGGGAATGCAAAATTCTAACTGAATGATTTTGGTGATTCCGACTTCACGCTGGAGGCATCCTCTTTTCTCTGAAGTAACTGCGATGGGAGTGCTGTTGCCTGGTGAACGAAACATCAATGGCTGCTGAAGGTCATCACTGTCGCATGCGATCTGAATGGCCATACCATCAGGGAGGTAGGGTGGCGAATATGACCAAGTCGGAGCTTGTAGATCACCATTTCGGTAAGCGATCCCGAATGGACATGCTTTAGAATCCGTCGCTCGAGCGTGAAGCTGTGTTCGTTCAGCGAGTGCTGAGCAGGCTTCTCGAATGTCATGCACCCAAAGAAGTTCGACAAACATATTGTCGAAGCAATAGCAAACGTTCCGCGTCCCTTGGCCAGGATGCGTTCGACGATAACTCTCTCGAAAGCCAGCCTGCGCCATTTGCGAAATCTGGACGTCTTGACAAATTGCGACAAGAAACACGTGGTCGATTTCAATCATGATTTAATAGCCCCGAACGCGGCGAAGCGCGAATTCTTGTGCAGTAGTTCGACTTGATCGAAGTCAACGCGGCGCAATAGATCGAGTTGATAAGTGATAGGGCGAGGTGAGTCTTCTTTGTCGACGTAGGCGAACACCTTGTCGCGGTAAACCATTCTCGTACGATCATCATTATTTTTCGGCGGACTTGTTTAGGCGCAACGCAGGCGAGTTCGATGCCGGGGCATCGGCGGATGCACCGGTTTCAGTGACGACCAAAGTCGAGCTGTCCTCCAGTTCGTAAGTCTTTGTTTGCTGACGGTAGTTGGCGTCTCCCGGTTTCCCCTGCTGTTGATGGATGACGAGCCGATTGGTCTCGATTTTTGCTTCGGTTCGCCCCTGATGAGTGTACTTGAAGTGCCATGCCTTGGTTGAGGCAGCTTCCGTGTCGTATCCGATGATGGTGAATTCAGGATTGAGCTGAACGTCGTCGGACGCTCCATCGGGATGGAAGTAGACGATGGACTGTAGGTAGCTCTTGTTTCCCATCCACTGAAAGTTGATTTCCAAATCTCCTGCAGGAGTATCGCCTGGAGGATCAAACCGCGCCTTCCAAACTCCGACGAGTGACTCGATCGGCTTCAGATGCTCGTAGGCTGGCGGAGCGTCTTGGGCTTTGGTGTAGTTGCGAGAGAAAACGACGAACAGTAACGCTATCGTGAGTAGTGATTTGACGTGCATGCTTGGAACCTTTGGGTGAGGGGGTGAATGTGGGATAGGCTTCCAGCTTGTCGAGATTCTGAATGACAGGCTGGAAGCCTATCCCACACTTAGATGAAGAAACGAACGGCAATCGTTACCGAGGAAATTTCGATTAGAATGGTCGCATGCCATACTCTGACGAAACGCTTTCGCAATCTCCTCGCCCACGGTTCGACTCGACCCAGTGGAGTTTAGTGATCCAATCGCAACACGTGTCGTCGGTTGAGGGACGAGTTGCTCTCGCAGAGCTTTGCCAACGATATTGGTTTCCCCTTTTCGCGTATGTTCGCTCTCTCGGACATGACTTGCACCAAGCCGAAGACTTGACGCAAGGTTTTTTTGAACGGCTGATCGAAAAGAACTACGTGGGTGATGCCGATCCCGCGAGAGGGAAATTCCGCACCTTCTTGTTGACCTCACTCACCCATTTCTTAGCCAACGAGCACGACAAGCGCACTGCACTGAAGCGTGGTGGCGTGAGGGAACAGCTTTCCCTGGATCTAGAGGACGCGGAGAGACGCTATGCGATTGAACCATCCACGAGCGATAGCCCAGCGACGCGATTCGAGGAGCAGTGGGCACGATGGTTGCTGGATCGAGTGGTCTGCCAACTTCAGCAAAACTATTCCGACTCGGGAAAGACTGCACTTTTTGATAACTTGAAACAGTTTCTTGTTGGTTCAGAGACTGAGTCGGCAGCGACGATCGGAGGTCGACTTGGTATCAGCGAAGCTGCGGTTCGTGTTGCTGCGCACCGATTGCGAGCAGCATACCGTGCTCTGTTGCGTGCGGAAATTGCATCGACGGTTACTGATCAGTCGGAAGTCGATGACGAGATTGCACTGTTGTTTTTGGCGTTTTCACCCAAAGAGAGACAATTCCCGAAAAGGATGTAATATTGCTCGACAGATGCTTCATAGACAAGTGTTTGTCGTATCGCTTCTCGACTGCCGCCATGTCACCTACTGATTCAACCCCTGAATTTTGCCCCAATTGTGAGTCGCCAATATCCAGCGAGCTGACTGCGGGGCTCTGTCCTCGGTGTTTACTCGTTGCGGCGATGGCGGATGCAACTGAAGGCGAACTTGCTGAAACGATGGATTCGGGGTCGGTCGGGCCGTCGGGGGTCGGTTCATTGCTCGATCGCTTCGAGAACTTGAGCGGACATGACAACCAGTCGACATTATTTGGTGACTATGTGCTGATCGAGGAGATCGCGCGCGGAGGAATGGGCGTGGTCTATCGCGCTCGCCATCAAAAGCTGGGACGCGAGGTGGCGATGAAGGTGATCCTCAGTGGCCAATTCGCATCCGCAAACGATGTGCGTCGGTTTGAAATGGAAGCGGAATCTGCCGCCGCACTCGACCATCCTGGAATCGTTCCAATCTATGAAATCGGCCAGCATCAAGGGCACCACTTCTTCACCATGAAATTGATCGAAGGTGGATCGCTGGCGAAGCGGATGCCGGAACTGCGAAAGGATTTGCCAGCGTTGGTCGCGGTTGTTGCCCAGGTGGCAGAAGCGATTGACTACGCTCACCGCCGCGGCATTTTGCATCGCGATATTAAGCCAGCCAACATTCTGTTGGACAGCGATGGCCATCCGCTTGTTACCGATCTGGGGCTGGCCAAACGAACCGAAGCGGATAGCGATCTAACGGGAACCGGGGCGATTGTGGGTACGCCGGCTTACATGCCGCCTGAACAAGCGTCAGCGTCCAAGGAGATCACGACAGCGGCAGACGTTTATGCGATCGGCGCAGTTTTGTACGAAGGATTGACCGGTCGCCCGCCCCACCAAGGCGACTCGCCACTGGCAACCTTGATGCTTGCTGCGAAGGGTGAAGTACAACCGCCGAGTAGCTTTAATCGTCACGCGGATCGAGTGCTGGAATTGGTTTGCATGAAGTGTCTGTCGCGCGAACCGAATGAACGGTATGCATCGCCAGGGTTACTGGCGGACGATTTGCGACGTTGGCTGGCTGGTGAGTCCGTTTCAGTTCGTCCGAAATCTTTCGTTTCGGTCTTTAGTGAATTGGTTTCCCATCAGCTTCGTTCTGCCTTGGGTGCGATGCTGATTGGAATCTTTGGCGGCGTGCTCATGGCATTGCCAATCTATAGCAACATTGCAGCGAATTTGTTTGGCGAGCCGGGTGCGCCGTTCAATTTGACGGAGCTGCAAGAACAACTTCCCAACTTTGCACTTATCGATCATTGGTGGCTTCACCCTCCAGCCTGGCTGGGCGACCAAGGTTTCTTGGTAGCAGTTTCGCTTTCGCTGCTTCTCGGTCTTGCGATCGAGCGAATTGTTCGCCCAAAGGAAACGCGACAAGCGATCGCCGTTGGATTGGTGGCGGGACTTCTAATGACGATCGTGCAGTTCGGGATGTACGGCATAGCTGCGAGCTGGCAAACACACAAACTTGCTAGCTCCACGCGAATCAACACAATGGCCAGGGCGAGCCTGTTGCCGGAGCCACAACGCTTGCAAGCCGTCGAGGATCTCTTTACCGAATTCCCCGATCTCAGAGCCACTGAACCAAATGACCGCGCCGAATTGCTTGGCAAAGCGGTGTCGACGCAGATGATGCTCGCGTCACCGAGCAGCTTCCTAGGGACGCTCGGAATCTGCCTCACGTTTTCGATCATCTACTGCGTCGCTGGAACCGTTCACGCAAATCGACTTACGACTGCGAAGTTCACTTGGTTCCCGATGCTCGTTCGTTACCTGGAAGTGATGGCAATGATGAGCGGAGCAATGGTGACGATGGTATTTATCGTGTTGTTCAAGTTTGGAATGGTTGCCAAGGAGGCGGGTGCCATTCCGGTGCCACTTCAGCTATTTGTGATTCTAGCTATTTGGATCGCCGCAACGATTCCCAGTTGGAAGATGATGCGATGGTACACCCGTTGGCCAATCTACATCGTTTGCACTATTGTAGCGTTGAGTCTTGCCGGATCGGTTGCAAGAGGGCTGGAATAGCGTCCAATCCTGTGACAACTCAATAACGAATAAACAAGGTCGGTACTGAATTGAAAGAAACAAAATCATGCCACTGGATGCCATCCGGCAAGGTTGGCGATGCCGCGAACTCAAGATGCAGAATACGTCGGTGGCGTTTCGTGCTGGGCTTTGACGATCCGCTGCTGTGACTGGTGAGCGGACGCATCGCCAACACGTCGCCCGCGCTCGCATGAACATCGAAGGCTGCATTCAGACCATCGCCGTCGCTGGTCGACGAGACGTGCGGTAACAGTTTAGTCGCTGGGGGTAATGATTGCTCTCGGTGCGACGAAGCATTGGTTGCGATTGAATCCGTTAACGAGAAGATTTTTGACCTCTTCCTGGTCTAGCGTCATTGTGAAAATGGATTCGAGACGTCGATATTT
>JBGSNA010000238.1:0-2577 GCA_041739875.1 Pirellulaceae bacterium
GATCAATCTGTGGACCGGCGGCAAGGCGACCAAGCGAACCTTTGAGATGATCTGTCATTACATGAGCGGCTTAGCGAGTGAAGATGAACTGGCGGCCTACTTTGCAAAGTTGAAGGCACGCGACGACGCCAAGCGACTGAATGAACAGGAGCAACTCGAGGGAGCCACGTAGCCATCGCCGTCGTTGCCTGACATTGCACCATCGGCGCAATCCTATCTGAGCTGACTATCGCTGCGCTTCGATCGCGGCGGTTCTAGTAACGCTGACGCCGAACCGAATCTCGCATGCGTGAGATTTGATATTCGCCGCATCTGCTTGTCACTCCGCTGCTTCAATCAGCCCCCCAAGTCGATGCGACTCCATCAGGCTTGCCACATCACCGCCTATCGCAGTCGATACCATGTTGCTACTGCCAAAAAGACGCACCGGTTTACTAACCATGCAGGCGTTGATATCGACCGTTCACGTCAACTACCGACGATCGCAATTCTTGTACCGAACACTATTGGGTCAGGCCTAAAGTAAAATGCAAACAAAGACGCCTGCCCCCCTTTTGTCCATTCCACTGGCTCAGCTGATAATGAATGCGCTGGGACGCGGCAGACCAACAATTCCCGCCCTGCCGCTGCAATCGAAATCAAGGAAGAATCTAAATGCTAGTTCTAAGTCGCAAAGTTGGTGATAAGTTGGTTATCGACGGCAACATCACTGTCGAAGTCGTCAAAATCCAAGGCAATCGAATCTCTCTCGGTATCGTAGCTCCATCCAATGTCAAGATTCTCCGGGGCGAGTTGAACCAACCGAAAGCGCATGCTCAAACTTTCGAGATTGTCGTTGAAGACAGGATGCTGGTGGCTTGCTAGAACCAAGCGAGCTTAACTGGGATCCAATTTCACTTCTTCAAGTTGAATCAAACCGCAGCCCCAAACACTGCGCCTACTCCAGCCGTGATCGCCATCGCTAGTGCGCCCCAGAAAGTAACTCGAACGGCAGCCTTCAACCATGGAGCGCCACCTGCATACGCTCCAAACCCACCGAGCAACGCAAGAAAGAGAATGGAGGTGGCGACGACTACTGGGATCAGTGCACTTTGTGGCGCTAGCACTGCAGTTAGCAATGGCATTGCCGCCCCGATCGCAAAGGTACCTGCGGATGCAAATGCCGCTTGCACTGGTCGAGCGCTAAGTGTGTCGGAGATTCCGAGCTCGTCTCGCGCGTGAGCCCCTAGAGCGTCGTGTTTCATCAATTGGTCAGCGACTTGGTTTGCGAGTATCGGATCAAGCCCACGCTTTTCGTAAATCGCAGCCAACTCTGCATGCTCGTGGACAGGGTCGGAAGCAAGTTCAGCTCGCTCTCGTTCGATGTCTGCCTTTTCAGTGTCTGCCTGTGAGCTCACGGAAACGTATTCGCCCGCAGCCATCGACATGGCACCAGCGACCAAACCCGCGACTCCAGCAACAAGAATTTCATTGCTACCGGTATTTGCGGCGGCCACTCCAACAACAAGGCTCGCTGTAGATACGATCCCGTCATTTGCTCCAAGAACGGCAGCACGTAGCCATCCAATGCGATCCGTTCGGTGTAGCTCTGGGTGTGGCAATCGCATAGTCTGGGACTTGTTTTCGTAGATGACTCGGGAAACTTCTAAGCCCGATTCTCTCGGGCAAGTAGCACGAGTATACAGCTTCCGTCGTCGATAGCGTTGAGGCTCGCTTCTCGAGCGGCCTGGCACGCCTGGTCATCCGTTGCGCTGCTGGTCTAAGGCCGAGACGAAGAAGCACTCCAACTGCTTTCGAAGCACTACGGTTACTAAAGCCTCAGAAGGCTGCGTAAGCGATTTACATTTCCGCCGGGAAGAGCGCGTGATGCATTGTCCCAGCCTAACCAACGACAATCGTTGCCAAGTCGCCAGTCACTTAGCGGACTGTGCCGTCCAGGCATTATCGAATGGTTCAGGCACAAACGCTCGACAAGATCTATGCGTGGAGCTTACAAGCCGCTGACGCGGATCCGATGCAAAGTCTATTCACCGAGCATTGGAAACAGCTCCTGGAGCTTCGTTCGCTGGCCATAGTGCAGTCCTGGACACGGAACGAAAAACAGCGAATTTTCTCGTCAAAACGCCGTATATCTTGCTACTGAGTGTCATGGGAATCAACGTTGTCTCGGCTGGCGAGTTGGCTGGCGAAGCGGGGCCGCCAGAGCACTACGCTTCGGCGACAGCGATCAGCGGCCGAGCGGGGCTCTATCCCTCGCGATACCAAAGTGACGAAGTCGATCGCTCGGGGGCTGTTGCAAAAAGTTGTAACCGTCGCTTGCGAGCAGCTTGCATTTTGGTGGCGAAGAACCTCATTAAGTGTCACCCCTATTATCGCGGCTTGTCAGCGGCTTGGGAGAAGCGAGGCGTGGTCGGCGTGGGCCGCCGATGCCGTATGGCGAATCGAGCGAACCGGATGGTATTTCAAATCGTCAGTGGTCGTCAGGTCTGGCGAGGCAAGTCGATTGACAGCGAATCGATCTTGTACAAGCTACGTGAATTCCACCGAACGCACGCGACACCGATTGAGCAAACGGTG
>JBGSNA010000105.1:0-1921 GCA_041739875.1 Pirellulaceae bacterium
CTGAATCCCTGAGGTCCTTGGGCACCAGGCGAAATCACTTTTCCGTCTGTCCCTACAATGACTAAGCGAATTGGCCAACCGGAATAAGCCATGTTCGTTTGGTTGTCGATTGAATCCATCAACATTGGGAATGATAGGTCGAGCGTTCGTTCGCAATATTGAGCATGTGACTTCCGCAGATCCAGGTCGTCCGTTTGAGTAAACTTCTTCAGCACTTCCTCGCCTTTTTCGTCCTTCACGAAGATCTCTGAATCAGGATGCGCTTCGCGAATGTAGATCATCGCGAAGTTAACGTGCTCCCGATTCTGTTGATACAGTTTCTCGACTTCTTGTACTTCGCGTCGAAACGGCGAACAGCTAATACTTCCGAAGACCAACACGACAGGCTTGTCTCGCCGCAGCTCGGAAAGCGAAACCGATTCGGTACCATCGACTAGTGGCAAGGTAAATTCGGGAGCGATATCGCCGGCCTTCAGAGCTTCGGGGTGCCGCTCCTCTCTAGCCGCGGGTGCAACGATTTCACCTGGGCGTCCACCAGACTTGCTGCCGCGTTTGGGACTCGTCGGGTTACCGCGACGTTCAAGGAACTCCGCATACGAAATCTTACCGTCACCATCTTTATCAAGTTTGGAGAGCATGGCTTTGGCGCGCGGTGGTGCTTCGTTCGCATCGATGAATCCATCATCGTTGCGATCGGCCTGCTGGAACATCGAATCGTTGCTGGATTTGGCATCGGAAGCTGGTTCAGGTGTCTGTGCAAAGCACGCGAATGCAGTGAACATCACGACAGCAAAAAGCGGAAAACGCATGGACATCTTTCTCTACGTTAGGTTTGATCTCATTGGACGATCAGCAAACTCGCAGTTCTTTTGAACACGAGTATAAAACAAAGGTTTCCACTTTAACCAATACTAATCCCGTCGCATTAGACGTAGCGACGAAGTTCGTAAACGTGTGGCGGTGGAGTTTGGCCTGGAGTTCGATCACTTCAACGCAATCACTTCTGCCCGGCAGTGTCAGCCCGCTACACCGATCGATACGTGATCCAAATGCTTGGTCCTGCCCGCGGCGAATGCTGAGGTTCGATTACTCTCGCCTGCACTGTTTACGTAAATAGTGCGGCAAGCATTGCACGCAGCGGTGACCGTCGTGAGCTAAAAAGCTCGCTGCAGGCGTGGCTAACACGCAGGTCGCCCTTGGTCCGGATTCCGTGACAAGATCCGGACAATCATCATCCATCCACCCCGGCCCGTTGGCTAAAAGCTTGCGGCCCTCCTTCTCACTCAGATAAACTGAGGCCTTCGTCCGGTGGCAGACATCGATAGAAACCGCATACGTCCACGGCCAGCCACGAAGCGGCAAAGTTCAACGTACGATCAATGCGTCCGAAGCCAAGTCGCATCGATCGCATTTCGTTATGGCCAGAACTCTAACAGGAGCAACATCAATGACTCGTCAGTTAGCAATTCTCTTTCTTGCATTCTTCACCGCCCAATCGACGACGTTGTTTGCGGACGATGCTCCCGCGAACGATGCTCCTGAACTTGAGGCCTTATCCAACTACATCGGCACCTGCGACGTCGCAATCACATCCGGCGATTCACCGTTCACCAAAGGCGAGTCCACGGCAAATTGGATCCTCGACGGCAGGTTCGTACAACAAACTGGCGCAATTGCCTCTGCGGATGGCGTAATCGTCCTGAAGATCTCCACACTGATGACGTACGACAAAACTGAAAAAGCCTATCGGATGTGGTCGTTCCTCTCGGACGGGACGACAAGTGAATCGTCGGGAAAATGGGATGCAAAGACTCGCACAATGACTTCGATTCGTCGCGGTGGCGGGTCCACGACAACGACAACTGCTAAGTTCGCCGAAAACGGCAATGAAGAATGGCTGATGGTCACGAAGGATCAGAAC
>JBGSNA010000290.1:0-59168 GCA_041739875.1 Pirellulaceae bacterium
CGAATCTTGAGGGAATTCAACTTTAGTACGAGAGGATTTAGTTGGACGAAGCTCTGGTGTACCAGTTGTCACGCTAGTGGCACGGCTGGATAGCTAACTTCGGAACGGATAAACGCTGAAAGCATCTAAGCGTGAAGCCCAGCCCAAGATTAGGATTCGTAGTCTATATGACGAGAGCCCCCTGAAAGACGATCAGGTTGATAGGCTGGACGTGTAAGCACAGTAATGTGTTAAGCTTACCAGTACTAACGGGCAAAAGTTTGGCCATCGATATCCCGCACTCAAGGTCTTCTTTGGAAGAGCTTGGTCCTTGTGGTATACGATCAAATGACGTCTTTGGACGTCACGGCCTTTGAGGTATGCTCAGCCAATTACTACCAAACAACAAACGGTCAAATGGCTTGCGGGTGGCGAAATATTCGCTCGCAAGTCTTTCCGGTGACCATATCAGAAAGGTTCCACCTGTTCCCATCCCGAACACAGCAGTTAAGCTTTCTGAGCCGATGATAGTGCCTACCAGTGCGAAAGTAGGTATTGCCGGATTTTAAAAAACCCATCCAGGGCTTGCTCTGGATGGGTTTTTTTGTTGCCTTTTCGCACTGATGGCTCTTCTCTTCGTTTTCTCTTGGTCCATGCGATGTCTTCGGGGATCCGTCGAACGATTGATGTTCGATTGCTAACTTATCCAATAATCACTTAGTTGATTTTTGGTTTTTGTCGCGTCTTTGCCTGGGGTTTGCGCAGCCTCCACCAACGTTCGCAAAGTGCACGTTGTGTTTTTTTTCCGTGCGATCGCTGGCTTCATGCGTGATTCCTATCGACAGCCCTACCCTAAGTTCCATTGCGGAAAATTTGGGTGCTGGTGCAGCAACAAATGGCTGCAACGGCGACTGCGGCAGTTTCAATTCGCAGGGTACGTGAACCAAGACTTACGCCCTTGAAACCAGCTTCGAATGAGATCTGAAGGTCATCCTCGGTCCAACCACCTTCGGGGCCGACAAGTGCTGTGATTCTTTCGCTGCTTGTTTCGACTTTTTCGTGCTTCTCGTCCAGGCGTGTGTGCAAGATCCATCTCGTTTCAGCGGGTACATTCATAGTCGCGACAAAATCCTTTAATGTTTTCGGCTCGTGAATGAGAAGCAGATGGTTTCGTCCGCATTGCTTACTGGCTTCGATGACGACTCGAGACAATTTTTCGGTCGCGTTTTCACCAATGGCTCTTTGCGATCGAGCGGATGTGATGGGTGTTACTTCCGAAACACCCAATTCAGTCAGTCGCATGATCATCTCTTTGGCCCGATCACCCTTGGGGATTGCGATAGCCAAATGCAGATGAACGGAGGATTCTTTCGAAAGTTTCTGAGCGGGCTGTGCCTCGCAAACGCATTCGCGGCGGTTGATTTGCGACACAGTTGCTTTAGCTTCGTTTCCTCTTCCATCGAAAAGCACTAACTCACTTCCCACCGCCAGCCGCATGACGCGAAACGCATGCTGAGCTTCGTTAGTGGGCAGCTGTGCTAGCCCTCCAGAACCGGGAAGGCTATCAACAAAATAACGCTGGGTCATTCCGATCCCGACTGAAGTTGGGCTAAGTGATGAGACGATTAAACCGATAGCCTAAATTTTACCGCAGAATCGGAGCATTCCGATAACGCAGATCGGGATTGGAGCTTGGTATGGACTATTTACGCTATTGGTCGTTATTGGAAAAGCCGTTCGCGCGTGACGCGGCAAAGCGGTTTTTCTTAGGCCCACCTCAAAGAGAAGCTCTCGCCCGGCTGCACTATACCGTTGCCGGCGGGATGAGCTGCGCCGTTTTGACCAGTTCAGCTGGTTGCGGGATGACAAGTTTGTTGCGTCATGTCAGTCGAAGCAGTGGGTTTGGCGACTGTGCTGTCGAGATGATGTTGACTCAGGGTGATGCTGATTCACCGATGGAAGTGTTCCAATCGCTTGCGAAGTCGCTTCGGATTAGTTGGTCGCCTGAGTCCGTTGAAACCGACGTTCGTTCGGCAATTTCCGCGACAACGCGTCAAGAAGTGCGGACGGTGTGGTTGATTGATGGAGCTCGCGAGACAGCGGCCAAGATCGCTCGGTCGCTGATTGACTCGGATGATTTATTTACCGTCATCATTGGGACGGCTCCTGAATCAGCAATGCGAATGGCATTGAGTTTAGGCACGTGCCCGTTGCGGATCGAACTCCCCACTCTGGGTCTCGAGGACACGGGTCGTTTCTTGATGCATTCGCTGTATACCGCAGGTTGTTCAAAGCCCGTTTTTGCGGACGCAGCAATTGTGCGGTTGCATGAAATCAGTGGTGGCAGAGTCAAGCAAGTCAGCCAAATGGCGGAACTTGCCTTACTTGTTGGTGCAGCCAACCGTGTCAATCAGATCCATTCGGAGTTACTTGAAGCAGTTCACGAAGAATTGGTGCAAGCGGCGTAGGTAAACAGCGGTTTGGGTAACTGTACTTGCGCATCGAAATCAAATTATTCAATTCGATAAAGCGCCTTGTCCGTCCGCCAAATCATTGCATTGGCGATGACAGCGGGTGACGCCATGATTTGGCCATCGAGCTGGTTTTCCGCGACGAGCTTGAATTCGTCTCCTGGCTCAATCACCGTGACTTTTCCGTCTTGATTTGCGAAATAGATCCGTCCGCCGGCAAGTAACGGTGAAGCGGAGTAGTTTCCGCCGATACGTTCTTTCCAAATGAGCTCACCGTCGGCTGCGTTGAGACAACTTGCAACACCGTTATCGTCAACAATGTAAATGTGATCTTGGAACAGTATCGGTGAGGGTTTGGCTGGAATGCCTTGGAGCATTTGCCAAACCGCATGACTGTCGGTGACATCGCCCGAACCATCCACTCGAACCGCCCACAATTGCGGTTTTCCAAATCCCGTCGAAAAGTAGACGACATCGTTACCGAACACGGGTCGCGGAACGACTGAAAAGCCCTTGCCGTGGTAAAGTCGCCAAATTTCTTGCCCTGTTTTCGGCTCATAGGAAACGATCCACTGGGATCCCATACAGATGAGCTGCTCACGGCCTTTGGAATCGGTAATTGAGATGGGCGTGCAATACGACTTCTTTTGATCGCCGCTGGGTGCCTCCATTTCCGGTCGATCCGTTTCCCAAACCGTTGCTCCGGTCGCCTGGTCAAGAGCGGCAACGTATTGGCGTTCCATTCCGTCTTGGATCAGAACAAGCAAATTTCCCTGAATAAAAGGCGAACTTCCAGGACCAACGGCATGCTGGAGCGGAAGAACGCGTTGCCAGACGATTTCTTGAGTGGAACGGTTCAAAGCAAAGGTGCCGAACGTCCCAAAGTGACAGAAGATTTTATCGCCCGAGATCACAGGGGTCGGCGACGCATAACTGTTCAATGCGTGGATTGCGTCGGGCTCATCGATCGTCACGAGATCTTTGGTGTGCAGCAATTCGCCGCTCTTCAGGTCCACAACGAGTAATTTCAACTCAATGGCCTTCGCGATCGCAAGCTGTTTAAATTTCTTCTCATCATTGTCCGTTTTACGAAGCAAAGCATCTCGTTCTTCGTCGCTGGGTATCCGTTCAATCGCAGTCGTGAGCCAAACGAAACCATCGGCGATTACAGGAGAAGACCATGCTCGACCGGGTAACTCTGTTTTCCACGCGACGTTTTTTTCTTCGCCAAATGAGATCGGCGGGTTTTGGTCCAAGACTATCCCGTCGCCGCCGGGGCCACGAAACTGTGGCCAAGGAGCATCGGCGTTCGCGGAAGCAAGACAAATCGTCACCGTGAAGCCGAAAATCAAACAAGAACGCAGCATGGGATGATGTCTTCGCGAAAGGAGGCGGGAAAATCTAAAGGTGGGAAATCAATAGTTACCCGACGATTCAACGCAAGCAACTTGGATTGGTTCTAGACCAAGTCGCATTCTTGCGTCATCCAAAATCGTCGCCGTAGCACTGGCTCCGACCCGGGTCACTCCTAGCGATTTTACTTCAAGAAGCGTATCCAAGTCACGTACTCCCCCGGCGGCTTTCACTTGAGTCGCTCCAGTCGCTCGATCCAGCATCAACTTCAAATCGTCGATTGTTGCTCCGCCAGTGCCAAAACCCGTTGAGGTTTTGATCCAATCGGCTCCGGCCTGGCACGAAATGTCGGACAATCGCTGTTTGTGGGAAGTTTGGAGGTAGCAATTCTCGAAGATCACCTTCACCTTTCGGTTGGCTGCGTGAGCCACCTCAACAATCGCCTTGATTTCGTTTTCAACCAAGTCGTATCGGCCGCTGAGGACGGCAGAAATATTCACGACCATATCCAGTTCAATCGCACCGTCGGCAACGGCTGTTTTTGCTTCGGCCACTTTCGTCGAGGTCGCCTGGCCGCCGTGAGGGAATCCGATCACGGTGCTCGGTAGGACCGTCGATCCGGCAAGCAATTCGCAGCAACGACTGACGTAGTACGGCATGATACAGACACTTGCCACGTCATAAGCAACAGCCATACGGCACCCTTGATCCAAGACTTCAGATACCAGCGTTGGTGCAAGTAACGCGTGGTCAATCATCTTGGCGACGTCGAGATAGTCGAAGTCAGGCGTTGCTGGTGTGGTCATTTTCGGCTCTTTGGCTTTGTCTCGGTATGTTGCACGTTGGGCTTGATAGTCGCTGCTCGTGGGCAGCTCAACACTTTCAGGATGGGACTGTTCCCAAAGACGTTTCAAATAGGGTCGGCACCATCCGCAACCGGTGCCCGCTCCGTAGCACTCGGACAATTGACTTGCCAAAGCAGGACGTTTGACTCGCAAATATTGGATCACCTTGCGTTTTGTGACATGAAAACACAAGCACAACTCATCGTCGTCTTTCATGCCACGTTTTCGGTTTCGGTAATCAGTCGCGTGGCGAGTTCACACGCTGTTCGGAACTCCGGCAAATCGAGCCATTCGTCCGCCGTATGTATTTGTCGCTGGCCACAGCCGAGCGTCACTGCCTGGATCCCGTGCCTGAACAGCCAATTTGCATCGAGACCGCCATTGGAAACTTCCTTGAACGGCGTCCGGCCGAGGTCCTGGAGCACCTTCTCGGCCGCCGCGATCGATGGATGGTCATCGGGAATGCGAAACGAGTCGTAGTCGACTCGGGATTCGAATTCGATTCGTCCTTGTCGTCCATCATGCGTTTGGACGGAGGCTGCAGATGACTCGAATGCTTTGCGGATTTCTTCCACAATTCGTTCTCGCATCACCGAGTCATGGCTTCGGGCTTCAGCGCGAAGATCGACTCGTGGCGTAATCACGTTCGTCGCGTCGCCACCGGCGATGACACCAACGTTAGCGGTGCCAACTCCGTCAGATTTTTCCACGCGTCCAAGCCAGCCCTCTCGAGCAAGCTGACTGATTGCGTGGGCACACATGACAATCGCGCTCGCACCGTCTTGGGGCGCGACGCCCGCATGCGATGGGTGCCCAAACACTCGGATGGTCATTCGTTGGCCGCCGATGGCACCGATGGTTATTTTTTCGACTGAGCCACCATCGAAATTGAACGCTCGAGTGACTTCACCAATCGATGAAACATCGAGGTGGCGAGCACCGAACAGGCCTACTTCTTCTTGAACAAAAAAACCTAGCAATGCAGGAGCAAAATTCTCGTCGCCCCGACGTAGACGTTCCAAAGCAGCCGTCAGTACGACAGTGCATCCACTGCGGTCGTCCGCTCCGAGCCCGGTTGGCGCTGAACTGCTCACTCGTTCGCCGTCCACCACCGGTTGGCTACCCAGGCAAATGGGTACCGTGTCCATGTGGGCGGACAGCAGCGTCACGGGCCCCCGACCGTTTCCTGGAAGTCGAACGATCAAATTGCCACAGTCACCCCCGCCTGGGATTCGAGACTCGGCACCGTCGAAGCTGATTTGGTTCGACGGCACGCCAGCTTGGGTCAGATAATCAATGATTTTCTTGGCAACAGCACTTTCTTCGCCACTCTTCCCTGGGATTTCAGTGATCGCAAGAAATCGACTGAGAGCTTCTTCGTGATTGACTTCGACTTCAGCCATGGTGCGGGTACACTGCTTGAATAGGTTTTGTGATTCGTTGCTACAAGTTTTAGCGTATTTGATCGGCGAGACGTTGCCGACCCAGCCCCCTCTGACTGAGTTTTTCACCACCGTGACACTGCCGATCGTCGATCCCTCCGAAAATGATGCCGCTCCCGGCGAACCTGAATCGCGGGACCGACGCCGGCATTTACTTGATGTGTCTTACAAACAACTCGTCCAATGGCTGAGTGAAAACGGCCAGCCAACATTTCGAGCCAAACAAATCTTGAAGTGGGTTTACGCCCGACGCTGCAGTGAATTCCAGTTAATGAGCGATTTGCCGCAAGGGCTTCGCGATGCGCTGGATCAACACTTCGTCATTTTCAAGGCAGCCCAAGCTGAAGCGATCCACAGCAGCGATGGAACGGACAAGCTACTGGTGCGATTGGCCGATGGTGGCGAAGTTGAATGCGTGCTACTTCGCGATGGTGACCGCCGCAGTATTTGTGTGAGCAGTCAAGTCGGCTGTGCGATGGGTTGCGTGTTCTGTGCCAGCGGTCTGGATGGCGTCGACCGAAATCTGACTCGCGGCGAAATTTTAGAACAGATGCTGCGTTTGCAAACTTATCTTGAGGAAGGCGAGCGACTCAGCCACATCGTCATGATGGGAATGGGCGAACCACTCGCGAACCTGCAGAACGTGCTAGCTGCACTCGATATCGCCCGCAGCCCCGAGGGTCTCGGTATCAGCCCGCGTCGAATCACCATCAGTACCGTGGGGCTTCCGCCAGCCATGGATCGCTTGGCGAAATGCGAGATTCCCTATAACCTCGCCGTCAGTCTTCATGCGCCGACGGAAAAGTTGCGCAGCGAGCTGGTCCCGGTCAATAAAAAAGTTGGAATCGAAGCCGTGATGGCGGCGGCCGATCGATACTTTGACGCAACTGGACGCCGACTGACTTTTGAATACGTGCTACTTGGAGGCATCAATGATTCTCGCGATTGCGCGATCGAACTTGCGAGGCTATTGCGAGGACGATGTGCACTGCTCAATGTCATTCCGTATAACCCCGTCGCTGGACTTCCCTATCGAACTCCTACCGATGGCTCTGTGGAGATGTTTCGCGGTACGCTCGAAACCGGTGGTATCAACGTCCAATTTCGCCAACGTAAAGGCAGCGAAATTGACGCCGCGTGCGGCCAACTTCGCCGCAACCGAGGAAAACTGGCTCAAGCCACGGACAGCCTGTAGCGATCATTCCGACGACCGAAGAATGCTTGCATTGTGATTCAGTCACCGTCCGATGAGATGAGAACGGAGTTTCCGAAACGTAATGGAGAATCCGGTTTACCTCCCTCACGCCAGCTACGGGACTTGCACAGCCATGTGGCGATCTTTCTTTATGGCTCTCGGCATCATGGCGGTAATCGTCGGTGCCGAATCGTTGCTCATTGACAACGCGAATCTTTACGCGTCCGGCCAAACCCAACCGAGCTCCTTCGTCAATCCAAACGCGGCACCATCAAGTGGAATCCGCGTCTGGACGCCCGGCGAAGCATTTCCGTGGGTGCTTCTGGCAATCGGCGGAGTCGTGATCCTTTACGCCATCACACTGCCAAAACGTTGGGGTTACGCTCAGGGTTAAAGCGTTGCGGTTAGCCAGCCCGCGTGTCGGTTGCTGCGATAACTGTTTTGCCACCGTTGCACCACGTTCTCTTGATGAGGCCTTATCTTAGTGAGGCTATCTTCATCGGATGGCGTGTTCGTTTGGCAAAAAACTCTTGGAACCGTAGGAACTAGTTTATGAGCGATTTCAATCCATATCAGCCGACCAGTAATTTGACGAGTGACCCATTTGCTTTCCAAGCCGATGGCGTACTCCTGGCAACAAGAGGCGAACGTTTTGCTGGCGCGTTCATCGATGGGATCATTCAAATGATCATCATCGTTCCACTCGCACTCGGGCTGGGTTTCATTGTTGGCACTCAAATGGGCGACAACTTTGCTGCGCAAGCGGTCGCACAAGTCGGTGGCGCCATCATCGGTGTTCTGGGTTTCCTGGCGGTGAACGGCTACCTGCTCGCCAGCCAAGGTCGCACCGTCGGCAAGTTGGTAATGAAGACCCGAATCGTGGACCGCAACACCAACCAAATCCTTCCATTCTGGCCCCTGATTGGCAAACGCTATTCTTGGCTGTGGGCAGCTGGACTGGTTCCGATCATTGGCAATTTCCTGCCCCTGGTCGATGCCCTGATGATCTTCCGTGAGAGCCGAGCGTGTCTGCACGATGACATTGCTAATACAAAGGTCATCAAGGAATGAGCACGGATTCGGTAAAGATGCGGTAAACCAGAGGAAATTGGGTTGACGAAGTGGGCGACCCTCTTTAACGTTATAAATAACTTTGCGGGCAGAGAGGCCCTAACATTAAGTTAACTTATAATAATTGCGTTGACTTTGCAGCTCCGAGCACTTGAGATTTTTTGTAGCGTTGCCGACCACCGCAGCTTTTCCAAAGCTGCGGTCGATCATCGCTTGACTCAAAGTGCTGTCAGCCAAGCGATGCACCAGCTCGAAGAATCGCTCGGCGTCCAGCTGATCGACCGGACGAAGCGGCCGTTGGTGCTCACCAAGGCTGGGAGTGCGTATTTCAAGGGTTTACGCGGAATCGTGCGTGATTACCGCCGGCTTGAACAGGAAGTCCGAGGAGTTTCCGAGCAGCTTCGAGGCCGAGTGACCGTCGGCGCGATCTATTCTGTGGGGCTGAGCTACATGCCCGAAGCGACGGCCGAGTTTGCGACGATGCATCCCGAAGTGGAAGTGCGCACCGAGTTCGGGCACAGCCAACGGGTTGTCGAAATGACACTTGATGGTGAAGTTGACTTTGGCTTGGTGAGCTTTCCGCGAAGCACCAAGCAGTTGAAGTATGTGCTTTGGCAGCAGGAGCCCATGCGACTGATTTGTTCGGATAAACACAAGCTGGCAAGCCGCGTGGAAATTTCTTTGTCTGAGTTACAGGGCATGGAGATGATCGGTTTTGACCGTAATCTCGTGTTGCGGACGGAGATTGACCAATGCCTTGCGAAGGCAGGCGTCACGGTGGACGTGCGAATGGAGTTCGATAATGCGGACTCGATGGTACGCGCGATTCAGGCAAATCGTGGGATCGGGATTGTTCCCGAAGCGTCGGTGCGTCGCGAGACAGCGAACGGTTCACTCAAAGTAGTTGCTTGTCGTGAACTGCGAATGGTTCGGCCGTTGGGAATCATTTTTCGGCGAAGCGGCGCGCTAAGCCGTGCGGCGGACGAGTTTGGTTCGTTGTTGTTAGGGCGGCCGCTTGGAGCGGAAAAGAAAAGTAAATCCGGCAGCGGCGGCGCTGGCGTGGATGGCACTCCTCGAAGTCCGAAGAGCGGCGTTTCAGTCGTTGCTTGACGGATGCCTGTTGTGGTCACAGCAATCAGGTTTCAACTCCATTCTGCTGGCGGGTTCAGCAGGTTATTTAGATTCCAAACGGGAAAGAAATCATGACTCCGATGAACGAACAATTCCACTTGCCGCCCGCTCAAGGCTTGTATGATCCAGAGCTTGAAAAAGACTCGTGTGGTGTGGGCTTTGTCGCGCACATCAAAGGCAAACCCAGCCACCAAATCGTTGTGGACGCGGACACGATTCTTCAAAACATGGACCACCGTGGCGGTTGCGGTTGCGAACCAAACACGGGCGACGGCTCAGGCATTCTTTGTGGACTTCCTCTCAAGTTTTTGACGAAAGTCGCCAAACGCGACCTCGGTGTCGAACTGCCGCCGCCAGGCCAATTTGCTGCGGGTTTGGTTTTCTTGCCACGCGACGAAGCAGAACGTGTTCATTGCAAATCAACGATCGAGAAGTTGATTAGCGAGACTGGCCAAACGCTGATTGGTTGGCGCGACGTGCCACAAGAAGCCAAGCTCGCTGACATTGGTCCGTCCGCTCTTCGAAGCGAACCGGTTGTCGAAATGCTCTTTGTTGGTGCAGCAAGCGGCGTCGAAGGAGAAGCTTTCGAGCGCCAGCTCTATCTCGTTCGCAAACAAGCAAGTCACATGCTTCGTGGAAGCAAAGAGCTGAAGCAAGCACTGATGTTCTACGTGTGCTCGCTCAGCACCAAGGTGATCATTTATAAGGGTATGCTCACTCCAGCCCAAGTGATGCCGTACTTCCCTGATCTCCGTGACGAGGACTTCGAGACGCACCTAGCGATGGTACACAGCCGGTTCTCAACGAATACGTTCCCGAGCTGGGATCGCGCTCAACCGATGCGTTTCATGAGCCACAACGGTGAAATCAACACGCTTCGCGGCAATGCGAATTGGATGCGTGCCCGCCAAGGGAACGCAGCAAGCGAACTGTATGGCGATGAGCTGACCAAGCTCTTTCCCGTGATCGAACCTAATTTGAGCGACTCAGGAACGTTCGACAATGTGCTCGAGTTCTTGCTCATGAACGGTCGCACACTTCAGGAAGCCATCATGATGATGGTTCCCGAAGCGTGGCAGAAGCACGAGACTATGCCCGAAGAAAAACGTGCGTTCTACGAATACTTTTCGTGTTTGATGGAACCATGGGACGGCCCAGCATCGATCGTATTTACCGACGGTCACTTTATCGGCGCTACACTTGACCGAAATGGATTGCGGCCGAGCCGTTATTACATCACGCACGATGACCGCGTGATCATGGCGAGCGAAGTCGGTGTGTTACCCGTCGATCCGATGATCGTCAAAGAGAAAGGACGCTTGCAGCCAGGCAAGATGTTTTTGATCGATTTCGAGCAAGGCCGTTTGATCCCAGACGAAGAGCTCAAGAGCGAGTTTGCCCACCGTATGCCCTACGGTGATTGGCTCCGCGAACAACGCATTCGTTTGTCGGATTTGAATCCGAGCTCCGAGCCGCACGGCTTCGACAGCGAAACGTTGCTTGCTCGCATGCAAGCGTTTGGCTACACGGCCGAGACGATGAACTTTATGCTTCGACCGCTTGTTCAAGAACTGCGAGATCCAGTCGGTTCGATGGGTAACGACAGTGCGTTGGCTTGCTTGAGTGACACGCCGCGGATGCTCTATGACTACTTCAAGCAACTGTTCGCACAGGTGACCAACCCGCCAATCGATTCGATTCGCGAAGAAGTCATCATGTCGCTCGAATGCTATATTGGACCGGAGCAGAACTTGCTCGCCGCCACACCGATGCATTGCCATCGACTGTTGGTCGACCATCCGATCTTAACGAATGAAGAACTCGCGGCGCTTGCACACATCGATTACACCGGATGGCACAGCAAGGTCATCGATATCACTTTCGATCGCAGTGAAGGCAAAGCAGGACTTATTCAAACACTCGACCGCATTGCCATCGAAGCGGAAGAAGCCGCCGATGCGGGTATACAGTTGGTGATCTTGAGTGACCGCAAGGTTTCGAAAGATCGCGTCCCCGTGAGTACGCTCCTGGCGACGGGAGCAGTGCACCATCACCTCGTCAAGCAAACCAAACGAACTCAGATTGGTTTGGTGGTCGAAACGGGTGAAGCTCGCGAAGTGCATCACCACTGTTTGTTGATCGGCTATGGCGCGGATGCGATTAACCCGTACCTGGCCTTCGAAGCCCTCTGGCAAACTCGTGTCGATGGGTTGTTGCCCGAAAAGTTCGACAACGACGACAAGGTGGTGGCGGCTTATCGCAAGGGCGTTGCCAAAGGCATATTGAAGGTCATGGCCAAGATGGGCATTAGCACGCTGCAAAGCTACAAGGGCGCCCAAATCTTCGAAGCTCTGGGTTTGAAATCCGAGATCATTAACAAGTGCTTTGTTGGCACAGCGAGCCGAATTCAAGGTGTTTCGTTTGACGTGGTGGCGGAAGAAACGCTTCGACGACACAGCCTGGGTTATCCAGTGCGAGCGGACAATCGGTTGCCACAACTTCCGAACCTCGGCGAGTACCATTGGCGTGCTGAAGGCGAGAAACACGCGTGGAGCCCACAGGCGATTTCGTCGCTGCAGGTTGCCGCGAGAAACAACAACGAAGACGCTTATTGGAAGTTTGCGCAAACGATCAACGAGGATAGCCGCAATCGATGCTTTCTGCGTGGATTGCTTGATTTCCGCGAAGATGCCGGCCAGGCGATTGCTCTCGACGAAGTTCAACCGGCCAAGGAAATCGTCAAGCGATTTTGCACGGGTGCAATGAGCTTTGGCAGTATCAGCGCCGAGTCGCACGAGACCCTCGCAGTCGCCATGAACCGCATCGGCGGCAAGAGCAACACGGGCGAAGGGGGTGAAGACCCCGAGCGATTCAAGCCGCTCGAAAATGGTGACAGCAAGCGTTCGGCCATCAAACAAGTAGCCTCCGGCCGCTTCGGTGTCACGATTGAGTATTTGACCAATGCCGATGAGATCCAAATCAAGATCTCGCAAGGAGCCAAGCCAGGCGAAGGCGGTGAACTTCCGGGGAAGAAGGTCGACAAGAATATCGCGAGAATCCGCTACAGCACGCCTGGAGTGGGCCTGATCAGCCCTCCGCCGCACCACGACATTTATTCAATCGAGGACTTGGCACAACTGATTCACGATTTAAAGAACAGCAATCCGTCCGCTCGCATCAGTGTGAAATTGGTGAGTGAAGTTGGAGTGGGCGTCGTTGCCTCGGGCGTGGCCAAGGCTCATGCCGATCATATCGTTATCGCTGGTGATACGGGTGGAACGGGTGCGTCGCCGCTGACAAGTATCAAGCATGCCGGCTTGCCATGGGAACTTGGTATTGCCGAAGCTCATCAAGTGCTTGTGCTCAATGACCTTCGAAGCCGAGTCGTTCTTCAAACCGACGGCGGACTCAAGACAGGCCGTGACGTTGTGATTGCGGCGTTGTTGGGAGCGGAAGAGTTCGGCTTTGCGACCGCGCCGTTGATCACGCTGGGTTGCATCATGATGCGAAAGTGTCACCTCAACACATGCCCGGTGGGGATCGCGACCCAGGATCCTGAACTTCGAAAGATGTTCACTGGCAAGCCCGAGCACGTCACGAACTACCTGTTCATGGTGGCTGAGGAAGCTCGTCGCATCATGGCGAAACTCGGTTTCCGCACGATTGACGAAATGGTCGGACGCAGTGATATGCTGCAAACCGACGCTGCCATCAAGCACTGGAAGACGGACGGTTTGGACCTAACGTCGATGCTGAAACCAGCACACAAGCCGCACGAAAACGTCGGAACGATTTGCACGCGTGCCCAGGACCACGGTTTGGAAAAGTCACTCGATATGACTGTCATCCTCCCGCAAGCCACTGCGGCATTGGAGCGTGGCGAAAACGTTCGCATTCAAACACCGATTGTAAATATCAACCGGACTGTCGGAACGATCCTCAGCCACGAAGTTGCAAAACGTTACGGCCAAGTCGGATTGCCTGACGATACGATTCGCATCGAGATGACGGGTTCTGCCGGACAGAGTTTGGGTGCTTTCTTGGCTCACGGCGTGACCATCGAACTCGAAGGTGATGCGAACGACTATGTCGGCAAGGGCCTTTCCGGTGGCCGAATCATTGTATTCCCGCCACGCGAAAGTAGCTTTGTCGCTCAAGACAACCTCATTGTCGGCAACGTTTGCTTGTATGGGGCAACAAGTGGTGAAGTTTATTTCCGAGGTCGCGCGGCAGAGCGATTCTGTGTCCGTAATAGTGGTGCGTACGCGGTCGTCGAAGGCGTCGGCGACCACGGTTGCGAATACATGACGGGAGGACGTGCGGTGGTGCTCGGGACAACGGGTCGCAATTTCGCGGCCGGCATGTCGGGCGGTATCGCCTACGTTTGGGATCGCATCGGCAACTTCAACTTGAATTGCAATCTGGCAACCGTCGAGCTTGAAAAAGTAGAGACACCCGAGGAAGAAGAAGAGCTTCGCGAAATGATCCGCAAGCACGGCCAGTTCACAGGTAGCCCTGTTGCTGAGGCGATTCTCGAGAACTGGGACGGCTTCCTTGATCAGTGTGTGAAGGTCATGCCAACTGACTATAAACGCGTCCTACAAAACTTGACTGTCGTCGAAGAAGTCGGGGTCTGAGTTTCTCACCTCGTTCACTAACCAATACATTTCAACCATACATTTTATTGAGACATGATCATGGGAAAGCCAACTGGATTCAAAGAGTTTGACCGCAAAAAAGTGCCCTGGCGTTTGCCCGTTGTGCGGATCAACGACTATGACGAGATCTACACCAAACCACGCGTTGAACAATTGCAAGAGCAGGGTGCTCGGTGCATGGATTGTGGTGTGCCGTTCTGTCAATCAGCGACGGGCTGCCCGATCGACAACTTGATCCCGGAATGGAACGACCTCGTTTACAATAATCGCTGGAAAGAGGCGATTGAGCGACTGCACAAGACCAATAACTTCCCAGAGTTTACAGGCCGAACCTGTCCGGCGCCTTGCGAAGGTTCTTGCGTGCTTGGCATCACCAACCCGCCTGTCACGATAAAGAACATTGAAAACGCGATCGTTGATCGGGCTTGGGAAGAGGGCTGGATCGTTGCTGAACCGCCGTTGGAACGAACGGGCAAGCGGGTTGCGATCGTTGGCAGTGGCCCTTCGGGACTAGCGGCGGCGGACCAGCTCAACAAGGCGGGGCACCAAGTGACTGTCTATGAGCGAGCCAATCGCATCGGTGGTTTGCTGCAATACGGCATTCCGAACATGAAGCTTGATAAAGATGTCGTGCAGCGGCGTGTCGACAAGATGACGGCGGAAGGCGTGACATTCATCACGGGTGTGAACGTTGGCAAGGACATTGATCCGAAGCAACTCCAAGCTGAGAACGATGCGATCTTGCTTGCTTGTGGTGCGACCAAGCCTCGCGACTTGCCGATCCCCAATCGGGACGCCAAGGGCGTTTATGTCGCGATGGAGTTTCTAACGGGGAATACTCGTCAAACAGTTCACGGAGACGCCCTCGGCGATGACTTTATCAGTGCCGAAGGTAAAGACGTCATCGTGATCGGTGGCGGTGATACCGGGACCGACTGTATCGGCACCAGTATCCGCCATGGTTGCCGCAGCCTCGTGAACTTCGAGCTTTTGCCGCAACCTCCGGTTGACCGCGCACCAGACAACCCATGGCCAGAATGGCCGCGAACGTTCCGCGTCGATTATGGTCACGAAGAAGCCGAAGCCAAGTTCGGCCGCGACCCGCGCGAGTACCAAATCTTGAGCAAGGAATTCCTCAAAGACGAAAACGGTAATCTTCGCGGCATCAAGACGGTCAATGTTGCCTGGACCAAGGGCGATGATGGCGGATGGAAGATGTCCGAAGTGCCCGGAAGCGAGAAAGATTGGCCAGCGCAATTGATCCTGCTGGCGATGGGCTTCCTTGGACCCGAACAGTATGTTCCCGAGGCGTTGGGGCTTGCGTGCGATCCTCGCAGTAATTTCCAAGCGGTCCACGGAAAGTTCACGACCAACATCGACGGCGTCTTTGCCGCAGGCGATTGTCGTCGCGGACAGAGCCTTGTCGTATGGGCAATCAACGAAGGCCGCGGTGCGGCGCGCGCGATCGACATTTACCTGCAAGGCTCTAGCGAACTACCCGCTCCAGGCACCACGATGGGAACCGCCATGTCGATGGCATAGTCACCGACAAAATAATCGCCAGGCAAGTGAACGCACTAAGGACACAAAAGAAGAGCGAGGGCTTTGTCCGCAAGTCTCTTCTTTTGTGTCCTTTTTTGTCGTGCTTTGCGATCATCAACCTTAGCGGACCGTCTCCGTCACGCCATGCGACACTTCTCTCGTGAGCCCAATCGGAACCAGATGCGGCTTGGCGCATGGTTCTTTCTTGTCCGTTCGCATGGCCTTGCCGTAGGATGAAACAAATTTCTCTGGCGACTCGATCATGTCGGTCGTCATCTTGTGGTGGTGGTAGTGCATGGCGCACTTGATCGCATAGAAGAAGCATACAGGTGGATATGACATGCGTTTCCACATCGCATTGAAGATACGTTTACGGTAGGTGCGGCGTAAGTTTGCATCCGGCACGCCCCGCATGAGCTTCCAGAAAATGTACATGAAACCGACAAAGAAGAATGCATAGTGACGCATTTTTAAAATTGGATGCTTGCGAAAGAACGGCGTCTCGAACGTACGAAATCGAAAGTTGTCGTGCACAAAGAGTTGATCAAGCCGATCGAAATACGTCTCTGGTTCGTAGGCGTCACGCATCGTTTCCAAATAGCCGTCACGCAATTCCTCTCGTGTCATCTGTTTCGGAATGACGTTCGTTCCGTACTCGTGTTCGATCGCAAGATCCAAACGGCCTTCGCTCTTTAAGCGATCATAAAGCGGTGTCTTGGGGATCGCGTGCAGCAAACCGATCATGGCGTGTGCGATGCGGGACTCCTTCAAGAACTTTTGCTGGGTCGCAAAAATCGCCGATGTGTCGTTGTCAAAGCCAACAATCAGCCCGCACCAGACTTCGATGCCGAAGTTTTGGATTTGATGGATCTTCTCCAGGATTGTGCCACCCTTGATCCGAACATTTTGGAACTTCTTCGTTTCTTTGAGTGACGCTTCGTCGGGACTCTCAATTCCGATAAAGACGGATTGAATATTGGCTCGAGCCATCAACTCCATCAGTTCGTCGTCCTCACACATATCCAGTGACGCTTCGGTGCTGAAGACAATAGGGTAACCGTATTTCTCTTGCCATTTCGCCACTTCCTCGAGCACCGGTTTGATGGCTCGTTTGTTGCCAACGAGATTATCGTCGACGATGAAAGCGATGTGGATCTTTTGTTGACGTAGGCACTCCAGCTCATCGAGGATTTGAGACGCGAGCTTGATTCTAGGTTTACGACCGAACGTGACGATGATGTCACAGAACTCGCATTGAAACGGACAGCCTCGCGAGAATTGGAGATTGCCAAACATGTAGTGCTTGTTCTTAAGCAAGTCGTGCCTCGGGGTCGGCACCGTCGACATGTCGGTCTTTTCGGATTGTTCGTAACGATGCTGGTGCGACCCTGTTTTCCAGTCCTCAAGAAACTGTGGCCAAGTGGTTTCGGCTTCACCCACGAAAATCGCGTCCACGCGAGAGTCAAAGTACGCTTCTTCGACGGTGACCCAGGGACCACCGACGACGACGAACGCGCCGCGTGATTTTAGCTCACTGACGATCTCGTCCATCCGAAATCGCTGGACACTCATTCCAGTAAGTCCAACGATATCGAATTTCGCCAGCTCGTCGTAATTCAACGGCTCGACATTTTCATCAACAAGAGTGACTTCATGCTCAGCGGGAGTAAGCGCCGCTAGCAAAGGCAGGCTTGCCACCGGCATGTTCGCTCGTTTCCCCATCATTTGCTGGGCATGCTCTAGCCCCCAATAGGAAACTTCAAACGCCGGGTTGATGATTGCAATTTTCGCCATCGCAAACCTTTCTGAGAGAGAGAATCACTCCAACGGCCCCAATGATTAGCAATCTTAAACGTTCCAAGCGAGTGGATGTTGCAACGGTTTTGATGGGCATTCATTTTGCCCGTGACGCTAGCAAAGCGGTGGCGTTTCATTTCCTTGAATGCAGATTATGGAGGGAAAGAGCATTGTCGCCGTTCAGATGACATTGACATCAGGTGTCGCAGCGTTTTAGGGTTCCGTTTCGAAGTCGGCGGAAGCGAGTCATGCGCATGTTGCGGTAACGCTTGTTCTCGCGAATCGTTCGTTTTTGTATAAATGGGACGATTCTGCGGATTTTGTTCATAACTCTTGATTTGACGACCGAAGAAGCAGAATGGACTTTGCAAATTCGGTCCCAAAAATGTCGAAGGTTAGCACGGATGCTTAAGATTCTTAAAAATCGCCACGTTGTTGTGCTCGCTTTAAGTGCATGCACGGCCTTCGCCAGCACTGGTTGCCGAAGTGGCATGCCCAAAATGAATATGTTCGGCTTTAAACGAGAGCCGTCACCGGACACACTTGCTGGTGCAGGACCAACAACCACGTATCCATTGCCACCATCGACAAACGCTTCGCCTCAAGCCATCGCATCCATTGCGGGTGGAACAGCACCATCGAAAGCTGCTGGAACGACACAAATCGCTTCGTCTCTTGGACAACCAACGGCGAACCCCACCGCGACAACACCGGCCGCGACAACACCGAACACCAATTACGCAGCCGCCCAGGCCAACGGAGTCTACGCTCCTCCAGGTGCATTCAAGTCATCTAGCGCACAGCCTGTGGGTTACAACACACCCGCGTATGCGCAAGCAGCTCCGACGGCGGCTCCGCCAGCCACGGCACCAGCCTACGCCACAGCGACTCCGAACGCTGTGCCAGCGGCCAATTCAACATCGCCTCAACCATCGGGCTATGTGTTTGGACAAAAGGCCACGGCACCTGCCGCAGCTCCATCAACCACCCCCTCTTTCTCGCTGCCATCATCAACGACAGCTTCAACAAAGACGCCAGCGATCACGCCACCGTCCTCAGCAACCGTTAGCGCGCCAGCGGCGAGTTCAGTTGGCGGCTTTGCGATGCCCCCAGGCATTGCTCCGGCAGCTCCTGCCGTGACGACTGCGACAGCAGCTCTAACGCCTCCAGCAGCGAAGGCCCCTTCATTCTCGACGGCGAGTCAATCGAACGCGACCCAGCCATCGTCGGTTTACACACCGGGAAGCACTGCTGGTGCGACAAGCTATCCAACAAGCGGAAGTTCGGCACCAAGTTCGAGCGGCTCCATTTACCGATAAGATGCGGCTCCCGCTCGCTTTACCAGCAAATCAAATCCGCGTCAAAGATTGGACCTTCGACGCAGGTTCGTTTGTAATCCCAGCCGCTCGGCGTGTCTTGGCGAACTTTTGCGACGCACGAGAAGCAGATCCCGATGCCGCATGCCATCGGCGTTTCCATGGAAACCTGGCAATCGACGCCCGCCGTTAAGCAAACTTCGGCAACCTTCTCCATCATGATTTCGGGGCCGCACGTCATCACGCGAACCGATTCACCAGGCGGGAGTGACTTCAATCGCTCAGCAAGTACGTGAGGGACAAGTTCCTTCACGCCTTCGGAGCCATCGTCCGTGCACAAAGTGACCCCGAATCCTGCAGCTCGAAAATCGTCAACGCCAGCCAGCAAGCTCTTTCGCCGCGCACCATAAATCAGCTCGACGGATTTTGCCCACGGCTGGGTATGAGTCGCCGAGCTGGATCGATAAGCCCCCATCGCATCCCGGCCAAGAAGCAGCATCGGAGTTTGCCCGATACCGCCGGCGGCCATGATCAGTCGATCGCATGGCGAAGTCCGAAACCCATTTCCGAGCGGTCCCCAAAGAGAAACCTCCGTTCCAACGCGAGACTGGGCAAGGACGCGTGTCATTGCTCCTTTACGCAAATACACCAAATCGATGTGGCTCGCATGGCCGCTCGCATCCTGAATCACGTCGTACACAGCGAGTGCACGTCCAATCAACGGTGCGTCGACACCTTGCATGCGTATCATCACGAACTGGCCAGGAGCAACGCGAGCTGCGATCTTGGGAACGCCAATCCGAATGCGGAATGTCGACTCGGCGATCTCTTCATTGAACTCAATCGGAGCCGTCACTTGCGACATTGCATCAGCATAATAGTCAGCATGTAGTTTTGACATCGATCACTACCGTTTGCGTTTCTTTGTTGTTCGAGGCCGCGAGCTAGTCGCCGACTTCTTTCCGGTTCTCGGTGTAGCTCGAACGTCTTTCTTCGCCGTCGATCCCACCGCTGGTTGACTGGTTGGCTTGCGATCCGGCTTACTTAGCTTGGACTTAGTCGGCTTGGACTTAATTGGCTTGGGTTTTGTCGGCTTGGGTTTGGGATCGCCACCGATCACCGCCCCGGCAACATTCTCACGGTTGATACGAATAGTGAATTCGCCTGACTTGGGAACACGAACGGTGGCAACCGGACTTTTCTTTCGTGGTGCTCGCGGGCCCGTTGCGCCAGCCTCAGTCGGGGCCGAGCGATTTGTTGACTTGGACGTCGACGATTTCGTTCGGCTTGGTGAAGCGACCGCGGAACGCGAAGAGGACGCGGAACGCGAAGATGAGCTCGGACGCGCGGCTCTCGGAGCGGTTGACGTCGATCGCTTACTTCGGTTTTCGCCCGACGTGGTAGCGGAACGTTTACCGGCAGCAGTCACCTCGGAGTCCTCGCCTTCGGGCCTTTCCCGTTTTTGCACTGGCGCGGCCGCAGCAGCTTGAAGTTTTCGAACCTCCTCTCGTGTTAGCGGACGATACGCTCCGGGTGGCATTTCACCGAGTCGTAGAGTTCCGATTGCAATTCGACGAAGCATTTGCACCTTGTGACCAAGCCGAGCGAGAATCCGCCGAATCTCGCGGTTCTTTCCTTCTCGAAGCGTGATCTCCATTTCTGTCGAGCGCGCCTTGGCCTTGAGTACCTTGGCTCCGTCAACGCTCACGTGGCCTTCAGCAATGTAGATGCCTTCTCGCATCTTTCGAAGCGCCTGGCTATCGACTTTTCCCGCGACAGTCACTCGATAGACTTTTTGAATGCCGTATTTCGGATGCGCCAGATGCTGTGCCAGTTCACCATCGTTGGTCAAAAGGATCAATCCTTCACTGCTCAAATCCAAACGCCCCACAGGGAAGACTCGTTCGTTGGGCGGTACCAAATCGATGACCCGAGGGCGACCTTGCGGGTCGGCGTTCGTCGTTACCACGCCGACCGGTTTATTCACGGCGAAGTAAACAAGCTTCTGGCGTTTGAGAGGTTGACCGTCAACGAGAATTTTGACTTCGTTTGGATCAACAACAACGCCGAGCTTTTCGATTATCGCACCGTCGACATGAACTCGCCCGGATTCGATGAGCTCTTCGCATTGACGGCGGCTTCCGAACCCAGCTGCGGCGAGAACTCTTTGCAACCGTTGTGGCCCATCGAGTCCTGAGGGCAGGGGCGGGGGCGGGGAAGCAGACTTGGACCGACGGGCCATTTGCGAGCACTCGAAAAAACGATCATTGGGAAGCGGAAAGAACCTATAGATTACCGGCAACAGGATTTTCCTGACACCTGCCTCTTCGGATCCCGCCTCCACCGTCCACCGTCGACCCATTGCGGAAAAAGTTTTACTCGAACCGACATCGAGGGAAATGACCGAGCATGGATCTCCCGCAAAAACCGGGATAAAACAAAATCACCATGAAGAACTAGGTGGTAACAGGTCACTGTCGAAAATTTCGAGATTCCGTTCGTTTCAGCTTTTCTCGCCCCAATCGCTGTGATCCACAGCGCGTCACCAGTGGAGGATCACGTCCTTTGAACGTAATCTTGGTGACTGAAATAGTGGGACGACGAGCGTGGAGTTCATCGAACTACGGCATTCCGTCTATCCAACGACCCAGGGTTCACACGTGACCGACTTTCTACCCAGCCGACAAAGTTGGTTGCTATTTCCAAGGGCTTGCCGGAACATTGGTTTCATCGCGTTGAACGGTTGGCTGTGCATCGGAGTCAATTGGACTCATGCGATTGAGCCGGTCATCGAACGTTCCGAAAGCCAGTCTGGGTATAGATTCAAATCCGTCAAACCGCCGATGGCCGGTGACTTGGGTGCGACCGGGAAATGGGAACGGGTCGAGGGCACAATCGATCGCAACAGTGGTGGTCTTGGCGTTTTGCACGACGATCGATTGCCGGGTGACGAGGATCAACCGCAAGCCAACTTCTTTTTCCGCGCGGCCAGCGATGGTGGGCGATTGCGAGTTGACCTCGGCTCCGTCCAAGCACTTGCAGAGGTTAGCTCTTATTCCTGGCATCCGAGCGTTCGCGGGCCTCAAGTGTATGAGGTTTACACCTGCGACGAGTCAGCCACAAACTTGCATCCGGCTCGTCCGCTCGATCCGACAACCTGTGGATGGCAGTTGCTGGCCAACGTTGATACGCGCCGAGTTTTGGCAGGCGATGGTCTCGGTCCGATAGGCGTGACGATCTCGATCAGCAACGAAGATCACGTCAACGCTCGTTATCTGTTGATCGATATCAAGTCGCCGGATCCCGCAGATCCGTTTGCTCAAACTTTCTTCAGCGAATTTGATGTGGTCGCGCGAGCGGACTCGACGGCCAAACCGATCGAGCAACCGGTTGGCAAGATCTTGTCGTTCGCGACCGAGGATAACCGATTTCAGTTTCGGTTTGACTTGAGCCAGGCGCCGGATCTAGAAGCGTGGACAGTCAATGAATTGATTCCTGTTGTGCAAACGTGGTATCCACAGATCGTCGCGGCGCTTCCCAGTGATGGTTACACAGCGCCTCAGCAAGTACAACTCCAGTTTCGTGAACAGATGCAAGGTGTCCCAGCCTATGCGATCGGTTCTAGCATTCATCTCAATGCACCTTGGTTCCGCAAAGAGCTAAATCGAGAAGCGAAAGGTGCAGTGGTTCATGAACTGGTTCACGTGGTCCAGCAATACCAGCGTCGAAACCGATCCGTCGCCAATTCTCGCTCCACACCGGGTTGGGTCGTGGAAGGCATCGCAGACTACGTTCGCTGGTTCCTGTACGAACCCCAGTCCAAGGGTGCCGAGATCTCGAAAACGCGTGGGAAGGATGCTCGACATGACGCTAGCTATCGAGTGACCGCAAACTTTCTCGATTGGGTGATTCGCAATCACGATCAAGATCTCCTCGAGCATCTCAATGCGGCGGCGCGAGAGGCAAAATACGTCGATCAAATTTGGGTGCAGCGCACGACGCACAGTTTGCCTGAATTAGAAAAGCAATGGAAACAGTCGCTCTTCAATGGATAAGCCTTTGAGATGAACAGGAAATTTATTTGGACATTGGGATACTTTGTTTTCTTCGCTCGCGGGAATTGTGAGCGATGCACAAATTGACCAAATTCAACTTAGTTTCCAGATCAGCGGTCACCTGAAATTCAAGGCAACGAAGTGCGGCCAGAAAAGCTAGGGCAACCGTTCCTCGGGGCATCTCAACACATCCGTATTGCCGACGATCGATGTTCACTGGACAGATCGTTTCGCTGGTCCGCCTGGATTGGTGAACCCAGTTGTGTGGTGAACCCAGATGTATGGGTGGCCCCGGTTGTACGGTGAACGTCTTGCAAGATCGCGATCGCAGTGGGTGTTTGCGGCACACTGCGTGTTGCCGGATCAGTTACCTCACTTGCTCGGAATTGGCAGTTGATCGAGAACTATCGCCCTAGCCAAGGCATCGCGTCAGGGACGATCCGGTTACGAACGGGCATCGGCAAAGGCGTTTGGTAGCTTGGCGGACGTGCACCGAGATCGTTCGGGCCGATGTCGCCTTGCGGAAACGGGTCATGGATGACTGCGTTGGCTTGTTGGCCGGCGAGTGGACCGGCTGGCGGCAAAAACCCGCCACCGCGACATCCCGAGGAAACGAGGGTCACCAATGAGGCGACGGCCAGCAACGAAAAAGTAATACGTGGGTGTCGCATGACGCCAGATCCATGGTTGGAGAGGGAGGTGAATCCGTTCGCCGGACAACCCTCGCAATCCAACACGTTAGGCTTTTCGCCTGGCGTAAGCCTAGATGGATTCCACGTCTAGACGGATTCGGGTGCCGACAGACCCATTGCGTCCGCTGGGGAGAGTAACGCAATCAGTCTGAGGCTTGCTATCGTCGACAATCCTTCGCGAAAGTGAGCAGTTTCATACGCGTTGTCGTAAATGCTAGCTAATTCAGATCGCAGGGTGCGCTGATAGCGATTACGTCACTCACGCGGCTGCATTTCGAGCAAACAGCCGTTCGCAGTCACCTCGCATTCGACCGATCCGTGAGACGCAGGAATCAGCACGGTTTCCCCAAGCGAGAGTGTGATTTCACCATCGTCGGTCCGCACGCATGCCGAACCTTTGGGAACTGTAAGCAAGTGACAACGGTCGTCGCCGCCGACACTCGCCGTTCCGCTGGAAAGCATCGAGAAACCGAATTTGTCACAGTCGACAAGTGTCTGCCAACCGTCTGACCCGGCGGACAATCGAATCGGTTTCACTGGTCCGCTCGTGAAATCGATCACATCCAATGATTGTCGAACGTGCAATTGCCGCGAGTTGCCTGCAGCGTCCTTGCGATTCCAATCAAAGATTCGAAACGTCGCATCGCTGGATTGTTGAATTTCCGCGACAAGTAGCCCCGCGCCGATTGCGTGCACGGTTCCAGCGGGGATAAAAACACAGTCGCCTGGTTCAGGATGAAAACTGTGCAGCAACCCTTCAGTCGTACCGCGAGCAATCGCTAGCTCCAGGTCAACTTTCGTCACTCCGTCTCTCAACCCAGCGTAAATCAGGCTGCCAGGAGCCGAATCGATCACGTACCAAGCCTCGGTTTTGCCCCGGTCGGGGACTGCCATGCGACTGCCGTATGCATCATCCGGATGCACCTGGACCGATAGGACGCGTTCGCAATCCAAGTATTTCAATAGCAGCGGAAACGCGTCAACCGCCGATTGGCTGCCCATTAGCCAATCGCGATGCTCGGTGACGAGTCCGCCAAGCGATTTCCCTGCGAAAGGCCCCCCCGTGACGATGCTCTGGTCGCTTCTATGGTCCACGATTTCCCAGCTTTCCGCATAATCGGTGGCATCGCCAATCGGCTTGCCCAGCAAGTCGCCCAACCGCCGGCCGCCCCAAATTAATTGCTTGATAAGCGGTTGAAAACGCAAGATCGAAGGAGTCATGGCTGGTTTTTCGCTTTGTTTTTTTTAGGGCAAAAGACGGGGAGGCGAATTCCGTCAAAGCAGTTACAATAGTGACCTTCAGCCGCAAACGCTAATGAAAGCGGGTTGCGATCTTAACGGTGACGGTGACTTTCGGCAAAACCTGCTTTCGGCAAAACCTGATTATTCAGCAATGCCCGATTCTCACCGCGAGAGCGACGAACGTCTCACTCGTCGACATCCTCGATTCGCCCCCCAGTTCGTGTTTGAATTCCCATTTGAATTCCCCTCTCCAGTTTGAGTTCTTCTATGGTTGCATTGGATCGCATGGCTCGCGCCAAAGACGACTTGTTCGACAATTCGACGATGACTTTTGGCGAGCATCTTGAAGAGCTTCGTTCGTCGCTCGTTAAGGCCTTGGTGTGGCTCGCCATCGGGCTCGTCATCGGCCTTGGGTTCTGCGCCAACTGGGTGATACGATATGTCCAGGCACCACTCAAGGCTGCGATTCAAGAATTCAATGCTGATCGCGATCTGACTCGCTTTGGCTTTGATCCCACCGCGCCCGAATCGCAACCGATACGCAGCTTTCTCAAAGAAAGCGGTTTGGTTTGGGAGGTTGTCTATGATATTCCCGACGAACTGCAAAGCCAATCACTTAAACTGGCTCAAGCGGCATCGAAGGACAGCAACGCGACGATGAATCCGGATGCTGAGATCGCCGACCTAGGAAAGCTTGTCACACAGCTGCCTGACCCGACGAAGCTCGTTCCTCGCGTTCAACTCCGTCGCAGCGAAGTCGGCCTATCCTCGCTGAAGATTGAAGAACCCTTCATGATTTGGTTTAAGGCGGGCTTGGTTGTCGGTGCCGTTCTCGCGTCTCCAATGATCTTCTATCACCTCTGGACCTTCATCGCCGCGGGACTGCATTCGCACGAACGCAAGTACGTTTACATCTATCTCCCCGTCAGCGTCACGCTTTTCATCAGCGGAGTCGTCTTGGCGTTCTTCCTTGTCATGCAGTATGTCCTGTCGTTCTTGTTAACATTTAACGGCAGCATGGACGTTGCTGTTGAACCGCGTCTGACCTATTACGTCAACTTCGTACTCTTGATGCCTCTCGGCTTCGGTATCGCATTCCAATTACCGCTTGTGATGCTGTTCTTGCAGCGAATCGGAATTATCGAAACTCAAGCCTACATCGACAGTTGGCGCATCGCGATTCTCGCCATCTCAGTCATCTCGATGCTACTCACACCTGCTGATGTGACGAGTATGATTGCCATGGCAGTGCCGTTGATCGTGCTTTATTTCCTGGGCATCTTGATGTGCAAGTTCATTCCACGAGGCCGTGGATTAGGCAGCGACGCCTACGACCCGGCCTAGCAATGGCACAACGCATCCGATGCTCAACCACTTCGGCCTTGTCGGCGACGGTCGGACTCGTTGAGCAACGCTTTGCGTAGGCGAATAGACACTGGCGTGACTTCCACAAGCTCATCGTCTTCGATGTATTCCAACGCCGCTTCGAGCGACAGATCACGAGGTGGCTTGAGCACGACATTCTCGTCACTCCCCGAAGCTCGCATATTCGTGAGCTTCTTCTCACGACACGGATTCACCACCATGTCATTGTCGCGGGCGTTCTCGCCAACGATCATGCCGGAATAAATTTCGGCACCACCGGATACGAACAAGTCGCTTCGGTCTTGAAGCGCGAACAAAGCAAATGGCATTGCCTTGCCAGCTACCATCGAAATTAACACACCGTTGGCTCGACGCGGCACCTCGCCTTCAACCGGTCGATAGCTTTCAAAACGATGGTGAATGATGGCCGTTCCCCGCGTCGAATTGAGCAACCGCGTTCGCAAGCCAATCAATCCTCGTGAAGGAATCAGAAAACGAAGCAGGCTGTAATCGCCTCGCTGGGTTAACTCTTCAAGTTGACCACGTCGCAATCCGACTAGCTCCATTACAGGCCCCATCGCGTCCGTAGGGACTTCAACCCGCAGCGTCTCGAATGGTTCATGCTTCTTCCCATCGATCATTTTCGTGACGACGCGGGGCTTACCCACACTGAGTTCAAACCCTTCGCGGCGCATCGTTTCGATGAGAATCGCCAAGTGCAACACGCCTCGACCAGCCACCGCATAGGCCTCGGAGCCCTCGATCATATTGACTCGCAGCGCGACGTTTCGCTCCAATTCTTTATCGAGCCGATTCTTCAATTGGCGTGTCGTTACATACTTACCTTCACGTCCGACCATGGGTGAGGTGTTGATCGTAAACACCATCTCTAGCGTCGGCTCGTCGATGGTCAATCGAGGCAGAGGGTTATTGGCATCGACGGCGCCAATCGTGTCACCAATCTCAACGTCTTCGAGACCTTCGATTGCGACAACGTCGCCAGCGGAGGCAGACTCGGCAGCCGCGCGACCGAGATTATTGAACGTGTAAAGCGCCGCGATCTTCGCTTTCTTGACTCCTGTTTTCTGGTGCAGGTCAATCGTTTGGCCGGCAATGATCGTTCCCGCTTGAATTCGACCGACCGCGATCCGTCCAACGAACTCGCTCCAGTCAAGCGTCGTCACGAGCAACTGTAGCGGCGCATCCACTTCCACTTCAGGACCGGGAAGCACGTCGACGATCATGTCCAACAACGCTTTCATATCCGTCGTCGGCTTGGCTGGGTCGAGCGTCGCATACCCCGCTCTGGCGCTGGTGAACACAAACGATGCTTCGTCAAGCATCCCTTCACCACCAAGATCGGCAAGCAATTCGAGCGCTTCATCAAGAGCCTCATGTGGTCGCCCATCGGGTCGATCCACTTTGTTGACAACAACGATTGGACGCACGCCAGCTTCGAGAGCTTTTTCCAGCACGAATCGTGTTTGTGGCATTGGGCCCTCAGCCGCATCCACGAGCACCAGGCAACCATCAGCCATCCGCACGACGCGTTCGACTTCTCCACCAAAGTCCGCGTGACCAGGCGTATCAATCAAGTTGATTTTCACGCCACGATATGGGATCGCGATATTCTTGGCGAGAATCGTAATTCCACGCTCACGCTCGAGATCGTTTGAGTCAAGAATGCAGTCGCCTTTCAGCTCCGTATCTCGGTACTGGCCGCTTTGTCGTAGCAAGCAATCGACGAGTGTCGTTTTGCCGTGGTCAACGTGAGCGATGATGACGACGTTTCGGATGTCTTGGCGACGCAACGGAAAGCTTTCGAGTACGGAGGAAAGTAGGGGGCATGTGACATCGGTCCGACAAAGCTGCCGTGAACCGCATCTCACCGGTGGGCCAGTGGACTTGAAGCGACGTGCCGACAACGGACTTCGGACCGCTGCGGAACAACTCGCCACGAAACAAAGAGTGTTCGCACTCAACCACAAACCTTGGCGTTAGAAAGATCGACCACAGCGTTGCCGCAACGGACGCTCGAGAAACGCTTACATAATGTTGCGTTTACGCGAAGCAATTCCCAGCCCAAATAAAGCCCCATTGCAGGCACTTAGCGGCACACTACCGCGCATTAAATCTTCAATCGCTAAACTTCCACGGATTCAGGTTAAGAAAAGCATCAAATCCGGTCGGCGTCTGGCGTTGTCAGGTTTCGTGGGCTGTGCAATAGTACCAACGCGCGAACTCTTTCTGCCGCGAAAGGATCGCCCATTTTGACGCGTTACGTTCATGAGGAACTGGAACAAAGTCCCCCCCTCATCGTTCCGCTAAGAATGATTGAGCCCACAGCCTGATTGTGAGTCGCACCAGCTTTGGGCAGAATTTCAACTTGCTGGTGCGAAAAACGTCAGAAATAAAGATCTCACAGCAAGCCTGAGCCCTTTCAAAGCTCGGGCTTTGACAAAAGATGAGTTTGTGATTTTTTTCACAAGCGGTGCGATTCCAGCAACGGGAGACATCCCGTAGCGATCCGATTCAACAGGCCAGATTTTAAAAGCGATTGAGCAAAACTCTGATGACGACCATCAAACGAGGCTTGGATCTGCCGATTTTGGGCGGTCCCGAACAGCGAATCGAAGTCGCCAAACCGGTGCGACAAGTAGCGTTGCTGGGCGATGACTATAACGGCATGAAACCGACGATGCTGGTGACGGCAGGCGACCGAGTTCGCTGTGGCCAACCTCTTTTTGAAGACAAAAAGACACCAGGTGTGATCTACACGGCCCCCGCTTCGGGGACTGTTGCTGATGTGGTTCGCGGCGAGAAACGAAAATTCATTTCCCTAATTATCGACGTTGAGGGCGACGACCGAGTTGAGTTCACGGGAGCTCGCGGAGTAGCACCATCGAGTCTGGGTCGAAAAAAAGTAACCGAGATTTTGGCGACCAGCGGTCTCTGGACGTCGCTGAGAACGCGTCCCTATGGGAACGTCCCCACGCCAGGGACTCAACCTCATTCGATCTTCGTCAATGCGATGGACACGAATCCGCTGGCTGCTGATCCGGTGGTGGTGCTCAGTGAGCGGCGGGACCAGTTCGTGCTTGGACTGGCCGCGCTCGCGCAATTAACGGATGGCAAAGTTTTCGTTTGCAAGGGAGAACAGTCAGCGATTCCGAGTGCCGATGCAAAGAACATTCAAGTCGAAACCTTCGCCGGCCCACATCCTGCGGGTCTCGTTGGCACACACATTCACTTCCTTGACCCCGTCGGTCCCACTAAATCCGTCTGGTACATCGGTTATCAAGACGTGGTCGCGATCGGATCGTTGCTGACGACTGGAACGCTGGACACCCGACGGGTCGTGTCGCTTGCGGGTCCGATGATTCGCCAGCCCCGTTTACTTGAAACGCGAATCGGAGCAGATATCACTGAGTTGACCGATGGCGAAGTCACCAACAACTCGCCCAACGTGCGTGTGATCTCCGGAAGCATTCTGTGCGGACGCGCTGCTGCGAAGTCGACAAACTTCTTGGGTCGCTATCATCAACAAATCTCTGTACTGCAAGAAGGCAACGAGCGAGAGTTCTTGGGTTGGCAAATGCCAGGCTTTGACAAGTACTCCGTCACTAAGATTTACGCGTCCGCGATTGATCCGAACAAGCGATTTGCCTTGACAACGAGCACGGGTGGCAGCGAACGAGCCATGGTTCCAATGGGAACCTACGAGAAGGTTATGCCCTTGGATATCCTTCCGACGCAATTGCTTCGAGCGTTGATCGTCCGGGATACTGAAAGTGCCCAGCAATTGGGAGCCTTGGAGCTTGAAGAAGAAGACGTCGCACTCTGCACGTTCGTTTGCCCCGGCAAGTACGAGTACGGCTCGCTGCTTCGCAACAACCTGACCACGATCCAACGTGAAGGCTAGCCAGCCTTTCAAACGTCCATTGAACATGAAAACCAACACACTAGCCGCATCTCTTCCTGAGACTATCGGGGACGACAAACGATGAAAGCACTCCGAGACGCACTTGATCGCGTCCATCCTTGGTTCGTAAAAGGCGCGCTTCTAGAAAAAGCGTACCCAGTCTACGAAGCCTTGGACACGTTCCTTTATACGCCAGGTGAGACCACGCGTGGTTTGACGCACGTGCGTGACGCGATCGATCTCAAACGCATGATGATCACTGTGGTGATGGCACTCGTGCCCGTTACCCTGTTCGGAATGTGGAACACGGGTTACCAAGCCAACACGGCCATCGAAGCAATGGCAGCGGCGGGTGAAACGTACAATCTTGATTGGCACTCGACCATCTTCACGACAATCGGCTTCGAGCATAACGCAGCCGATCACATCGGGAATTTTGTCTACGGTGCGATCTTTTTCTTACCGATCTACATCGTTTGCATGTTTGTTGGCGGGCATATCGAGTTGGTCTTCAGCGTCCTCCGTGGGCACGAGATCAACGAAGGCTTTTTGGTCACGGGGTTGCTCTTCCCACTCACGCTTCCGGCGTCGATCCCATTGTGGCAAGTCGCTGTTGGCATCGCGTTTGGCGTGGTCGTTGCAAAAGAAGTATTCGGCGGAACAGGCCGTAACTTTTTGAACGTGGCGCTCACGAGTCGAGCGTTCTTGTACTTCGCTTACGCTGGACAAATCAGTGGCGACAAAATCTGGACGGCAGTGGACGGATTCAGTGGTGCTACAGCCCTTGGTCAAATGGCCAATGCAAAGGGCGGTGCAATCGAATCACTTTCAAGCATTCAAACGGTATATGGAACGACATCGATCTCGTGGATGGATGCGTTTCTGGGGACGATCCAAGGTTGTGTTGGTGAAACCAGCGCTTTACTGTGCATGGTCGGAGCGGCTGTCTTGATCGGTTCCGGCGTCGGTTCATGGAAAATCATGGCTGGCGTTGTCGGCGGCGTGATCGGTACAGCATTGATGCTCAATGTCATCGGAAGCGACACCAACCCGATGTTTGCGATTCCACCCCAATGGCACCTCGTGATTGGCGGCCTCGCATTCGGTTTGGTGTTCATGGCGACCGACCCTGTCAGTGCGTCAATGACAGAAACTGGCAAGTGGGTTTACGGCGCACTGATTGGATTCATGACGGTGCTCATTCGCGTGATCAATCCAGCTTTCCCTGAAGGCATCATGCTCGCAATTTTGTTCGGCAACGTGTTCGCTCCGCTGATTGACTACTTTGTCATCCAAGCGAACGTTAAACGGAGGTTAGCACGCTATGCAACGTCGTGACACTCTTTTTTCAACACTCCGAGTCGCTGTCGTACTCTGCGTGGTTTGCTCTGCAGCCGTGAGTGTTGCTGCGGTTCTGCTGCGACCCATGCAAGAAACGAACAAGACACTCGATCGTCAGCGCAATATCCTTGACGCGACAGGACTCGCGCTCGGCGAATTCGGCCGACCTGCGTCGAAACTAACGCAAGACGAAGTTGCAACGCTTTACAGTTGGATCAGCGAAAAGCTGGTGGATTTGCAAACCGGTGAGTATTCCACGGAGTACGACATCGATAAGTATGACCCGAAGGCGGCTGCTAAAAAAATCGATCAAAGCGTCGAAGTTGGTGCGACTGACTTTAGCATCGGCAAACTTCGACGCGAGAAAATTGCCAAGGTCTACTTCGTCAAGCGACCGAACAGTGAACGCATCCAACAAGTGGTTCTGCCAGTCTATGGCCAGGGCCTATGGTCGACGCTTTACGGTTACTTGGCTCTCAAAAGTGACCTCGAAACTGTCCAAGGCCTAACATTCTATGAGCATGCCGAAACGCCCGGTTTGGGTGGCGAAGTCGACAATGCAAACTGGAAAGCACAGTGGGTAGGCCGAGAACTCTATGGACCCGATGGCGAACCCAAGGCCGAAGTCTTCAAGGGCACCGCGCCGACGGAGAACCCTTACGCCGTCGACGGATTATCGGGCGCAACGATCACAAGTCGTGGCGTCACCAACCTAATCCGCTACTGGGCCAGCGATGACGGCTATGGCGTATTTCTCGGCAAGCTCAAGCAAGAATTGACGAGCGAAAACAAAACTGCGGGAGCGAACTAATTATGGCTGCTTCGAAGACTCAAAAAGTCCTCTTCGGACCGCTGATTGATAACAACCCGATCGCGTTACAGATTCTCGGGATTTGCTCGGCACTGGCAGTGACGACGAGCATGAACACGGCACTCGTCATGAGTATTGCTGTGATGGCAGTGACCGCATGCAGCAACGCGGCGGTCAGCGCGATTCGTGATTACATCCCGAGCAGCATTCGAATCATTGTTCAAATGGTCGTGATTGCCTCGCTTGTAATCGTCGTCGATCAACTATTGAAGGCCTACTTGTATGACATCAGCAAGCAACTGTCGGTGTTTGTCGGTTTGATCATCACCAACTGTATCGTGATGGGGCGGGCCGAAGGATTCGCAATGAAGAACGGCGTTTGGATTAGCTTCCTTGACGGAATCGGCAACGGTTTGGGTTATGGACTTGTCTTAATGTTCGTCGCGTTCTTTCGCGAACTGCTCGGCAACGGCTCGCTGTTTGGTATCGAACTGTTGGCATTGGATCGAAATGGTGGATGGTACAACCCCAATGGGCTGATGCTCTTGCCGCCGAGTGCGTTTTTCTTGATCGGGATGCTCATTTGGGCGATCCGCGCGTTCAAGCCCGAACAAATTGAAGAGGCTTAAGGGAACATCATGAATATTTTCGAACATTACCTGAGCATCTTTCTTAAAGCCGTGTTCGTTGAGAACCTGGCGCTCGCGTTCTTTCTGGGAATGTGTACGTTCATTGCCATTAGCAAGAACGTCAAAACAGCGATTCAGCTCGGTGGGGCTGTGATTTTGATCCAGTTCATCACCGTACCGGCCAATCAATTGATTTATGAGCATTTGCTCAAAAAAGGTGCGTTGAGCTGGGTATCCAAGATCACCGGGCCATCGTCGCTTGAGTTTTTCGCGGACTTGGACCTGACATTCTTGGGCTTCATTAGCTACATCGGTGTGATTGCGGCGATGGTGCAAATCCTTGAAATGTTGCTCGATCGATTCATGCCTGCCCTGTACAACGCACTGGGCATTTTCTTGCCGCTAATCACGGTGAACTGTGCGATCCTCGGTGCTTCGCTATTCATGGAACAACGTGAATACAACTTCCCCGAGTCAGTGGTGTACGGACTGGGTTGCGGAGTTGGCTGGGCACTCGCGATCGCCGCACTGGCGGGGATTCGTGAGAAAATGAAGTACAGCGACGTTCCACCGCCACTTCGCGGTTTAGGAATCACGTTTATCACGGTTGGATTGATGGCGTTAGCGTTTATGTCCTTCAGCGGCATTTCGCTGTAACCCAAAAAGCAAACAAGTAGCCTTCGGGAGATTTTCCGGGGGCCTGGATACTGAACACAGACTTTTTTCCTGAAGAGCGATCTCTCGATGGATGCAATTTCCTTCAATACCGTCTTGCTCGGCGTCGCGATGTTTACCATCGTCGTCGTCGCGTTGGTGCTTCTGATCCTTGCGTTCAAGAGCCAATTGGTTGCTACTGGTCCAGTCAAGATCATGGTCAACAACCAGAAAGAGATCGAAGTACCTGCTGGTGGCAAACTGCTAGGAGCTTTGGCAGACGCTGGGATCTTTGTCTCTAGTGCTTGTGGTGGTGGCGGTACATGCGCCCAGTGCCGGGTGAAAATCCATGAAGGTGGTGGCGAAATCCTGGCCACAGAGAAAGGCCATATCAGCAAACGAGAAGCCGCCGAAGGTGAGCGCCTGAGTTGCCAAGTCGCTGTGAAGCAAGACATGAAGGTCGAGGTTCCACACGAAGCGTTCGAAACGAAGAAGTGGAATTGCACAGTCAAAAGCAATCACAACGTCGCCACGTTCATCAAAGAATTCGTGCTTGAGTTACCTGCCGGTGAAGAGGTCGACTTCCGTGCTGGTGGATACATCCAAATCGAATGCCCTCCGCACGAGATCCATTACAAGGACTTTGTGATCGAAGAACGATTCCACGAAGATTGGGATAAGTTCAATATCTGGCGCTACGTCTCGAAGGTCGACGAACCCGTCGTACGAGCTTATTCGATGGCGAATTATCCTGGCGAAAAGGGCATCATCATGCTCAACATTCGCGTCGCATCACCGCCGCCTCGCGCCCCGGAAGGCACTCCGCCCGGCAAGATGAGCAGTTACATTTTCTCGCTCAAACCAGGTGACAAGGCAACGATTAGTGGGCCTTACGGGGAGTTCTTCATCAAGGACACCGATGCTGAAATGATTTACATCGGTGGTGGTGCGGGGATGGCGCCGCTTCGCAGCCACATTTTTGAATTGTTTAAACGCAAGAAAACGAATCGTAAGGTGACTTACTGGTACGGTGGTCGCAGCATGCGAGAACTGTTCTACGTTGACCACTTCCGTAAAATCGAAGAAGAGTTTCCGAACTTTAAGTTCAATATTGCTCTCTCGGAACCATTGCCCGAAGACAATTGGACTGGTTACAAGGGATTCATTCACCAGGTGCTTTTGGAAAACTACCTCAAGAACCACCCGGCTCCCGAAGATATCGAGTACTACATCTGTGGCCCGCCGATGATGAACGCGGCGGTGTTTAAGATGCTCGATGATTTGGGCGTCGAACCTGAGAATATTGCATATGACGACTTTGGCGGCTGATCGGAATCCGAATCGAATGTATCTATCGACAGCGCGGCGATCGTTGACGATTGCCGCGTTGTTCGTTGGTTGGCTAGTCTCGCTGCCCGACGCATCAACGGCCCAATCACCGGCGGACTCCATCGTCGAGCTTCGTGGCCAGACGATGGGCACGACCTACATGGTCAAGCTATTCGATCCGCCCAGCAACCTTGGCGTGTCGATGAACGAAGTCGTCGATGCTGAATTGAGGCGGGTCAATGACCAAATGTCGACATACCTGAAGTCTTCCGAGATCAGCCGATTCAATCAGTCGGATTCCACGAACTGGTTCGATGTCAGCCCACAAACGGCGTCAGTCGTTGAGTATGCGATCGAGGTCGCACGAAAAACCGATGGTGCGTTTGATCCTACTGTGGGACCGCTCGTGAATCTGTGGAGCTTTGGCCCTGAGACGCGAAACCTTACCGTTCCAAGTGACGCGCAGATCGAGACGACGAGAAAACAAATTGGTTTCCAATATCTCGAAGTGCGTAGAGTTCCTCCAGCCATTCGCAAGAGTATCGCGGGAATCCAGATTGATTTGTCCGCAATCGCCAAAGGTCATGGTGTCGATCGTATCGTCGATTTACTCAGCGAGCTTGGTGCCAAGAATGTGTTCGTTGAGATTGGCGGCGAAGTTCGTGTGCTAGGTGACAAAGCGGGTGCACCATGGATGGTTGGCATTCAACGGCCTGATAGCGAACTGAATGCATTGCTTGTCCGGCGTCCTCTGCGAGAAGCTGCGATGGCGACTTCAGGCGATTACCGCAATCGATTTGAAGTCGACGGGCAGTACTTTTCACACACGATCGACCCACGCGCTGGACGACCAGTTACGCACGAGCTGGCGTCGGTGACTGTGATTGCGAGTAACTGCATGCAAGCCGATGCCTGGGCGACAGCGATCAATGTGCTCGGCCCCAATGCGGGACTACAAGCAGCAAAAGACCATGGTTTAGATGTGCTGTTAGTTTCGCGAAACGGCGACTCATTCACACTTGAAGGTACTGGCACACTTGCTGGAACGGGCTCGCTTGAATCCGCAGCTGTTTCCACCGAGACTGCAATGACGGCAAAGCGAGAGCAACCAAGTGTCGCGTCGCGTGTCGTTCCGATGTTGGCACTGACACTCATCGTTTTTACCGTGGTTGCAGCTTCAATGGCTGTAGGCGTGATCTTTGGCCGCAAGCCGATCAGTGGCTCGTGCGGCGGCCTTGCAGGAACAACCAACGATAATGGAACCACTCGTTGTTCCCTATGCAGCAATCCAGTGGATGGCTGTAAAGAGCTACGCGAACGAATGCAGAAGCAAAGCTAGCTGTTGTCAAGTGAAGCCAGTGTGTTTACTGACGCTAGTGTGCTCTACGGCTGTTCACGGTCGCTCTACCGCTGTTCGCGGTAGGTCGTCCAGCTGAGAAAAATCATTGCACCGCTAAAGATGGTGAAAGCAATGTCCATCATGAGGCTAGCCGCTCCCAAAGGAGCCATATCCTTCATCCCGAACATTCCCATGGCCGCATCGGCGCCAAATAGCACGAGCACCAGGATCGACGCCACAAGGCTGATGAGACAGAGCGCCTTGGGCATCAATGGACCTCAAAAAGATAAGCTGGGATAGGGAAGTTCGGACGGTGTCACATTGACGTACCGCCGAGGTGGGTAGCAGTATACTTGGAAATCACCACGTTTCCCAAGCCTACGCTGGATCGCTAAGTTAACAGATTAGTCGAACGGTTCAGGTTGTAACAAATAATCCAAGGATGACGAAATGCAAACAGGGGGAACGGGTCCTTTTGAGTCCACCCACGGCATTTTCAGGCCAGAAACCAGCCGCGACACCTTCGGGCTCGACTCGGTTTGGGACTGGTGGCGGTCTCAAATGCCGGTCCACCGCGAGTGGGCGTACTTGGATCACGCCGCCGTGGCGCCGCTGAGCCAGCCGGCTGGGGTTGCGATCCGCGAGCTGGCAACACAAGCCGAAGAGCTTGGAGACACCGTTTGGCCTCAATGGGCAGCCAATATCCGTCGAATGCGGACCCAGTTCTCGGAGCTTCTCGGCGCTGAGGAAGACGACCTTTTCGTTGTTCCCAACACGAGCACCGGAATCAGCCTCGTTGCCGAAGGATTTCCTTGGAAAAACGGCGATAATGTGGTCATTCCTGAAGGTGAATTCCCAAGCAATCTGTTCCCTTGGCTGAACCAGCAGCACCGAGGCGTCCAGGTGCGAATCGTTCCTCGCCGAGGGTCGGTTGTCGAGGTGGACGACTTAATCGCACAAGTGGATGATCGAACTCGCATCATCGCCGCCAGCTGGGTTGGTTACTCGAGTGGCTACCGAATCGATGTCGCAGACTTGGTGCATCGAGCCCACGAGAAAGGCGTACTCGTATTCCTCGATGCGATTCAGGGACTCGGTGTGCACCCGCTAGATATCAGAAAAGTTCCTATGGATTTCTTAGCAGCGGACGGGCATAAATGGCTGCTGGGCCCTGAAGGGGTTGGCATCGCGATGATTCGGCGTGAACATCGCGTCAAGATGAGATGCCCAATCGTAGGTTGGAACAGTGTCCAGAACGCACACCAGTTCTCGCATGCGACGTTTGAGCTTCGCGAGGACGCAGCTCGATACGAAGCGGGCTCGGCCAATATGCTCGGTGTTGCTGGTCTTTCGGCAAGCGTCGAATTGTTCCTGAAAGTACTTCGCACTTCCGGCCCCAACGCGATCGAAGATCGTGTTCTGGAACTTTCCAGCCATCTTGCTCGTGAGTTGGTTCAACTGGGGGCCACCGTCGATCGTGACTCCCGTCGCCACCACCAAAGTGGGATCGTCACATTCAATGTTCCTGGTTTTGAGCCTGGGGCGGTTCGCGAGCGAGCACTCGCAAATCACATCGTGCTGAGTTGCCGTGGGGGAGGCATACGAGCTAGCGTGCATGCGTACAACAATTCCGACGATATTGAACGACTCGTGGTCACACTTCGAGAACTTCTTGCGAGCTAGCGTATCTTGGCGCTAGGCTCGTGATAAACTTGCGCTATTCCTCCTACAACTGCGTATTCTTGTCGACCGATGAGCCGTACCATGCCAACTCGGACCGCTGTTTATACTGGCTCTTTTGATCCGATTACCCTCGGACATTTGCACATCATTGAGCGTGCCGCCAAACTGTTCGACCACTTAGTCGTGGGGATTGGTATCAATGCAGAAAAACGACCGTTGTTCGACGTTGCCGATCGGGTTCAACTCGTTGAGAGCGTGACGAAGAATCTCACAAACGTGCGAGTCGAAATGTTCGACGGACTGGCGGTTGACTTTGTTCGTCAGATCAACTCGTCGGTGATGGTTCGCGGAATCCGACCGCTTACCGACATTGCCGGCGAGTTCACGATGATGATGGCCAATCGCCAACTCGACTCGGATATCGAGACCGTATTCCTGATGGCTGATGAACGATTCGCACACGTAAGCAGTTCGTTGCTGAAGCAAATTGCAGTGCTGCGGGCCAACGACGAGCGACTTGAAAAGTTCGTGCCGCACGAGATCATTGAACCGCTACGCAAGCGATTGAGCCAAGAATCGCTGTAGATACTCTACGGCGTCTACGCCGCGATCTTGTCGCGAGGATCGTAGTCGGGCTTGTCCATACGAGGCTCGATCGTGATGGTTTCCTGGAGATCGTGACGGCGACGACGAGGCATTGTCTCAGGCTCCATTTTGTCAAACAGATTCCCCAGCAAGCTGGGGTGAAAGCAGGCGTAGGCCCAGAGCAAACCGCATGCAGCACCACCGAATAGGTCGCTCACGAAGTGCGCTCCACCTGAGAGTCGCTGGAGTATTGTGCCGACACAAATCGCAACAAAAAGCCACTTGCCTCGCGGCAGCACCATACACAACCCGACGGAAAGCGCAATCGCCGTCGCAACATTGCCGCTCGGAAAGGCCCGTGTATTGGCATCGAACATCGCGACTTGGGTGAGAGTCCAATCGAATTCCCATAGCCAAGCGTAGTCATAGGGTGCATTGCTCAAGCTTGGCAACCCCGACGGTCGTGGACGCAGAACGAACATTTTCGTGATCGTGGCAACAGCGCCGCCACCAATCGCTAGAACGGCCAATCTCGGAACGTACCATCGACGTTTCGGAGCCATCATGATCAAACCGAGTAAGATCATGAACACGCCACTGCCGTGCGAATAGACGCGACACAAATCGAGGATATCCGATAACTCTTTGGGTAATCGATCCGAAGCGAACCAACGTGCTGTGGGAATATCAACGAGTGTGAGGATCGGCACCATCAACACCGAGATGCCTGCCATCCACAGCAAAGTCGACGGCCGAAACAACGCCAACCCAGCGCGACTGTGCGCGCGATGAACCGTCAACGTCTTGCGATTGGATGATTGATTTCCGAACGACATAGCAATCGCCATCGGTAGCATGAAACTGGGCTTGGTGCTGGTCAAGTGTCAGCCAGCAACTGATTGCGACCGTACTCCATTATTTGCATCGATCGAAACACCAAATTCGTGATTAATTCGATCATGAAACTGAATCGCTTCGAACGCAATTCCGCCTGAGAAATTCACGCTACCGCGTTGTGCCACGCAGCGGATACGGATTCGTCGCGACCCGACCTGCAGAATAATAAGACGGTGGCGCGACGGCGGTGCCCGGAATCCCGGCAGCAAGATTTGCTAAGTCAACCACATTGGATGCCGTTTGAGGCATTGTGAATTGTTGTGGATCACTACTTAGCAATTGATTGACGACATACGACGAAATATCCATTCGCATACTCAGCGGTGGACCGCCCGAAGGCAACAAATCCAATTTGACTCGATGCGGCAAAGCACACAGCTGATCGGAATAATAGCGATGGTTGGAAGCTTCACTACTCGCCACAAGCCGTTCGTCCGGCGCGAACAAATACTGGTGCGTGACATAACCTGCCGTCGGTTCGATGTAGCAAACGCGTTGATACTTCCCGTCGGGCATATCCATCATGCTGCGGACTTCGAGTTTGCCATCTTCTCGCTGTACCGGTCCATAAACCACTTGGCTTGGATCGATTCGAACGAGTCCCAGCGCGTCAACGATCCACGTGGGATCGACGGGCAAGATGCTGCGGTTGAGTTGCTGGCGATATTGGTCATGCCTAGCAAAATACAATGTTTTGGACATACCTTCGGGCACCTCGAACCAGAACACCTCGTTGTTGCTACCGAGATCGATTCCGGCGCCAAGCAAGACCGGGATGCTTGCCCGCATTCTGAAGTTCTTGTCTCGCTGGACCGCCAACGTCGTATTGAGTTTCGGCACCGCTGGCATGCTCAGCACTTCGACGGTTGCGGAATTACTCGAAAGCTCGCGAATGGTGTCCGTTCGATTAACAACTTCGGTGAGTTGCTCAAGCGTTGGCGTTGAAGAAAAGACGATCGGCGGCGGTGGGAAGGGAACGGTCACGTCTCGACGAAAACACGTCGCTCCACCGGAGACGAAAAGCACAAGCGTCATGCCGATCCATACGGCGGTTCTCATCCGTGAGCCTTAACGAGTCTGGCGTGGCAGTAAGGTAAATGTAAATCGGATATCTAAATGTTTCTTGCGGCTTATGCGTCGGGATCCGCTTCGCAATACAGCAACTCCTGTAACTCTTCGCGGAGCGTATCCTGCTCCTCCGAACTAATCTCACAAACAGGGACATCGACGCGAGACGAATCGACAAGAACTTCCAAGCACAATAATTCAGGGGCCGCATCTTCTTCAGTCACGCCGCCAGACGCTATACGCGGACGCGGCGGAGTCACATCGCGAACAGCCTTTCGCCGCAACAACGTCAATGCGAGCAAGAAGCGACTCTTGGCTTTCCCAGGCATCGCGTCCATTTGGCGAAGCAGATCGATGAGCACTTCAACCGGCGCGGGCACGAGTTTTCGTTGGTCCGATGTCGGGATGCGATTTTTCCAAAAGCCGATACCGCCTTCGGGTAATCCTGTCCAACTCTCGGCCGAGTAATCCCGACGAAGGAAATCGTCACCGTCCTCGAAAATGACGGAGTAGTACCACTCACCTTCTCGCAAGGGTCGCTCCAGCGTATGACACCGGCGCGTGCAACGGCTGACTTTGTATTCACCAAGCATGAAGAAAAGGCGATCCGTGTGGGTGACAATGCGAATGAAGGCGACGCCAGTGAAGGTGTCCGACTCCGGAGGTTATCAAAAGCCAGCGGTCGCTCGAAAGAGATGCTGGAAATTTAACCCGCAGAAAAGAATCGCTGGCCGGTACCCCCAGATCCAATCGGTACCGAGAGCAGTTTCCCGCATTTGGGGCATCGTCCTTCGTAGGAGGTCCCCGACGACGTGCGATACAGGCGTCCGTACTGTTGACAGCATTTGTACTGGATGCCCAAAAACGGCCGGATTGTTCCCGTGGTCTGTTGAACCTGGCCATGATTGTGGGGATCACTGCTAGCGCTAAATTGGTCTGTTGCCACGTTGGAACCCAATCGAGGAGGTAGGTGGGACGTGTTTTTAGCACACGTTTAGGAGTCACCCTCCTCAGCACGTTGCATCGCTTCGAGCGTGACCTTCAATTGTCGTCGTGCCCGGCTCAGTCGACTGCGAACGGTGCCGATGGAGATTTCGAGTATTTCAGCGATGTTCTCATACGACTGGTCCTCCATTTCTCGCAAGACCAAGATGGAGCGATGCTCCTCGGTTAGCTGGGCGAGCGCTTGCCGGACCAAGACGACTCGCTCATGTCGCAACATCGGTTCATCAACACCGTCACCATCGTCGGCAATCTCCAGCCCCACAGTTTCACGCGCGTGATCCAACGATACGCGATTCTTACGCCGACGCCGCCGAGTGAGCGCACTGTTGAATGCGATGCGATACAGCCACGTAAAAAACTGGCTATTCCGCTGGAAGGTATCGAGCTTGACGAACGCTCGGATGAAAGCGTCTTGGACAACTTCCTCGGCTTCATCGGGCGAACCTGTCACCTGGATCATCGAAGCGAACAGCCGACCCTGATTCAACTCGACCAATTGCGCAAACGCCGCGCGGTCGCCCCGCAGAGCTTGGTCGATTAACTGAATCTCGTCCGCCACTCCGGGATCTTCTTTGATGAGAACTGTAGGTGTTGGGGGCCAAAACATTCCCCAGCATGACTTGCTTGTTGAGCACTAGGTGTTGGGCATACGGACCAAATCGGGAATTAGTTCAGCTCGCCGCTGCCGGTTTGGCCGTTTAAGTGCCTTTGCAGGTAGGTGGCGCGTTCCACGTTTCGGTCGCTTGATCCAAGGATTCGCCCGTGCAGTTTTTGTAAATGTGCGGGCTGGGTGTGGATGAACAACTTGTTGATCATGCCAACCTGCAAGTTGTCGATCAGCCCCAAATTGATTCCCATCCGCACTTTCGAGAGGTAATGCATCGTCTCTTCGCTGCTGATTTTCTTGGCCGTACTCAGAATTCCTAGTGCCCGGCTGACGTCATCGTGGAGGTCCTGTTGGTTTTGCCCCAACAGAAACTGGCGTGCTTTTCGCTCGTACTCGATAATCCGCGGTACGACATCATCGCCGACAAGCGAAAGCAACTCTCGCTCGCCGCGACCCAGCGTAATTTGATTGCTAACTTGATAAAAATCGCCCGTGTACTGAGATCCTTCGCCATAAAGACCACGGACGGTGACGTTGATCCGCTGCATACTGCGGAACACTTTTTCAATTTGTCGGGTAATGACCAGCGCTGGCAAATGCAGCATCACGCTGACTCGTAAACCCGTTCCGACATTGGTGGGACAAGCTGTTAAATAGCCGTACTTGGGATGAAACGCATACAGGATTGCGCCTTCCAATTTGTCATCCAAGGCATCGATCTGTGCCCAGGCCGACTCGAGATCCAAGCCACTATGCATGACTTGGATTCGTAAATGATCTTCTTCATTGATCATCACGCTGTATTGTTCACTGGGATCGATGGCGACGGCGCGAGAACCGTCAGCGTCGGCAATTTCACGGCTAATCAACTGGCGTTCGACGAGGAATTGTCGGTCGACTTCGGAAAGTGGCTCCAAATCGATATAGCGTATTTGCTCCCAATCAACGAGCGCCTCCATCCGGGCTCGTACCGTCCGCTCAATGCTGATGCGGTCTTCATCGCTACAACGACGAATGAATGGAAAATCAGCAAGATTACGAGCCAAGCGAATTCGGCTACTGATCACAATGTCCGATTCTGGACCGGTCCCCTTGAGCCATTCGCCGCTGCTTTGGGCCAAGTCGCTAAAGTCCGAGTCTCGTCGCACGTCTAGCTATCTCCGCCAATGATGGGGTAAAAAGAATCAATCGGAAAACGCACCGATCGCTGCAAAAATAAGGATTCACGTCTCCGACATGGCAAGCAGCCACGGTTGGACGAATTGAGATCATAGGCTTTTCGGGCCACGAGGGCAGCGTCCCACCTCCCACAAATCGCTGGCGTTATTCTCGCACCACACTGCCTTGCGTTTCAATACGTCGAAGCTCATCTCGAATCTCCGAAGCCCGTTCGTAGTCCTCGCGTTCTACGGCTTCTTCCATCTCGCGACGCATGTGGATCAATTTGGCTTGCGAATCAGCCGTCGCCGCGGCCCGACGCGGGTGCTTGCCCTTGTGCTCGGTCGCGTCATGGATGTTGATGAGTAGCGGTGTCAAATCAGCTTCGAAATGTGTGTAATCGTACGGACACCCGAGCCGGCCAGAATTTCGAAACTCAAAGAAACTAATTCCACAGACCGGACACTCTTTCTGGTCCAACTCCGCCAATTCCTGTTTCGTCTGTCCAAGTTGCAACTGCTTTGCCAGCGCGCCAGCAATCGTCGCGGTTGGAGAGGAGCTGTCTTTTTGAAGGAATGTCCGGGCATGTTCCTCGCACAGATGCATGACCTGGGGCCCCGTCGGCTCGGTCAATTCCGTAATGTGGAACGTGGCGGGTTTTTCACAGTATTGGCATTTCATAATCGCTCGTTCCTTGGGTGCCGTCGTCGTAAATCTAATGGCTGCAACGACTAAGCATCTATTCGTCTGATTCTATCGCCGACACCCGAGGTGTCAACGCGGAGCCGCCGGACACAATACGCGGAGCCGCCTAGCACCATGCCGATCGGGCTGGATCACAAGACCCAACACGCACCACCCAACACGCCCCTACACGAACTCGTGTTTGGGAGTGAGACTAGGGCGATTGCTCAACCCGATGACTATGAATTTGAACTGATGCATACTCCCAACGCGTCCGATTTCGCTGACCTGGCTAGCGGCCATGATTTCGTCCCAGTTTATCGTCGACTGCTCAGCGATACGCTGACCCCGGTCACGGCATTCCGATTGCTCGATGACGGCGGCCCAGCATGCCTTTTTGAAAGCGTTATCGGCGGAGAAAAAGTCGGCCGATACAGTTTTTTGGCGTCCAACCCGCTAGGGCGGTTCCGCGCCCAGGGGAACAGGATCGAGGTCACGGACCTTGTCAGTGGCGAGACCCAAAGCCAAACGTCCACTGATCCTCTGGATTCCTTTCGCAAACACTTTCACTCTCGCGTCGCCAATATTCCAGGTTTGCCACCATTCGTTGGTGGCGCGATCGGCTACGCGGGCTATGACGTCGTTCGGTACGTCGAGAATTTGCCGAATGCCCCCAACGATGATCGCGACTTGCCGGATCTCGACTTTGGCTTCTACCACACGTTGTGTGTTTTCGATCACGTCGCAAAAACCATCACCATTATCTCACTCGCGGATTGCCGCTCGGTATCGCATCCGAACGAACTCAAAGCCGCTTACCAAGTCGCAGCCTCTCGCGTCGACGCCACCATCAAAAAACTGTCCCAGCCGCTTACGTACCAACCCGCCGAGATACCGAGCGAAGTGAGTGACGAGCCAGTACTCACGGTCGAATCGAATTTTGACCGCGAGTCCTTCGGTGACGCGGTTCGCACTTGCGTCGAATACATTCGTGCAGGCGATATTTTCCAAGTCGTTCCAAGCCAACGATGGAGCATTCGTACCGACGTCGATCCGTTCGAGATTTACCGATCACTTCGAGTCGTGAATCCGAGTCCCTTCATGTTCTATGTCCGAACTCCCGAGTGCGAATTGGTCGGTTGCTCGCCCGAGATCATGTGCCGTGTCCAAGACCGGATGGTGACGGTACGCCCGTTGGCTGGGACCCGTCCACGTGGCCGCACCGAAAAAGAGGATCGCCAACTCGAAGAAGAATTGTTGGCGGATCCGAAAGAACGGGCGGAACACGTGATGCTCGTGGATCTAGGTCGCAACGATATCGGACGCGTCGCCAAGTTCGGCACCGTCGAACTGACCGAGGTCATGGTCGTCGAGCGTTACAGCCACGTGATGCACATCAGCAGTGAAGTGCAGGGCGAATTACGCGAAGGCCTCGACGCTTTTGATGCGCTCAAGGCATGCGTTCCCGCGGGCACCGTGTCCGGCGCACCCAAAGTTCGTGCAATGGAAATCATCGACTCGATCGAACCGCATCGACGAGGCCCCTATGCAGGCGCGGTAGGCTATATCGACTATCGCGGCAACATGGACACGTGCATCGCGCTGCGCACGATCGTTGTCAAAGACAAAATCGTCTACGTTCAAGCGGGTTGCGGAGTCGTCGCGGACAGTCATGCGGACGCCGAATTCGACGAAACCGTCAACAAGAGCAAAGCAATGATCGCAGCAATTGAAATGAGCGTTCGTCGCCAAAAATGCTAAAAAGAAACCGCAGCAAGAGCATTGCTGCGGCGCGAGATTGATGTCGTTTGCATTCGCTTAGCGAAGTTTTTGCAACGCAGCACCACGAAGCTTTCCAAGATACGTATCCGCGTCACCGACTTGGCTGAGCACTTTCTGACGCATCTCCTCGATGGACTTGTCTGTATTCGCCAGCAGCGACAAAGCTTCGTTTTGCTGTGCACCTAACCAAGCACGCAACTTGTCGGTCTGGTCCTGGTGAACCGCGTTCACTTTCGCAGCCAGCTTGGCTTGCGTCGCGTTCGCTTGATCGACCATCGCGTCGTGAGTTGCTTGCTTGAATACCTTCGAAAGATTTGTACTCAAGTTAACATCCATGTCTTTCCAAGTCCCTTGAAATTGCGCATCAATCTCGATGCGATCGACATTAGCGAGACTCGCTTTCAAAGACTGGGCCGCCGCCGAACGTTCAACCTTTGAATCCACCAACAATTCCATGTTGACCTGAGTCTGCTTGCTGACCACTCGACCCTGAATCGCATCGTTTTCATTGCGTAGCTGGACCCACAACTCTCGCTGTCCACCACTGATGGCGATTCCGACATTCTTGGAGTCACCGATGCGAAGCGGACGTGCGCCCATTTCTGGGAAGTGCAACGTCAGCAAGTCGATATCACGTCCTTGACGTTGATCACGTACATATTCAAGTCGTACGATTTCCGGGCCTTCCAAACGGACTCGCGCCCGCGTCGGTTCGTCAAGAATCTCTGGCGTGGGCGTGACATTTTCAAGCACGCCCGTGAGCGAGTAAACCTTGCTGTCCGCTCGCAAAACACCACCAATTTCACACGTTCGAACGAGGATCGATGGACGACGATTGCCCCCCAGCATGTCGTACGAAACGCCACGTTCACGGTCCGACTTTGGAGCAACAACTGTATAATCCGCAATCGTTCGACCGCTTTCCAAATACCCTTTAATTCGCGTGACTTGCTCGCGAACCGAGGCGATAAGTAAATCAACCGCTACGTCGGTCCCTTGAGACAGGTCGATCGGAATGACTTCCTTCAGCTTTTCCAAATCGTGCTGTTTCGCTTCGTCAAGACGCGCGTAATCAAGCTGCAATTGTGCTGGCAACGAATCCATTTTCGCTCGCACCGAAAGCAACTCTTCTCGCATGGCGTTCATGTTCGCCAGCGTTCGTTGAACTTCGGGCAGATCTCGCAATGGATTGCTAATGTCACGTGTGGAATCGCGAATCTCTCGGATCTTGGTCTCGAGATCCTTCGCTCGTGTCGCTAGTTGACGATACTCTTGCTCCCAACGATCGCGAATTTCTTCGCTGACTCGCTTGGTTTCCATTTCGGCGAGTAACTGGTCAGCTTGACTTTCAAGGTTTCCGCCGATACTGCCAAAAAGTTTGCCAAGCATGGACGGTCCGTCGCTGACTTCGACTGCGTCGTCGGGTTCAACGGGCAGATGTCCGCTGGTTTCGCGATCCGTTCCGATCTGAATACCAGAGATCTTTGCATCACTCACGATGAATCGACGGTGCAGAATCGAGTCACCATCGATGACGAAGTCGATCGAGTCAGCTCGAAATGCGTCCTTAAGATCTTTGTCGGCACGAGGATCAGCAACACGAAAGTCGGTGTAAATGATTCGTGGTGGAAACAGACCGACTTGTGTGCTGCCAATCTCAGCGCGAGCGCCCACAGACGCTTCGATCGTTTGCACGGTTGCGAATTCTGCGACGGGCCCCAGACCCCAACGTAAAAGCATCACGACCGCAACAATAATGAGTAGTCGCGTGATAACAAATCGCCAGCGAATCATGCTGCTTTCCTTTGCTGTGTGTCACGCAATTGATGAAGCAGATAGCGAAACGCTTCATCCATCGGTTCGTTATTGTCCATAGTGCTGGAGTCGCTCGACTCGGTTTTGACGGGTTCCCGATAATCCGCAATTCGGATCACGTCGATTCGGGTTTCCACCGCAACATGGGGTTCTTTGAGTAAGTTAGCTGTGCTGCTGGCATCGAACGACGTATCGTTTTCAACGACCGGCTTAAAATCCGCAGCGGTTAAAACGGCATCTTGCTCTTTGGCGGATTTCGTCGCAGCCAAGTGTGGCCGCGAGACTCGAGCGTGCGCCTTGTCAACAACAACGATTGGGTGTGTTTCGCTCGATGCCGTTTCGGTTGTTGATTCGACGGATGTTATTGATTCGTGATCCGCCACAGCTTCGTTCTCTGCCTTGCGAGCGTTGCGACCCAAGTAACGAAACACGGGATAAGTCACCGCGAATACTGGGAACATGGCTGCCAACGCAATTGACAGGCTTCCCAGAACAATCGTGTTGTTTAGGTCTGTCCAGGCGACGAGCGGCCATTGCCAGGCGGTCACGAGCTTGTCGTGAAAACTCGGCTGGCGGAGAAAATACTCACCGACTTGGTGCGAGTACGGATCCAATCGCCCCGCGACAAAGCTGCTACCGATCGCTGTGATCGCGACCATTGAGTGATTAACATTCAGCGATAGCACCATGAGGAGCCATGCCAAGGCAACCAAGTTCCCGTGGGGAACGAGCCCCAGCACCAGGCCGAATGCGACGGCCCAGGCAAGTTGGTGAGGATGGTTGCGCCCGGCGATCGCTTTACGCACGTTGCTGAGCAGTTTGATTGTCCAAATGATCATCGTCGGTGCGCCTCCATGCGCACGGCGGCTGTGATACGAACTCTCGCCAGAACTTGAATCGGCAAACTCCGGACGAAAGATTCACTACAACCGGCAAAACTTACCCAGAAAGTAGCTCTCAAGTCCGCAGCAATTTTCTGCACCCCCGTCCTTCGCCCAATTACTGTCTGTTTCACGCGAATTATTCAAAACCACCACAGCGGATACCTTGTTCCACCGTGGGTTCTTGCTCAAACCGCTCGTAACCCAGAGACTTGCCGTCTTTCCTTCCCGCCCGCAGCTCCCCTGATTCGATATTCATGACCGATTCGCAACCCGATTCTCCCGACTCGCCCAATGGTTTGGAGACGAATCAACCTGAACGTCGCAAAGCTGCGATTGCGTTTATTCTGCTGACACTGCTGATCGACATTCTTGGTATTGGGATCATTATTCCGGTGCTGCCGGAACTGGTGAAGCAATTCGTCGGCGGTGATGTCTCGACGGCGGGATTCTTCGTCGGCGTCATCTCGTCCACGTACGCATTAACCCAATTCATTTGTGCGCCCATCGTGGGAGCCCTATCGGATCGATTCGGTCGACGCCCGATTCTCTTGGCTTGTATGTTCGGGCTCGGAGTGGACTACATCATCCAAGGCTTCTCGCCGAGCATCGGCTGGCTCTTCGCAGGGCGTTTTATCGCTGGAATCATGGGCGCGAGTTTCACAACGGCAAATGCATACATCGCAGACATTTCCGATTCGAAAACACGTGCAAGAAACTTCGGTCTCGTCGGCGTCATGTTCGGCATCGGTTTTATTATTGGACCGATGCTCGGCGGATGGCTGGGAGAATATAACTTGCGATTGCCATTCTTTGCCGCTGCGGGACTTGCTCTGATGAATTGGCTGTACGGTTACTTTGTGCTTCCTGAGTCGCTGCCGCCGGAGTCGCGTAGCGTGTTCACCTTGCGAAATGCGAATCCGCTAGGAACGCTTCGCTTTCTCAGATCCTATCCCATGGTTTCTGGGCTAGCACTTGCCGTCGGCTGCAGTTCGCTTGCACAACGTGGTTTGGAAAACGTATGGGTTCTGCACGCGGGATATCGTTACGGTTGGGACAAGTTCACCAACGGGATGACATTAGGCCTGGTTGGTGTCATGGCTGTGATTGTCCAAGGTGGCGTGGTTGGTCCTGCCGTACGGCGTTTCGGCCCACGTCGAACGGCTTTATTCGCGACGATCATTTCATCGCTTGCGTTTATGGGTTATGCGCTTGCCGACCAAGGCTGGATTGTTCCGATCGTGATCGTCTTTGGTTCGCTCGGTGGTCTCGCGGGACCTTCGATGCAGAGTCTTGTTGCCTCACAAGTTCCTTCGGGCGATCAAGGCAAAATCCAAGGAGCATTGACCTCCGTCACGAGCCTGACAAGTATCGCCGCGCCGGTTCTATTCACGACGGGTTTGTTCGGCTATTTCACGTCCGAGGCTGCTCCGATCCAGCTGCCTGGGGCGCCGTTCTTTCTCGGTAGCGGATTACTCGTTCTTGCCGCTGTCATCCTCGCGCGAGTCTTTGCAAGATTCCCAAACAGTACGACGCCAAGCGAAAGCCCCGAGTAGGCATCCTAATTGTTACTCGCCAGTTTCTTCGCTGGAGTGGTCGAGATCTTCGCTGGAGCGGTCGAGCAAGCGGGCTCGGAGGCGGTTGCCGTGTTCTTGCGGATCACCATTGGTCTTGAAAAGCTCGATGGCCTTCTCGGTTTGACCAAGCCGTTCAAGCGTGCGAGCGAGATTGTAACGAGCGGCTGGCTCCCATTGACTTCGCTGTTCATCGACAAGCACACGCGATGTCAGCCAACTGTCGGCAGTATCAAATCGACCATCTTCGTACTGAACGAGGCTCAACCAATACGTCGCCGTGCGTTTTCCTTGCCGCATCAAAGCTTGGATTTGTTGCACTTGACGATCGTAAACTTCGGGCGCGATCCCAAGGTCGCGTCGAATGCCGTATTGGAATTGCAACTCGACATCGATTCGCAAATCCTCAATCTCGAATTCTGGGGCGCGCATCGCCAAGTACTGTGTTCTTGCGCCTTTCTCACCCTCGACGTCATCATCATCGAATTGCCCTCGCAAATGAGTCCAACGGCCGTTGGCGAGCTGGCGAGAGTTCCCGACATTTGCATCAAGTATCGCCCAGCGCGACATGTACCAGAATTGGAGCATCGGATCCCGCTCAGCAGCTTGCTCGAGAGTCGCGCGATAGACTTCCGCGAGCAGCGGCACATCCCACAATCGAACACCGGAAACACCACTGACCGCATCCATTTCTTTCGCGATCGCCACAGCATCAACGTACAATGTCATCCGTCGATCGCCCGTTAATCCTTGCTCTAGTCGCTGCATCCGTGGACACAAGCCTTCGGGCATGACGTTCAACAATGCAACACATTGCTGGATATCCTCTTTTGAATAGGGATAGTCAAAGAAACCAGCTACATTCAATCGGCGCATGACCGAAGCATCCCGTCGGGCATCGCTCAGTGTTGCGATGCCGACTTGAGCAGGGCCTGGGATATACATCCCCAATCCCGGCTCGAACAAATACAGCTCACCTCCGATCATCACGCCGACACACCAAGGTCGCAACTCACCGGTGTCGGCCTTCGGTAAAGCCAACACCGCCGCTGGAATCGATGCCTGCCGGCATAACTGAGTGAACACTCCCGCTCGTTTGAGAGGATCTCCGCTGCCGTGCCACAACGCTTGATAGTCACTTTGCCGATATCCCGCGCCACGAAAGGTCATGCCAAATGGAAATGTCGGACCGGGTGGCGCCGGATCGATCGGCTCGAGCGGTTCGAAAGCTATGTTACGAACCGTCCAATCGAATAATCGAGTCGCCGTTCGTAGTTGGTCCGCAGTTTCGTTACCATGATCTTTCGCAAATTGTTTCAACCAGCCTTCAAGTAAAGGATCGTCGCAACTATCGCGATCGACCCACTCAGCAATCTGGCGAAACAAATAGGCGTCGCGCAAATGGTTGATGTCGGACGTGAGAAAGTGCCGTTGCGAAGTTAGCTCGAGAGACTGCTCAAGTGGCATCACATGCGAGAGGGTCTTCAACATCTGGGCCGCGTCGGGCGGAATCTCAAATACATCGGATGCGTCGCCTTTGGATTCGCCAGTCGCAGAACCGCCCGTCGCGGCGGACTCCGCCAGCATCTCATCCCAACGGTTCAAGTGATAAGCGATCTGGCGTCGGGCTTTGTCGGGATTCAGCTCAACATAGCGCTCGAGCAATCCAGAGACTTCACCGAGATGGTCCTGCTGGGCCTCGTTTTGCATTCGCACTTGGCGCTGTGCTTGGATTTGACGAACCGTTTTCGCATCATCGCTACACCCAGAAACAAGAACGGAGACTGCAATTAATGACAGCCCAACGCATCGACAGCCCGCGTTCAAGGCTGAATCAGACAGTGATTGAGCGACGCGAGACCAGCGGAGACAAGACGTCAAACGAAGCGGCATAGCAATGCAGGATCAACGAGGTTTCGGACAATGAGATTTCAAGCACAACGTAGTATCTAGGCACCGATTTCGGTCGCGGCTCGACGAAGCAGCAACAAACGCTCGATCATCTGCGTAAAGTCACCCAACGGAATCATGTTTGGCCCGTCACTGGGAGACGTTGCTGGATCCGGGTGAGTCTCGAAAAAGAGTCCGTCGATACCGATTGCTACGGCAGCCCGAGCTAAAGGTTCGACCATTTCCCGGTTCCCACCCGTGGCTCCACCGAGGCCCCGGGGACGCTGGACGCTGTGTGTGGCATAAAAAACGACCGGAGCACCGAGACTTCGCATAATCGGAAGCGATTGCATGTCGTTGACAAGCCTCCCATAGCCAAAAAACGTGCCTCGCTCGCACAGCAGTACACCCGATGCGTCGCTTCCCCGAAGTTTATCGACCACATATTTCATGTCTTCGGGCGACATGAACTGGCCTTTTTTGACATTCACGGGCTTTCCGGTCTGGGCCGCCGCGACCAATAAATCGGTCTGGCGTGCCAAGAAAGCTGGGATTTGCAACAAATCACAAACGCCGGCAACCGCTGCGGCCTGGTCCGGCAAATGAACGTCCGTTGTCGTCGGCAACCCGCATTGGCGGCCGACGTCTTCGAGCATCCGCAATCCTTCTTCGATGCCTGGGCCACGCTTGGACTCCAAACTTGTGCGGTTGGCCTTATCAAATGATGCCTTGAAAACCACGTTGATATCGCTGCGGGCGTTCAACGAAGTCAGCACCTCCGCGATCTCGAACGCGAGTTCACGAGTCTGGAGCACGCAAGGGCCAGCAATCAGCAGCAACGGATGGCCAGGGCCGCAAACGTAGTCGCCGATAGAAACATGTTGGATATTCATGCCGCGAATCGTAACGAATTCTGGCATCCTGCCCTATGCCCAAATCGGTCCCGAATCCGGCACATCCCTTGGCACAAGCAGCCGAACTCGGCCTGGCAATGTCTCAATCGAAAGCGGCAAACGCCCGACGTAATCACCATCGAGCTGGTAAGGAACCCGAATTTTTGAAGTGAGCTCGATCCGTTTTCCACGTTGACGAACGACATCACTCCAATTTCGATGCACACCACAGAAAACTCCCCCGGCGTATCGAAGGCCACTGAGCACCGAGCCTCGCTTGAATCCGATCAAATCCAGCACCCCATCATCGCCACATGCATCCGGCTCAATCGCCAAGTTCGCAGCATACCGAGGCAAATTGAAAAGCATCGCCCACTTCAACGGCGACGCGTCAATCAGCTCGCCATCAATCCGTGTTTCTATGTCGGGAAAGCCATAGCGGCAAATCGCGTGGAGCATCGGACCCGCGTAGTCGATCCTGCGAATGTGACCGCGGCGAGTGAGATGCATGCCTCGGACAACCTCCGCATCAAAACCGGCTGAAGCGACGACCAAGAACATTTTGCCGTTCGCACGCCCAGCATCAATCTGGAGAGTTCGACCCGAACAAATGGTGGCGAACAGATGCTCGGCGGTAGCCGTCAAACCGAAATAGCGTGCCAACAAATTCTCCGTCCCCAAAGGCATCGGCACGATCGCGATCTCCGGCGATACATGATCCGCCACGAGCGATAGCGTTCCGTCACCTCCCGCCGTGACCACGACAAGTGAATCGGTTTGGCGGGTCGCGCAAGCGTCGTCAATCCATTGCCTTAACTTGGGAATCGAGTCGGTAAGCTCCACGCCAATCGAATGTCGCTCAAGCAGTGAAACCAGCCTGGGAATCTGGTCTCGCCCCAGCCCGCTACCCGCCTTGGGGCTGGTGACGATCACGACGCGTCGAACACGGCACGCGTGAGGTGCCGCACCATCCTCTGTTTCGATTATTCCGGTCGTGTCGACTAGGTCGGGCGAGGACTGCGGCGAAAGTTTCATTCGTGGCTTCAGCGTTTGTTATTTCGTCGGATCATCGTTGCATCGGCAAATTCTAACCTAGCCTTTCTACGGTCCGGGAACTTCCCCGGCCTGTGGAACTTCATTTGCTAGGGCAAAACACCGTGAATGCTGTCAAGCGTTACTGGGCGGTCGGGCTGATTCTGTCAATGGTCGTGGTGCACGCGATCGTCATTGGATACGTGCGCAGCCGCGTCGCTCGACTAACGACCGTCAAAAGCTCCGCAGTCGAGATTGGTTCATTTCGTTTTCAAACCGTAAGCGATCCGTCCGTTGTGTATCAGTTCCAATTGCACGCAATTGTCGACCCCATCAAACGCAACCATGGCGAAGAACGTTTGACACAAATGCGGATGGAAATTCGCGAAGCATCGGAACAATTGCTGCGTCAAGTCGACACCGATTGGCTGGAGGACCCCGCTCAAACCCAATTGCGAGATCGGCTGATGGATGTCGTTCTGACCCATTTAGACGAACCTTTGGTTCAACGAGTTCTGATCACTGATTGGTTGAAAATCCCCGTCTCCAACCTCTCTTCGGAAGTTTCTGAACCAAAAACAGAGTTAGTAAGCCGCTAAAGGTCACTTTTCTGGTTTCCAACCTAAAAGAGCCTGATCTTCTCCGAAGCTGCGCTTCAACCCCAAATTCGCCTTGTGGCCGTGACGCGAGGGGTGGTAGTTACCGAAATGGCATTCGATTGCGATGCCCCAGCGGAACAACTACCTCAAGAACACCCCAGCTCTTTGGCCCCTCGGTATGCCTGATCGGCTCACACACATCGATCGACCAAGTCACAAAGCGAGGCTAATCAAATGCCTTGGTTGCTTGTGGCCATATGCCAACGTTGGCTCCATCCGTATCGTGCTGCTCGTCGTTTGCTTGAGCGTTTCGACGACGTCCGATGCGACCGCTCAAATGGGCGGCGGAAGTGCTGGTGGTGGACCAGGTGCTGGCGGTGGCGGTGCCCCACCACCGGATGAAAAGCCAAAGTTTCTCGAGCATATTCACTCGCGTGACTCCCTTCCCATCCACCGTGAAAAGGGAGATGCCATTGTCCTCGGCGTGGATATCATCGGCAATCGTGCCGTCGGCCGACACCGGATTGAGCAACAACTCGAAACTCGCAAAGACCGTTTTTATGACTACGAATCGGTCCTCGGCGATGTTCGTCGTCTCAACGATATGGGATCGTTTGACCAAGTCACATTCCGGCTCGAAGAAAAACCCGGCGGCGTTAAAGTTACGTTCATTGTTCACGAACGCCCGATCGTGACACGTGTCGTGTTTCACGGAAATCGAGCCCTAAACAACCGCGAGCTATCCGGTCGTGGTGGCGTCAGCAAAGGCGACCCATTGAGCGAATTCGCGATTGAGTCCGCTCGACGTCGCTTGCTGGACTACTACCACGAAGAAGGCTTCAATCAAGCTAGTATTTCTGCATCCGTTGGTTTGGCCGAAGGCGTCACTCAAGTCACGTTCCTCTCATCGATGGGGTTATCCGCGCCCAAGCCGATCCCAGCGGATCCGGGTGCCGTCGTGTTTCGCATCAACGAAGGCCCCAAAGAACGCATTGCTGACATCACGGTAGAAGGCAATACGATTGTGAACGAAGCGAGACTGAAGAAAATCATCAAGAGTCGCGGCCCGGCCGGCGGTGTCTTGTCAAACATCGGCAACACCGCAGACCTAAGAAAAATCGACGAAGACGTCAACGTACTCGCTGCGTATTACCACAATCTCGGATTTCTCACCGCCACGGTCGGTCGGAGAATTTCGTACGACGAATCGGGCAAGTGGATGACGGTCGCGTACGTCGTGAACGAAGGTCCTCGTTTCAGTATCAACGATATCCAAATCGTTGGTAATGAATACATCTCCGAAGAGTCAATTCGTCAACGGCTATCTGTCAAAAGTGGTGACATGTTTGATGGCACACTGATGCGAACCGATGTGGGCGAGATTGTCTACGGCTATGGCGAACTCGGTTTTATCTATGCCGAGGTTCAGCCGAAAACGGTGATGCGAGACGAAACGAATGTTGTCGACTTAGTCTACGAAATCAGCGAAGGTGACCGTTGGAAAGTTGGCGAGATCTTCGTCAACATCGAAGGCGAACCGCACCTGATGAAGGAAGCAACCATGCTGAACCTGATCGACCTCCGTGAAGGAGACATTATCGATCGTCGGACGCTGGAAACGAATCGTCGACGTATCGAACGAAGCCAGTTGCTCGAGACGAATCCGTCGATCGCTGATCCGCCAGACATCAAAGTTGTTCCACGCGATGCTGACTTGCCCTAATGAACAAGCTGTTTCCTAAACATCTTGCCAATCGCTCCCCTTTGTCCTTTGAATCCTTGACGAAGCCGACCGTATGATGGAATCGACTTGCACACGACCGAGCCGCCAAACAGGCTGGGGTGGATTGCGCGCATTGGTTGCAGTAGCACCATCGCTTGTCGCGTCGGCCTTGCTGAGCGGTTGCGTCGGCATCAACGGCTTGCCGAGTAGCAACTCATTGCTTTCTGATTCCGCACCGCCAACCGCGTTCCCTTTGCCATCACAGACACCAACGCAACCATCAAGTTTGGTGGACGGGAATGAGTCGAAAAACCAAGGCGAAGTCGAGCTGATAGCAAACTCGAGTACAACGCCTTCGGATCGTTACACAGCCCGCCAGTTCCCAGACAACTACGGAGCGCCGCAACCGTCCTATGGGGCACCAAGCAACTACTCCGTCCAGCCAAGTGCGCCGCCGCTAGGTTATTCGGCACCGCCAAGCTACACAGCTCCACCAACCTACACGCCTCCACCAACGAACAACGCGGTACCATCGTATGCACCACCCACGGGCTACGGTGCACCACAACCTACCTACGGTGCACCACAACCTAATTATGGCGCGCCTTCGCCGTACGGAGACCCCGGACTGACGTCAGCCCCCGGCTACCCGCAAGGTATCCCTGAGCTTGACGGCTACTCGAATCCATCGGGTTTGCCAGCACCGCTGTTACCCGAGATGCGAACCGCTGACCTGGTCATCAACGGTTACCCAGCAAGAACAGGACGCATCATGTTCGGGGGTGCCGTGAACAGTGATGCTGGCGTCACCGGCCAAATTACCGTCGACGAACGCAACTTTGACATCACTCGCTTTCCTCGATCCTTCCAAGACTTATTCAGCGGCACTGCGTTCCGCGGTGCCGGCCAAACCTTTCGTGTCGAAGCTGTTCCCGGGAACCTGTTCCAACGTTACACGGCCCAATTTGCCGATCCGAACTTATTTGGTTATCTGCCGATCAGCATGTCGATCAGTGGATTCTTGTACGACCGTCGCTTCAATGATTGGGACGAACAACGACTTGGCGGTCGACTGAGCTTTGGCTACCGAGTCACGCCTGACTTGTCCGTCGCCGCCGGAGTCAGCGGCCAAAACGTTAACATCAGCCGACTGAGTTCAGGTCAAGTTGCCGCATTGACTGAAGTGGAGGGCGACAGTTCTCTCTTCAGTGGCGAATTGAAACTGATTCACGACACACGCGACATCCCGATCCAAGCCAGCCAAGGGCATTACTTCGAGTTCAAATTTGAGGAAACGTTCGGCGACTTCCAATACTCACGATTCGACACCGAGTACCGCAAGTACTTCCTGCTTTCCGAACGAGCCGACCGCTCAGGCAAGCAAACACTTTCGTTTTCAACAAAGCTCGGATTCAGCGGCGACGAAACACCGATCTTCGAGAACTACTTCGCGGGCGGTTACGCCACGATGCGAGGTTTCGACTTCCGCGGCGCCAGCCCCGCAGTCCGAGTGACTGACGGTTCCGGGATTGTCGAAACGGGCGGTCGCTTCCAATGGCTCAATACAGCTGAGTACATGTTCCCAATCACCGCCGATGACGCCTTCCGCGGCGTAGCCTTTGTAGACTTTGGAACAGTCGAAACGAGTGCGAAGATCGACAAGGATAATTTCCGTGTTGCCCCAGGCGTAGGATTGCGAGTTGCCATCCCAATGCTCGGCCCAGCACCTCTCGCATTCGACTTCGCCTACCCCGTCGCCATGGCGGACACCGACCAAAGAAGAATCTTCAGCTTCTACATGAGTTTGGTCCGGTAATCGTCGGAACTCTAAATCGTCGCGTCGCCTTCAATAGGTGCATACGAGAATCCGCGACCGCACGTCCAGACGTGGGACAGTCGACGATCAAACCTTCGATTGTTCAGTCGGTTACGATCCGAATGTAGTGATCAATCATCGATGGAAACTCGATGCCGCGACGAGTTTTTAGCGGCATTTCTTTATCAACCGTTGTGGGCATGTGACAGTCGACACAACTCTTATCCACGCCGGATATGTCGGTGCCATTCACCAGAGGATGCGAATCCGTGTGGCATTGGACACACCGACTGGAAAACCGACTCGTTGCACCACGCTCATTTTGATGGGGATTGTGGCAAGTAGTGCAAACCATTTCTGAACGTTGAAAGCAAGCACTCTTGCTGAGTCGGGTTTGCTGATTACTGGTGTGGATGCTCCCCACTTTGTCGGCACTTGAAAGGCTTGTGTGATGCTCGGCAATATCGTCACCTGGGCGAAATTGAAAGGGTTCGCCACGAAGCCGAAAACTCCCCGAGTGACATTGCGCACAGATGTCAATCTGCTGCTGTCTCGAAAGCTTCGAAGGTGATAACATGAATTTTGACGAATCCTCGGGATGCGTTTCTTGATAACGAACGTGCGCTTGGCCTGGCCCATGACAGCGTTCGCAAGTCACTCCAAAAATAGCTGTGTCTGGGATGAAATGATTTCTATTTGACTTGGCCTCGATATAGGTCAGATGGCATTCCAAGCATCCCGACCTGATCGGCCTCGTGAAATCAAGCATGCTCTCGCTGAACCCCGGGCTGGGAATCCATTCGTGCGAGGGAGATGTATAGGAAACATAGTTTTGAAACAACGCATCGTTTACCCAAAACAAAAACGTCTGACCCGAACGTGCTGAACCCGTCACAATATGAACGGGAACATCAAGCCGCCACTGCGCCGACTCCAAGCGTTGAATCGGCCCCGTTTCGGTCTCTTGCACACTGACTCGAAAAGGTTCAGTCGCACGACTAAGTTGACTCGTAGCCGCATCAAAGCTACCACGGACCGTTGCGACAGTTGCAGATGCGGATGTTTGATAGTGCGCTGTGTGCAGGGTTGACTGATAATGTTCTTGATGGCACTTCCCACACTCCATGGCACCAACGAAACCTGCGGAGTTCGGTTTTGGCGAATGCCCCAACTCATTTGGGTGTGCATCGGGGATCTCGTCAGGACGAAACGGTAGCAAAACTTTAGCGTCACCCGTTAGCGACTCAATCTGCCAATTCCCGGCAGCATCGGCCTCAGCCACTAGCGAATCCGACAA
>JBGSNA010000297.1:0-1807 GCA_041739875.1 Pirellulaceae bacterium
GATCGACGCTACCAAGCCGATTTTATTCTTTTCCAAAATGGCACACTTCCATTTTTTGGGATTGAGCCCTTGGGATCGATTCACGAGATCGCAGTCGCAGCTTCGCGCCGCCTTCGCGACGGAGTTCGCGCGTCGCACGCATTCGCCCATCGCGCGCGGGGAGCTCGAGCGCGAAGATATCCTGACACTCATGACGCAGGCTCGTTATGAAGATGGATCGGCGATGGCACCCGAAGATGCCTATGATGAGCTGGGAACATTTCTTTTTGCTGGCCACGAAACCACTTCCATTGCCTTGGCCTGGGCCATGTATCATTTGCATACGCATCCCGAAGTCTTGGCAACGCTCCGTCAAGAGTTACAAACTACCATCGACGACTCGCCGGAGTTGCTCGTCAAATTGCCTTACTTGAAGGCGGTCATCCAGGAAACGCTACGTTTGCATCCAATTGTGACCGAGGTGCTGCGTTTGCTAAAAAGTCCGATGCAGTTGGCCGGTTACGAATTACCGGCAGGCACGGCTGTGGCCGCTGCCGCCGTACTAGCGCACTATCGCGAGGAGACATTTCCGCAGCCGGATGAATTTCGCCCCGAACGATTTCTAGATCGAACGTATTCGTCTGCCGAGTACTTTCCATTTGGCGGCGGGCATCGCCGCTGCGCCGGTGCAGCCTTTGCATCCTACGAAATGGCGATCGTGATGGGGACGATCCTGACACACTGGGAGCTAGAGTTGCATGAGCCAGTACCCGTTTTGCCAAAACGCAACAACGTCACCATGGGACCAGCCACCGGTATCCGCATGCAGAAATCCAAGCCGTTGTAAGTTTGGTTAGTGAGAACGCTGGCGAACTTGTTCGCGACGGGAAGATTCCATTCCTTAGCTAGCCTGACGAACGAGGACTTGCCTTGCCTTGGATTGAAGAATTGAGATTACATCCAGGGCCTCAATAAAATCCTTGTACTCAGCATCTTCTCCGGTGACAATGGCACGATGCACAGGCCAGAGGCCGAAACATCCCCCGCCGTGGCCGTTAGGCCACGGAACACGACTCACCCCCTTAAAGGCCGGAGGCAGACACGTTGCGTTGCGCAGGAATCTGTCGGCCTCTGGCCTAAGTTGATGACATCCAATCCAATGCGATTGTTACTTACCAAAACTCCCGGATTAACTGACGTTACCTGTCGTGAATTACGTCTTCACGTCGCTCTGCGATATGCCACAAGACACCAGCGGGATCAACAACATAAGCGATGCGAAGTCCCCACGGCTGCATAGCAGGAGGCTTGGGCGGCGATACACCGAAGCGATTGGAAAGATCTAGCGATTCGATGTGCGACCACCACACATCAAGATCGTCGACCATCAGTTGCATCATGAAATTGCTTGCCCAGTCTTCTTGGAAATGCCGCTGAAGTATGAAACCTCCGCTGCCTGCTTTGAAGATTGCAACCTCGCTATCGAGAACCTTTTCGAAGCCGAGTGCTTCGTAGAATCGCTTCGAGAGTTCAAAATCCTTCGTGGGCATGAATGGGCGTGCGAGCTCTGTTCGGGTTGGTATGCGACTCATTCTTCTTTTCCTTTTGTCGACAAAACGAATTGCCATCTAGCTGTCCAGCGGAATCCAATCTGCATCGACACTGATTTCGCGCGTCATGGTTTGGGGATCTTTGAAACGCGCTCCGAGCTACGCATCTTGGTCGATGGCCCCGCTGTGGACTTGCTAGCGCTTCCAAGCAGTGCAGCATCGATGAGGCGCTGACCCAGTACATCATCCTGGCCAACTTCCGCCAAGTCATTCTCAAG
>JBGSNA010000301.1:0-30070 GCA_041739875.1 Pirellulaceae bacterium
GATCGCGTGGTCCAGCGGCTAAGACGCCTGCGTGACAAGCAGGAGACCGATGGTTCGATTCCATCCGTGATCACTGAAACGCCAAGGTCTGTAAGTGTTGCGGCAGCACGCGTCTGTGGTATGGACGAAGACCGGGTTCAATTCCCGGACGGACCTCTGATGAAACGGAAGGCAGCCGGATACGGTTTGCCGGGCCGCACTGCTAACGCGTGCCACCTTCGGGTGATGAGGGTTCGACTCCCTCGCCTTCCGCTTGTTAACGAAACGGCTCGATGGTGAAACGGACATCATCTCTGGCTTCTAACCAGAAGTTCCGGGTTCGATTCCTGGTCGGGCTACTGACGCGAACTAAGCCAGCCGACGTGGCTCGATGTAGAAAGGCACCGCTCTTGGCTGTAATCCTTTTTTGGCGTGACCCATGCTGGTGCGAACCCAGTCGTCGGCTCTTGTGACTATGAATGATGAAGACAACCAAATGACTCGCGGGTGTGCTGGATAGCATGACAGTCTTCGAAACTGTCGGACCAGGTTCGATTCCTGGGCGGGTTACTCAAAACGTTCTCGGAGTGTGCCGGAATAGCACGCGACTTTGCGAAGGTCGTAGACCAGGTTCGATTCCTGGCGAGAGCACTTTTTTCCGAAGATCAAAACCTCAAACCGGAGCAGACTCATGCGATACAAACACGACGACGAGCGATTCGACGAAGCCCACTGCTTTCGAGCCGATGAGTAAACGCCGCCGCGGCTACCCGTCGGAAACGAAAGTCAAACGCGGAGTCCGAATCATCCAAGGCAAGCAGCTCGAGGAAAAACTGGGCCGCAACGATCTGTGCCCGTGCGGTAGCGGTCAGCGGTTCAAGCGCTGCTGCCTGCGATCGGGCCTCCTTTGATGGCGTCAATCGCGACGACTACTTTTAGAGACGACGACTGAATGAAACACGCTCGTGGCAACCCGCGAGCAACAAAACGCTGGAGCCAGATGGCCAGGCAACCGGCTGCAACCCGGTCGAAGTGGGTTCGACTCCCACCAGCGTTTCTGACAGATCGACTGCAGGCTCGGATTACATTGCAAATGTGAACCATCTGAGTTGTCCCTTCGTCGATCCGTCTTCAACCAAACCACGGCGACTGCCGGTTCGGACTACATGGTGAGAGCGCGTCGCAATGCGGCGAGGTCGCGGGTTCGAGCCCCGCCGGCGGACGAAAGTTCGCGAGTAGCTCAGTAAACAACGTCTGACCAAAACTTCGTCGCCAGCCGATCACGATTGACTGCCAGATTGGACTACATCACCTCGACTGTCGTGGGTTCGAGTCCCACCGAAGCGAACCTCGCGTTCGTTTCGTAGCTCAGTTGGTAGAGCATCGAATTTGTCTGGTCGACCCACTTCGTCAATCGCGTTTTCCCCAATCGTCTCGAGAGACTGAACTATGCGTGTTTTACATTCCTGTTTCGCCATTACGACCGGCCGCGAGTAATCAAAAACTCGCCGCCCAACAGAGAACACACATGCACAATTCATTCTTTCACCGATTGCGGAACCATGAAAACCACAACCGAAAGCCGATCCAAAACCGTGACGACCGTCACGGCCAGGATCGCTGGCGAAGACATCTCCAAGGGTGACTTCGTCACCATCCTCAGCGAGATCATCGAGCTTCCGTCTTACTTATGGAGCTGCTCGGGCATCTCGCAACCAATCGACGAACCCGTCCGGACTCGCTACCTGCCGCGTGCAGTTGGCGAACCGCACAAAGTCGTCGCCGTTTGCTTGCCATTCGTCTACGCGAAGCGACCCAGGGGCAACCTGACCGCGTTCGACACACGACAACAGCAACTCGTCCGGCTCGACCGGGACAACGGCCGCTCGCTTTGGAAACAAATGCGAAAGGCCGCGAAGATGAAAACGAAATAGAAAGCGCACACGATCGACTGCCGATTCGGAGTACATGCTTCAGGAGCCGGGTGTCGTGGGTTCGAGTCCCACCGGCGCAACTGCCATTCGCAAGAACGCAGCGCCGTAGCTCAGTGGTAGAGCACCGTAAAACCCTCTGGTCACAACTTCGTCGATCGCGCCTTTTATCAAGGCGAACACAGTGCATCACTTCCGTCTAACAGAAGACAACACGAAACACACTCGGCTGCCGGTTCGGAGTACATGGTTAAAGACCGAACGGTCCAGCGGGTTCGAGTCCCGTCCCGTGAGCTTTCACGAAAGCGTCACGGGTTCTCTGGCCAACACTTCGCCGAGTGCTTTTTCGATTCAACAACACATAACCATCGTGCTGCGCTGGCGGCCCCACTTCATTCGGGGTGTTTCCACGCGGTGGCGGCACGCAAAACACACGATCCGACTGCCGGAGTGGAGTACATAGGTTCGATTCCTGTCGTCCCGACTCCAACCGCGCCGAGGCGTTTCTCGGTCGCGGCCCCACAACGGGGCGAAGTTCATTTGGGAGCAACCTCTGCACCAAACTTCGTCGGATCGCTTTTTCGTAAGGAGTTCACCATGACCAACAAGTCTCTATTCCAAAGCATCACCAGCGTCCTGCCACGAGCAACCGTCGTCAACGAAGCGGGCGGCCCAGCGTACAAGTTGTCCGCGAAGCACGCGCTCGCCCAAATGGCGGCGACCGGCACGTTCGGCAACGTCTACTACGCGTCCGCGCAAAACCAACTCGACGCGATGCGAAAGCTGATCGACGAGATCGACGACAACGAGTTCCTGGCAAAGCTGGCCGTCTATTCACGTGAGCGTGCTTACATGAAGGACATGCCAGCAGCGCTATTGGTCGTACTGTCGACGCGAGACACCAAGCTCATGCACCAAGTCTTCGACCGAGTCGCCGACAACGGCCGCGTTCTACGCACCGTTTTCCAAATGACTCGTTCGGGACAGTTCGGTCGCAAGGGCCTGTCGTCTTCGCTGCAGCGTGCGTTCCAACGTTGGCTGAACGACGCGTCTGTTGGCAAGTTGCTCTCAGCTTCGATCGGAAACGATCCCAGCCTGCGAGACATCTTGCGAATGGCACGTCCAACGCCAAAGGACGACGCGCGTCGAGCGTTGTTTGGATGGTTGACCGACAAGCCAGTCGAGAAGTGGGCACCAGCAACGGCTGACCAGCTTCCTTCGACGGTGCAGTCGCTGGTCGCCTACCGAGCAGCCGACACGGTCGAAGCCCAAACGCTAATCGCCGGCGACCTGCAAGTTCGATGGGACTTGTTAGCCGACGCTGCCAAGGGACCGTTGGTTTGGAAGGCGATCGCCCGACAAATGGGACCGCAAGCACTGCGAATGAACCTCAACACGCTATTGCGTCACGACGTGTTCAAGAAGTCTGGAATCCTCGGATTCGCAGGAACCGACAACGCGATGATCGACTACGTGGCCGGCCAACTGGCTGACCGCGACGCGATCGCTCGCAGTCGTCAGTTCCCGTACCAGTTTCTGGCCGCTTACATGAACGCATCGGACGAGGTTCCAAGCAAGATCAAGACGGCGCTACATGACGCGGCGGAGATTGCGTGCGGAAACGTGCCAACCCTGCCCGGCCCAGTCATCATCGGACTCGACACGTCAGGTTCGATGGGATGTGCCGTCACGGGCAACCGTGCGGGTCGTTCGGGAAGAGGGGGCGGAACGTCGAAGATGCGATGCGTCGATGTTGCGGCATTGTTCGCAGCAGCGATCCTGCGTCGCAACCCAGACAGCGTCGTGATTCCGTTCGATACGCAGGCTTACAAGGTCAAGGTCGATCCAAGCGATTCGATTCTGTCTCTGTCAGCACGCTTGTCGAAGTACGGAGGCGGAGGAACGGACTGCTCGTGGCCATTCGTCGAAGCCAACACGCGATACGCGAAGCAACGCTTCGCCGGCATCGTGCTGGTCAGCGACAACGAAAGCTGGATCACCTCGGGACGCCGCTACGGCTACGGCCAAAACGGTTCAACCGGAGTGATGACCCAATGGGAGAAGTTCAAGAAGATTCAGCGTGGACAAGGCATCGCCGATCCAAAGCTAGTCTGCATCGACATCCAACCCTACGGAACCAGCCAGGCACCCGAGCGAGACGACATCCTCAACATCGGCGGCTTCAGTGACGCCGTGTTCAACGTCGTCTCATCATTCCTAGAAAACGACGCATCCCGCTTCGTCCGCGAAGTCGAGTCCGTCGAACTGTAAGTCGAAAGACGAACTGAAAACCGAAACGCCCGCGGAGGAGCAATCCCCCGCGGGCGTTTTTCTTTTCCGTCGCATCGAGTGGAAAGGTTCAACCACGACAATGATCCAATCTCGGACCAGGTCCGCTGCCGAATTACATTGTTGTGCGTTATCATTTTGAATTTAACGTGCATCTTGATTTGAGAATTACGGGCAAACTGTGGAAAGCGGACATCTAACGGATAGCGAACTGAAGGTCTTGCAGAGACTACAGGGTCGTTCCGTTGGCATGACCGCTCGCGAGCTGGCTAGGTCGTTAAAGGTACGTCCAAGTGACATAAATCAGTGTCTGCTAAAACTTCAGAGCGACGGGCAGGTTGCGTTCCGCGGTGCGAAATGGTGTGCAGTCAATGCAAGGGCAGATCTTGGCGGCAATGTGACGGCAGGCAATCCAGCACCGCCCACAGTCTCTGCTCAGGCATTGCAGCAGCACTTGAACGCCGTCGTGGCAGGCCGACCCAAAAGCGACTCGGCTGAAACGACAGCGAGAACGCAACCTGCTTCGCGGAAGCTGGATCGCCGAGGATCTCGTTGGTCGACATTCCGCCGACTGTGTGACTACTACGCTGAATGCGTTCGTCTCGATCAGCGATCGTCAATCACCGCTACTTCGGCCGACGAATTCGAGACCATTGTTTGTATTGACGGTGCGCTGCCGAACTCATCGACTTTGCGCATCCGAACTCGAGAGAGCTGGCACAAATGGGTCCGGAAGGTGTCGGAAGACGACTACCTCTTTGTTGGGTATCCCCTTCAGAGATATCGCTGGCGAGACGTTAAGAATGCCGAAGATGTCGACTTTGTTTCGCCAGTGTTCGTTCTACCTTGTCGCGCCAAGATGAACGGAACGCATTTAGATTTAGAAGCTGTCGGCCCCGTACGGATCAATGAAGGGTGGCTCGAGCGTCGACTAAAGAATGTCGATGAACGTAGGACGTTTCTAGAGTTGTGTGGAGTTGATTCGGCTGGTGATGATGGCATCAATTCGACGTCATGGAGTGAGTGCGCTCGCTTGCTAAATCATTTCTATCCAGATTGGTGTGCTGAAAACCTTGATTCGGTACACATGCAGTCTTCACCGGCTCTGAAAGAACTTCAAAAGGATGGTATCTACAATCGTGCTGGGTTAATTGTTCCAAAGAAATGGAAATTCACCGGCGGTCTATACAAGGAACTCCTTAGCCTTGCCAATAAGATACCCGATGATTTTCTCGACCAAAGCGCACTAGTCCACTTTTTTCCGCATCAACGCGGTAGCTCCGTAGTTTTGCAGAATGCTGCTGTCGCGGACACACAGCAACCTGCGGTTATTGGGTCCCAGGTGCTGACGTTGAATCACGAACAGATGCTGGCGTCTAGAGCAGCAGCCGAATCTGACTTGTCGATCGTTGTCGGTCCACCTGGAACCGGCAAATCAAGAGTCGTTGCTGCGGTTCTTGCTCAGCAAGCGTTGTTGGATCGGAGTGCTTTGGCAGCGAGCCGAAATCATCAAGCGTTGGAGGCCGTCGTTCCTCGCGTGAACGCCATAACGGAACCCTGGCCAATCATGCTTCGGCTTGCAAGGCCTTGGGGAGCGCCTGCCGACATGTCAATGCAAGCGGCGATCGGACAACTCGTTTCCAGTGACCTTGTTGGCGATCGAGAGCACCTTGAAACCATTCGAGCTGCATTGTCACGTCGTATCGCCGATCACAGGGAGGCTTCAGTGGTTGTTTCCCGGCTCGGAGAGCTACGTGAGACACTACGCAAGCGCTCATTTGATTTGGATGAAGCCATTCGAGCTGTACCCGATGGCTATCGTGACAATGCGAGCCGTGGTCATAACGGCTTGCCGGATGAGTCTGACTTGAAGCGAGCAATTCAGTTGCTTGCGGATCCTGAGCCGTTTCGATGGTCGCTTCGCTGGCTTTGGAATCGTTTGCTTGCGACGAAGCGTCTGAAGAACGGAGTTGAACAGGCTGTTTCAACAGATGCTTCCATGAAGCGAGTCTTCGACAAAGCGGGAAAACTGCCAAAGATTAGCAAAAGCAAGACACCTGAAATGGCTGCGTTTGGACGACAAGTCCTAGAGTTTTGGATGCCGATGGTTGTTGCGAATACCGCATCCTGTGCTATCAGAGAACTTCGAGCGGAACTGAATGAGCTACCGCCGACTGACGATGCTTGTCGCTGCGAGTATGCGGCGGCCCAGGAAGTTGCAAAGCTGTCGGCCGAATGCTTTCTTGAACTTGCGAGACAATCCGGCGCAGAAATCACCGATGAAGAGCGGAGCCTGCTCGCCAATATCCTTGCGACGATTGAAAACCGCAGTGCACTCGATACTGAAGCCGATCACCGCCGCTGGTCCAATGCAATGCGAAAGGCGTTTCCAATCTTCCTGAAACACTTTCCTCTGGCTGCGACAACAAATCTCTCGATACGACGTGACATCAATCTGCAACCAGCCGTATTCGACCTGCTTGTCATCGACGAAGCATCTCAATGCGATGTCGCTTCGGTCATCCCTCTCTTGTTTCGTGCGCGGCGCGCTATGATTGTTGGTGATCCGATGCAATTGTCACATGTCACCAGCTTGTCCTCGGCGACCGATCGTCATTTGCGACGGCAATTTGGAGTCGACGACATCGAGTTGGAGCGGTTCAGTTACCGAACCACATCCATGTTTCACTTAGCGAACACATCACCAGGCGTTAACTCGCGGGTGTCTCTCCGGCAGCACCACCGATGCCATCCGTCGATTGCAGCATACTGTAGCGAGACATTCTACAAAGGATCGTGGACGGTTCTTACGGAGGACACTGGCAAACAAGGAATCCAATGGACTGACGTGCCAGACGACAGCCAGGGTGCACCGGGCGGCGGGGCATTGAGTCAAAAACAAGTCGAAAGCATCTGCGTTGAAGTGAACCGACTCTGCGAAAGCGGATACGACGGTTCACTCGGCGTTGTAACTCCATTCCGTCAACAAGCCAATCGATTGCGTGACGCGATCCACCAGTCGGTCCCACACAACTTTATTGTGAATTCTCATTTGTTGGTTGACACCGCTGATGGATTCCAAGGTGACGAACGTGATGTTGTTCTGTTTAGCTTGGTCGGTGGCGACGGTCTGACGGAGGGATCATTACGTTTTCTTTCCGGCGGCCCCAATCGTTTCAATGTTGCTGTCAGCCGTGCAAAGCAACTGCTGCACGTCTTTGGGGATTTGCAGTGGGCGAGAAACTGTAACATTCGCCACATCAAGACATTGGCAGAATTCTGTGATCGCGAAACCGCAGAGCGGAGCCGGGTTACTATAGCTGGCTTCCGGGAAGACTTAGTTGGACCGGTTTGGGAGCCGGCACTTGCGGAAGCGATGAAGAAAGCCGGACTAGATTTCCATCAACAGTACCCTGCTTGCGGGCGCTTCCTCGACTTTGCTTTGTTTCGGGAAAACCTCAAGCTGGATGTCGAGGTCGACGGAGAAACCTATCACCGCAGCGGAAGTGGTGACCGAATGTCAGACGATATTCGCCGCGATCAAGCCTTGATCGCAAACGGCTGGAACATCCTGCGGTTTTGGGTCTATGAACTTCGCGAGGACATGGACCGTTGTGTAAAGAAGATCGCAAGGGCGATTGAATAATCACCAAAACAAACGCAATTTGCGTGGTTATCGTCTCAGACTATGACCGGCGGAGGCAGCAACTACAATAACGCTCGGGGCAGCTGTTTACGGCTGAAACCAGATCCTTCATACGTAATCTAGCTTGCACGACAACGATGACCGCTTATCCCGAACCGCCGACGCCACCTAGTTACCCATTGGAGCCGACATCACCGGGTTTAGACATCGCCGACAATGTGCGTCCCGAGTTGCCGTCAGCGATCTGGCCTTGGTTAGTTGGAATCGGAGCAGCATTAGCTCTTGGTCTTCAAACATGGGCGTTGTTGGGACTGTTGAAGGCTGGCAGGTTGGACTCTGACTTCCAAGCCAAGGTTGCTGCATGGGAGTCTGCAAACAAGAACCGCCAGGAAGCGATCGACACGTGGAACAGTATTGAGAAGCAAGCGAACGCCAATGTTGATCAATTGCGAGAACAGTCATCTTTGCTTCAGGGAACGATTGACTCATTGCTAAAGCAACGCGACCAACTTGTAGAAACCACCACTTCGCAAACAAAGACGCTGCAGTCTCTGCAGAGCACCCGTGCAGGACTGAATACGGAGATCGAGTCCCTGAGGGCGGAACTGGAAGGCGTCAACGAAAAGAAGCAGGCAGCCCAAATCGCGATATCGACAGCGGAAGGAAGCAGGACGCAGACGGAACAGTTGAACAACCAATTAGTCGAACGTGGCAAGAAGATAAAGACTGCACTGGCCGCGTTGGAAACGGAAGCCGCTACAGCCGAAGCAAAGGTTGAGACACAAGAGAAACTGCTAAACAAGAGTGAGGCAGAGCTCGCCGCCATGGAGGCTCGTGTTGCTCAGTTTGATACGTTCTTGCAGACAAAGCTCGCCAGTGCTGCTGAATTCAAACTACAACAAGCGAAATCGGCTCAAACCGCCAAAGAACTCGAAGCGACCGCGGCGGAACTTGAACGTCAAACAGCAGCGGTTGCTAAGGCGACTGGCGAGCTAGCTGCGCTGAAAAAGCAAGTTAGCGATGCCGCAACAACACGCGATCAAGGGAACGCAGCACTTACAGCCGTTCAGACCGACATCGAGAAGGCGGAGGCCGCTCTGGTCGACCTTCGCAAAAAGGAACAGGAACTTGCTCAGCGGATGGTCACGATGACGACCACCATGAATGCGGCTGCGGCGGATGCTACTAAATCACTTTCAACTCTATCGGAAACCGCCGCATCGACTATTCAAGAAATGGCTGAAAAAGCCGCCGAGGTGCGTCGAGCGGTGAACGAGATTCAAATACCCGATATGACACCCGCCGCACCAGTGGCTCCCGCAAAAGTTGACGATGCAGAACCGGCCGCATCCGAAGGCGGTGGCCAAGAATGAACGATCCGAATTTCTAGTCAATCGTCTCTGTCGCCCTCGCTCTCTCCGTTACTCTGATTGGCGCTTCGCTGGCATTACTGTCGTACGGGCATCATCGCCGCCAGGCAATGCGTTTTTGGGAACGGGAGCAACGTCTACCGGACGCGACGCGTTTGGCAAACCTTCAAGTTCAGCTTGAAGAACTCCGCGAAGAGTATGACACGTTGAAAGACAACGTATTTGATGCTCAGCAAACCATCGAGGCTGCTCAGCACCAACGGCAGTGGATGGAAGATGCCAAAGAGGAAATTGCAAGGCTTGAGCAAGACAAGCAAGAAGTGGCGCGGATCCAAAATGAATTGGAAACGACGCAGACACAATTGGCCAGTTTGAATGAGCAGAAGGCTGCATTGGATGGCGAAATTGCTCAGCGAAAGAGCAAGATCGGCGAGCTTGAAGACAAAGCCAACGAGATGCGAAAGCAACTCGTCGATCTTGATTTGGAGATTGAGAAAGCCAATCGTCTTCGCGAGGAAATCAAACGTCTAGAGCAAGCGAAGACTGAGGCGGCAGAAGAATCCGAGCGACTCAGTCGAGCTGCTTCGGAGCTTCGCAATCGCCTTGAATCCGAACTATCGGAACTGCGACAGAAGAGAGACGAGCTGCAACGAGAATTCGATTCCCTCAGTAAAGGTTTTGAAGCAAAGAGCAAAGAGCATTCTGATCTCCAGTCGTCACTGAAGCAGCTTCGCGATAATGTCGATGCAATGGGCGATGAAGAACGCAACCTAAAACGTGCACTACAGGACATGAAGGCACAGGTCGAAAAGGCGAATTCGGTTGCCAAGGAACTTGCAGACCTCGAAAGCAGAAAGAAGGCTGCCAAAGATGAAGCGGAAACGCTCGACCAAAAGCTGAAAGAATTGAAGCGGCAGAAAGAGGAATCGCAATCCGAAGCAGAGAAGCTGAAAAAATCGCTCGGTCAACTTGCCAAGGAACAGTCAGAACTAGAACAGGAGCGTCGCAAACTAAAGAGCGAGGTAGAGAAGCTGGAGTCTAAATCGAATGCGCTCGGTGCTCAGATCCCAGTGATGCAGTCCGCATTCGATCAGCTTTCGTCGGCTGTCAGCCAACACGACGGTCCGACAGCGCCCGAAGAAAACGAAATCTGGCAGCCCGTACTTTCTTTCACCGTTGCCTCAGACCGTGGCGCACGAGATGAAAAAGAATGCCTAGACGATCTTGAAAGGTGCCTCGTTTCCCTCGGATTGAAGTTTGATCGACGCACGCTCTATGCGTTCCACACTTCGCTAAAAACAACCGACAGTTCGCCGTTGGTCACGCTTGCCGGTGTTAGTGGTACAGGCAAGAGTGAACTGCCGCGTCGATACGCCGAAGCCACCGGCATGAATTTTCTGAACGTTGCTGTTCAGCCTCGATGGGACAGCCCCCAGGATCTCTTCGGATTCTACGACTATCTGGAACGCCGATTTCGACCCACAGAATTGACTCGATCGCTCATTCAGATGGATACGTTCGGCGCAGAGAAAAATCGAGGTTGGAACCCGCCAAAGGACTACGAGAAGTGTCGTTTGCCAAATCAGCTTCTATTGGTTTTGCTTGACGAAATGAACCTGGCTCGCATCGAGTACTATTTCAGCGAATTTCTAAGTCGTTTGGAAACACGAAGGGGCATTGATCCAAAGGACGCCAATAGGCGAAAGCTTGCAGAAATTTCACTCGATGTGGGTGGCAGACGCAGTGGCCAGCCGCCGATGCAACTGTTCGTTGACAAGAACGTTCTCTTTGTGGGAACGATGAATGAGGACGAAACCACACAGGCATTGTCAGACAAAGTAATCGACCGAGCCAACGTGCTTCGATTTGGCAGTCCGAACTCGATTGCGCCCGTGCCGTTGTCGCAACGAAACGGACGAGTCATGGAAGCTCGACCTAAGCTCACTCGAAATACATGGCAAAGTTGGTGCAAAACCGCAGATGATTTAGAAGAGGCCGAACGTACAAATCTTCTTCGCTGGGTTGGAGAAATGCGAGGCGCAATGGACCGCGTCAATCGACCCTTCGCGTATCGTGTCGCGCATTCAATGCTCGAGTACGCTGCGAACTATCCTGATATCGAGCGGCGGATTGACTTTGTGATCGCAGACCAGATCGAGCAAAAGATCCTGCCGAAGTTAATGGGACTCAATCCACAAGATCCCAACGTTCAACGCGCGTTCGGAGTCATTCACAACATCCTGGAAGAAGTCGACGATAACGTCTTGAAAGCCAAAATTGACCACTGCTGCCAGGACGATTATTTCCAGTGGACGGGTATCGACCGTAGCGAGGTGTGATGTGGCAGAGACGACTATCGAATTAGCCGACATCGCCCCGGAAGAATCACTCGTTCTCGACGCATTGGAGCAATTCGCGCAGTTCGTCGATGAACTTTTCGACACGCGACATTCTCACCCAATCTATTGGGAGGGAAATCCGAACCGGATTGCGGTGCGCAGTGTCGGGCGAATTATCAGCAAATGGCGACATGCGGTGAAGCCCAACCGCCCGCCCAGTGCGTTGATTGTAAGATTGGCACGGCGTCTACCCTCTGTGCTTTCTGATGTCGCCGTCCATCCGAAACGGATCCTCCAGCGGCGGCGTGCAATGGAGCCAATCAACCGTCTCAGAGAACTCGATTCAAGTTGTGTTCGTTGGTTGACGCGGCAACCGGGTAACACGCTTGCCGAGAAATCGGGGCATCGCCGTGCGGTGCTCGCTGTACAACGCTACGAGAGTGTCGACACATTGGAAAACCGAGTCGTACTCGATCTTCTACGGCGATGCAGTGCGTTAGCGGCTAGCTATCTACGCCAACATCAAGCTCGGTTTCCCAACCACGAATGGATTCGGATGACGGCGGACTTTCTGAAGCTGTGTCGTCGCCTCGAATCACTGCCGCATTTGCGAGAAGTGTCTAGTTTGCCGAGCCTTCCTAAGCCCAATTACGTGCTGTTGCACGAGTCACGCTACAAACAGGTTTGGCGATCCTACATGGAGGTGATTCGCCAGCAGCGTCGCCGACAACAACTTTGGATGTGGCGTCATCAGGCTTACGCAGATATGGCCACGGTGGCTTTAATGAGTTCCGCAAGCCGGCTGATGCATGATCGTGACGCTCTCAAGGCAGCACACCGTTTCGAGCTGAGGCTCCGCGAAACACCTTTGCGAGGCACTTTCTTTGACTGGACCGGATACCCTCCAATCTGGAATATGACGGCTGAGTCAGCGTTCTACATCGGACCGACCAAGTCACTTGGCTCTTTGCCGAAGACTTCGTCCATTGATTTGGCGGGGCGTGAGGGTACAAGCCTTGCAACCTGGAACACTACGAAGCTTAGGGCGAGTGTTCTTCAAGTTGAATTCGCAGACGAACGCTTACATGATGAATCAATTTCCGACTTTTCTGATCGCCAAGTTGCGATCAGTCTAATCGACTTCACGCGAGAGAATCAAAACGTCGAGACCCGCCATCGATTGGTTGTGCCACTGGCACTGATTGAGAAACCCGACGCGTTCGACGACTTCCAAAGTGAGTGGAGCTTTTCATGAGCAACGCCACATCACCCCAACATGCTTGGGGTATATGCGTTGGTTCCATGTACTGGTCGACCTTCGGTCTTCCGTTCGATCGACGGCTCGCACCAGTCGCAAAGCACAAGACCACTAAGCATGTACCTGCGTCGGTACTGCTAAGTCGCATGACGGGCGAGCCCGCGAGACTCGACTACTGGTCGCCCGCCCACCCTCGAGGATCCGCGAACGACTGGCCTCCTGAAGCGAAGGTGAGTAATGAAACGGGCGGCGGTCGCTTTCCTCTGGCGGCAGCTTGGACTGGTCGAGTCGAAGATCGTAGTTGGCGGTGGCAAATTGACGGTGACCACCGCGTACTCTCTTCGCTCGACGCGATTGCGTCTGGTGCGACTCAACTCGCAAAGATCCACGCTCGCAGTTCGCCTAGTGCAATCGTCATCCCCAACGATTTCAGGCAACGCGAGCAGCAACGACTTCTCGACGCGTGTTCTGCTATGAGTGTCAACGCGTCACTTCTGTGGCTTCCTGTCGCCGCCGCACTCGCATGGCTTGATAGTCATCACGAAACATTGCCCTCACCGAGAGTCGACTCAACTGATCGGCTAATGTTGACTGTTGTACATGCAGATTGGGGACATATTCGCTGTTCAACTCTCCAGCTTGTCGCCCGCGGTGACGAAAACGGAGTCCGCTGGGTGCCGGCGAGGCGACGTCCGACTGTCAGTGATTGGTCAATTGCCGGCTTTGGCTGGAAAGAGCGTACGGGATGTCATCGGCTTAACGTTTCGGAGATGTGGCGAAATCGCTTCATTTTGGCAAATGGCCGCGTCGAGCAACATGCGTCCAGTTCCGACTCGAACGTCTTAGAACAAGTCGCAGGCTGGCCGGTCGAGCAGTCGACAACGCAAGTAGTTGATCTTGGGCTAGCCGAGCACCTTTCAGGTAGGCCAGTGCCAGCGTCGATCATTTTTGTCGGTGACTTTGCGACACAGGTCTCAAGCGGTTCTGCCGTTTCGCGCTACCTTAATTCGGCTTCCAATTTCCGAGCGCCCATTGCCTGCGTGGTTGCAGACGGCGGGAGCGGCGAAGACATGTTAGCCAAAGGCGCGTCCATCTTCGCTCGAGATCGAATCGAGGGCAGAACCAGTTACCTCGATACGTTGCCCGACCTCGAACTCTTCGTCGATCGCAATTACCGATACGACTGGCTGAGTCTTCTTGGCGATACCGACCAATTCGTCGCGGGCGGACAGCCATGGGAACTCCCCGATCCGATCGACGGCCTCGCTCTCCGTCGTGGTGCAACCAGCATCAAGCTCGTCGTTGCACATGATGAATACGAAGGCGTCCGTGAACTGCAGGTCCCGCTTGACCGGCCCGCGGAGCAGCGGTTGTCAGCGAAGCTACACGTCTCAGCCACGCCGGCACAGGGGAATGCAAAACTGCGGCTCGTCACGCAGGCTCGCGAAGAGATTCCGTCGCGATCGATCTTGGCTAATTGGGATCGAATGCGACCCGTCCTTAACCACGAAGGATGTCCCGTAGACAAAGACGCGTTCTTCAAAATGCAGCCACGTGCCTTTCCCGAGCTTTTTCCACGTCGATGGAGTCACGCAAAATGGCAAGCTGCTTTGCCAACAGTTGAAAAACTTAGTCGGCGTGTTCAGAACGAGGATACGGCGAGCATCATGAAAGATGCTTGGTCAGTTTCTCACCTGAAAGATCGCCTGCTGGCAAAGGATCAGTCGCAATCGCCCTACGACGCAACCGCAATTGGCTCCGATTTCAAGGCACCGTCTAACCAACCCGCATTGGATGCGCTTAGCCTTGCTCTCTTGACGCTTTGGCGAACGTCCCGACATTCCGAATCACCATCGTTCACTACAGTTGTGCGAGCTCTAGGCTACATTTCTGTGGAAGATAACGAGTTCGATATTTGGCTGGCCAACAACCTGAGAAACCAATTTCGCGATCGACAGTGTGTTCTTCACACGTGTGGGCTCGCGTTGCGACAACCGGCCAACATCGCCAAGCTTTTTGAGTTCGTTTTTTTTCCCAATGGAGGACTGGCTTCGCCGGGAGCGAATGAGCTTAAAGCAATTTCGCAGGTCCTTCGATACCGAACCGATGCTACGAAAGAAATCAGCAGCCGAAAATGTGAACAAGTCATTGAATCATGTCTTCGGATTTTCGAGCGAGGTATGGAGCGTGGCGGCGGGGGCTATCCATTCCGCTGGGCCAGTCTCATCATCGTGTACATGCTGCGACGCAGAATGTTCGACCTCGACTTCCTCGATCCTGAACAAGAGTTGGCAACAAAAGCTAAGGAACTCTTCCGTACTGCAATCGAGCGTCACAAGCAAAGGCGACTTCGCCCCATGGGCGGTTCCGTTGATCTTCCCGCAGCATTGCAGCAAATGATCAACTATATCGACCGCAAAGGCTCCGGAGATATTCTGATGGCGGGCGAGTAGCAGGGTAACGGACTGGTTTCACCCATCCACCGGCTCAACTGTTCGTCGCAAATCGTGTGGCAAATTGCTGAAACATACCGATCAAGTATGAAGCAGAAATCCATATGAACCCCGACGCTAGGAGCAAGACTGCGATCCAAGCGATCAGCACGACTGCCTTACAAATCCAACGTAACCAGTCGTGGTAAAGCCAGCGGATGAAGAAAGGAAGGTGCTCGCCCTGTTCGCCATCGCCATCAGCGGGTGCAACATCGTCGATCAAGAAGGGACGCCATTTTGCATTGACGAACTCCGGATCAAAATACAGGCCGTGCCCACCCTTTGTTCCACCAGTTGCTCTATGGAAACGATTGGTAACGAATCCTTCCGAGAAACCAGTGACGCCTGCCATCCCGTAATGCCAACCGAACGAAGCCCCAAGGATTGGCCACACATCGCCGGTCCCGCAATCATTTAGGATGAAATCGCGGGTCGGTCGTTCTCGATCGCCAACCCGTCGCTTTAATTCCGACCACTCAAACTGATCATCTGCGACTGAGCCACAGAAGACGATTTTCCAAAACTCCAAATCGCTATCCGCTTCCATGGCCTTGAGAACCACATAGGTGCCAAAGCTGTGCGCAATTACAGACAGGCGTGCATTTCGGTACTGATTCCGAAGTGCACGCAGTCGCTTGACTACCCGCTGCACGGGCTTGCCAGAGCGATCAATGGGAAAGAGGAACCGAAATGCCGGATGCAAGCCGTAACGGATCTGCTCGACAACCGTTCCTTCCTGAACCAAATGCTTGCTGACCTTGTTCTGCCATGCGCCGATATCCTTAATTCCATGGACCAGGACGATGACGTGCTCGATATCAAGAGCTGGGCGTCCGAAGTTCGGATTGGAGCTATGCGTTTGCGTCATTGGCAACACGCTTTCTTGGTGTGGCCGTCTCGGCAGATTCACTTTTCTCAAAACGACACGAAAGATTTGATTGGCGTCGTCGTCGTCGCTCCTTACGATTGCAGGAATGACGGCTTCATGTTCAATATGTTCAGCGGCGACGCCGTCGACCTGGGAAACGATTCGCAATTCAGCGGTCAGTAACGATTCCGCCTCTTGCAAAATCTCATCATCAACGTCGACAGTACAACGAATCTGAATGGACTCCGCTTGGGCATCAACCTTGCAATCGACAACAGCTGGTGGATCCAGAGGCCCGAGGCAATCCTCTAGGTAGTCTTCGAGCTTCTTTGCAATTGCAAACTCTCTCGCGTAGCCATCGTCAATAAAATTCTCGCGATCAGCCACGCTTGCCTGCCTTCAAATATTCTTTGTTGACGGTTCCGGCATATTTGAGATGGTTGTCTTTGACTTGCAGTGATTGGTCAATCGCTGAAAGTGGGGCTGCAACGATAACGTCATCGTCCATTTTGAACACACGAATTCCGATCTTTTGTTCAAACGTGGCTCGATCAAAGTCGAAGCTCATCTCTCGCTGTTCCGGTGGAACAACGGACAGAAATTGAGACTTCGCATCGTTTCCCAGATAATCGTTTGCGAATTTCAGAAATGAGGTCCGCTTAATAGGTGCGGTTCGTACGCCGACGATCGCATTGAATAATTCCTCTCGAACCGTTGTTGACTCTGCTTGCCGGTACGCGTTCGTCAGGTGTTCTGAGAGCAGTGTGGTTCCGTGAACACCGCTGACCGAGAGCTGGCACGCCAAGAATCGCTCGACCCACAAGTCTGTCCTGCCACTTTGAAGGTCCACCATGCGACCTTCCCAAAAGGAATTTGCACTGTTTTTACCAGTAAATACCGCCGCCTTCTTCAGGTTCGACGAGATGTTGAATATATCTTTAACGACTTCGACCTTTGCGCCTTTTACGGTCTTTGAGAATTTAAGACCTTCATCTTTCGGAAAGGCCCAAAGCACAACGCGAGACCTTTCACCGTCCTTAAAGCATGACATCAAGAACAAGAATGGATGCGATCGGTCGTCCATTGTCTGCGATAAACGCAATGCCAAAGTTTCAGCGTTCGTCGAGACATTTGCGCCCGTGCCGAATGCGAATGCCATCATCGCATCGCGAACGAAGTTCGTTCTCTTGCCTGACTTTGGATCGTCGACCTGAAACGCGATCGGCGTTTGGCTTTCGAGTCGGTTGTCCTTGATGAGTTGACTCAACGTATGTCGAAGCTGTGACGATACTACGATCTTGCCTCCTTCAGGCTGCGTTGGGGACGCGGCGCCCTTCTGCGGGAACACCTCGTAGGCAAAAAGTCGCGTTAGGTTCATGGATTCGTTCTCTTGATGAATGTCGCGGCATAATCCGTTATCACGTGTAGGGATGCCAGGCGTTCACGTTGCCTTCGGTGCATTCCAATTTTGCGACTAGTTCAGGGCTGGCTGGCTTTGGAAGTTGACCCAGCTTTTGTATTCCTTGACGTTGTAGCTGAACAATTCGTCCAATGGCTGATCAACCGCGGTCCTTGATCTTTGCCAAGATCGCTTGCCCGTCGGGGTTGCCACCATTCGCTGACGCTTTACGGTCTTCACAAACGGAGCGGAATCTATCAGCGTCGTACGATTGAAAACGGATGATGATAGCCCAAGATATTGAGCGCCACCGATCAGCACCAACGACAGCGGTCGTCCAAGTAATTGCTGCATTGACTCAACGGCCCGAAGTGCGAGCTTGCCCTGCTCGTAGTTGCGGTAGCCGGTTTGGAAATTGAATGCGACATGCTCCACTTCGGAGTTGTCCGCCAAGTAGTCACACCAAAAATCCCAATCGGCTGGCATCGTCGCGCTCAAATGCGGTGCGACTGATATTCCCGCAGCCGAGAGTTCGGATAGGCAAAGTAGTTGTCGTTTTCGGTTGTAGAGATTGTCCGTACGCGGAACATCGAGAAACTGAGAAAAGTTCGGGCCAATAAAAAGTGAAATATCCAAAGGAAGCAACTCATCCATCGCTTTGTCCCGCCTGCGAAACTGCCAGAATCGTTCTAGCGGTTTATCCTTGGCCGTACCCCTGAAGATAATTTTGGTATTGTCAGCAAGTTGAAACTTGCGACGTAACTCGACGGGATCACTTACAGTCGCTCGGTATCTGTTCTCGTTGACCCGCATGATTTGATATGGGTCAATCGCAGCCACCCCGCACGAAAGCGGCTGGTCGCGTTTGTTCCCATGGTGAATCATCGGCACGTATCGTGGCAAATTCATCGGTCGCTGATGCAGTGGTCCAAGTCCGATATTCCCAAATCCTTGGATGTCCCGAAGTCGTTCTTGGTAGCTGGGATGGCGGAGGCAGACATTGTCGCAGTCGGCTTTCCCACAACAATTCAGATCAAAGCAGGTGAAGAGCGGCAGCCCGCTTTGCAGCCCACCACACCGATCCATCACCGGGCATTTAGCGCAGCCGGGAGCAACGACACCTGTCGGCCGAAGATCTCTTAGCTCCTTAACAACGCTAGCCACGCTGATCTCCGGATTGAGGCAGACGCAGCGTCCAAAATCCAGATATTTCGGAGACCGCGACCACCTTGAGTGTCGCCATTTCTGGGCACTCAGAGTTTGCCATGGTTTCGATCAGCTCGCTGGCACTCTCGCCACTCATCTTGCCAACCACATCGTCGGCAATCGAGAGCACCACTGTCTCGCCGTCGGCCGCTACGTGAGCCATCAATACGTCACCCACGGCAACAGTTGACTCGTCAACCGGACACGCCTGGTAGTCAGTCAAAAACACCTCGGGCCGTTCAAACAGCGTCTCAGCACAAAAGTTATTAAACGCGAGGTCTTTAAGCTTCGTGAAACGATCGACCTGGCCCTTCATCACATTTTCACCCATTGAGAACAACCTCCCGGACAATGGGCCAGTAGCGTTGCTCTCGGCCGTGCTTTTCTCGCCGCAATAGTCGCTTTTGAAACAGATCCTTCAGCCGATTGTTCCATGCTGTCGCCTTCACGCCGGCATCAGGCAAAAGTCTTTCCAATTCCGCGCCTGTCACGCCAGCGTTCGCGACGACGGCCAGCAAGGTTTCCCGCTGTCCGGGATCCAGCTCACCAGCGAGCGTTGCCTTTGAGGGAAGCTTCGATCCCTTTGCTAAAAGGAAACATGTGTGCGTCCATTCAGAAATGAGCCGAAGCTCGTCGATGCAGTCTTCATCAAGATTCATGAACACAGCAAACAGATCATTTCTCTGATCCGCCAGCCAAACCATCAATGGGACGATGGCTTCGTTGATCCACGATCCGGTGACGACCCGTACCGACGCGAAGTCAAGCAAGACAACTCCGCCATCGGGCAGGCTCGTCAGCTCGGCGCAGAGCATTGGAAAATGCTTCCTGCCCAGGGGACGCCCCTGGAGGAAGTCACTCCCCAACAATTTTGCGATCTGAATCGTATGAACCATTGAAACCTCATAACTCTCACTAGCGCCACCTAAGAATAGGCTTGTACGGAGGACTCGACAAGTCACCTTAGGAAGATTTTTCAAATTAGCGGCTCACTGTCCAGCGCTTCGGACGTGCGGCAACAAACCGAAACCTGAAAACCCGGCCTAAATGGCGCCTCGGATTTCACCCCAACGTCTGCGTTGCAATCGCGGCCGTTCATGGTCACGCACCCCTTTCCACTTCGAAATCGAAGGGAGCCCCAATGTTTGGCGAGCGATTTAAACACTTGGCTGAACCCGCTGCCCCCGAGACCGCGCCCGTAGCGACTGACCCCCGGCTTCAGCGCCATGCAAATGGCTTCTCGATGGTCGTTTAGGTTTCGGAATTCGGGATTGGACCGCAGTGACTCCAACACACCGATACCAGCATCCGCGATGCAAAACAGCGACGAGCCGGGCAATGCCTGATAACCAACCAAAATGCCAATCGTCGAATCACTATGAAAAACGGCATTGTCAGCCATTTCGCCAAATGCAGCTGCAAGCGCCGTCGCTGTCTTCAAAGGAAATCCCGCCGCTTTGGACGACTGCTCGAATCGAAGCCGGTACTCACACCACGCCTCACCCAACGTCGGATCGTCGCCCTCAAGAACGAAAAACTCGACGGGTTGAGCAGCCATCGAGCGTATCGGTCGCTTTTGCGTTCCGGTTGATCGCAATCCAAGTTCCGAGAGCACCTCGGCGCTCGCAATCCCAAGTTCGGAGCCTACGATGCGCGCCGGCAATGGTGGCAAATCAGAGTACTGACGCAAGGCGCATCCGTATTCAACGAATCCTGGTAGTGTCGCCGACGAAAAACTCGAGAGCACCGACTCAATCGGGCGGTTAATCTCTTTGGCTCTGAGAACATCATCGACCAAGCTAGCCGAAAGCACTTTTTCGGTCACGCTGTATCGCCTTCCTCTGTTTCGATAAAACCGCCACTGCAAAACCAATCGTCTTGTGCGAGCGCAATGTATAGCGCTGGTTTCCAGGGGTCGAGCGGTTGACGAGCAGCGCTGTCCGCGATCGATTTCAAGTGATCATGTAGAGACTCAGAGCCGCCGGACTCCAGTACTTCGCAGAACTTTTGGTCCATCGTCGACAGCTCTGATCCCGCTCGAATCGCAAATATCCGGCCCAATCGAAGTCGCTTGAAATGAGAATGAATTCGCGCGGATTCGGTTGACGTATCAATGACTTTGTAAACGACTCTTACCGGATGTTCATGAATTATTTCGGCGGCAAGCCAGCTTCTATCTGAAAAATCTTCGTAGTAGGGATGGAATATCAGTTCACTCTCTTCTGACCGCATGGAATCCAACTTTGCGAAATTGCAATCTGTGCAGCAACCAACAAGATTCTCAAATGCGATTGAAAACTGAGGAAAATGGCTTTTGGGTAGTACGTGGTCCACTGTTTCCACGACGCGGGTTCCACAGAACGGACAAATCTCTCCGCGCGGCGCAAGTCGAATTGCATCGTAATACGGCCGACCAGTTGCAGCGCGGTTCGCAAGCGATGAATCGTAGAGTGATCCAAAATCAGCTTTAGCGACACCTTCAAAATCAGAAGTCACAGGGGTGATCTCCCCAAGTCGTTGCTGCCGAGCAAGCAAATCGTATTCATCGATTGCGTCTTTTACCGCATTTGCCACACTCTCCAGTCTCGTTCGCTTCTCAAGTGGCCTTGATTTCCCTGCCGCTTCAAGAAAGAACTCGGCTGAAGTTGTCGGTACCAATGGACGTTGCACAGAAATCACTTGGACTCCTTCTCCGAAAAGAGTACGCGAATCATCGCTTTGCCTTCCGAGCCAAGTTGATCGTGCAGGGTGTCAATCACCTCCTCATAGCTTTCATGTTTTTCAACCAGATCCACAAGCATTTGAAAAAAGCCAGAACGAGTAACTTCCAGCCCGAAGACTTCTCGAGTCAGCGTGCCGACATTTTCTCCAAACGTCTCAGTCCCAGGGCGTTCAACTTTGCTCACCTCTCCTTGCCGCGACAATTTCCATACACAGCTCCGAGGTACCTCCTGAAGTACAACAGGAGAGTGTGTGGCAATGATCGCAACACCGTTACGTTCTATGAGCAAGCTCGATATAGCCCGAATAAACGCTGCCAACAGCGGCGGATGCAAATGCGTTTCCGGTTCGTCGATGAGTACGAGTGTCTTTTCGTCGACGCAATGGACCAAACCGGCCAACGTGAAAACGACAATCTTATGGCCGGAACTCATCCCTCGAAATTCGTCAACAACTAGGTCGATCTTGGGTGAAATCAAGAATTCATTAGGGTCGAACTCTTTCCTAAGCAATGAGGCACCTATAATCGGATCAGAGGAGAGAATGCCAACGGCATCTGCGAACAATTCGGCTTTGTCTTTCTTCGATCTGACAATGCGCCGAAGCAAATCATGAAATTCATCCACGATGTCACTGGTTGATTTGTGAACGTAAGTTGCAGTGACGGAGTCCTCTGTATCTGATCCCTCATCGCCCTCAAGTTCCTCGCCCTCACCTTCTTCTTCATCCTCCTCTTCTTCAACTTCCGCCTCCTCATCACCGGAAACAGCCATTTTTAAGCCAAAGTAATGGTATTTGACATCGGATGGCGACAGCTCCAAGTTGGCATGTTCGTTAAATGAATCGAAAGCACTGAAGGCGACCGTGACAAGGTTCCAAAAAGAGGCCGTACCATCTTGGCTATGCACGAAGCCGAATGTTTCATTCGACTCGTTCATAAGATCTGGAAACCTGACTACGTCTGCCAGACGTCGTAATAGCCGGGTTTTGCCGACGCCATTACGTCCGATCAGAACATGGACATTGGTTGGAGGTTCAGACTCAGGAACAACACTGAAGTCAATATTCAGTGGTGGATCAGTTGGATATGTATATGCGAAACTGAAGGACTCTAGTCTCGCATTGCCGTGAGCTAGTCGATGATATTGAGACTTAAGCGTATTGACGTGGATCGATCGCATCAACGATGATCGGAAAACGTTCTGTGCTTGGATTTTGTTGACAATCGAGAGGTCAAATGCAATGTCCCTAATGCCCTGCAGAAACTCAGTGCGAACAACATCACCGTGCGACTTCAAGTTCGAGTAATATTTATCACTCTGCCCAACGGAAAAGAACGATTCGTCAAGTTCCTCAAATTCGTCGGGTAAGGGATGGTCCGCGATAGGAATGCCAGATTGCATTCCAACTTGGCCGATTTTCACGGTTCCTAGCTCGTGACGTACCCTCTCTGGATCGACTAAGCAAACGAGAAACGATGTTTTAAAATCGAAGTCGTCCCAATTGTCCGTTTGCAACCATGCAGACCAACCAGCTTTCTTTGGAACGCGTATGCGATTCCAGGAGCTAACAAGCGTGAACTTCATCAATGGGCTCCATCTGCCACGAGCAAACGATTGATCGACGCGGTCAATAGTTGCTCGGTCGTGGCCTGGCGTTCTTGGAGTTTGGCGGCGACGCGGTCGCAGTGGGTCAACAGACGATCGACTTTCGCAACGATGCGTTTTTGCTCAGCGATCGGGGCTACAGGCACTAGCGAGTTCTTCATTTTTGTGCCGTTGAAATTCGCCTGCCCGCATTGCTGAGTCAGAGTTGGCACGATCTGCGTGTCCCGATAGTAGGGAGCATTCATCGCCAAGTTGACGAAGTCAGGATCGACTTCGTCAAATGTCCGCATGCGTATTAGATACGAAGCGAACGTAAATGCATTTGATGGCCCTCGAAATACTCCGGTTTTGCCGACAAGCTCCCAACTGTTCGTCCGGTTGAAAAGCAGGTCGCCGTCCTGAAGGTAAAGTGTGGGGAGGTCGGTAATCGTTGAGGGGACACCATACTTGGCAAAGTAATTTCGTTTTTTGACTCGATCGGCTCGTTCGCGACGCGTCAGTGGCTTTTGATCGTAGGCGATGTGAACGAGTAGATCGAAGACGTCGAACTGGCTGGCGCTCGGAATTGACTCACGTAGCGAGTCGATCTCGATTCCTACTCGGCTGAGTTCGTCCAGCACCATTCGTTTTCGTTCCGCGCCACTCCAACGCTGTAAGAATTCATCGAGGGTCGCGAATTCTTGCAGCAAACAACGTTTAATCTCGTCACGTAGATGGATGCGGTACTCTTCGGTTCGTAATTGACCATCGGCCCCCAGATAGCTGGTCCGTTCAATGCCAGCTTTCACGTCCACGTCGTCGACGACGTAACGAACGCGCCCCGGCGGAGGATCGCCACCCTCGCTAGTGTCGTCGTCCTCTCCGTCCGGGAATTCGTCATCAGGGCCGCCGTCCGCACCGAGGCCGTCGTCTTCATCTTCTTGATCGTCGTCATTGGTTTCGTCCTCGTCATCCGGCGGAACGATGTCGTCGTCGGGGCCAGGCTCGTAAATCGTAACCGGTTCACCATCGAACTCGGGATCAGCAAACAAGCGAGTCGCGCCTTTGAAGTCCATGATCGTGAAGTACAGCTTGTTGTAGTCTTCACGGATTCGCGTTCCACGGCCAACGATTTGTTTGAACTCAGTCATCGAGTTGATGGTTTGATCCAAGACAATCAATTTGCACGTCTTGGCGTCGACCCCGGTCGTCAACAGCTTGCTAGTGGTAGCGATGACGGGGAACGGTTCGTCATTGTCGATGAAGTAGCCGAGTTGCTTTTTGCCTTCCGTGTCGTCGCCGGTAATCCGGACGACGTAGCGGCGATTCGATGCCGCTTCTGGGATCAACTTCACCAATTCTTGCCGCATTCGCTCGGCGTGCGGTTGGTCATCGCAGAACACGATTGTCTTGGCCATCGGATCAGTGGCTTGCAGATACTGCCACACTCGCTTGGCGACAAACTCCGTTCGCTTGGTAAGGATCAGATCGCGATCGTAGTCCGACGTGTTGTATTCTCGAACTTTGATCTCTTGCCCAAAGCGATCTTTCTGTCCGGGTGTGGGGGTGAAGCCGAGTGCATCGACGTCCGTGATGACGCGAATCACTTTGTACGGTGCGAGAAAACCGTCCTCGATGCCTTGCTTCAGTGAATAGGTGTAGATCGGCTCGCCGAAGTACTTGTAGTTGAACTCAGGATCGTGGACTTCGTTTTTGCCTTCCGGGCTCTTGATTGCTGCCTTTTCCTTCGGTGTTGCAGTCAGTCCGATGTGCGTTGCCGACTTGAAGTAGTCGAGGATCGTTCGCCAGGCGGAATCTTCTTTAGCGCTGCCGCGGTGACATTCGTCGACGACAACGAGATCGAAGAAGTCAGGCGAGAACTGTTTGAATATTTGCTGAGACTCGTCCTTGCCCGTGACCGCTTGATACAGCGCCAGATAGACCTCGTAATTGCGTTTGGCTTCGCGGTTCTGGATCTTGTGCATGACTTCACCGAACGGTGCGAAGTCTTGCTGCATGGTTTGGTCGACCAGGATGTTTCGGTCGGCAAGAAACAGAATGCGTTTCTTCTCCTTGGCTTTCCATAGCCGCCAAATGATTTGAAACGCGGTGTACGTCTTGCCGGTGCCGGTTGCCATGACCAACATCATTCGGTCGCGGCCCGTAGCAACTGCTTCGACGGCGCGATTGATAGCGACTTGCTGATAGTAGCGTGGTTCTTTGCCACTGCTGTCAACATGATTGGGCTGCGACAGGAGCGGAAGCTTGCTGGGATCGTCCCAGCCTTTCCAAACTCGGTATCGCTGGAACAGTTCCGCGTATGTAGGGAATTCTTCAAGCGTGATTTCACGCTCGGTTGGCCCGCCGAGTCCCGTGCGGTCGTGCATCAAAAAGCCGGAACCGTTGGAGCTAAACGCAAACGGCGCATCGAGTGACTCGGCATATCCCAACGACTGTTGCATTCCATGGCCGACAGGAAACTTCGCTTTTTTGGCTTCGATGGTGGCCAGTGGGACGTGCGGCATAGCATAAAGGACGAAGTCAGCTCGCTTAGGTCCGCCTTGCGCGGAGGGATCGGTCAAACGCTTGGCAACTTTGCCGCGAACCATCACGCGGCCAGCGGTGAGATTAACCTCTTCACGGAACTGCTCTTGTTGCCATCCGGCCGCCAACAGCGCAGGAGTGATCAGCTTGGTGCAGATGTCGCGTTCGCTGTACCCCTTGATCATTGCTCGCGGTCGCCCCGTGAAATGGCCGTTGCACGGATTCATGTTGCAAACGGCAAATTGACTAATAAGTGCTCATAGCATAGGCTACCCCCCGATGTGCCACAATCTGGGGAGACCATCATGCGGTTCGGCGAAAGAGTACGACAATTAAGGCAAAGCAAAGGAATGACGCAGGCCGCGCTTGCATCGACAATGGATGTCAGCATGTCGTACATTTGCAAAGTCGAGAACGAGAAGCTCCACTTCGGGGATTACCCATCCGAGAAGTTCATCCACAAGCTGGCTGGCGAGCTAAAAGCTGACGAAGACGAATTGTTGCTGCTTGCCGATAAAGTGCCGGCTGCTATACGTCAAAAAATCCGGCAACGCCCGGATCTGTTTAGGAAACTCGCGAAATTAGACAGACGGTCGTTGGATGCAGTTGAGTCGTCACTGGATGTAGCCAAATAGCGATCAGGGAATTATTGGGGCAGCGTGGAACGAATTTTTGACTGGCTAACGATCGTGCTGTTGCCCGCATTCATTGCGATTGCGGCGGTCACGCCAATTGTTCTGTTTGTCGCCTATTGGCGTCGCGAGCAATCGAAGAAGACGAGACAGAATCCGCTTACGCGGGCACTGCTCCGAAGTCCTGGCCACTCGTTACGCAAGCGAATTGACGATCTGGAAATTGACGTTGATTCTCTCATGATTGCCTGGATGCTCGTACTGCCCTTGCTGTGTGTGTTCCACCTTTTCGACTCTCACGTGCGAGAGACTCCCGAATCGACAACGCGTTTTGTCCTGGAAGGACTGTTGGTCATCGGAGCGTCGCTCATTATTGGTCGTAATCTGAAAAAGAAGCTTGATGATTTGCGTCACTACAAGCTTGGAATGGAAGGAGAACTAGCGACTGGCCAGGAACTAGACCAACTGATGCTGGACGGTTGTCGTGTTTTTCATGACATACCATTTCCCTATGGCAATATTGACCACGTCGTCGTCAGCCGCAGTGGTGTGTTCACGGTCAACACCAAGATGCGAGGCAAGCCCAAGGAAGGCGAAGGGAAGGCAGAGATCGTGATCGACTACGAGAACGACGAAATTCGGTTCCCCGACTTTAAGTGGCGAATCCCGAACAAGCAACTAGAAACCGAGGCACGTTGGCTTTCGCAACACTTGTCAGCAGCGATGGGGGAGACCATTGAAGCCGAGCCAATTCTGGCGCTCCCTGGTTGGTTCATCTCAAACCGAATTGGTCGTGGCAAAGTATTCGTGATCAATCCGGTGAAACCAAAGCGATTCTTCGTTCAGTCGAGGCAGGTGTTCTCGGATACGCGAGTGAGCCAATTGGCCCATCATTTGGAACAACTGTGCCGCGATGTGCAGCCGTCGTTCCGCGAAGATCCAAGCTGGGACCAAACGGCATGAATGAACCCTTTTCTCCGAAATACGCTCTCTTTCCGCAAAGGACTACAGGACCAGAACGATCAAAAGCGGAGCCGAAACAATGATTCCTTGCGCCTATTGCGAGAAGCCGTGTCAGCCAACGCGTGAACATATTGTTCCAAGGTGGTACAGCCTGACACCGGGAGAATCTGAGACGTTCAACGCTCGACAGCCCATTACTCATCTGAAGGGCGACCTGATGATCAAGGACGTCTGTTCAACATGCAATGGAGGCGTGCTCAGTCAGCTGGACGGCTATGGTAAGAAGCTCTACGACAATTACTTTTCTGTTTCGGTTGGGCTAGGAGACGTTGTTGAAGTTACGTTCGACATTCATCAGCTTACACGATGGCTACTAAAGCTTTCTTTCAATAGCGGGATGGCCAACGGAACCGATATGCAGGTTCTCGCTCAGTACCGAGACGTGATTTCCGGACGACAGCCGATTGGGGGCAACGTTTTCCTGTCCTGCCACTTGATCGGACCTTCGATTGTCGATGACCAGCAAAAATTGATCCGGCCTCCCGTCTTCGAGTATTCAAGTGGGGAGGCGGTCGCAAAAGCCCAAGAGATCAACGGGGAATTCGTCGTTTTCAAAGGATCAACCGCACTAAAAATTTCAAAGAAGAGCGACGGCTACCGAAAACTTCGCGAGCAACTCATTCAGGATGGCAAGCTGGTTGGCGATTCAGACGGAAACCTGCTCATGTTCACAGAAGATGTGGTCTTCAACAGCCCGAGCGCCGCGGCTGCGACAGTGAACGCAGGAAACATGAACGAGCGAACCGCCTGGAAAATTGCGGCGACGCGGCAAACTTACGAAGACTGGCACCAGGCTCAATTGCCACAGGATAGCGTCGATGAATAATGGAAGAAGAGCGATCGATGTCATCGGTGACATTCATGGACATGCGGAAGAGCTAAAGGCACTGCTGTCCGACATGGGATACAGTCGACATGGGCGTGGGTATCGGAATGAGGATCGGAAGGTCGTGTTCGTTGGCGACCTTGTTGATCGCGGGCCGGCAATAGGCGAAGTGATCGCGATTGCTCGTGCGATGGTCGACGCGGGTGACGCATTGGCGGTGATGGGAAATCACGAATACAACGCGATTGCTTTTCATACCACCATGCCGGGTCAATTCGGAACGTACTTTCGTAACCACTCAAGCAAGAACTGTGACCAACATCAGCAGACGCTCTATCAGTTGTCCTGCGGTGAGCTGCAAGATGCAATCGCGTGGTTCAAGTCGTTGCCGGTCGCCATTGAGGTTGATGGCTTACGTGTTTCTCATGCGTCTTGGCAAATACGTGATATTGATTGCATCAACCAGACGCTGAAATCGGCAGGAAGGTTCACGCCTGAGTTTCTTGCAAGGTCCGAAGAGGCCGGCAGTGAACTGAATATCGCCATTGGGAACGTGTTGAAAGGCCCGGAGCTGCGATTGCCGAGCGGGCATTTCATCCTTGACAAAGCGAATCACAAGCGAGAGTCCGTTCGGATTAAGTGGTACGAGAATGGTGCTGGGCGAACGTATCGCGAGCATCACCTTGGCAGCGACAAAGTGCCCGAGGTTTTGATCGACCCTAGCGATTTGGCGACGGTTGAAATGTACCCGCCTGACGCGGTGCCGGTGTTTGTGGGCCACTATTGGCTAACAGGCACACCAGCGCCGCTAGCCGCCAACGTGGCCTGTACAGATTACAGCGTGGCGAGGGGCGGCAAGTTGGTTGCCTACCGCTGGGATGGCGAGTCTGAACTCAGTGCCAACAAGTTTCATTGGTTGGAAACTAAATGAAAGTCTATCTTGATGACGAGCGAACGACGCCCGAAGGTTGGTATCGCGTCTATTGGCCCGATGAAGCCATCGAGTTATTGAAGACCGGGACCGTCACCAACATCAGCCTGGATCATGATCTCGGCGATGATGATCGCGGTACGGGATAAGACGTCGTCCTTTGGATCGAGGAACATGTGGCGTTGCACGGTTTTGTACCACCGGCAATGAAGGTTCACTCGGCGAATGTGTCGCCACGGACAAAGATGGAAAGCGGGATTCGTGCGATCGAGGCAATGGTGAGGAAACGCGAACCAAATCAAAATCCGCAACCTGCATCTGCGAGTTGCTCGACTTCGGATCCCGCGTGTCCGGTTTGCGTTGGTCGCTTGGTCGATATTCGCGGCAAGTTGCAGTGTTCGATATGCCATCGAATATGCGAGACCTGTTGCGAAGGTGGTCGCGGTTAGCGACGAGGTGAATCACGATGTCACTTGGCGACCTGATCATTCGACTTTGCAACCGCGGATTCGGAGCCATTGAAGCGACACGTCGATGTCTTGGGCGGCCAGGAGTTGGAACGATCTCGACATTGGAGCTGCACTCGGTATTAAATTCGGATGTCTTGTCAACGGTACTGTTCGACGTTCGTAGCGATGCGCAACAAACCGTATCCCGAATTCCTGGTGCAATGACGCAGCAGGAATAAGAAGCTGAAGCGGGCGCGTTCGCTGGCCGGCAAGTCGCCGTTTATTGCACCGTGGGTGGACGCAGTTATCTGTATGCTCGGAAGCTGGTTGCCGCCGGCGTTGACGCGACGAACTATCGCGACGGAATTCTGGGCTGGTGCCGTGCTGGGCTGCCGCTTGAATCGCCGGACGGGCGAGCGACCAATGCCGTTCATCCGTATTGGCGTCTCTTTCACGTGCCGGATAAGTATGACGTGACGATTTGATGGTTCATCGCGGTAGACTTCGCCTTACGAAGTCCGCAAACTGACCAAGAATTGACCGCCGGTGGTCGCGATTTCCGTGCGCACTTCTAGCCCAGG
>JBGSNA010000319.1:0-24076 GCA_041739875.1 Pirellulaceae bacterium
CCAGATTAAAGATATTTCCTTTCCTGGGGCGGCGGGCGACTCACTCTCGGGTACCCTCACACTTCCAAACGGGAAAGGACCCTTCCCGGCGATAGTGCTGTTAGGAGGGTCAGAAAGGCTCGATAGGACCGGCATTTACAATTGGGCCAACGCAGACGCCTTCGTTGAACAGGGAATTGCCGTGTTCTCATTCGACAGTCCAGGAAGAGGTAAGTCAGAAGGAAATCGGTGGGGACGAACTCACGAGGAGCGGACGAGCGACGCACTGGCTGCGATAGGAGCGATTGAGTCGAGACCAGATATCGCTAAAGAATCCATTGGACTTTATGGCGTGAGTGAAGGAGGAGTGATTGCCTTCCGTGCCGCATCCCTAACAAAGAGCGTTGCATTCGCGGTCACTATTTCTGCTCCGGCTGTCCCCTTTGAAAGCAACGTAGACAACAAAGTGAGAACACTTTGCTTGCTCTCCGGATTGCAAGGAGAACCCTTCGATAAGCTGGTAACCTTCAATCGCCTGACAGTCGCTTTGGCTCGTGGGAGCAACATGATAGACGCCATCGAATTGACGAAAACCGTAGAAGAATGGAATGACCCGAAATGGAAAAGCCTGATTTCTCTACTTAAAAAACAATCCAACGTAAATCGAGAGGCCACGAGAGACGCTTTCGTGGAAATAGCAAAACAATGGGAGTCCACGGATTGGTTCCAAAGAAACAAGAAACTCAGGGAGCTTCAAACACCGCTTCTCCAGTTGATGGGGTTCGACTTGTCAGACCTGGATGCCGAACTTGACGAACCAGTAACCGCAAGAAGTCTCGTTGAATTTGACTCTGCGGTGTTGGCGAAGCTTAGCGTTAGTGATTCGCCGAACGCAATGCTGATGACAGCAGACCGCTCTAGGGAAGAAGACCCGGTGACCTTCCTGATGAAAATCACGTGCCCCATGCTTTGCATCTATGGCGAGAAGGACCATGACATGTCTACGTACCCTAAAATCGTTCGTGATGTATTCTCAAGCACAAAACACGGCGATTCGACCGTCCGAGTATTTGAGGGTGCGGGGCATCAACTAGAAGTCACCAATGGCAAGCATGTCACGGGCGGGGCTCTCCGCAAGTATCGCCACAAGGAAGTTGACCCACTAATTCTTGGCTGGATTCTCAAAAGGTTCCCAGCAACGCCGTGAGAGTCGGTACTCAAAAGGTTGCAGATTGGTCGGCAGGCTTGCCTCGCCTAAGACCGGCGAGCCGAACAACGACCCTTCCTAGCGGCATGTTGGTAGCTGCAAAGGTGGGCGTGTCCTTGGTCATAAAACGTCAGTGTTAATGCTCGATGAACTTGCTCCGGCGGCCGACTTCGGTCTTGCCGATTTCGATTCACCGGTCGATGAAGCCGGAGCACTTTCGGTGAGGGCCATTTCGGCGCGTCGGTGCCCGTATTCTGAAGACACCGACGCGAGTTTTACCCCGACCGAACTCCGTTCGGTCGATGAAGCCGGAGCACTTTCGGTGAGGGCCGTTTCGGCGCGTCGGTGCCCGGATTCTGAAGACACCGACGCGAGTTTCACCCCGACCGGCCTCCATTCGGTTGATGCAGCCGCTGCCAGTTAGGGCGGCTTGCAAGCCTGCTAAGGACGGGGTTCGTATCGATGATTCTACGTGCGAATCGGGCCAGCGATTCAGGCTTGCCTGCCTCAAATGACCGAGCGCACATTCCTTCTGTCACAAGCATCGGCAGGTCAGAATACTCTGCGGACGACTGTGATGAAGGCCCCAAGTGCAAGTCCAACTGCGCCACCCTTCAAGGCGAATTCACCACCCAGATTCCAATTAACATGCTCCAAACCTCCGTGAGGTAGCACGAGAGCAGGCAACCACTCCATCAGCCCAACAAAACTCACACCCGACATCGTTCCAACGGCGGTCGTCACAAGCAACACCTTTGCTAAATCCTTCGCCCCGCCGTAGCCAGTTGCTTGCGCTTCGTTGCTGGCGCGATCACTACTCTCACTCATGTTGTCTCCCTCTCGCTGTCACCCTGCCTTTTGAATTTCTATTAGAGCCCGTGCGAGATGATTCGTTGCGCTGGTCCAAGAACTTTCCGACATCGAACATTCGAAATGTTCGATTTCTTGCAAGAAGCGAAACAATCGCTCGTTTCGAAATCGAGACGCCCGTCGCTCGTAAAGACCAATGCGAACTTGTGGACGTTTCTGCGTCTGAATGTGTCTCAAACGGATAGCGTTGTTCACCTGACGTTCAAGCCCATCGTGCAAGATCCGGCAATTGTACTCGAAGAGCTCGGTAAAGACCTGAATCTCATAGCGAACTCTTTAGACATCGACAGCCAAGTTGTGCTGGACTTTGAAGGCTTGAAAGGGTTCTGTTAGGAATCGATTTCGCTCCTTGCCGTTTTCAGTCGCCGACTTCAATCGAAAGGAGGTCGACTAACGCTCTGCAACTTGGAGCCATCCGTCCGAGAATCCTTCTTCCCGCAACGCAAAGCCTAGATCGGATGATTCACAACCCAATGCATATACTTACGCTGCGAGTTACCATGTCGCACCCGTTCGTTCTCGAGGCACTAGAACCGCAACCTCACACTCAATCCAAAATCTGAATTCGACTCATCCGTGTCCTCCCAGTCACTCATGATGTCGTCGATGACGGCATGATTCGGTGCATGGGGTGACTCGGCTGTGATCTGCGCCGATATCTTCTTAACTGGAGCGAGTGTTTCTGGGTCAGCGACAGGGAAGTCGATAGACGCTGGCTCTTCGTTGCGATCAATCAAGTCCAGTGACACCGGAGCTGGTAACTCACCTTCTCCGCTACCGAGCGACTGCAGGAACAGGATGTTGATCACAGCCAACGCGTCGGCTGCTGTCACCCGTCCATCAATGTTCACATCTTGATAGAAACCTGGCCATGGCGTCACGGTTGTCGGATCTACTAAATCTCCGATCGCACTTGAGACGAGTCGCCGATTCAACTCGAAGATGACTTCGAGCGCGTCACCGGCCGAGACAGTGCCGCTGTTGTTGACATCACCCGCTTGTAAGAAGTTGGTAAAGGGTCGACCACCAGCGACTTCGATGATCTCGCTACCGCCCAATCTGTTTTGGGCCGTGAGCACAAATGTCGACCCTTCCACTTTCGGAGCCGTCATTCGCCAGTTAGCCAGATCACCTACTTCAATCGTATCGTTTGAACTTGATAGCACGCGAATCGACTTCGCCGCAGGCGACAGTTGATTGATCGCGTTGCGATCGACCGTGATCGTTTGCGGCGTGCTGCTTTGCAAGTCGATGGAATTCAAATTGGCGATGATATTATCGGAATCTGTCAGATCCAACGCGCCCGCTCCTTCGAGGACGAGCGAGTTGCGACCGCCACCACCTTCTATTTGAAGCCCGCCGGTTGGGATCGTAAACCCACTGGCAAAGTCAATGGTGACGGTGTCATCCGTGGCCGTTCCGTTCACTTGAAGGGATTCAATACTCGCAGCCAGCGCTCGGAACAACTCTGTCGCGCCGCTACGCACCACGTTGTCGCCGCTATCGCGAGTCAACCGGATCGTCCCGTTGACAATCGTGATCGTCACGCCAGCGCTGCTGTCACCGTCAATGATCGTTTGCAAGTAGTCTTCGACTTCCCCGTTTGCGACAGCGCCGGTTGGCGCAAGTGCTCCAGCGGTACTGAGCCGGAAGCGAGCGAAGGTATTACCGATAGTCGCTGAAGCGGGAACCGTGAAATTGAGAATGTTCACCCCCGCGGCGACATTCACGCTGGTAAAGACTTGTTCGCCCGCATCGTTCCAGTCGCCATCGGCATTGAAGTCGATCCAGCCATCGAGTTTTGCCACCTGTGAGGCGACAATGCGGAAGCTCGATCTAGATGCAGCACCATTTACTTTGAAGAGGCTGGCGATGAGTGTCACGCCATCATCTGCACCATCTGCATTCGCTGCGGCGCTCGGCGTGCCATCCGTTTCATCGTCGATGCTCGCTCCCAGAAACACTGGCCCCACGGAATGTCGTGCACCGTTCTGAGCAAGTGTGATTGGATAAGTCGTCGGTGCATCACCGAAGTCAAGCGGTGCGTCATCGTCGGTGATCGTAACGGTGGCTTGCTGCGGAGTCGCTTCGGTTGCGTTAGTGACATTTGTGATATCGACAATGATGGTCTCGTCGACTTCATCGAGCGTATCTTGCACCGCGGTAAGCGTCACGCTGCCTGTGGTTTGTCCGGCGGGGATGACGATCTGGGTTGCGGAAGGAGCGAAATCATCGAGCGGAGTCGCCGTCCCCGAAAAACCTAAGACAATCGTCACGGGTAAACTTGAAACGGCCGAAAGCGTTGCGGTCATGACTGACGTTCCAGCGGCCTCCGCGATCGTGGCGTTGTCGCGACTGAGCGTCACCGTCGGCGGTGCGTCATCGTCAGTGATCGTGCCTACGCCTAAACCCTTTGCGATCGATGCGTTCGTAGCCGCAGTGAGATTCACGTTGAATGTCTCATTGACTTCGTCGAGCGAATCACTTGCGACGATGACATTAATCGTCTTGCTAGTTTCATCGGGCGAAAAATTCAATGTCCCGGAATTCGAGACGAAATCTGCAGGCGAATCGGCAACATCATCAGCAGTCGCAAAGTTGACCGATATCGCTCGACCGCTGGCTGCAGACAGCGTCACTGTGAAGGTCGCATTCACTGAACCAGCGCTTCCTTCAGTAACTGTCACATCGTTGATCGTAAGCGTTGGGGTTGCATCATCATCGGTGATCGTGCCGATACCTTGGCCATCAGCAAGCGATGCGTTGACGGGGGCGGTCAAGTTGACAAAGAATGTTTCATTCGCTTCGTCGAGCAAGTCTCCAATCACTGGAACCGCGACCGTCTTGCTCGTTTCTCCAGGAGCAAACGTCAAAGTGCCCGAAGTATTTGTGTAGTCGCCCGGAGCAACGGCTATGTTATTGCCCGTGTCATAGTTCACTATAACCGTTTGACCACTGGCAGCAGACATTGTCACTGTGAAGATCGCGTTGACTGATCCAGCGTTTCCTTCCGTAACGGTCATATCATTGATGGCCAGTGTTGGGGAAGGATCATTATCCGTGATTGTGCCTTGGCCTTGAGCATCAACAAGTGTTGCGTTGGTGGGAGCGGTCAAGTTCACGAAGAAAGCTTCGTTGATTTCATCCAGCAAATCACCGTTGACAACCACGGTGATTGTCTTGGTCGTTTCGCCAGCGGCGAAGTTCAATGTGCCTGAACCAGCCAAGTAGTCCGCAGGAACTACGGCAGTGCTATTGGCCGTGGCGTAATTTACCGATACCGCTTGGCCGCTTGCCGCCGACAGGGTCACGGTGAAGACTGCGTTGACCGTTCCCGAATTGCCTTCGGTCACCGTTACATCGTTGATCGAAAGCGATGGTAGCAGTGCCAAATTGTCCGAGTAAACAACTCCGCGTCGCAACGGGTTGCTTTGATTCATTGCGGAATTTTCAACATAGACTTCGACCATCCGACGTCGACTCACCGGAGTGGTGGCCTCGTCCATGAACTGAATCGCAGCCAGTATTTCGGTCACTGCCGCCACTGTAGTTGTTGCAAGCAGAGCAAGTTCGATTCTGCCACTACTGCCATCCTCGACGACATTGGCGATCGGGTTATTCAGGTATAAAACCTGACCTTGGCTAACCGTAATCGCCGACGAGTTCAATGAAAGCCGGTCGCTTAGCTGTTTGCCTGAGACGACGTCCGCTACAACCTTGCCGTTCGACAAGTCTAATCCGACAACATTGCCAAGCACCGCATTTCCAAATACGGCATGCCGAAAGTGATCTTCGATCGCAAGTGCGGGAAGATTCTGAGCGAGAGTGGCGGCCCCAGCAGGCAGCGATCCCGTGACTATACCCTCGACTTCGATGCTGAAAAGTGCTTCGTCAGAATCATTTGTGTGCAATACCAATTCGCCGCGTTTGCTACCAACCTTGGTCGTCGTCAATTGCGTGTTGATCACGGTAGTGCCACCAGCCACGAGATTGATTGGCAAAGGCGTCGTCACCGCAAATCCGTCGGGCGTATCGATGCTAGAAATCGTTAGCGTGTCGGTTCCCCAGTTGCTGATATCGAACGTTTTAACGACCGCCGCGCTGCCAGAGGAAGCGGAGCCGAAATCAATTGGAGTTGAACGACCATCGATGACATAGCTGCCTCCGGTACGCACATCGATTTCCGGGCTGCCTCCAGCCACAATCACTTCAAATGTTTCGCTTGCGAGTACGTTCCCCGCGTGCTTAACGACTACCGTCCATGTGCCCACGTGTGACCGAGTGTTGCGAACCCAAACATGCCCGTTGTAACGCGCCACACCACTCGCCGTCCAATTATAAGTTGCGTCGAGTGTGTTGTCTGGACGGTACCATTCGATTGCAAGACTCTGACCATTGTCGAGATGAGTCAGCCGATACCAAAACCAAGTGTCTGCGGTTCCGTCAGTGCGAAACTTTCGGATGTCATTGGGGCCCTCTTTTAAATCACTCCACGGATTGCGATCAGAGATTCCCGACGCAGTTACCCCTGGCGGCAACTCGCCTTGGTAAACTGGCGCATCGATGAAATAGTCTTGCGGCTTATACATTGGCTCGACAAGCGAACCGTTTCTATACAACGAAAAGTGTAAATGCGCATCAGTGCTTGAACCCGAACTGCCTGCCAAACCAACCGTCTGGCCACTGGTCACTGATTGGCCGATTTGAACGGAAACAGTATCACGCAGCAAATGGAAATAGTACGCCACCCAACCATTGCCATGATCGATAGCAACATAGTTGGAAAGATTGTTGTTGGATGCAGTTTCGCGATCAAAGTTGCCATCGACTGCTGCAATGACGACACCACTGGCGGCAGCGAAAATTGGAACTCCCTCGTCCATTCGCTGAAAACTCGGTAAGGTAATATCCAAGGCATCGTGGCCATCATATTGATATGGGCCACCTTTAAAGTCGATAGCCGCACCGTCATTCCGATTGACGTCCGTGTAGTTGACGACGGACCAATCAACTTGTGCTTCGCCACCAATAGGAAACACGAACTTCTCAGGCAAATTGGTACGTAGCGGCGTGTAGTTGAAAATGAACTCATTATTGCCTTCATTAGATTCCGAAACGGAATTAGATCCGTCAACGATAACTCGAACTTGACGTGTCCCTGGCGCTGAGAATGCAACCGGACGGTACCAGTTGAACGGCAGGTTGACTCCGGCTTGGCCAGTGATCGTTGCCGACGCCACTGTGATTCCGTCCATTTCAAAGTGAACTTGATATTGCTGAGAAGCATTCAAGTCCGTTGTCAGCCACTCTGCACGGACAATCGCAATTTCACCTTCAACCGGAGCCGAAATCGGGTTGTTATTAGCGTCGACCAAAAAAGCGTTGGTGATCACAAGGTCCGCAGCTAACAGTTTGCGAGTCTCAAGAGCTTCAAGAACTAACTTGCGACGATGAGAACATTTTCGAGATGAAGTCTTGCCGCGATCGCGAGTGACGAACATGTGAATCAACCTCAGAATCGAACTGCCTGGGGGCTTGTCTGGCTATACGAAACGAGCCCTATTCGGACCGGATTCTAAGGCACTTGAAACATTTTAAGGCGATTGAAGTGCAAATTCAACGGTAATCGTTCACGGACCGGACTCTCCATCACCGCGACGAGGCATTGATAGGCGTTGCGGTTCTGCCACCCAGTTCTTGGCGGCACCGCCTGCTAGTCCTTAAACAAGCGAAGGCCGCAGGGCAAAAGCAGCCGGCGGGGGCGCGCAGCATCAAGAGGCCCGGTCGCGGGGTGGCATCGAATCGAGTTGTCTTGTCAGCGAGGTGTTACTCAGGAACTGATTCGCTGGGGAGATGAATACTCAAAGATCAATGATGCTAATTCCGCCGTCCGCGCGGCAGGAATGCTCGAATATATGTCGACCTATTACGTCCCCTCCCCCCGGATACCGCGGGACGCCAGAGGTTGAGAATCGACTTGAGGCGGCCAGAAAACGCAGCATGGATCAAATCGTCCTCTCGCTTCAGCAATATACCAGGCTAGACTATGAAACCGTCGACGCGTGGACAGAATGGGCACGGTCGCAAGCTCAATAACTGGAAAACGCGGCGAACTAAACGATCCACGGGAGACATCTGAGTTCATCTGCGAACGGGTTACGGCTAATCAGTTCGTGCTTGATAGCGGCAGTGAAAAACTGCTTTGTTCGTCCGATGGTTCGGCGGACAGTGTTGGGTGCAAGTCCGCTTTTGTAGCCTTTCCGTTCATTGCCTTTGGTCTGCAGCCACTTCCTGTACGTTTCAGCATCCCCAGCATTGAATGTGTCGATGCGTTTATCGTTACCAAACATGTGGCAAAGGCTTCGGGCAGTTACTTCCAGCAGCTCAATGGTGCGGGCTTTGCCAGGGTGCCCTTGAATGTACTGGTCCGTCCACTGCTTAATGGTCGGAGCCGGCACGGGCTCTGGTTCTGCCTTAGGTTCAGTGATTGCCAGGGCAGGTGCCAATCCAGCCTTAACCAGCTTGGCATACAGCTTTGCCGATTTCTGGGCGGTATCAGCCAGCCACTGCGAAACAGCTGCCTCATCGAAAGTCATAACAATCGTTTCTGCTGGCTAGCGTGCACCGGCGGCCGACTTCGGTGTTGCCGATTTTGCTCCACCGGTCGATGAAGCCGGATTACTTTCGGTGAGGGCCATCTCGGCGCGTCGGTGCCCGGATTCTGAAGACACCGACGCGAGTTCCGCCCCAACCGAACTCCGTTCGGTCGATGCAGAGCGAGAGAACGAACGGTCATCTGTATTCGAGGCGTCAAAGGCCAGCAAAGCACCCTTCGTATGGGCTTGTTCAAACCTACACGAATTCTGACTTTTAGTCGCCGGAGCGAAAGTCTGTAATGACGAATTCCTTTGCATTCACGACCGCATACTAACAAAGACGTCCAATGATGGATGTCGGTACCCCAGAATTTCCGGCAAGGCCTGGACGTAAATCTCAGGTGAGACCAAGTGGTTGAAACATTCCAGCCAAGTAGATGTGGGCCTTGTACATGTAACCGAACAAGTGCCGCGCATGGTCGCGCTACTACCGCGAAACGGGCTCAATAGTGAACTTGATCATTTCCCAGGCGATCTCAAGATAATTCGCGAGTGTCGGCTTTCCGGTCACAAGAACGGGTTCGCCATTCCCACAGAACATAATGCCAAGCAATTCGCCAGGCACCTGATCTGGAAGGCCAAATGCCTTCGCGATACCAGTTTGGCTGAATGCTTCCCAAACCTGCGTGGCTGTTTCGTCTTGAGGAACCAAGAGTAGTATCTTTCGCGGCGTGTTTCGCCTGAGTAATTCGTTCAACTCCCAGTGAAGCCCCATAGAAGATCCAAGCAACACACAGGCAAACTCACATTGATCTAGCATGTCACTTACGCTTTGTTTCCATGTCGTATCATCGACATACATGCGTGCGGCCCCAAGTCGCGGCAGTTGTTCACCGGGCTGCCCGATTGCCACAACTGGGGCGACATAGCTCAATCCTTCACAAACGATCTCCTCAAAACGAGAGGCGCGTGTTCGCAGCCAAAAGAGTGGACTCAGCGGATTGAATCGAATTCCGGTTTCTTCCCAACGTGAAGATGCTACCGCTAATACAGGCACGATATGATCGTCAGATGCGAAAGATCTTAAGAAAACGATTGGATTCCGTCGGTCCGCAATCATAACTTGTTCGGCTGAACGCGACATGATTTGGCGGGCGAGAATGAAATCTCGGGCAACTGATGCGCCCCATCCTCGCGAGAATAGTGTCGCGAGGATAATAACTCCGTACGTTGAAAAAAGAATTTTCCCGACCACACGCACGCCGGTTTGCTCGGCATGAAACACGTGATATGCAAACGACTCAATGAGGTTGAACACGATCACGAGCGGAAGCACGAGGACCGCCATTAGTAGCGAGCATCGAAGCAGCGTCCGCAATACCAACATGAAACCGCGTCTATTTGTCGTCGTGTATGGATGAAAAAACCAGGTAGCCATGAACCCGCAGGCTAGGAAGAACGCCGCGGAGCCGCCCAAGAAGCAGGCAGCCATTACGAAACGACCGAGCAGTGGGCCGATGAGAACGCCTAGGAAAGCGCAATACCAAGTTGCAAAAAAGGTCGAAACGACGAGGATCAACAACAATGTCTTTCGCGCACGCGGCAAGTGAAAACTAGAAAGCTGGTTAGCCAATCGCAGAATCGGATAGTCCGCTGTCTCACGCCGATCGAAGCAATAATCGTTTGTTCCCTCTTTCTGGTCGGTCGCATTTGGTGATGCCGGTATCGCATCTCTTTCCGTTTGACTAAGCATGCTGCGACACGAAGGACATTCGCCGCCAGTCGTCGGCAGAACACGAACTAGACAGTTTGGACACGTCTTAACGGACATTGGCGACCTATATCGGCTCGTCAGGATTTCGTTGGTCTCGTCCGATCCATGAAGCAGAATTGACCACGGGCGCGGCTTAATGAATTGCGTTTGCGCAATATCCTGCTACGTCGCACCTAATTGAACGCACACGCGCAAGCTATTGTAGGCGATCGAAACATCTCCGAGATTAGTGGCTGCCAAGCATTCCGTACGCTGTTGACGCCGCTATCTCTAACGCGCGAAACTTGGACTAACCGACGCTGGTTTCGGAATCCGCGTCCTGTGATAGGTGTTTGACACCGACGCGAGTTTCCTCAACCAGCTCGCACGCTCCGGCGGCCGACGCCGGAGCAATCCCACGCCCCAACTTTTCACGCTGACGTGTAGTTTATTTGAGTCTCGCAGCCTGCAAGAGCTGCATCAGTACAACAACGAAACAGAAAACGATCGTTCAACGGTTTGTTTCGTTAGTACCTTAGCGATTTCCAGTCGGCCAAATTTCAAGCGGTTCAGATTACGACGCCAAGTAGAAAGGCATGGGAGTAAATCCCAGCGGTACGAACAACAAGCTGGTCCAACCCAGAACGATGCGGCTAGTTCCCAGTGACACATCATCGTTCGTGGTTGGAGGATGCGCAGGACCCATCCACACCAACAAGATCAGCATAAGTGTCCAGCCCCAGTAGCCCCAGAGAACGACCGCCACCGCCGCAGCCAGCAGAAGACCTTTGGCCAACGCGTGGGCTCGCTGACGCAATAACGCGTAAAGGACATGTCCTCCATCGAGCTGACCAATCGGAAACAGGTTCAGCGCCGTAATGAAGATGCCAACCCAGCCAGCGAAGGCGACCGGGTGCAGAATCACATCCTGACCCTCTACCAACGGACCGAAGCTGAGGTAGACCATCAGTTTGAACAAGAGTGGCTCGCCCAGCATCAGTCCCGTTTGGTTGTCGGCAATTACCACGACCTCAGACCATTGCAGGCCGAGAATGCAGAACAGCAAGGCGGGCACGAGCCCGACAAGTGGTCCCGTAATTCCAATGTCAAACAATGTCCGACGGTTGCCCATGCCGGGCGACATTAAAATCACGGCTCCCATTGTGCCGATGGGGCTGAACGGCATGGGAATAAAGTAAGGCAGGCTGGCAGGCACGCCATACCGACGAGCCTGAAGATAATGCCCCAGCTCGTGGGCCAATAAGGTAAACATCAGGGCCAGGGAAAAAGCTAGCCCGCCTGTCAGGTACGTGCTGAGGCCGGTGGCCACGAAGAGAACGATCGGCAAAAGTCTGCGTGGGCGAGTTCGTTGCGCAGACGCCTGGTACTCGACAAGTTCCGCGACCTCGATTGTTTCGCCTGTTCGAGGAAATGGCGATGGCTGTTCCGATTGCATGTGGACAACTATACCGTGCAGGGGTGATCGCGGTATGCCTCACCGCCTATCTGCGAACGACACATTCGCGGCCGATACATGAATGGTCTCGTTGATGGAGTCGCGTCAACGGGTGCATTATTGGGAAGGCCAGCGACTGTGTCTCAATCGACCTCGATACGGCGGTTCGCCAACGAACTTATGGTGTCGGAATGTACTTGTTGTACTTCTCCGCGTAATCCTCGCGAATTGGCGAGAAGACATCCAATACGATTGAGGCTTCGAGAGCATGTACGCTGTGCGGCACATTCGGCGGAATCAAAAACATCGCTCCCGCTTCAACGATGCGGGTTTCTTCACCAAGCGTGAATTCTAGGCGGCCTTCGATCAACATGCCTCCCTGTTCGTGAGGATGGTCGTGCAGTGGAATGACGGCTCCTTTGTCCATCTCGAGATACGACAGCATCAAGTTCACTCCATACGGGGTTCTCAGTCGACAACCCGGTAGAACTTCTAGCGATGGCCAGCTTTTGATATCGATGAAAGGCATGACTCGTGTCCATCATTGAGCGGCAGAGGATAAGTGAGTAGCCCTGCATTCTAACCAGGTTGAATTGTTGTCCCACACAACCCGAAGCCATATTGGGTGTCAGAGTTGCCTCTGGTGCAAGTTGCCTTGATCGGTTGCATAACGCAGGCAAGAATCGAATCTACCGTAATCGGCAACAGACGTGACCAGCTAAATTTCCGCCCGTTTCACGCTACGTATAGATGACGGAAGCAACGCTGCCGACGTCATCTTCTTAACTCTAGTGGAGGCGTGCGATGTCGCATGTGGTGCAGATTCAGACTCAGGTTCGGGACGCTACGGCGGTTCGGGCTGGGTGCAAACGACTTGGGCTAGATGAGCCGGTCGAAGGTGAAACGAAGTTGTTCAGTCAGACCGTGACGGGTCTCGCTGTTCGACTTCGTGAGTGGCGGTATCCGGTCGTGTTTGACTTGGCAACCGGTGAGTCCAAGTTCGACAACTACGGCGGGCGTTGGGGCAAGCAGGAACGTCTCGATGAGTTCTTGCAGTCCTACGCGATCGAACGGACCAAGATCGAGGCTCGACGCAACGGATACTCGGTTATCGAGCAGCAACTTGTCGATGGATCGGTCAAGCTCACGCTCAGCATGGGAGCGGGATCTTGAAGTCCATCGATGTGATCGTCTCGCGTGACGGCTCGTCGCGTGTCGAGACGCATGGTTTCACTGGCGACAAGTGCCGTGAAGCAAGCAAGTTCGTCGAAGAGGCTCTTGGCCTCAAACACGACGAAAAGCTCACGGCAGACTTCTATCGAACGGAAGTCAGCCAAGAACAACAAGCCCGGCAGCGGTAGACCGCTAGTTGGGCTTTTCTTTTGTCCATTCCAAACTCTTACCCAAGGAGATCAGTGGATGACACTGACTACTCGTATTCGTGAACTCGTTTGTGCCTGCTTCAGTGGGCTGTGGATTGAGTCTCACGAGCATCCAGACGCTATCGCTGAACTCGCGACGCTGTGTCGTGATGAACAATGGAGCCTCGCCGTCTGGGATATCGACCAGGGGCTCCGCGGTGCTAACGGTTCACCACTGGAACCCGATGCCAGTGATCCGCTGGCCGCGGTTCGATCATTACGGTCGTTGGCGACAAGTGGCGGCACGACTCTCTTGGTCTTACAGAACTTTCATCGGTTCTTAGGCTCACCAGAGATCGTGCAATCGGTTTGCCGGGCAGTAATCGAGGGCAAGGCCAATCGGACCTTCGTCGTGATCCTTTCGCCGGTGGTTCAGCTACCCATCGAACTGGAGAAGTTGTTCGTGACAGTGGAGCATGCTCGGCCAGACCGCAGTCAACTCGAAGAGATTGCTCGCGGTATCGCTACCGAACAGGGTGAACTGCCGGAAGGCAAGTCACTCGAAGCGGTGATCGATGCTTCGACGGGTCTGACACGACTGGAAGCTGAGAACGCATTCTCATTGTCGCTGGTTCGACACGGAAGCCTGCAGCCGTCGTCAATCTGGGAGATCAAGACGCAAACACTGAAGAAGTCAGGGTTGTTATCGCTTCACCGCGGTGACGAAGACTTCAATAGTCTCGGTGGCTTGTCGGCCCTGAAGGCATTCACGCGACGGGCGTTGCTGCATCGCAGTTCCAATCATCAGGTGCGTCCCAAGGGTGTAATGCTGTTGTCACCACCGGGATGCGGCAAGAGCGAGTTTTGCAAGTCGCTTGGCAAGGAAGTCGGGCGGCCTGTTTTGATTCTTGATGTCGGCAGCCTGATGGGATCACTTGTCGGACAGTCCGAAGAGCGAACTCGTCAGGCACTGCAAACAATCGATGCGATGGCCCCGGCTGTCGTGATGATCGATGAGGTCGAAAAGGCCTTCGCGGGTGCAGCCAGCGGTGGCACTGGTGATAGCGGTGTGTCGTCGCGGATGTTTGGGACGTTCCTGTCGTGGTTGAATGACCATGACTCGGACGTGTTTGTTGTCTGCACTGCGAACGATGTTGCCAAGCTGCCACCCGAGTTCAGTCGTGCCGAACGCTTTGACGGAGTGTTCTTCGTCGATCTGCCCGGACGGGAGCAGAAGGACGCGATCTGGGATCTGTACGTTGCAATGTTTGCGATCGACGCCGACCAGACACGCCCCAAAGATGACGATTGGACCGGCGCGGAGATCAAGTCGTGTTGCCGATTGGCTGCGTTGCTCGATCTCCCGCTTGTTCAAGCTTCACAGAACGTCGTACCGGTAGCCGTCACATCAGCGGAGTCGGTCCAGCGACTGCGTGAGTGGGCCGATGGTAGGTGTTTGTCGTCAGAGCACATCGGTATCTATCGCTCGACCAGCAAGACGCCCAAGCGTCGACGATCAGTATCAACGGAACCGTCAGCCAACTGATGCTGCATACGTATGACGCGAAATCGCCGGGGCTCAGGACTCGGCAACTGCGTCAAATGCATTCAATGCAATAGCGATCCGTTCGCGTTGCTTCGTAACTATTCATCACAACAAGGGCCCGTCGATCACGTGAGATCGTTGGGCCCTTGTCCATTCAACACAGGAGTTAACGGTGTCTTCGGCTTTGATTGTTTGTTTATTCCTTTCGCTGGCACTGACAGTTGCATCGCTCATGGTGATGCACTTGCAACGGCAGCGACGCGGCATGCAGGAGATAATCCGCCGCGTACTCAGTAAGGAGGTCTATCATGCGGATGATGATCCAAATCGCGATCATCGCGTTGATCATGATTCTTATGTTGAGCGTTAGCGGTTGCGGTCCGAGCGGCCGTGATATCAGTGACGCACAGTGGCTGGCAATGCAGCAGGACCTTTTACGCGAGCGTGAAGCGGTCGGACGTCAGCGAGACATGCTGGAATCCGATCGGCGAGAGTGGGACGAGCGAGAACGCTCTGAACCAGTCCTCGCCGCGGCTGTCACTGGCGCTGCACTACTCATCTGTTGCTGTCTACCGCTGCTGCTGATCCCAATCCTCAGCTGGTCACGTGATTCCGAACGGTCTAGCGAGATCGTTGCCGAGTTCTTGATTGACGACGCCGTCAAGCAAGCCAATCGGCCGCTGCTTGAGGCCAAACAATCGGAAGCCTCTGCAGATCGCAATCGCCTCCCAGGTAAATCGTAACGACTCCCGATCCGTCGTGAGTCTTTCGTTCCCGTTCCCAACCCGTAACGCCCCGTCGGCCAATCTGGCCAGCGGGGCGTTATTCGTTTTCATCCCTAGTTCCCCTAACCAATGAGGCTCAACCATGAGCACCGTGATTGAATCCACGGTCCCCGAGACCGTCAACGCAATCGACACCGATACTCAAGCGAGTATCGGCCAGCGTTTGCAATCCGAAACCACGGCGGTGCGTCTGCAAATTCGCTGGATGGGCGTACGTAAAACGCTCAGCAAGGATCAAACACGACAAGCAGCCGGCACGTTCGACGCCGATAGCAAGTCAGTGTCGGCGTCGAAGAAGCTGGTCGATACCGGTCACCCGGCGTTTCGTGCCGCCACGGCGGTGAAGACCCAAGCGGTCGAGTATTGGAAAGCTCACACGTTGCCCTATGTCGAACCCGGCATGCGGCTCATCCGTCGCAGTGATGTGCCAGCATTCGATGTTCACATGACAACGGTGCGTGCTGAACTCGCCGAAGCGGTTGAGCAACTCGGCCATCACTTCGACGAATTGGTTGACCAGGCACGTGAGCGGCTGGGTGACCTTTTCGACGTCGGGGACTATTCAACCAATCTCGATGACTTGTTCGCCATCGAGTGGGACTATCCCAGTTGTGATCCGCCAGAGTATCTGTTGCGGGTAAGTCCGCAGCTGTACTACAGCGAATGCTCCCGCGTTCAGACTCGTTTTAATGAAGCCGTGCGATTGGCTGAGCAAGCGTTTGCCGATGAGCTGGCTCAACTCGTTAGCCACTTGGCCGAACGGCTTAGCGGTGATGACAATGGCTCTCCCAAAGTGTTTCGCGATACGGCTGTGACGAACTTGCTGGATTTCTTCGACAGGTTCCAGCACCTAAACATCCGTTCGGACGAAGGCCTCGACCGTTTGGTTGCGGACGCACGTCGGGTGATCAGCAGCGTGCAGCCGCAAGATCTGCGGGATCGCGCTGCAATGCGTCAGCACGTTGCTAACGAGCTAACGCGTGTGGAGGCCTCACTTGATGGCTGGATGATGGATCGGCCACGGCGCAGCATCCTGCGGCGTTCACGGTGACATCCATGGACGTTGTCATCGAATCCAATGGCAATGTGCGGATGATCTACGACGAGTCGATCGACGCACACGCCATCGGCAAACCGACCATCAGCCGTGGATCGCAGGTCGAGCCAACGGCTGACGGTCAATGGACTGCTGACCTATCACCGGTCGGCGGTCCCTGCCTCGGCCCCTTTGCCCAACGATCCGATGCACTTGGCGCCGAGATCGTTTGGCTGCGTCAACACTGGCTGATACCGCCAAGCGGCTAATGCCAACACTTCCGTTTTGAACTTTACCCAGAGCCCTTTGAAGTTGGCCACGTGCCGATCGACGAGGGCTCTTTTTGTATTGTCCCTATCACTTTGGATCTATGTAACGATGCGACAAGCAGACCTTTACCGCAGTCTCTCTCACGCGACGGGTGAATCCGTCGCCACCATCAAGCGGCTCGGATTTCTGATCGCCAATCCTGCCCGGACGATCCGTGATCCAGAAGCTGAATGCCTCGGTCCCCACGTCATCGACTGGGATGAATTCGATGTTTCCCTCCCAACACCCAGTGCGGAGCCGTCCCTTGACTTCGCACCGTCGTGATTCGCGCAATCGAATCCCAACACTCACCATCGACCGGCGTCCTGCTTTGCGGGATGCCGGTCGTTCCTTTCAACGTCGTGGTTGCCGCCGAATTCGCTTTACGCGAGTCCGGCGGCCAGCGGCGATTACCTCACACACCTTTAAGAAACCCAAACTATGAAAGTCTTACTGATCAACAACGACGGCGGCGGATTTGCAGACTACATCGAAGTCGCAGAAAACGTCACTGTCCAGGAACTGTTCAATCAACGCGTTGGCGCCGGCAAGGAAGGCGACTACCTGATCCGGGTCAATCGCCAACCCGTGGCCCGTGACCAAGTGTTGTTGGATGGCGACCGTATCTCCATCACAGCGACCAAGATTCAAGGGGCTCAATCGTGAGTCTCGCCCAGCAACATCGAAAGCGGATGCGTGATCGATTTCGGCTGGCATCTGAAATCCGGCAGTCGCTGGTGAAGGCTACTTCTTGTGCCAGCAGCGACCGTATCGATACAGACGCCTGGGCTTCAATTGAGCGTCTGCAACGACTGCGAGACAAAGCGAATTCGCGTGGTTGGCTGCTTGCCGAACAGCGGTTGCGAGACCGTTTGCGGCGAGGTCTGGATTCCTTTTGCCGAGGTGCCATGCGTGTAGCCGACAATCTGACTGGGCCGTTGCAGCCTTGTTCGGTACTGTCGGTTCACGAGATCATGCGTGAACTCACGGCGCTTAATGATGAGTTCAAGGATGTCAACTGGGATCGCAAACGGCACACTTTCAGTGTGACCACGGATGACATCGTGCTAGATGAAGTATGTCTCGGTCCGTTCGAGATCTGCTTGGATTTGCGGTACCTCTGCCAGTCGCATCCTTACCGTGTCGTCGCCAAGGATCCGCATCCAGCATCGACGAGTGATTCGACGACGCACCCTCACGTGCAAAGCGAGCACTTGTGCGAAGGCGACGGTTACGCGGCGATCAAGCGATCCATTGCGGATGGTCGTTTCTACGACTTCTTCATGATCGTTCGCCAAGTCCTAGAGACTTACAACCCAGGCAACGCCTACGTCACGCTCGACGATTGGCACGGGGTGGAGTGTCTCGCGTGCGGTGACACGGTGGATCGGAGCAACTGCGACAACTGTAATCGCTGCGAATACTCCGTTTGCCACGATTGCCGGCAAGTCTGTCCGGGATGCGACGAGACGCACTGTAACGACTGCATGGCATGTTGCCACGGTTGTGATGACGACTACTGCAAAGATTGTTTGACTTGCTGCAGCGGTTGCGGCGAGTCGTTCTGTGACCACTGTTTAACTGAGGAGAATTGTGATGATTGCTTGGACATCGAGGCGTCGACCGAAGCCGAGGCGGAATCACCAGAGTCTTCGGTTCACGCCCTACGCATGGGCCAAATTGGTATTTCTCCGTGACGTGGGTGACACCGAGGTGGGCGGATTTGGCATCAGTGTTGATGGCGATCCACTACTCATTGAAGACTTTGTGCTCGTGAATCAAATCTGCACTTCGGTGTCGGTTGAATTCGACGACACTTCGGTCGCGGACCACTTTGATGCGATGGTCGATCAGGGGCGGAAGCCAGATCAGTTTGCACGGATCTGGATCCATACGCATCCCGGTAGCTGTCCGCGTCCCAGTGGCACCGATGAAGAAACGTTTGAGCGTTGCTTTGGTGCGTGCGACTGGGCCGTGATGTTCATTCTGGCTCGACAAGGAGCAACGTACACACGGTTGCGGTTCAACGTGGGCCCGAATGCTTCGAAACGCTTGAGCAGCACAGTCGAATACGGATCGGAGTTTCCTGGCGCCGACCATGATCGCTGGCTCGACGAATACGCTGACGCCGTCCAGATTCTGGACCCGTTTGCCCATCATGGTGCGTTAATCACCGATGTGCACCACGAACAGCACTGGCCGGGTTGGCAAGATGATCCGACTGCGTGGAGCCTGCACGATCGGAGTACGTTATGAACGGAGTCGTTGATCGCTTTGAGCGACAGTCGGACTTGGTTCAGCGTGCCCGGTTGCAAGACAAGCTGGTGACAGTCATCGGCGTGGGGGCAATCGGTCGCCAAGTTGCATTGCAACTAGCGTCAATTGGCGTCGCTCGTTTGCAGTTGATCGATTTCGACCTCGTCGAAGCGACCAACGTCACGACGCAGGGCTATCGCACTGACGAGATCGGCACCGCGAAAGTCATGGCGACGATCTCGGAGATCGAGCGCATCGATCGCAGTATTCAACTGGAATACATCATCGACCGTTATCGCCCGAAACAGGATGTGGGTTCGATCGTCTTCTGCTGTGTCGATTCGATCGCGGCTCGCTCGGCCATTTGGCGATCGCTGCGTGGGCGAGTGGACTTGTGGATCGACGCTCGCATGTTGGGCGAGATCATTCGTGTACTGACCGCGGCGGAGGAATCTGACGTGAGTCGTTACGAGGCGACGTTGTTCGCTCCTTTCGAAGCTCAGCAGGGAACGTGCACGTCCAAGAGCACGATCTACACAGCCTCAATCGCAGCCGGATTGATGGTCCATCAGCTAACACGCTGGCTACGTGAAATCCCGACTGATCGTGACGCAATCATCAACCTGTTATCAGGCGAGATGACGGTCAACAGTTAAATCGCCGCATCATGCAGCAGATCCATTTCAACTTCTTTAACCCCAACCAAGGAACATTCATGTCAACCGTACTCACCGTCTGTCTCGCTAAACAGGAAGCGGGCAAAGTCGAAAGCAGTTGTCAGCTCCAAATTGGCATCGACGATGCCGATGCGGCAGAACTGAAAACGAAGCTTCGCCAGATGCTATCGGTCTGCGAAGACACGCTCGAAGCTCGGCTTTCGGACCAAACGCAACACGCGTCGCTCGACCCATCGTCTCATTCAACACCTCGTGTGGCGACTGAGAAACAAGTAAAGGCCATCCAAGTGATGGCTAAGCGGCAAGGCATTGCGCTGAGCCCACTCCTCCTCGACCGGTATGGCGCACATTGCGTCACCGCGTTGACCGTCCGCCAAGCCTCGCAACTGATTGACGAACTCAAGCAGGAGGCCCCGGTCGGCTAGACACACCGGTCCAACTTTACCTCAATCCACAAGTTGGAAACATGAACCAATCAAGTCGTCAGAAACTGAACTCAGTCCATATCGTCGGCAGCATTGGAGTCGCCGCAATTTTCGCTGCTCTGACCGGCAGCGGGATAGTGTTCATCGTCGTCGCGGGCGTGTTGATCGCTAGCTCGCTCAACAACGGCGATATCCGACCGCCACGTATTGGTAAACGCTAGCGTCGCTGCTGTTCAAGGGCCGGCTCCAGTGAGCCGGTATCTGGTCGCCATGCAATGAGTTTCGTACTCAAGCATGGCGGCTTTTTCTTTAGCTACCAGTAGACTGAGAATGCCGTCACGCCAGGTTCCAGCCTTTCAAGGCAGAAGCACTATTTACGTAAATAGTGCGCGACAGAAGCTCGAGACTGGGCCTCTGGCTATCGCCTACCCAGGCGGGATCTCCCCCGCTCGTCAATCAGACCTTGCCAGTCAGCACGTTCATGTGAAGGCTTCCCGAATAAGACCAGAGAAGCGGCGCTGTGCACAACACGAATGCGAGGAATGCAGTTTGCGAGACCAAATCAATGTTGCCCGAGTAGACGGTATCACGATGATTGAATGCGTAGTGCGTGTTGACCGCCACGTCTGCCAGCATGATTGCCGCGGCGAGTAATATCGCGGGCTTGACGCGTCCGACGAGGACCAGCAGCGGCACGAGCGGATCAACGAACGTCAATGAGGTCCAAAAGATGTGGGTCCAAACCGGTCTGCCGCTATGAACCAGAAAGCCGTTCGCCCATATGTCGCGGGTGTGGTTGAAAGCCGCCCCGGTGAAGCACGCAGAATAGATAGCAAGCACGATTGTGAAGATAGAGGTGTAGCGAGTCATGCGCAATGCAATCTTGCCGTCAAATGAGGCCATTCGTGGGAGCACATGCTTGCCTAGAACTTCAGTCCGATAACGAATTGCGATCTATGCGTCTGGCTTCGGATGTATAGATCGGACGTTGAACTTTGCCGCTTCGTGGGGAACCGCGGACGTATGCGGTTTCTATCGATACCTACCCTCGGACGACGGACTCAGTTTAGCTGAGCGAGGAGACTGGTCGCAAGCTTGTGACCAACAAGTCGAGGCGGACGAGCGTCTGGACCTTGTCACGGAATCCGTGCCAAGGTCGACCAACTCGCTAGCTTCACCTGCAACGAACATTCGCGGGTCACGCTGTTCACCGCTGCGTGCGATGTCATGCTGCACTATTTACGTAAACAGTGCACGCCTCAACAGTCGTGAGGCGAACAACGAGCGACTCAGAATGCAGGGAGTATGACTCGAGTCGGTTGCCTAGGCAGAAGTCAACTGTGAGCCGGTGTCCACACGAGCATCGCGGCTTAACGCGAGTTCGAAGACTCGGCTCGCTTGCCGCCAGTTTCTACTCACGCTTCACAAGCAAGCGCAAAGCGACGCGATGGTTAGCCACTGCCTTCTCGTGCTGCGCATAGACGCTTCCAGACGGTGTCAGACATGCGATTTTGATAGCAGCCATTGAGCATCTCGGCGAACAGCGGGTCGTCGTTGGCAAGCTGTTCAACGAGTTCAATATAGTCGTCTCCATATGTGCCGAGCAGGTGTTCAACTGGACCAGCAGCGAGGTGACCAAAGGTCGCGTCGTTCCCGCGACAGTAGGCCGCCTGTATGAACTTCCACTGTGCGGCGGGAGAAGCGATGAAGTTCATTGGGAGCACGATGTCGCTAGCCGTCTTGGGCGGATCTTTGTCAAACAACACCGGAAGTTCAGGTAGTGAATTCGCCTCATTACCAGACAGTTCAGCGTTCCAAGCGATTGCGAATAAATCCCAATCGTCGTCGGTTAGTTTGTCCCAGCGTGAATCGGTAAGCGACATGGTGTCTCAGTCGGGTATCGTCCGCTTTCACCCGGCCGCCGCGAGTGACTTTTCTTCAGGAAACGCGTGATCGGCGACTCGGCGTACAAAGCTTTATTCGCCGGATATCGCGTGAATCTGCGATGCCTCTGCGAAAGCGTTAGACGTGCTGGTCAACCAAAACCGCATTACCATCAGGATCCACGACGACAAAACTCGCGGGGCCACTGGACGCCTCATCTGCTTCAGTTTGTAACGCGAGTCCTTCGGCTTTGAGGCGTTTTTGAATTTCACGAACATCGGTGAACGTGTCAAGTGTCTTGCAGTTCTGATCCCATCCGGGATTGAAGGTAAGAATATTCTGCTCGAACATTCCCTGGAACAGTCCAAGGACATGGTCACCGTTTTTCATGATCAGCCAATTCTCAGAGGCATCGCCACCGAATTCCTTGAACCCCAGCTTTTCATAGAAGCTTCGGGACGTATTGATATCCTTTACGGCCAAACTTACTGAAAAGGCTCCGAGGTGCATAGCAATCTCCTGTGTATGTTCTGGCAAGTCCGATGAACGTCCGCCGTAACCGAGTGGTAACTATTGATTATCCATTGTCACACCGCTCGACTTGGACGCTCCGGTTCACGGCATTGGTCTGCGATGTGATTGGCAAGAGACATTACGCGGTGACGTTCTGGCGAGGGCTCATTGTAACATTAGGATAGAATGGGTCGGCCATCTCTGTCCACGTGTGTCATGCTGCATCAATTGGTTCGTGGAAGTAATAGCACAAACCATCCGGAGCGACGACGAAAAACACTTGCAGTTTTTGACCGTCCCGGTCGTCGACACGCCAATTACCAATCGAGACGCCGTTTGATTCCAACTCGCCTTTGATCTGTTGGATGTTTGCTACGCGTATTGCCGCACCATCCTGTGACGCGTCACCACCATTGATAGCGAAACCTAGACGAGTCCCGTCCCTTTCTAGAATCACTGTTGGCACAGGGTCGCCGTGTCGTTCGACCTCCACCATGCCAAAGTGTTTGGAGTACCAGTTGGAGGCCGTATCGAGATCGGTGACCGGCAGCGCGAGAACGTCATTCTGGTAAGGCGAGGCAGACTTGAAAGCGGGTTCGATTGTCATCTTAGTTGAGGTTCAGTTTGAATCGGTGTCGGTTGAGTCTCAGAACGAATTGCGATCTATGCGTCTGGCTTCGGAAGTAGAGATCTGACGTTAAACTTGCCGCGTCGTGGGGAACCGATGGCGTATGCACTTTCCATCGATGTCAGCCCTCGGGCGACTGATTCAGTTTAGCTGAATGCGAAAGCTGGCCGCAAGCTTTTCGCCATCAAGTCGGGGCTGACCAGTGGCGATTGTGGTGACCTTGTCATTGAATCCGTGCCAAGCGAGACCTGGGTGTTAGCCACACCTGCAACGAGCTTTTGGGGGTCACATTGATGAACGTTGTGAGCAATGTCTTGCTGCACTATTTGCGTAAACCGTGCACGACTTCGGCGACATGCCTGATACCTACGCTGCAGATGCTCGATAACGGCCACTGGCTAAGACTTACCCAGGCGGGATCGCCCCCCGCTCGTCAATCAGACCTTGCCAGTCCGCACGTTCACACAATTGTTCGCCAATCTTTCGACAACAAGTTGCGGGAATCATCGCCGATCCAATGTGCCGGTAGTCTTGACTTCTGCGTCATCTGCATCCGGGAGTTGCCGACGATATCCGACGAGATAAAGCTCGGTGTCTTTGGGAGCCTTGAACTCTTTGGGGAATTCCTTGCCGGACAGATCGTAACATACACGCATCGCATCGGCGTTCTTGATTTCATAGATGGCGAGAAACGTCTTGCCCTTGTTCGGACCAGCGGTGCTCGTGATTGTCATTCGTTTCGGCGTTGTCGTCTCATCCAGAGTGAACGTTCCTTTGTCCGAGTGATCTTCACCA
>JBGSNA010000117.1:0-2234 GCA_041739875.1 Pirellulaceae bacterium
TCACCTCGCCGCAGTTGCCCTCGCCTCGTACTAGCTTTCTTCAGAGTTACATTTGGTATACTGCCTCGTAGTGAAAGAAACCGGAACTAAGTACAGGGGACTTGCACCCCACAAGATCACGCCCATGTTGGGCGTACTGCACCCAAGTCGGCGAGCGGTGCGTTTTAGCAATTGAGAGATTATCACGCCGACTTGGTGATCCGTAACGTTCGTCGCCTAGAGTTCCCACGTGTGCAAGGACAAAAACTCGTGACACATAGTGTTAAACACACGGATCGTGCCGACAGAAAGCCGAGAAGGTGGGTGAGACGCGTCAAGTGGGTCGCAATTGGGATCATGGTCCTCTCGTTGGTTGGGTTGCTCATCGTTAAAGACCATATTCGCACCCTGACCTCGTTGCGGCGAGTCGTCGGAACAAACGCTTACGTAATGGACTACTACCTTGACTATCATCTCGACAAAATTCGCGCAAACGGCGTCGACGTTCATGATCTTGAAGGGACTTATATCAAAGCGATGCTCCCGGATTTCGCAGTCCCAATCGCCAATCGAGTGAAGCGGGCTTACCTGCCGAAAAAAATTGAACCTATTCCAAACATTGTTCCGGGCCATCATTGTTCGACTGTGACAATTCATTCCAATCAAGGCCAAGTCTATTTAGGGCGCAATTTCGATTCTCCCAATGATGCGTGTCTGATCCTCCGAGTCCACGACCGACACGGATTGGCGTCGATTTCCGTAATTGACCTCGCCTATTTGAATCTAAATCGATCCGACCTGGATAAAACCAGCCTGATCAATCGCCTGCCTTTATTGTTTGTACCGTATTACCTGATGGACGGAATTAATCGACATGGAGTTGCTGTGTCCAGCATGTCAGTGCCTCACGCAGATGCGCCCATAAAACCTGGAAAACCGGCGATCACACAGGCCACTTTGATGCGGATGATTCTCGATTATGCTAAGTCGGCAGACGACGCTGTGGAACTGGTTCGTGAATTCAATGTTCATTTTGTCGAGCATCCGGAACATCTGATGGTTGCGGACGAATCCGGAAATTCTCGGATCATCGAATTCATCGACGGGGAGATACGTGTGACCTCACCGGATCAGCGTTGGCAGGTTTGCACGAACCAAATCATGTGGCAAAAGTCGGAGCAAGATTGCGATGACTCATGCTATCGTTATCGTGCAGGATCGGAAGCGGCAGAAAGACTTTCTGGAGCCGTTGGACTAGAGGAAACTAAAAACGTCATTCGAAGGATTTCTGTCGACAATTGGACGATGTGGACGAGTGTGTACGACTTGACCAATCGACAGGTTCGTGTGCTCTACAAGGCCCGAATCGATACCGAATATCGCGACGGACTTGGCGAATAAGACGGCGACGAACCATCCAATGCACCGGAGCCGCGAGTCCGGTGCTATTTAAATGGCCAATCACTCGGGTGAAATCAAAAGGGAAGGGGTGAAATCAAAAGGGAAGGGGGTAGTTAATGATCGTCGTGACCGAAACGCCCCCCCTTCCCCTTTTGTTTGTCCGAGACGTCGATATTTGCCTGCGCCTATCGGGCCTGACTACCACCGCGCAGCGTGCAACTCAGTTCATTCATAATGAACGACGCATTTGCATTAGCCTCTCGTCGGCATCACCTAGCCATGGTCTTCGTTTAAAACAAGTCGACCGGGAGGATGGGTTTGACGCGAACCTTATTTCGCAGCCTCTGACGGGTCTGCATATAACCGACGTAGTGCTGCGTCGGGAGGCCGCGTCAACAGCTCAAAGTAGATGTCACTGGCGCGATGCCCATGACGTCGTGCGGTCTCCGCGATCGTCATTAAGCTCGCCATCCTCCGCCCACCGTCGGAGCTGCGATGCCCAAAGGTAATCTTGCGTAATACCACCAACGGACGCAGCGCCCGCTCAGCAAGATTGTTGGTCGGAGGAACGCGAACATCGTCAACAAAAATCAGCCACTCGGTGTAGTGACGGTTGATTCGGCCTTGTAACGTGATCGCTTTTTTATGGGCAACCTTCGTCTGGCTTAAGCAGTGGAGACATTCGCGAAGCCAAAATTCTTCAGTTCGTAGCTACTCTTTACTGAGCTTGCCGGCCGCTCGCTCGCGATGAAATGCACAGGCTCGCGTGACGAAGTTTCGAACGTCATTGAAGAATGCAAAGTCAAGCGATCCTTGCTTTGTCAGCTTCTGCCAATCGCGAGCGGTTCGTGCTA
>JBGSNA010000345.1:0-6309 GCA_041739875.1 Pirellulaceae bacterium
GGAAGTGATCGAGACCACGGCCCTCGGCGCCGCCTACTTGGCTGGACTTTCGAGTGGTTTCTGGAGCGGCCAGGACGAGATCGCTGGAGTGTGGAAATCGTCTCGAGTCTTTGAGCCATCGATGTCCAGTGACGAAGTGGAGCATCGGCGTGCTCGCTGGACGGATGCCTTGAGTCGGGCCGGAAACTGGGAATCTGTCGGATGAAAAACGCATCGCTGAATCGAGATTCGTCACTCCAACGTTTAAAGCACCAACAAACAACTTGGGATTTGCTCGTTATCGGTGGCGGAGCGACGGGAGTGGGTGTGGCTTTGGACGCCGCCACTCGAGGATTGAACGTCGCGCTGGCCGAACAATCGGACTTTGGAAAAGGCACGTCGAGTCGCAGCACCAAGCTGGTTCATGGTGGTGTTCGTTACCTCAAGCAAGGCAACATCACGCTCGTCCGCGATGCCCTTCGTGAACGCACACTCCTGCGCAATAACGCGCCACAAGTGGTTCATGATCTACAGTTTCTGATTCCATGTCACAACTTGTGGGAACGATTCTTCTACGGCGTAGGACTGAAGGTGTACGATCTATTGGCGACTCAAAACAGCTTTGGTCGTTCACATGGAGTGTCGCTCGACGAGTCCGTTCGCTTGGTCCCTGCGCTACGCCGCGAGGTCGCTCGCGGAGGTGTCGTTTACCACGACGGACAATTCGACGATGCACGATTGCTGCTGGATATGGCAACGACCGCAAGCGATCACGGTGCTTGTTTGGTCAACTACTTTCCTGTCCAAGCGATGATCCATGGTGACAACGGCAAGCTGGTGGGTGTGGAAGCGATTGACAAGGAAACCAACGCAATTTATCGCATCCATGCGAAATGTATTGTCAACGCAGCCGGTCCATTTTGCGACGCGGTACGTCATCTCGACGACCCATCGAGCGAGAACCTCGTGGCGGCAAGCCAGGGTGTGCATGTCGTGTTGCCACGGCGGTTCTTTCCTGGCGATACGGCGCTCATCGTTCCCAAGACCTCCGACGGCCGAGTGATCTTCATTATCCCTTGGCACGACCATGTCTTGGTTGGAACGACTGATACGCCAATCGACAAGGCAACACTCGAACCTCAAGCAACACCAGCGGAAATTGATTTTCTACTCGAGACAGCAGCAATCTATTTGAAAGATGCTCCACTGCGAACGGATGTGCTCAGTGTATTCACGGGGATTCGTCCGCTAGTCAAAGGCGACCCGTCGGCTCGTACCGCGTCCCTTTCTCGTGATCACGTGATCCGTGTTTCGGAATCAGGCCTAGTGACGATTACCGGTGGCAAATGGACCACCGTACGCAAGATGGCCGAAGACTGTGTCGATCGAGCGATTATCCAAGCACAACTCGACGCGCCAGAATCACAAACCTCAAACTTGAAACTGAGTAGCCGAGCTGAGTCCGAAACGACTGATGAAAATTTACATGAGTCCATCAAGCTGACCAAGCAGGATGTTGAGTATGCCGTGCAATATGAGATGGCACGCAGCGTCGAAGACGTCTTGGCGAGACGTTCTCGAGCATTGTTTCTCCATGCGCGCGCCGCAATCGAAGTTGCCCCGAAAGTCGCCCAGTTGATGGCCCAGCATCTTGGACGCGACAATGACTGGATCGAAAGCCAAATAGCCAGCTTCGATACGATGGCCCAGCATTATCTACCGTAACGTTTTTCATTCCCTCTATAATAATTTCGAGAACTGAGTTACCACGATGCATCCTTTTTTGGCGGAATTCATTGGCACTGCGTTACTGATTCTGTTTGGCGGCGGAGTCTGTGCCAATGTGAGCTTAAAGCAAACCTTTGGGAACAGTAGCGGCTGGATTGTCATCGCGGCCGGCTGGGGAATCGCGGTTTACATTGGTGCCTTTTGCTCGCACCAGTTCAGCGGTGCTCACTTGAATCCCGCCGTGAGTATCGCGATGGTCATTGGTGGAAAACTCTCGATCGGATCCGCGATTGGATACGTCGTCGCCCAGTTCGCTGGAGCGATGGTCGGAGCGACCACGGTGTACTTCTTTTATCGCGAGCACTTCAACGTCACCGAGGATCCTGACGCCAAGCTCGGTTGTTTCTGCAATGCACCAGCGATCCGTAATTTCAAGCAAGCGTTCTTCTGTGAGACGGTCGGCACGTTCGCGTTGATTTTCCCGATCTTCCTGATGGTCACGCCGCGACTCGCTTCGGGCGAAATACCCGTCGATACTGATCCGGTATTGGGTTTAGGTTCACTCGGGCTATTACCGGTTGGCTTGCTCGTCTTTGGAATTGGCTTGTCGCTCGGCGGAACCACCGGCTATGCAATCAACCCGGCTAGAGACCTCGGACCAAGAATCATTCACGCGCTGTTACCGATTCGAAACAAGCGAGACAGCGATTGGAGTTACTCATGGATCCCAGTCGCCGGCCCCATCACCGGCGGCATCATCGCAGCCATCGTCTATCGACTCATTGCGTAAGCTAAGATTCAAAGTCTTTCAACAAACGTTGTTGAACTTTGTATCACCAGTGCCGCGGCTTCGCTCTGACGATCGGAACGCGAGTAAGCCATAAGGTGGTGTCGACTCACGGACGTTGTACCTGAACGACTGGCGATGCCGATGTAGACGACTCCGTCCAAGTGGGGTGGCGCGTCGGGGCCGAGGTGGCCAGTAATCGATACGGCAAGATGGCTTTCGGGTGTGTTCGTGAGTACGGATTCAGCCATCTGGCCAGCCACTTCTTCGTTGACCGCGGAGTCTCGTTCGACGTCCGTGGCGTTGACACTCAACCACGCGACTTTGGTTGCTCCGCGATACGTGACAGCGGAACCACAGAGGAATTGCGAGATCCCGGGGATCGACGCGAGTGTTGCGGATACTAAACCGCCGGTGCAGCTCTCCGCGAATACAATTTTCGTACTTGTTTCGCGAAGTTTTTCCGCGAGCTGTTGTGCGGATTCGTCTAGGGTGCGTCGCAGATCTTGCATAAAGTTCGATTTCGATGGGGGACCGGGTCGAATGGGGGAGCACAATCGCAGCGTCTTGCGTCGAGACTCAGTCTATTCGAGAATTTGCGTTACCAGAATCGTCCCAGTCATTCGGTAGAGATATTTGTGAACCAAGAGATGCGACTCAATCAGCGGCAATCCTTGTGGTTCGCGATCGCTCTAACCGTAGCGACGTTGCTCGCGTATCTGCCGGCGATGAACTCCGGTTTTATCTGGGACGATGACGACTACGTGATCAACAATGAATCACTTCGGGATGCGAGTGGACTGAGGCGAATTTGGTCTGACCCGAAAGCGACACCCCAGTACTACCCGTTTGTGCATTCGACATTCTGGCTTGAGTACCAAGCCTGGGGATTGGCTGCTCCTGGATATCACGTCGTCAATGTGCTGATTCATCTCGCGAATGCGATGATACTTTGGCGATTGTGCCGGCGACTAGAAATTCCAGCCGCTTGGATGATCGGACTGATCTTTGCGATTCATCCCGTTCACGTAGAATCAGTCGCTTGGATTACCGAACGCAAAAACGTATTGTCAGGTCTTTTCTACCTGAGTTCCGCGTGGGCGTATCTGCGTTACTCGGACGTCTTGATGAGTGATCGCCCGAACCAAGAAGACACGTCCAGCAAAACCAAGTCGACCTGGAAACTCTATCTGTTATCCATGGTCTTGTTTATCGCGGCGCTGTTGAGCAAGACCGTCACAGCAACATTACCAGCGGCACTGCTACTGGTGATATGGTGGAAACACGGCACAATTTCACGCAAACGGGTAATGGATGTGTTGCCCATGTTTGTGATTGGCATCGGTTTCGGCATGCTGACGGTTTGGCTTGAAAAGTATCAAGTCGGTGCCGAAGGGATGGATTGGGAACTGTCGTGGATCGAGCGCATTCTGATTGCTGGTCGAGTGATTTGCTTTTACGCAGCAAAAGTCCTTGTACCACTCGGACTCGTATTCACGTATCCGCGATGGGAGATTGACGCGAACCAGGCGTGGCAATACTTGTTCCCCGTGGCAGTTGTCGTCACCATTGTCGCATTGTTCCTGTCGCGAAATCGGATTACCCGAGGACCCGTGGTCGCGTTTTGCTTTTTCTGCGGAACCTTGTTTCCTGCGTTGGGGTTCTTTGACGTCTATCCGATGCGATTCTCTTTTGTGGCGGATCACTTCCAGTATCTGGCAAGCATCGGGATGATTGTCCTCTATGTTCAAGTCGCCGTGGTGATGTATCACCAACTAGCGAGCACAGAATGGGTTGCTAGAGGCCGTGGTATGGTTGTCGTCGGGTGTGCGGTGGCGATTGTTTTGGGGTCGCTGACGTGGAAGCAAACGTTGATCTACAAGGATCTTGAAACACTGTGGCGAGATACGATCGCGAGAAATCCGACGAGTTGGATGGCGCATAACAACTTGGGTGCACTACTGAATCGAAGAGGAGATTTCGTGGAGGCCGAATCGCATTTAGTCGAGTCGATCAAACTCAAACCAAACTTCGCTGATTCGGTGAGCAATTTGGGCAAAGCTCGAGAAGGGCAAGGCGATATTGCTGGGGCACAATCGCTCTATGAACAAGCGGTCCAAATCAGCCCCACCGATGCCAAAGCACTCAACAACTTGGCCGCCGTGTACGGGATGACGGGGCGGCTGGACGAGTCACGGCAAATGGTCGAGCGAGCAATCCAAAGTAACCCGAAACTGGCTTCGGCGTACGGAAATTTGGGTTCGCTGGAAGCGGTGCAGGGAAACCTTTTGGCGGCGATCGAGAACTACGAACACAGCTTGGAGATCGACCCATCGTCGATCGAGATTCGTATGAATCTTGCCCGATTGCTGATTCAGAGAACTGATTTTTCCGCAGCTCGAAAAGAACTGCAAATGGTTCTGGACCAGTCGCCGCAAGACGTCAGTGCGCTATTGAATTTAGGCGTCGTTTACGTCAACCAGGACCAGTTGACCGCCGCGGCGGACACGTTCGAACGCGTTCTCCAGCTTGAGCCTAGCAACGTGCCCGCGATGCGCAATCTCGCGTACACTTACCAACAATTGGGTCGGACCCAGCAAGCCGATGCACTATCAGCGGCTGCTGATAGAATTGCGAATCCGTAACCACCTCTTCATTATTCCACCACCTAGTCCACGACTTCATCCAGAGCCCGTTTTATGTCTGACGCACCCAGCCCATCACCCAAGCCGTTGTCCAAAAATGCTCGCCGAGTGTTAGGTGTTTTGGTCGAGAAAGCCAAGACGACGCCAGACAATTACCCGCTGTCGCTGGCAGGAATCGTGAGCGGCAGTAATCAAAAGTCCAATCGTGCGCCACTGACGCAATTGGACGAAGATGACGCGTTGTTGGCCTTGGATGAGTTGCGTGAGGCGGGCGCCGCTCGCGAAATTCAAGGCAGTGGTCGTGTGGCAAAGTATCGACACGCGGCGTACGAGTGGATGGGCGTGGATGCAGCTGAAGTTGCGGTGATGACTGAATTACTACTGCGTGGTCCGCAAACAGCAGGTGAACTTCGCAGTCGAGCTTCTCGCATGCACGCCTTTGATGAGTTGTCCGCAATTCAGACAGTACTCGATGCATTGATTGAAAAGAATCTCGTCGAATCGCTAACTCCGCCTGGACGCGGCCAAACATTCGCACACAAGCTTTATCCACCCGAGGAACGACAATACCTCGAAGCGAAGCTCGAAAAGGAAGCTGCCGCAGAAGCCAAAGCGACACCATCGGCTTCACAAACTCCACGCAGCTCGGGTTCAGACATGAACGCTGTCGACCGGCTGATCGCACGACTCGATTCACTCAACGAGCGGATCGAAGAATTGGAAACCCGATTGGAGAAACTCGAATCGTAAGCCTCGCTGTTAAAGACAACGCACGAGCTAAAACAGACAATAGAGCAAGGGGGTTGTTTCAATCATCACTCATTCGCATCTGACTTTATTTTCGTACGCGGGCGTCCTATTGGACGCAGGCTCGACCACAAACCTTGGCGATCAGCGACCTCTTCCGTCCATTGCTCTGATCCAAATGGACGGTTTCGTCTGACGCATTCTCGAATTGATTTCAATTCGGCTGAAGTCAAAGGCTGGCTTTTCATTGCCCGCGCGGGTCGAAGAAAAGGTGGTCGAAGAAAAGGGTAACAGTTTAGTCGCTGGGGGTAATGATTGCTCTCGGTGCGACGAAGCATTGGTTGCGATTGAATCCGTTAACGAGAAGATTTTTGACCTCTTCCTGGTCTAGCGTCATTGTGAAAATGGATTCGAGACGTCGAT
>JBGSNA010000353.1:0-13193 GCA_041739875.1 Pirellulaceae bacterium
CCGTGAATGCTGCGCGGTCGCCAAAATCAAGCGACGACAAACAACAAGGCAGCGCCAAGAATGCGCCTACCCGTAAGCTGAAACGAAATTACTGCGTCGAAACGAGTCTTACAGCAACCGCTGTACCGGACACTATTGGGCAGGGGGCCGTTTCCGGGATCGCGTTCCGCGACATGCTCTTTGCGCCATGTCGGCTTGCCCGACATGAGCGTAAGTTTTGAAATTAAAAAACAAGCCAATCTAAACCGACTCCCTTGCCAGCTTGGGAATCCACCCATACAGCGACCGTCTACCTTGAGCAAGGATTGTAAATCGCCGGGTTTCCTAACTCGTTTTAGTTTGATTGGCTGGAGAGTAGATCGCGGGGTTGAGTGACGGATCGTTGTACATCTTCATTTGGCGATACGTTTGATGACGCATGCGTCCAGCGACGAGATTGTCGAGAAGTTTTTGCATCGAGAACGCGAGACCCGCATGTTGCTGGCGACAGAGGCTCAATCGCTCGGATACTCGCTCGCGATGTCCTGCATCGACGTCGCTTCGACCGAGTTGTTCTTCGTAGTGAAAGATTCTTAGCGACATGATCGACAAGCGGTCGATCGCGCTACCTGGCGTTTCGGTGTTGACGGCCGCGCTGGATGGCACGTTGACACGTGCCTCTTGAAGTGTGACGGTGATCGCGTCATCGAGGCTCTCAATCAGATCGTTTCGTTGTTGATTGAAACGGTCGATGTTTCGTTTGACGATCGCAATTTCGGCGTCGGTTGCGATCGGATTGCGTGCCTTGTCCTCTTCGTGCCACAGCCGAAAATTCTGTTCGTGCTGGGCACTAACGATTGACATGAACCCGGTGCTCGGATGCTCGATTGCCGATTGATGCCATCGCCCGACAGCATCGATCTGGTATTGAGCAATCTCAAGCACAAGAGGCAACATGGGGAAGGCTTAAACTTCCTTTTCTTGAATCCAGCTCATCATGCGGCGCAATCCGCGGCCGACTTGCTCCACACCGTGTTCACGCTCAAGACGACGTTTGGCCTTGAAGAATGGAGCGCCGGCTTTATTCTCGAGGATCCAGTTGCGAGCGAACACACCGCCTTGGATTTCCTGGAGGATCTTTTTCATCTCGGCTTTGGTCTCGGCGGTGATGATGCGTGGGCCACTGACGTAATCGCCGTACTCCGCCGTGTTGCTGATACTGTAGCGCATGTAGCTCAGACCGCCTTGGTAGAGCAAATCGACGATCAACTTGAGTTCGTGCATGCACTCGAAGTACGCCATTTCTGGCTGATATCCAGCTTCGACAAGCGTTTCGAAACCGGCTTTAACCAACTCACTAACGCCACCGCACAGAACCACTTGTTCGCCGAACAAGTCAGTTTCGGTTTCTTCGGCAAACGTGGTTTCGATCACGCCACCGCGAGTTCCGCCGATGCCCTTGGCGTAAGCCAAACCGATTTGTTTTGTTGAATCACTGGCGCCCGCGCCGAGAGCGATGAGCGATGGAACGCCGCCGCCCTTTTCGAATTCGCTGCGGACCAAATGCCCCGGGCCCTTGGGAGCGACGAGAAGGGTATCGATACCCTTAGGTGGCTCGCTTTGGCCAAAGTGAATATTGAAACCGTGTGAGCACATGAGCACGTTACCGGGCTTCAAGTTCGGCTGGATGCTTGCACGATAGATATCGCCTTGGACTTCATCAGGAAGCAGGACGTTGATCACGTCGGAAGTCTTAGTGGCTTCTTCGATCGACACTGGCTTGAAGCCGTGCGAAATCGCAAGGTCATAGTTAGCGGAACCAGGTCGTTGTCCGATGACAACGTTACAGCCACTGTCACGAAGGTTTTGTGCTTGAGCGTGACCTTGGGATCCGTATCCTAGGATCGCGATTGTCTTGCCCTTCAAGTGGGAAAGGTCAGCATCATTGTCGTAGTAAATCGTGGCGGCCATGAAATCGGTTCTTTGTTGAGAAAGGAAGTTGTATTTGGTGGGTTTGGTTTCTCAGACTCTGGTCGTCCTTGGCATCGAGCGTTTGGTGATCGAGTGCCGAATGACCCAGTCCATGAATTCGCGCGGTCTGTTGTTTTCTCGGGCTTCGTTGCGTTCGAGTTTTTCGTGCGACAGCGACTAAGCTGACTCAGCGGTATCCAAGTCAAGCGACAACGCCGGCCCGCTGGCACTTCGAACCATTGCGATTCGACCCGTACGCGAGAGTTCGGAAATCCCGTAAGGTCGCATGCGTTCGATAAAGGCTTGGACCTTGTTCTCTCGTCCGCACATTTCGACCATGATTTCTTCTGGACCAACATCAACGATCCGGCCGCGAAAAATATCCACGAGCTCACGAATTTCACTTCGAGACTGTCCTGCGGGCGCCTTGACTTTCATCAACAACAGATCTCGTTCGACGAAATCACGTGAGCTGATGTCCTCGACCTTGACCACCGTGATGATCTTTTCGAGTTGTTTGCGAACTTGATCGAGAACACGATCATCGCCGTAGACGACAAACGTCATCCGTGAAAGCTTACTGTTCTCGGTTTCGCCGACGGCCAGCGAATCAATATTGTATCCACGGGAGGCAAGCATCCCGGAGATATGCGCGAGCACACCCGGAACGTTCTGTACGAGCGCCGAGAGGACGTGTCGCTGGTTGGCTTTGGTCATCGAAGGGACGTTTGAGAGGTAGAAACGGGAAAACTCCGAAAAAATCAGAGCGTCGCATGATAATTTTGGCCTGCGGGATCGGCAAGGGAGGACTCGCTGGACAAGTGGCAAAGACCTGAAAGCGGCCAATTGCTGGCGAGAACGACCGTGCGATTCGGCGAGGATCCTTGTAAACTGGGGTTTGTAAACTGAGTCTTTCATGACAAGAAAACTCAAGTCAAGTTCGCGATTCCCTTTCAAACCACGCAAGAAACGATGAGCTTTCGGATCGAACTGCCGGCTTATCGTGGTCCGGTGGATCTGCTGCTTTACCTCGTCCGTCGCCAAGAAGTGCGGCTAGCCGAGATGTCTTTGGCGAAAATCGTTGATCAATATCTCGAGTATCTCGATGTCTTGGGCGAGCTAGATTTAGCCGATGTTGGCGACTTTATCGATTTGGCCAGCACGTTGGTGGAGATCAAAAGCCAATCCGTGCTGCCTCGGATTGCTGAGGAATCGGACGAAGAGACCCTTGTCGATCCCCAGAACGAACTGGTCGAGAGGCTGCTTCAATACAAGGAAATACGCGACGCGGCGGCCGTCTTGGACGAGATGGGCCAGCGATGGCAGCAGCGCCACGAGCGGCTCGCCGATGATTTGCCCAATCGCCGAGTCGACCCAGGCGACCAACCCATAGTGGACTTGGAGATCTGGGACTTGGTCAGCGCCTTTGGACGCATCATGCGTGAGTCCGCCGGGCCGCCCCAAACCGAAGTGATTTACGACGACACACCAATTCACGTCTATATGCAGCGAATTCACGAGCGACTTCGTGCTGATTCGCGAGTGTCGCTGATCGATTTACTGTCGGGTGGCGTCCACAAGTCGTCGCTCATCGGATGGTTCTTGGCGACGCTCGAATTGTCACGTCACCATGGTGCGGCGGTCGAGCAAGACGAACACGGTGAAATTTTCGTTGTCCGGACGGCGGAATACTCCGACGTTCTCAACGTCAACGAAGTCGACAATTACGGCGCGCAACAGATCGCGGCGAGCAATATGCCGATCCAACCTCGCTAGGTACGATTTCCAGCCAGAAACTCCAAGCACTCGACAAGGCAGGCACTCGACTAGGCCAAGCATTCGACTAGGCCAAGCATTCGACAAGTCCAGGCACTCGACACGGCCAGGTCGAGTGGCACCTGTCGAGTGGCACTTGCCCACTGGCTTTTACTTGCGGCATTTTCCTGTGGCTACGTGACCTAGCGGATGCCTGCTACGATCTTGATGGTTACGATCTCGTCTTCCGCATCACACTCGCTATTGATTTCATGGTCGAAAACGTCCCCATCCTTTCGCACGCCTTCGACGGGATCACGATCGAAGGTTACTCGCGTGCCGCCGTCCAGACCTGTTGGCGGATCAATGAGCTGAAAATCCTATTCGACGTTGGCGTCCAGCCTTGGGATTTCATGGGCACGCAGACAATGTTCATTTCGCACGCCCACTTGGACCACATCGCAGCATTACCGGCGTATGTGTCACGTCGACGCATGATGAAAATGGATCCGCCCGTCATCTATTTGCCCGACTCAGCCGTCGACGCTTCCTGGAAAATGCTCCAAATGTTTGCACAGCTCGACCGAGGCTCGATGCCCTGTGAACTGGTCGGCGTACTTCCAGGCGACGAAATTGAACTCGGACGCGAATACTCCGTCGCCTGTGTTCCCACGCGACATACGATCGAATCAGTCGGCTTCATCGTGTATCAAAAACGTAACAAACTGCGTGAAGAATTCGTGGGAATGACCGGGGATCAAATTCGCGATCTCCGATTAAGTGGCACAGAAGTGACGAACGAGACTCGCATTCCCGTCGTTGGGTACACCGGGGACACTTCGCCTCCGGGTTTGGACCTCAACGAGGATATGTACAAGTGCCGAATCCTGATTAGCGAAATGACATTCCTGGCGCCAGAACATCGCAAAGACAAAATTCATAAACACGGACACATGCACATTGATGATTACCGCGAACGTCGTGGCCGCTTTGAGAACGAGCTCATCATCGGCGGCCACTTGAGCACGCGATACTCCGAAGCCCAAGCCAAGCGGTATGTCGCAAGAGCGCTTCCCGATATGCTCGGCGGGCGGCTGAAACTCTGGTTATAAAACGGTGGTTTCTGACATCGCATTCGATGAAGTGACGTCCGGCGCGGACTGGCCCGTGCCCAAGTCCGCGTATGTCCACATTCCGTTTTGTCGACATCGATGTGGTTACTGTAACTTCAGTGTCATCTCGGACCGCGATGATTTGATTGACGCAGTTGTCTCGGCCATCGACAGGGAACTTGCGGTATTACAACAGCCGACGATCCAGACTCTGTTTGTGGGTGGCGGAACACCTACGCATCTCTCGCTCCCGCAACTTGATCGACTTTTAGGTTTGCTCAGGCAACGATTGCAATTGACCAGCGATTGTGAGTGGAGCGTCGAAGCGAATCCAGAAGACATCACGCAAGAGAAGCTTGAGCTTCTTGCCCAGCACGGCGTGAACCGCATCAGCCTCGGAGTGCAGTCGTTTCAGGCACAAAAGTTGAGCGTGCTCGAGCGTGGTCACGACGGCGACACGGCCGCGAAAGCGATTGAGCTTGCCGCGAGCGTGATCCCGAACGTTTCACTCGATCTAATTTTTGCTGCACCGGGTGAATCGGTCGCTCAGTGGCAAGAGGACTTGCGACGAGCTCTCTCGCTACCGATCCGTCATCTTTCGACTTATACACTGACCTTTGAAAAAGGAACTTCGTTCTGGGCGAGCCGACAAAAAGGACGACTCTCCGGTGTTAGCGAAGAGGACGAGCTCCGGATGTACTCAGCAGCACGGGAGCTGGCGGCCGCGAGCGGTTTGGAGCATTACGAAGTCAGCAATTTTGCGAGGCCCTCGTCTCGCTGCCAGCACAATCTTGCCTACTGGCGCGGCCAAGGCTGGTTTGCGGCGGGACCGGGCGCAGCTAGGTTTTCCGGGGGCCGACGCGAGGTCAACCATCGAAGCACCACGACTTATCTGAAACGCAGTGAAGCCAATGCCAACGTCGTCGCGGAGTCCGAAGCGATTTCACGCTCTCAATTTGGCCGCGAGTTGGCTGCGTTTGGTTTGCGACTGATTGATGGAATCGACTTACGCGAAACTTTCAACGCAACCGGCATCGACATTCAATCGCTCTGTGAAACTGCGATCGTTCGAACAATCGAATTTGGATTCATCATCCAACATGAGCATCGCTTGAAGTTGACGGAACAGGGCATTTTGTTCGCGGACACTGTCGCCTCGGAGTTTTTGTCGACGTAACGTCCACTGAAATCCGTTCGACAAAACTGAGTCAACGGCAAATTAGGTCAAGTTTGCGGCTTATGACGACGATATCGATTGCACCAGAGTATTTCTCACGGGGCAAGGACAAACCCATGATATCGCTATCCATGACAAAGCTCGTCAAACCATCGCTACACGTTGCGATGCTGTTTTGCTGCTTCGGCACCTTATTCGTAATCACTGGCTGCGTCGGACCGATGGCGTGCGGGCCAATGGCTGGGGGCTGTGGCGGATGCAACTCATGCACCGGCTGTGGCGAGCTCTACATCGACCCGTGGATCAACGAACCAGCAGATCAATGCGATCCGTGCGATTGCTGTGGAAATTTCAATGGCCAATCCTGTGGCCGATGCCGACCCATGTTCAGCGGCATCAAGAGTCTGTGGGGCTACAAATGTGATGGCGGGTGCGACTCGGGCTGTGATGGCGGCTGCAGAATCGAAGCTGGATGTGGAGCAGAAGTTGGATGCGGAGCCGAAGTCGGCTGTGGATGCGGAGCCGGTGGGTGTGATGGAAGTTGTAACGGGGGTTGCGACAGCGGGTGCGGATGTGGAGCCGGCGGGCATGGTGGCGGGGGATGTTCTTCATGCGGAGGAGGCGATGTCCACGGGGCCATCAACTACTCACATGGTGGTGCATCCTATGTGCAAGGCCGACCATCGATGGCCCATGACTCCGTCGTCGAAGTATCGCCGCGTGGCCAAGCGTATCATCCCGACCACACACGCAAGATTTTCAAACCCAAAAACAACCTGGCTGGCTCACCAACGCCCACCAAGAGCTATTAGCAGAACTGGCTTCACAGTTGGCTGAGAACTCTCGGTACGTTGAGTGTCGCGGGGCCGCGAATCGACTCGTTAAACAGCGTTGTCCCAGCCGTCGCATCTAGATTGATTTCGATGCGACGACAACTTGGCTTCGTCGAACGAATGATGCCTGCGGCGGGATAAACCACACCCGACGTGCCGATTGAGATAAACACGTCAGCCTCATTTGCCGCGCGTTCGATCTCGTCCAACCCGAACGGCATTTCACCAAACCATACGATATGCGGCCGAAGCCGACCGAGTCGATTTGGGTTCTGGGGATGCGGCGTATCGATGTCTAAATTGCCTCGCCAATCAAAGACTTCGTCCGTATCGAGACAGCGGACCTTGAGCAACTCACCGTGCATCGGCAGCACACGCCGGCTTCCGGCACGCTGGTGCAAGTCGTCAATATTTTGCGTAACAAGCAAAAAATCGTCGTTGTGATCTCGCTCAAACTCCGCGAGCGCGCGGTGCGCCGCGTTCGGCTGGATTTCTGGAGAAAGAAGTTTTTGACGCCGAGCGTTGTAGAAGCGATGCACCAACACGGGATCTCGGTGGAACGCTTCGGGCGTCGCAACGTCTTCGATGCAATGTCCTTCCCACAACCCGTCCGGGCCCCGAAAAGTCGGGATACCCGACTCAGCAGAAACACCCGCACCGGTGAGCACCAAGACTTTCATCAATGAACTCGCGTAACCGGGCTCGTTTGAGAAGTGCGTTGAGAAATCACGCTACGGGCGACGTGCAGTGACCGCAACGCTTAGCGGCGATTGGAATCTCCATCATGCATTCGCCGCATGACTTCGTTGTCGGAGAAACAGTCTCTTTGGCACCTTCGAACTGTTGGCGAAGTCGATTCATCATCTTGACCACTATAAACAACGCGAAACCAACAATCACCAGACCGATGATTGCATTGACAAACAGGCCGAATTTAATCTCAACTGGCTCACCGTCCGGCACCGGCAACTTTGCCGACATTGACGAGAAGTCCACCTTGCCCATCAAATAACCAATGGGTGGCATGATCACATGGTCAACCAACGACTTGATCACCGTACCGAACGCCCCGCCAATGACAATCCCGACCGCCATGTCGATCATATTGCCTTTAAGAATAAATTCCTTGAATTCCTTGATCATACTCATTGCCGATATCCTCTGTTGAAAAGTAAGTAAACACATGCTGGCGTCGACATTGACGCTGATGCGAAAAACGCAATTGCAGATGAGCTAGAAATCGCCACTTTCATCGAGTGTCGGATCAGGCTCATTCTCGAACGGAACAGAAATCTCCTCATTGAGCCAACGCCCCAGGTCCACCATTTGGCAACGTTCGCAACAGAATGGCGGGACTTTCGTTTGCTCCAACGAAAACCGGGTACCACAGGTCGGGCAAACGAAACCAGGAGACTTTTTTTCTGTCGGATTGGTTCTCGACATAGGGGCAATTCCGTCGGCAGGCGTTCGACAAGAGCTGGCAATGCTCGGCAGGCGGATAGTCTATGCTAGTGCTCATCCTTCCAGCAAGTCGATGAGTTCAATGACGCTCCGTGTAAAGTAGGTTGGGTTCGTGTTAGGAATAGACGCGGCAAGTTTTGAGATTTACCGCTGCGCCATTCAAAACTATTTTGGAACTTCTTGGCGTTGAACGGATCTTTAAGTGAAGCAGCCTGAGTGAGTACGGCAACTTGACGAAGACGACGATCGACCAAAAACAGGAACACCGTAATGCAAAGCCAACACGAAACTCACCCGCGGCAAACGCGACCATGGCTTCTACGTCTGGAAGCTAGAGTGCTGGTCATTGGCTGGTTCGCTTTGTTGGGTGTTGTCACTTTGCCAGTTCCCACCGTTGCGGACGAGCCCGGCGTCACTCCACTCGCCACCCAACGTTACAGCGATGAGGTTGTGGCGAAGGCGGACACAATTCTCGAAGGCGTGGGGCTTCGTCGCAGCGGAAAGACGCTCGCGGCGACCAACACGAGCGAGATCTCGCGTGCCATTGCTGGACTTTCCAAAGATCGTCGAGCCCTCCGCCAAGTCCACCAGGACTGGCGAGCGGTCGCAGATCGGATGGAAGCGATTCGTAAAGAAATGGAAGATCTGAATTCCCAAGACGGCAAGCTGAGTTTCCAACTCGCGACCCTTCCCGGCGACGACGTACTGACCAATAACCGCTACGTCGCCATGATCAATGCGACACGGGCCCGAATTCGCGAATTGGTAACAGAACGCGACCGATTGAAAGACACCCAGCTCATCGAAAAACGTAATTCGCTAAACAAGGCTGAGTCGGATTACGCGAACATCGTGCTTGCGATCCGACGAAGCTACCGTGACATTCACACCAAGCTCGCGAAGGACCTCGAGACCGAACCGGTCAAAATCGCTTTACGTGTCATGACGGCAAATTTCGAAACGCCCAGCGACGTGACTGCCGACACGGTGCTTTCCTCGCTCGACAAGCGGATCGAGAAGATCGAACAGGAGATTTTCAGCGAGAACATCACGCTCGAGGTCGACGGCGGCTCGATGTACGTGACCGTCGCAGTGGGCAACAAGACCGCACGCATGGTAGTCGATAGCGGCGCAACGCTCGTCAGCCTGCCGGCGTCGACCGCAAACGACCTCGGTATCAACATTCCTGCCGACGCAAGAAAAATGAAGCTCATCATGGCCGACGGACGAACCATCGATGCTCGCGCCGTCACCCTCGCTCGCGTGCGAGTCGGTGAGTTCGAGGCCACCAACGTCGAAGCCGCTGTGCTCGACGTCGCTGCGACGGGCGCCGAACCACTGTTGGGGATGAGTTACTTGAGTAACTTCAAATTCGAAATCGACTCCGCCGCGAAGAGTCTGAAAATGCTCCGCGTCGGTGACGAAAAATAGCGACGGCTACTTGTCGCTTGCCTTTGTCAGGAGCGATACCACGATCAACGTCGCAAACGACAACGGGATCGTCACGATGCCTGGTTGGCTAAAGGGTGCGATCGCATCCGCCGGATCCCATCCAAAGACCTTCTGGTAAGTGTCCGCGGAAAGCATGATCCAAGTCAGCGAGCTGACCATGCCGACGATCACGCTGGCGATGATACCTTGGCTCGTCGTGCGTTTCCAAAACAGCAACATCACAAGCGCTGGCAAGTTCGCACTCGCAGCAACACTGAACGCCCAGCCCACCAAGTAGCTGACATTCATTTCTTTAAACAAGATTCCCAGCACGATCGCGATACCGCCCACGACGACCGCTGCAATCTTTGCCAAACGAACTTGAGCGGAACCCGAGAGTTCAACACCCAAGAACCCGCCCACAAGATCATGCGCGACCGCTCCGCTGCTGGCGAGAATCAAGCCGCTGACCGTTCCCAACACCGTAGTGAACGCGATCGCGGAGATAATCGCAAACAACCATTGGCTGATACTTCGTGCGAGAAGCGGTGCTGCCATGTTCGAATCGGTCACATCGAGTGCCCCGCTGGTCATTGCTCCGAGGCCCAAGTACAGCGTCAGAACATAAAAGAAGCCGATGCTCGTGATCCCGACGATGGTGCTTTTGCGGGCTGCGGCAGCGTCTTTTACGGTGTAATAGCGAATCAAGATATGCGGAAGCGATGCTGTACCGCAAAACAATGCCAACATCAACGACAGAAAATTCAAGCTATCCAGCGGATTGCCACTGCGAATACCCGCGAACGTCGGATGCTCGCCGGGCCGCATGATGCGCGACCCGTCAGCGGGCTTGGGGTAATAGACCGTGGTGGAGGAACCATCCGCTTCCTTGAGGGCTAGTTTGGACCACAGCAACACTTCGCTTTCTCGAAGTGTGCTGAGATATTCAATCGGACCAAGGGGCCCCGTCGACGTGACACCTCCAGGCAGCTTCGTGACACTGCCGACGCCTCGCAATTGACGTTCACCTTGTCCTTTACCCAAAGGCAATCCGCCAACGAGCGTTTCACCCGCTGCGTTCGTGGTCATCGTTTGACCGCGCCGCAACAGTACCGTCTCACTGTCTTGAGTCGGGGTCACGACAAATACGTCGAACCCCGCATCCAAGGTCGATGCCAAACGCACGAGCTCGGGATATTCCGCCCATTCACCTTCGGGCGTGAGCACGGCGCGATCTTCGATTCGGTTCGTTGCGAGAAGAGTCGACGGAATCGGCCCAATGGTCTCGCCCGATTCAGTCACTGTTGTCAAACCTTGATTGAGAACAAGGACTACAAGCACGGCGCTAAAGACGACCAACAACGAGCCCTTGAGAAATTGCACCCACGTTGTCGAGACCATCCCAGCCGTTACGACGATGATGATGACCACGATGCCGACCATCACGACGCCCGCCCAGTGCGGAAGGCCAAGCAGCGGCTGGATCAAGACTCCCGCACCAACCATCTGAGGAATCAGATAAAAAATACTGACCGCGAGTGTGCTCACGCCCGCAGCTGCCTTGATACCGCGTGAGTTAAACTTAGCGTCCAAAGCATCCGCGAATGTGAATCGCCCCAGTCGTTTCATCGGCTCGGCAATCACGAACAAGGCAACAATCCAGCCCGCGAGATATCCGATGCTGTACAGGAACCCGTCGTAGCCGTACGCGGCAATCATGCCGCAAATTCCGAGAAAACTCGCCGCCGATAAATAGTCGCCTGCGAAAGCGATGCCGTTGACGAACCAAGGTATTTGGCCGTGAGCTGCGAAGTATTCTTCGGATGATTGCTTGCGACGACCGAGATAGAAGCTCAAGCCGACCGCGCCACCCACAAACATCAAAAAAATGGTGATGGCGGACCAGGATGGATCATAAATCATGATTGGTTTCCATCGTTATCGGACAAGCTACCGTCAGCCAAGCTAACGTCCGCCGCAGATGCCGCAGTCTTGCCAGCGGTCGCCGGTTCGACCTTGCACCACAATCCATAAACCATCGACATCACGATCGCAACAATGATCAACGCGAATCCATAGACGACCGCCAAGTTCAATCCAGCAAACACGACCGTATCCATCAAGTCCGCTTGGAACGCATTGACCAGTACGAAGCCTCCGTAGAAAGCCAAGTACACGACGAACAAGATGATCCCGAGCTTCGCGTTGGATCGTTCAATCTCGGTGAGTTGGGTCGACGCCGCGTGACGCTCGGCGGCAGACAATTGATCAGTCATATGCGTTTTCTAAAAGAGAAGGTTGTGGCGGGAAGTTGAGGGATCAAACGTCTAAGCGGACATCGACTCGGAGCCCATCGTAGCTGAGCCGGATGCCTGGCGGCAGCATCGCGTTGGTCGTATCGTGGTCCAGGTCATGACAAATGTGCGTCAAGTAAGTGGTCTCGGCGCCCAATTGCTGGGCAACCGCAACGGCTTGCTCGACACTGAAATGCGTTGGATGCGGCGTGTGTCGCAAGGCTCCAAGCACCAGCGTCTTGAGCCCCGTCAATCGTTGCAGCGACGACTCGGGAATGCCATTCGTGTCGGTACAGTAAGCAAAGTCACCGAATCGAAACCCGAGCACACGAAAGTGCGGACCGTGCAGCATTGGGATCGGAATGACGCGAATTCCGAGCACTTTAAATGAATCGGCATCAATGGTCTCAAACTCAAGCTGAGGCCGGGCACCCGGATGCGTGACGGCGCGGCTTTCGAACGCGTAGTCAAACGACTTGCGAATTCGGTCCTCAACATGCGACTGGCAATACAACGGTACCGGAGCCCCCAGTCGAAACGGAAAAAGCCGTAAATCATCGAGTCCAAATAAGTGGTCAGCGTGCTCGTGGGTGTACAAGACCGCATTGACCAGCGAAATTTGCTCGCGAAGTAGCTGGGTTCTCAAATCCGGGGGCGTGTCGACAAGCAGAGTCTTTCCCTCCCACTGGACCAAAATGGAGCATCTCAGCCGTTTGTTGTGCGGATCTGGACTCCGGCAAACTTCACATTGGCAGCCAATCGCAGGAACTCCCACGCTCGTCCCAGTTCCGAGAAAAATCACCGTACCGATGAGCTCCGACGGATCGTGAGCATCTTTCTGGGGGGCGTCATCGCGGTGTGGAAAGTCGTTCGGTGTCACGTTTGACGCTGAAATTTGTGAAAGTCGGTGGAAGCGGAGAACAGTCTAGCGAACGCCCCTTGGCTGCGAGGCCTCGATTCTGCGATACTCTTGACCCCGCTAACAGCACCCACTGAAGCAGAACATCGCACACGATACCCATTCAAATAGTGAAAGCCTGAATCTTTCACTGGCCCAGGTAGTTTTACAGGAAATCGAATGTTTAAGAATTTTGCCCCCCAAGCGTTGGGGATCAACGGTCGCCAAAGCGAACTGATCGAACTGGCTCTGACCTACGGTTTCCGTGGCATGGACGTCGAC
>JBGSNA010000122.1:0-2122 GCA_041739875.1 Pirellulaceae bacterium
TCGGCAGTTGGGACGAACAAAGTGTCTTCACGCCTAATATCCTGGTTGCTGAAGGACGCTATTGGCTCTTTTATACAGCGGTTCCGAAACCGTTTGTCAACAAAGGTCCTGAGACTACGAAGACCGCAATTGGTATCGCTGTGTCCGACTCACCGGATGGACCTTGGGAAAAGCTCAACAAAAACCCGATTCTCAAGACAAGCGAGAGTCATGACGACTTCGACAGTCTCAGGATTGACGATGCTTGTCTGATCGTTCGTGATGGCAAGTATTGGATGTACTTCAAAGGTCGCCAGTGGAACAAGAGTCCCGGTGAAACCAAGATGGGTGTTGCGATCTCAGAGAAACCCGATGGGCCATACATCAAGCATTCCGGTAACCCAATTATCGGCGGCAATCATGAAGTGTTGGTTTGGCCTCAGGGCGAGGGCGTTGCCGCGATGATTGGCACCGTCGGCCCCAAGTCGATCACGCGTTCGATTCTTTATGCGGACGACGGGCTGCATTTCTCGAAGACGCATGCTGTGGTCGACGTCCCCACTGCTGCGGGCGCCTATCGGCCGGAAGCGTTCACCAACAGCGGAAAGGGGGTTCAAATCGAATGGGGAGTCCACATCGGAAAACGCCGAGGGACACTTCCCTTCATCGAGCGATTCGAGGTGTCGCAACAGTAACGCCGCCTTGTAGTGAAGGCACGCTGGGTTTGAGTAGAAATAGAGAAGCCGTTTGCTTTCTTGTTTGATGGGCGTTTCTCAGTTGTCCGAGAACGCGGTATTGAGTGGCCAAGAGAGTGTTGTTTGGAGTAGGCCGTTCCCGAGATCAAACTATTTCAGCAGACCAATTTGTTCAGGTTCTTCAATGGAGATCACATTTTCTAGTCGCCAATTCGACTAGAGTTGTGACGTCCTCAATATCCCGCCGCTAACTTTGCAACTGATACGATGCAACTGCAATTACCACCTCACCTATTCAACTTCCGTTTGATGCGAGTTTACGTCGGATGGTGTCTCTTGACTCTGTTTGTTCGACACAACGCAATCGCGGACGAACCGGCTTTCGTTCATCCAGGAATTGCGCACACTCGAACCGGCATCCAACGCATCAAAAGCAAACTGGATGCATCGGAAGAACCGTGGACGAGCGAGTGGAATCAATTAGAGCAGTCGCCTGATGCGAGCCTTGATTGGTCACCCGATCCTCGCGCACATGTCGAGCGAGGCCCCAGTAACAACCCAGACATCGGGTCGTCGGAATTCGACCGTGATGGTACGGCAGCATACACGTTAGCACTTCGCTGGGTTCTTTCGGGTGACGAAGCCTACGCCCAGAAATCAGCAAGCATCATCGATGTTTGGTCAGCGACTTTGAAAACCGTCACGAATCATGACGCCAGATTGCTAATCGGAATGACAGGGCAGAAGTATTGCAACGCCGCCGAGATTCTGCGTCATACATGGGACGGGTGGCCTGAATCGAATCAAGAACAATTTCGGTCGATGCTCCGCAATGTGTGGTATCCGATCATCAAGGATTTCTACCCTTCTGCGAACGGAAACTGGGATGCATCAATGATGCAAACCATGATCGCGATGGGAATCTACTTGGACGACCGAGAAATGTTCCAGCGTGCGGTCGACTATTTTCTGGAAGGCGAGGGCAACGGCGCGATCGAGAATTACTTCAATGATTTTGGCGAGTGCCAAGAATCCGGTCGTGATCAAACTCACACTCAAATGGGTTTGGAGTTTCTCGCTAACACTTGTGAAGCCGCTTGGAACCAGGGCGTCGATCTTTATGGCTCGCATGACAATCGACTGTTGCTGGGATTCGAGTACACGGCTAGATACAACCTAGGATTTGACGTTCCTTACGAACCCTTTGAGAGTTTTGAGGGGCGGTATCACTACAAGCATATTTCGGACAACACACGAGGCAGACTGCGTCCGATGTACGACAAGGTTTACAACCATTACCACCATCGAATTGGGTTGCCAGCCGAGCACACCGGCATTGCCGCCAATCGATCACGCGATGACTTTCGCGTTGGAAGGCAAGACGGGGTGAGAGAGGTAAGACGATCTCGATCAGGCCGTCGAAGTTATAGCACGCTGCCGTGGGATGC
>JBGSNA010000368.1:0-19228 GCA_041739875.1 Pirellulaceae bacterium
ACGGATGAATGACCGGAGTCTAAAACGAGATGGTTTTTGTTTGTTGAAACAAGCGGTGACGAAGGAAACTGTCCAACGCATGTTGGCTATCTTTCGCAACACATTCAACGTCGATTCGGAAGACGTCCGCGCACGTTCCAGCCGCGGGCATGTTTATGCAGCGAGGAATCTGATCGCGTCGATTCCTGAGGTCACGACGGTTTGGCAGTGTGATTCGCTCCTGACTTTTTTACGTGAACAATTCGGCGAATCCTTCGGGTTGGTGAGAGCGTTGTTCTTTGACAAACCACCCGATCGCACATGGGCTCTCGCTTGGCACAAAGACACGGCGATTGCGGTTAAGGACAACTCGATCGTTTCGGATTTCTACTCACGGCCGACGATCAAAGCCGGCGTGCCGCATTTGATCGCTTGCGATGAGGTTTTGAAACAAATGCTGACGTTGCGGATTCATCTCGACGAGGTCACCGACGAGAACGGACCGCTACGAGTCATCCCCGGCTCGCACGTTTCATCGACGAGTGAAGGCGACGGCTTGGATGCAACCGTCGATGTTCACGCCTGCGCTGGCGATGTGCTGGCGATGCGCCCGCTGATTAGCCATTCCAGCAGTTCTTCGGTCGAAGGCACGCGTCGGCATCGCCGAATCCTGCATCTAGAGTTTGCTGCCACGTTAGAGCTGCCTGATGGCGTTACTTGGCACGACTTTGTTGTTCCGCAGTCGGCTTCCTTGAACTCGGGTTGACCAACCGCTTCCACAACTTGCGCTGCTGTCCCCAGTTCGTCTTGATTGCAATTTGACGGACCTCTCCTTCTCGGAAGTGTGGCACTCGCTCGGTGGTTGGTTCGAGGTCTAGGATCGCCTGTTGGATGTCGGGGGCAAGCTGTGTGAGGTTGAGGATTTGAGTGACTCGGGCGCGGGTGATGCCGGCGGTGCGGGCAATCTCGGCTTGGTCTTTGACTTGGCCGGTGGCGAGCAAGTGCTCCAATCGGATCGCGAGGGCCATCAGTTTGGTAACGTGTGGCAGGCGCGGCGTGGGTGGGCGTCGGGGCGGCTTGGGCGGCGTGATGCGGTGTCGGCCGTGAGGGCCGGACGTCGTTTGAAATTTGACTTGGATGTGATTCATTCGAGGCCTTTCTGATTGGAGGGTTGGGTTGCGGATTGACTCGGTCTGTAAGATTGAAGGCCCGCGGGGCTGAGCGTGATCGAGAGGTTGCCTTCGACGGGGTCGTGTTCGATGCGTTCAATCAGAAGCGACAACAAGCGGCTTCGTTCGCCGATGGTGAGGTGCTCCCACAGCGACTCGAGGTCCTTCACCTCTCGCAAGATTGCGATGCGATCGGGCGCTGCCGATTCGATTGCCATGACTTGATCGCTGACCGTTTCGAGTCGCTGTCGATCGCGTCGGTGTTGGTCGGTCAGTGTGGCCAGCGAATGCAGACGCGAGGCTTCGCGTTTGGGATCGCCAGATGGCATCGACAAAGCGTCGATCGCTTTTTCGGCTTGATGGATTGCCGAAGCCAGCGTGGACCGTTCTTTGGCAAGATCTTCGCGGCGTTTTGTGACGGACCGACCAACTCGCAGGCAAGTTTCCGCAAGCAAGTCCTTGTCAATGCTCAGTGATTGAAGCTGGGCGACAATGAACCGCTCAACTTCTTCGGCAGGTAGCGAAGCGCGGGGGCATGTCTTATGGCCTCGCTTCGTCGCTTTTCCGCAAACATAGTAACGGTATCGTTTGCTGTCGCGGCGCAGGCTGCTAGTCGTATGCACCATCGCGGCATTGCACGCGCCGCAGCAAAGCAAGCCAGCAAGAATGCCAGCGGACCGACCATGCATCCGATCACCCGCGTTGATGCGGTTGCCATGCAGTTGCTTCTGAACGAGCTCGAATAACTCGGGGTCAACGATCGCGTCGTGTTCGCCTTCGTAGACTTCATCGTGATAGGTGACTTTTCCGAGATAGATTCGGTTGGTCAACAAGGCATGCAGTGCGTTCTTATTGAAGGGAACGCTGCCGAGTGTTTTGTCGGACTTGGTCACCCACAGCTTGGTTCGCCAACCGAGTGCCGCGATCGCGTCCACGGTTGGAATCAAACCTTGGTGTTCTAGGTACAGTTCGAAGATGCGGCGAACGCGAACTGCCTCGGCTTCGTTGACGACCAATCGCTTGGTTTCGCGATTCAAGTCATAACCCAAGATCGGTCGGCCGCCGACGTACTTGCCTTTGCGACGCGCGGCACCCATTTTATCTCGTGTCCGTTCGCTGATGATCTCGCGTTCAAACTGGGCGAAGGAAAGCAGGATGTTCAGCGTCAGCCTACCCATGCTCGAACAGGTATTGAACTGCTGCGTCACCGAGACGAACGAGCACCCCGCTTTATCGAGCGTGTCCATGATCCGCGAAAAGTCCAATAGCGATCGGCTAAGTCGATCGACCTTGTAGACGACAATACAGTCGATCTTCTTGTCTTCGATGTCCTTGAGCAGGCGTTTGAGCGCGGGCCGGTCCATGTTGCCGCCGGTAAAGCCTCCGTCGTCGTACGCCGTCTCGATTTCGGTCCAACCTTCGTGGCGTTGGCTGGCGATGTAGGCTGAACCGGATTCTCGCTGGGCGTCGAGCGTATTGAAATCCTGCTCGAGACCTTCGGTGGTGGACTTGCGAGTGTAGATCGCACACCGAATTTCTTTGGGTTGCTTGTTAGGAGCGATCATTGAGCCACCTCCTGTCTGCGTTTCAGTTTGAAGAAGGTGAAGCCGTTGACATGCGATCCAGTGACCACGTTGGCGATCGCTGAAAGCGATTTGTAGGTTTCGCCGTTGAACTCAAAGTCATCCTGGCCGACCAGCACCGTGATCTTTTGACCTTTGTAGGTTTTTGAAAGGATCGTGCCAGGCTGCGGGACTCTTGGATCGCGTGTTTCATCATTGACCAGGCACGTTTGCTCGTTCGCAATCTCGATCTGCTGTGTGAACGTTGGCGACGGACGCTTTCTCAAATCAGCATCATCGGCCATTGCGAGTGCTCGTTGACGAACACGTTCGGGCAGCCCGCCTTCCTCCGCGGCCTGCATCTGCCAAGCGATTTTCTTGACCAGCCAATCGCGGTTGTGACTTCGCGGCGTGTGACCACAAACGTCTTCGAAGTGGTCTTTCAATTCGGCCGTCGCCATGCGTTTCATGCGGGCGATTTCTTTGTTGATGTTCAATGACATCTGGGGCTCCGTGACAAGAGAGAGAATTTGAAAACTTGGCGGTGCGTTAACCACCGGTCACAGAGAGCGATCGTTTTTGCTAGAGATCAAGCCAACATGCGAGACGTTTTTCGGGTCTTTTTCAGACGGCTTGCGCGGCGTCGTCAGCCGCCGAACGACGCCCTTGGTGAGGATGTCGGCGATTTCGTCTTGTTGTTTACTAGCTGTTTCAAGTTCGGTTGTCTGCATGCGGTCGGTTGCCCATAGGAGGATTCAGAATCGAATGGCGGAGTTAACAACCGCCCTCACCTGTAGACCTACCGGAAGAAACACCCAAATCACGAAGACCGGTGAAATTATTTTGACCAGACCGAACGGCCGCGTAGACGCAGGACCGCTTCGAGGTTGTCGGCGGTGTCCCACAGCAGACGCAATTCGCTGGCCGATGTGTCAGCGAAACAGCGAGTGACGTCGTACTTGGACATGCCGGCAAGTTTTGCGAGTTCAGTCTTACTGGGCCGCGGCAGCAAGACTGCGCAGCCTTCACCTTCGGCAGTTGCAACGGCGTGGTCGGCGGCTGAGGCAAGATGACGCTTTAGCTCGTCTCGCAAACGCTCGATCTTCGCGGTTCGGGTACCACGCTTTTGTCTCGACTTGGTGGGCTCGGTATGGGCTTGCGTGTGAATCGCGAACGATTCCTCGATGGACGACCAATTGATCGTGAACGCGGTTGATGTAGGCGTCGCGACCTCCTCGAGTGCCAGCACCAAGCAAGGAACCTGCCGTTGCCAAAACGCTGCGCAACCAACCGATGGTGTGAATAAGATCGCCCTCGGTTGTCTTTTCATGATGTCGGCCATCATGTTGTTGACTCGCGGGGAGATACCCCGAACGAATCGCAAGTCGCGACTGTGTGAACCAACGGTGTGCCGGCCGATATTCCATAACCGCTCGCCGACGCTCGGTTGTATGGATAACCTTGAACCAGAGAACAACAACGCGAGCAAACGCTCGGTGTCGATTTGTAATTGATCGGTCTGGCTTCGATCAAGGCGAGTTACACCACAATCGCCAACGACGTATCCTGATTGTCCCGTGGGCGTGTCGTGGTAGTCGATCAGGTGCGATTGGCAGCATTCATCACACCACCAATCGGTCGCGGGAACGCTTGGGCGAAGCACACCGGCAAACTGCAGCGGAGCGAGTACTTCGCCCCACTGCGTCATCACTTCGTCGACGCTGAAGGTTGCTGGTTCAACCTCCAATCGCCGCCAGAGCAGGTTGGTCGCCGCCTGCATAATCGATGCCCCACATCTTCAAGTGCTTTTGAACGATCTCTGCCCGATCCGAAGTCAAGCGGGCTAGGTTGCAGGACGTTGGCGTGACTCGGATTGTCGGACTGCTCGCACGCTGCAAACGCGAGGACGGGAAGTAAAACTTGACATCCACGAACTTCGTTTTGAAGTGCCAGAGCGAGTCGGGCTCTTTGCCGATCTCCTCTTCGATCGCTTGATGGATCGTGTCTTGGTCGTTCTTTCGATCGACTCCAACGGTGATCGGCCGGTTCGAGGCCGTGTTGACCAGCCCGATCGATTCGATGCGGGCGCGGATTCGATCCATGGGATCAGTGTTTGACGCAAACGTCGAACTTTTTAGGTGTCCCAAACGATAGGGAGCCTCGCGCTGGAAGGCACCAAGTTTCCAACCTAACGCGATGCGGCTGAACTCCTGCTCCAATTGTCCTTTACGCGGCTGCTTAATCGATGTCGCTAGTTGCAACGAGCCCAGAAGCGGATGATAGGCAAAGATGATCTGCGTCGTTGGACGAATCGTGATCGGCATCAATCTGCCGTTGGCATCGTGAGTGTTTTCACTGCGAACATAATCATCTGGGTGGGCGATGAAGTACATCACATCGTTGCGTTTAATGATGTCAACACTCGTGAATCGCCCGCGCCCGTCTCGCCGAAGCAAATTCGAGATCGCTTCGCTGAGTCGTTCCTTGACATCAATCCCGATCTTAACTTCCGCCGGCACATCATTTCTGCGACGCCAAAACTGGCACTGCTCCAATTGCAAAAACATCGACGAGGATTTGAAGATTTCCGGTTCGTACAAACGCACCCACATCGCACGACCGTACAAGTCGAGGTCATCTGGAATGCGTTGCAATAGACCGTCAACTTGGTGAAGTTGTGCGCCGCCGCTAAACGCAGACATCCCGGCTGCGTTTGCAAAGGAATGAACGTTTTGAAGATCGATATCCATCTCGTCTCGTTTTTCCGGCGGCAACTCGTCGTGGAAAGCGAGCATCGGTTCAATCTCGCCTTCTTCGAGGCTTTCAATCGGAAACGGCAACTGTCCCGGAACATGGTCATCAAACCATCGCTTCAGAAGATGATTGGGGACCGCTCGCAGGACGGACGAAATGGCAACTTGCTGTGACATGATTACTTACTCTTCGACTTATGAGAAACACCGATGACCTTTCCAAGTACGCGAAAGTCGCTATCAAGCTGAACCACAATCGGTTTGTACTTCCGGTTTTCCGGTAGCAACCGAATCGCTCCGTCTTCCACTTCCAACCGTTTGACGGTCGCCTCGTCATCAATCAATGCGACAACGATCTCGCCATTTTCGGCAATCAGTTGTCGACGAACGATCACAACATCACCGTCGCGCATATCCGCATCCTTCATGCTGTCGCCGCTAATTTGCAACGCAAAGCATGAACCGCGACCCGCGAGTGACGATGACACCATGACTTCACCGAGACAGTTTTCCTCGGCCAACATCGTCGGTCCGGCTTTGACCACGCCGACCAGCCTCACCGGGACCAGCGACTCGATCGTTTGGCTTGGACGTCGGAGAACACGCAGGCTGCGAGCCTTGCGAGGTTGGCGGGCGACGTAGCCTTTGCGTTCAAGTTGCAGGATCAGTTGGTGGGCGCTGGCGGCGGTGATGCCAAGCTTTTCACCGAGTTCCGTCATCGTGGGTGCGATGCCGTTTCGATTGATCGCGGCCGACAGTTCGTCGAGGGCTCGCGATTGTCCTATGGTGATACCTTCTTGGCTGGGTCGGCCTCGCTTGGCACGTCCTCGTCTGGGTTGGTTGCGGGTCATGGTTGGCATCCTTGGCGGTGATTTTCCAGTGGCTCGAATTAGCGCTGATAAACTTGGTTTCGTGCACATAGAAATCTAGTGACGCGGATGATGCCGACAACTCAAGTTTCGCTAGCAAAGCTCAAAGCACCGAAAAATGCTTGGCGAGAAATTTTCTTTAGCGCTGATAGATGAAGTGGACATCGTCCCACCAACGTCGGCTCGGAATAACGGCTTGCCGCATAGGTTGGTCGTCTGGATGCCCTCGATCGCTGGAATGAATTCGAATGGCGATCCCTGGAACCAGGGCCGGCGTTCATCATCGAGTAGGCAGCCGATCATAAGCGGCATGACGAACGTGTCACGCGTTTCGCCGGATTCGTACAGGATCGAACCGAACGTAAACTCATCTTGTTGCATTTCCGCCCAAGTTGTTCCTGGTGGAACGACCTTCTCCAGCACGATGTTTTCGAAAGCGGACAAGAACTGAATCAGTTCACGGTCACCAAGAATCCCATCGGTGATGTCGCAACGGTCCAAGTTCGGATTGAGCAGCAGTCTGCCCAAACGCCCGAGCATCTCTTCTCGCAGTGCTTCTTCGGCGGCTTCTTCGGCTGCTTCGGCGGCGAAGTATTCTTCGTCTGTTATTTCGTTGATAGCTGATTCATCGATGGGGCGATCAAAAGGCAGGATCCGCATCATGGGTCTCCAGAGAGAGGAATTTGAGAAAGCACGATCCGTGCAGATTGATGGCTGCCCGTGACACCTTTGGTCAAAGCGTCAAAAAAATTCCTGAAATCACATTTCTCTTTCGATGGGCGACGATTGTTGCAGTTGCAGTTAGTGCGATTTGCTGCAACTGCAACAACGAAATTCTTGCCGCGTTTCTCCCATGAAATTTGGAGCGAAACGCAGGCTGCAGGAATCGTCAGTGCGATTTCGTGCAACTGAGCCGGTGGGTGTGGCCGCTGCCAAGACGCGGCCGTCTTCAAAACCCACCTGCCGACGGAGTTCGCTCGTGACCTTTACCAAACACTCATACTCTTGTTCCATCGACTTGGTCGCTCCCGGCGACGGACAGACCAATGCTGACCACATCGTCCTCTCGCTGATCGCTGATCCCTTTACCCGCAAGGTGATCCATCGTCGCGTGATCCAGTTGCTGCGACTGGCCGAGTTCGCCAGCGACAGCGAAGACGACCTGACACAGGAGTTCTTGATCCGACTGACCGACGCGATGAAGGTTCACTGCGAATCGGTCGGCCATCGCAATCCCTATATCGTCAGCGTGGTTGATCGCCACTCGGCAACGCTTCTGGAACACCGCCGAGCGCTCGTGCGGTATTCCGCCGACGGAGTGTCCTTGAGTCAAAACGTTAGCGAAGCCGAGATCGGTCCGGTCTCGTTCGTCGACACGTTAAGCCAGCGTGACCAAGAGCGTCGTCTGCAAATCCGTGAAATCACATCGCGGGATCGCGTGGACTTGACCAGCGACATGCCGGCGGTGATCAAAAAACTTTCAGCTGCCGACCAGCAACTGTTGCAATTGCTTCGTGACCAGAACGTCACCGACGCGGCGAAGACTTTGGGAGTTCCGCGATCGACTTTGGTGTCGCGCGTCGAGAATATCGCTGCGATTCTCAAGGCCGAAGGGATTCATGAGTACCTAGCGTGAAAAAAGTTTTTCGCCGGTTTCGTGATTCGGCCATTTCTTCCGGTAGGTCTACAGGTAGCCGGGAAGGATCCCACGTCACCTGAAACCTTCACGTCCTTTCATCCAAGGAAGCCTATGTCCAACGTCACGATTGGCATCGAACGTCGCGTCGCCATCTCACTCGCGGTCGGCCGCTATCTGAGATCGTCCGATCGCTTCAACGAAGCGTCGAAAGACTTCACCGGAGCGTGCAAGTCGCTGCGACTGCAACTCGGTACAGAGCAGCGATTTATCGTCCAAGTCGACTTCAAACATTACCTCGTGACCAGCGATCGCGACGGCAATTTTGATGTCGAACACATCCAGTCTATCTGAACAAACCAACGTTTTATCCATCGAACCTCGGAGCTATCCAAACAGTGACCAACTTACTCGAATCCATCCAAACTGGCCGGCAATCAAAGCCAACTCGCGTCTTGCTCTACGGTGTCGAAGGCATCGGCAAATCGACCTTCGGTAGCCAAGCCCCTAAACCGATCTTTATTCAAACCGAAGACGGACTCGATGAACTCGAATGCGATCGCTTCCCGCTGGCGACCAAGTTCGATGAAGTCATCGCCGCTTTGAAAACGCTCGTCAACGAGAAGCACGATTACGAAACCGTCGTGATCGACTCACTCGATTGGCTGGAGCGTCTCGTCTGGGACAAACTCTGTCAACAGTACGCCGTCGAATCGATCGAAAAGGTCGATGGCGGGTACGCTCGCGGTTACATGCACGCCCTCTCCCTGTGGCGTGAGGTGCTCGATTTGCTGGGCGTGCTGCGTTCGCGCGGCATGGTGACGATTTTGATCGCGCACTCCAAGGTTGAACGATTCTAGGATCCCGAATCATCGCCCTACGACCGCTACTCACCGCGACTGCACAAACACGCCGCCTCGCTCGTCAAAGAATGGTGCGACGCGGTCTTCTTTGCGACCCGCAAGATGCGAACTCAAAGCGAGGACGCCGGCTTCAATCGGAAACGCACGGTTGCTCATGCGATCGGCAAAGACGGCGGAGAACGAGTCATGCGTGCTTATGGCTCGCCGAGCTGCGTGGCCAAGAACCGTTACGGCATCGCCGAAGAGTTGCCGTTGTCGTGGTCCGCATTCGTGGCCGCGATGTCCAACTGATCGATCCACTCACTGACCTTCTTACCTACAGACTCAAGACAAAGGATTACAGACTCCCTATGGCCAACCTTCAAGGCTTTGATGCCAACACCGTCGAACCCGCAGATGATCTCGAACCGATTCCGGCCGGCAAGTATGTCGCCGTCATCACCGACAGCGAAATGAAGCCGACCAAGTCCGGTGTTGGATCGTATCTTCAACTCACCTTCACCATTATCGAAGGCGAGTTATCGAACCGGTTGTTGTGGGTGCGACTGAATCTCGACAATCCGAACTCGACCGCTGTCGATATCGCTCGGCGTGAACTGTCGGCAATCTGTCGCGCCGTCGGCGTGCTCACCCCGAGCGACTCAACCGACCTGCACAACCTGCCGTGCGTGATCGCGGTGAAGCTAAAACGCCGAACCGACACGGGCGAGCTGCAGAACGAAGTGAAGGGTTACCTCAAGAAAGATGCCATCGCTGAACCGGTGGCAGCATCGAAATCAAGCGGCACGGATGCCCCCTGGAAGCGATAGCCGCGCGGCCTCTTCTGATTGCTTCCAGGTCCAACAGCCGGCCGGCAAAGGTTGCCGGCCGGCTGTTTTCTTTCATGCCAGACAAAGTCATGCACAAGTTCAAACTACCCTATCCACCCTCAGTTAACCGCTACTGGCGACATGTCGGCCCACGTGTGCTGGTCAGCAAAGAAGGACGGGAGTACCGAACGAAAGTTGGAAAGTACCTAAACAATAAAAGGGTCAAACCGCTCGCCGGAGATCTGATTGTGGACATCAAATTGGAACCACCAGATCGACGCAAGCGAGATGTCGACAACGTGCTCAAAGCGATGCTGGATTCGCTGCAAGCTGGCGGCGCGTTCCACGACGACAGCCAGATCGTTCGTCTGTCGATTGAAAAGCACGCTCCATTTCCGAAAGAAGGGCGAGCGTATGTCTATCTGCAAGCCCTACCCGAGTTGATCGACGTCTCGAACGCGCGGACATGCCTGCGCTGCAACGTCGTGTTTGAATCGACCGGACCGCACAACCGCATTTGTCCCGACTGCACTTCCATCAACAACTCGCTTCCTAACGCGATGCCGATCATGCGCGGGGAGAAACGTCACAACGGAAAAGTCATCGTCGAACAAAACGAGAACTTGTAATGACGCAGCCCGTCACTTCAATCAAGCCAACTGTCAAATCGCAGCCCCGGCACCTTTTCAAAATCGCGTGCATTGGCGGTGAGCAACAATGCGTCATTCACGATCGCAATCCATTCTTCACCGGCGTTTTGCAGCCGCTGACGCAACCGTTCCGCTGGTTCGCCTTCCCATTGCAAGAGGGACACATGGTCGGTGTCCAGAATGATCACTTGCCATCACCCGACTCGGCGCGTGCTGCTTCTCGCTCGCGTTCTCGTGCTGCTTTGACGTCGTCCAGTATTTCTTTCATCACCGGATCGCCTCGAAACATCCCGACCGTGGTTTGCCATTCATCTGGTCCAGGTTCGGCATTCGGTCCAAACACAGCTTCTTCGAGCTTGGCGATGCGGTCTTCGATGGAACTCATGTTTGGCCTCCTCATGGCGTGTGCCCCATTGTATCTCGTTGGAGGTGCAAAGTGAAGTTGCGTGAATACCAACAAGCCGCCGTCGACGCGGTCTACGATCACCTTCGCCATCGCGACGACAACCCGGTTGCAGTGCTCCCCACTGGTGCCGGCAAGTCGCTTGTTTTGGCGAAGATTGCGTCGGATGCGGTTCAACAGTGGAGTGGTCGCGTTCTGATCTTGGCCCACGTCAAGGAACTGCTCGAGCAGAACGCCGACAAGGTCCGGCGGCTGTGTCCCGATATCAGGGTCGGGCTCTATTCGGCTGGACTCAAGAAGCGTGACACGAACACACCCGTGTTGGTGGCCGGCATCCAGAGCATTTATAAGCGAGCATGTGACCTCGATCCGTTCGACCTGATCGTTGTTGATGAAGCACACCTCATCAGCAAGAAAGGCGACGGCATGTATCGGCAGTTCTTGGCCGATTGCAAAGTCATCAACCCGCGCGTCCGCGTGATCGGCTTGACCGCGACACCGTTTCGCCTCGACTCCGGCATGATCTGCTCGCCGGATCATTTTCTTAATAGCATCTGTTACGAGATCGGAATCAAGGAACTGATCCGCGACGGTTACCTGTGCCCGCTTGTATCGAAAGCTGGAATCAACCGCGCGGACTTTTCCAGCGTCCACATGCGGGCCGGCGAGTTCGTTAGTGAAGAGGTCGAAAAACTGGCCGGCGACGACGCCCTCGTGTCGGCCGCGTGTGCCGAGATTGTGGAGCTAACGGCCGACCGCCGGGCGGTGTTGATCTTTGCAACGTCTGTGGCTCACGGGCAGCAAGTCGTCGAAACGTTGCGCGACAATCACGGTATCGAGTGTGGCTTTGTCACTGGCCAGACACCGGCCGAAGAACGTGATGAATTATTGGCTCGCTTTCGTGGCGACACACCATCATCGTTGCTGCACCCTGAACCGCTACGTTTCCTTTGCAACGTGAACGTGCTAACCACGGGATTCGACGCACCGCGTGTCGATTGCGTGGTGATGCTGCGGCCGACAATGTCACCGGGCTTGCTCTACCAATGCGTCGGGCGTGGATTCCGGCTGCATCCCCACAAACAAAACTGTCTCGTCCTCGATTTCGGCGGCAATATCGAACGCCACGGACCGATCGACCAGATCAAACCGAAGGACAAAGCTAGACGTCCGGACCAAGGTCCACCGGCGAAAGAATGTGAGAAGTGTCACGCCTTGGTTGCGTGTGGCTATGCCAACTGTCCCGAGTGCGGTCATCCATTTCCACCTCCTGAGCGTGAAGCACACGAGGCCGAAGCAAGCGAAGCAGGCGTGTTGTCTGGCGAAGTCACCGAGACGGAATACGAGGTCGGCGACACGATCTATCGCATTCACCGCAAGCGTGGCGCCGACGACGACGCTCCACGTTGCTTGCGAGTTGATTACATGATCGGTCTCGAGCATTGGCAGAGCGAGTTCATCTGCATTGAACACGCCGGTTATGCCAGACGCAAAGCCGAAGCGTGGTGGAGTGATCGCTGTCTCGATCCGTGTCCATCGAGCGTCGAAGTAGCCCTCGACATCGCTGACGCTGGTTTGCTGGCGGTGCCTGACTCGATCACGGTCCGTTCAATCGCGGGCCAGAAATATGACCGCATTGTAAAGCAGTCGCTCGGTGAGATTCCGAACGTTCCCCTCGAAGAGGCACCATTTTGACAAGGAGTCTTCATCGCCGCTGCTTCCACGATTCAGGATCTCGATGTGCATGCATCACCGACAAGATTTTCGCGAACTCATTTTCAATCCTAAAGGCGACGATGTACGGAAAACGTTTCACCGGACACAGCCGAACATCTCGATACACGATCGCGAATTGTTCGGGATTCGATTCAATCCTCATTGTCGCCGACTCTACTTCACCAACAAATTCAAGGCCCAGGCCTGCTCGTTCTTTCTCGTACCAATCTCTGGCAACGAGCAAGTCCAGGTTAGCCGAATCCGTAAAGAAAGCTCGCCAACTCAATTCAAATGCCTAGCATCACGAAAAACTTCTGAAGCTGGAATTCGATTTTGTGGATTTGAGTCAGCTTCCGAAATACGTTCGTCAAGCAGTTCACGCTGCTTTTGTGTCAGTGGCGGAAGTCCGTCTTCAGCAATGCTGTCCCAGATCTTACCGACCAACTCCAATCGAGCTGTAACTGAAAGGTTCAAGATTTCAGGAGGAACTTCAACTGGATTCATGCGAACCCTCCAAACGGATAGTGCCAAAGACGGATTAAATCGACTTAGCGTTGATTCTCGCAACGACAATTGCGCAACCACAGCCAACCGCGAATTATAACCTGTGCCCGGGACTGTTCCAATCGACACACGAACTCAGGTCGAAAGCTACCGCCAGCGGGGCTGGCATTGCGTCCCGCTGCGCCCGCGGTCGAAATCGCCCGCGCGTCGCGATTGGACAAACCTGCGACTATCTCCCGACGTCTTCCCCGACAATTGCAACATCGGCATCATCCTCGGCGAGCCATCCGGTTGGCTCGTAGATGTCGACCTCGATTGCCCTGAAGCGATCGAGCTGTCCGATCAATATCTTCCACCGACGCCGGCGATCACCGGCCGGCCGTCGTCGCCAAAGTCACACCGCTGGTACATCGCCGCGAACGCCACCACCGAGAAGCACCAAGATCCCCGCGACGGATCGATGATCGTCGAGTTGCGGTCGACCGGCGGACAAACCGTGGTCGGCCCGAGTATTCACCCCGATGGCGAACGCTATGACGTTCTCGATGTTGAACCGGCAATCGTTCCCGCACCGCTGCTGGCCGCTTGCGTGAAAGCTCTCGCCGATGCTGTGATCGTCAAGCGAGGCGTACCGGCACCTATCAAACAGCCGCTTACCAAGTCGCGATCCACGATCGAAGGTGACGTCGAAGCCCGAGCGATCGCGTACATCGCCGCAATGCCACCAGCGATCTCCGGCAGCAGCGGTCACAACCAAACGTTCGCCGCCGCAACCGCGTTGGTTCACGGGTTCGGCCTTGAACCAAATCGCGCACTCGCAATCCTCTCCAGCGAATACAACCCGCGATGTTCACCACGATGGTCGGACCGTGAACTGCAACACAAGATCAATCAGGCGGCAACCAAGTCTCACGACCGACCGTTTGGATGGCTCCGCGATGAAGGCCCGGTCGATCTGGTCGGCGAGGTCGTGGACCTCAGCAGGTTTCAGGTGTCACCAAAGGTCGTCGTAGCGTCGGAAACCGAACGCGAAGAAGCGATGGTCGCCACAGACCCTGGTCATCTTCCCGAGCACCTGTTCAATGTGCCGGGCTTTGTTCGACGTGTCATGGACTTCACGCTCGCCAACGCTCCTTACCCGAACGTTGCATTGGCATTCTGCGGAGCGATGGCTTTGCAGTCCTACCTCGCCGGCCGAAAAGTAGCGACCAGCGGAGACCTTCGGACCAACATCTATCTGCTCGCGCTCGCCGGAAGCGGCACCGGCAAGGAATTTCCTCGGAAAGTCAATTCACAAATTTTATTTCAAATCGGCGAGTCGCAAGCACTCGGCGACAAGTTCGCATCCGGCGAAGGGATCCAAGACGCCTTGGCTCGCAGCAGCAAAATGCTGTTTCAAAACGACGAGATGGATGGCGTGTTGCGTCAGATCAACCTCGATCGCGATAGCAGCCGAGAGTCGATCCCGAACATCCTACTGACGCTTTATACTTCCGCCGGTGACTTTTATCCGCTGCGGGTGAAGGCCAACCAGAAGGAAGGCGGCTACGTCGATCAACCGCACCTGACGCTGTTCGGGACCGCGACACCGAAGTATTTCTACGAATCATTGTCGCAGCGGATGCTCACCAACGGCTTCTTCGCTCGACTGAATATCATCGACGTTGGCAAACGTGGCAAAGGCCAAACTCCGGGCTCGGCTCGCGACCTGCCCGATGACATTCTCGACATCGCGAAATGGTGGGCAGACTTCCATCCCGGTGGTGGAAACTTCATGGAACTCCACCCGAAGCCGCTTCGTGTCCCACTGACTCCAGACGCCGAATCGGCGATCACCGATCTGCGATTGCAGACTGAAATTGAATACGACAAAGCGGACGACGTTGGCGACGAAGTTGGACGAGCCGCTTGGAGTCGAACATGCGAACACGCCAAGAAGCTCGCATTGATTTATGCGGTTAGCGAGAGTCATCTCGAGCCCCAAATCACGCTCGATGCGGTTCGCTGGGCCAGCGAGTTCTCGCTTCATCAAACACGCCGTCAACTGTACCTCGCGTCGGTCCATGTTGCTGAGAACCCGTTTCACAAAGAATGCTTGAAATTCATGAGCAAGATCGCTGAATCAAAAAATCGAACAGCTTCGCGTCGTGACTTGATGCGAACGATGAAACTGAAGGCCGCCGAGTTTGACCAAGTCGTCATGACGCTGGTGCAACAAGGCGAGATCGAACCAACGACCATTCAAACCTCCGCACGCACGACGCAAGGATACACCGCCGTCGGTGCTTAAAGATGCGTCACTAAAGTGTCACCAAGTGTCACCGGCCAGTGACGTTTGCAGGCTTCCAGGCGGAGTTTGACGCCGAAATGAAGCGGAACTGTCCCGAAGTGTCACCCTCGTTGGCGACACTTCAGTGACACTTCGCGAGAAGGAAAAACCCCATGAATAAAGAAAAAACCTCTCTCTCTTTCTATATCTGTCTCCCTGTCACGCTCACACCCTCGCGATACGCATTCACGCGCACGAGAGGGCTTGGTGACAGATCTTGGTGACACTTCGCGGTTGAGTGGATTGTGGATCACGTTCATGGACCGATGAAACCAAGATATATTCGGTGGAAAGTTTTTGGTTCGTATTGTTGAAGATTTGAAAGATGAGTAGGTAATTTCATGGGAGCAGGCATAGCCATTGGGATCGCAATCGGCGTCGCGATTGGTGTCGCCATGGGGAATATACCCGTCGGTGTCGCGATCGGAGTCGCCTTAGGGGTCGCTATGGGAAGTGGCATCGGTGCCAAGCGAGGCAAAGCCGACCCAAAGCCGACCGGCGTGGGCGATGATCCCACAACCCGGGACTGACGCGTCCGCTGGTCGAACTTAGGTACTCCGGGCCGAACGAAACGTTCCCCAGGGCCGCGGGAACAGCGGCCCTATTAGGCACAGTTAGTTTCGAGTGTCCGAACGAGTTGAGCATCTACTTTGCGCAGATTTGAAAAACTAAATCGAGCTCCCGCAGATGAAATGCGCAGCGACTCAGGCACATGCAATCAAACGGCCCTTATCGTTCGATTAGTGTCACGCCACGGGAAATAGTGTACGCATATCCGCTGTTTCGGTCCCGTTGCCGTTGCGGAGGGTGTGTAGACCACCATAAAATCCAAAGTCAATTTCGCCTGTAAACTGAAATCGTTGACCGCTAAAGAGCTTCGTGAATGAGTGACGAGAAAGTTCGACCCATCGACCAAACTGTTGATCAAATCACTCAAGCATCCGTCGAAACATCACGCATCCAAGGCGGCATGGGTGAGACCGTCGATTCACCGTCCGCACGCGGTGGAGCAACCGCCCAATCGCTGCCTGTAGTCGGCGAGAATCTCGGTCGCTACAAAATCATTAAACTGCTTGGCCAAGGTGGCATGGGAGCCGTATTTCTAGCTCATGATCCAACGCTGGATCGAAAAGTCGCTCTGAAAATCCCGTTCTTGAACGCCAATAACGCAGACGAAGTTCTCCAGCGATTCCAACGCGAAGCACGGGCCGTCGCCGCACTCCAGCATCCCAACATCTGTCCCGTTCACGAAGTCACTGTAGATCGTGGCATTCATTTTATGGTGATGGCGTTCATCGAAGGCCGTCCGCTTTCCGACTACCTGAAAAAGGCCAAGCGTTTCAAAGTAGCTTCCGCGATCAATCTCGTTCGTAAGCTCGCACTGACTCTCGATGAAGCTCACCGCAAAGGCGTCATTCACCGCGACTTGAAGCCCGCCAACATAATGATCGACGCGAGAAACGAACCTCAAATTATGGACTTCGGCTTGGCTCGGCTCGACAACATCGAAGCGTCTCAATTGACCGCGATGGGCCAGATCCTGGGCACGCCCGCCTACATGCCTCCGGAACAAGTCAGCGGCAACATCGACGCCACCGGAGCTTCGTCGGACATTTACAGCCTTGGAGTCATGTTGTACGAAATGCTCACGGGTCAACTGCCGCTTACTGGCGACATGATGAGCCTGATGTTCAAGATCGCAAACGAAACGCCTGCGCCCGCCTCAACGCATCGGGAAGGCATCCCAGATTGGCTGGACAAAGTATGTGCGATCGCGATGGCAAAGAAGCCCAAAGAGCGTTTCGTTTCGATGAAAGCTTTTGCCGATGCGCTTCAAGGAGAAGCGGCGACACGAGAAATTGAAGCAACACTTCCGATCGGCGCTGTCGCGGCTTCAGCGGTGCCTGCAGCATCGCTACCGCATCTGACGATCGACACCAGCCCCAATCGCAAACCACAAGTCGCCTCCGGTTCGGGGCGTGGGCGTAATAAGAAACGCAACTACATAATCGCGGCAGCGGCGTTGCCTCTTTTTTTACTTGCCGGCGGCTGGATTATTCGAATCACGAACCCTGATGGAACGGAGCAAACGATCCGTGCGGCTGCTGGTGCGAAAGTCGAGATTCAAGCTGAAGAGGAGAAGCCAACACGAAAAGTAACCAAGCGCGGATCAGGCGTAAGCCTCAGCAAATGGCCCGACAATGCTCCGCCCTTGGCTCTCGCACCTTTCAACGCCGGTCAAGCCGCCCAGCACCAAGCAGCGTGGGCCAAGTACCTCGGCGTGCCAGCAGAGTACACCAACAGCATCGGCATGAAGTTCCGCCTCGTCCCGCCTGGCCAGTTCACGATGGGCAGTAGTGACGCGGAAGGCAAACGTGTTATCGCCGAAGAGTCCAACGTCGCTTTCACACGCGGTTTTCAAAGCGAATCACCGCGACATCCGGTCACGCTGACTCAGCCCTACTTCCTCGCCATTCACGAAGTCACACTGGCACAATACGCCAGCATCATGGACGGCGTGGACAAGCCGCCCACGGACCGAGAAGCATTCCCGGCCAGCAGCATCAGTTTCGACCAGGCGATCGAGTTCTGCGAAAAGCTATCGCAGCAAGAATTACTTGTTTCTCCAGATCGTCACGATAGCCAACTAGTTACCTTCGCTGGCAACACGAACGGCTATCGTTTACCGACGGAACCTGAATGGGAGTACGCTTGTCGCGCCGGCACCGAGTCGATGTCGTATGCCGGAGACACACCCGAATCCATCGCATCGGTCGGTTGGATCAACGTCAACAGCGACTCGGTCTCCCACTCTGTCGGCAAGCTTCCACCCAATCACTTTGGCATGTACGACATGCACGGCAACGTCTCCGAGTGGGTGGAAGACCACTTTGATCCGATCAGCTATGGCCCAACCGCCGTCTACGATCCCCTCCCAATCGCGAACGCCGGATTCGGCCGTCTGACCCGAGGCGGCAGTTCGCAAAATCAATACAGCTCAGCAAGAAGCTCCGCAAGAAGAGATGTGCCTGCCACCGCGATGTTCCCCGACCAAGGCTTTCGCGTCGTAATACCGGTTGAAGCGGTGAAGATGAGAAGTTTGTACGTCCAAAGCCCGGCGAGGGCTGCCGCGACAGCAATCCTTCGGGCCCACGGTCGCGTAACAGTTGGTACGGCAGATGGCACTGAAGTAGAAATTGAAGACATAGCCAACCTGCCGATGAATGACTTTAAGATCTTCGAGGTCGTATTAGAGCTTGATTATCCATCAAACGAGTGCCTCATTCTTTTAAGTGGTATGTCGTCGGTTCGGAGAGTGTATGTTGGTGGCGGGGGCAACGCAAATCCGTTGAGCATGCATGCAATCGCTGGGTTGAATTCGCTTTCTGGACTTAAAGATTTAGTCTTTAACGCGGTGTCCGATTTTGATGACAAACATCTTGACGAACTCAAATTTTTGCCTCAGGTAGAGAAGTTGGCGTTATGGAACCACCGTGCAACCGATACTAGCCTTTCGAAATTGAACAGATTCCCAAACGTAGTAGAAATACAGTTCGGCAATAGCTCCGGGTACAGTGGTGATGGTTTAAAGTCCCTAACACCGATGCCTTCGGTCAAAAAGGTAGGATTTAGTTTATCAGGTTTCGATGACTCAGCTGTTTCTTACCTCTCTTGCTTTCCAAGCCTCGAAAGCCTCGCTTTAGGCGAGACAAAGATTACTGATACAGGCATCAGAGAAATCGCCAAATTAAAGAAGTTGACCGAGTTGGAAATTCAAGATTGCAATGTAACTCCGGACGGCGTCAACTTTCTTCAGGACGCATTGCCGAACTGCAAAATCAAGACTAAGCATCGCGTGAACATCAAGTGACGAGATTGGCTTGACTTGGTAAGACGTGGTATAAGGTTACCATTTTCTTTGACTTTTTAGGGTGTCACGGATGGCATTTGCATTTCAAAATCAACTCGACGAGGCTGCCGAACGA